>DASWFF010000022.1:0-49293 GCA_036394375.1 Puia sp.
GTCGGCCAGTTTTTTCTCCAGACTGTCGTATTGAGGATCGCCTTCAGCCAGGCTGAGCCGCCAACGGTAGTTGTGGATCACTATGCTTACATGGTCCGGGTTATCAAAAGCCGTGGCAGTCCGGTCAAATGTGGCGTCATCAAAGTTCCATTTAGGGGAAGCATTTTGCCAGATGAGTTTGTTAAAATCATGCCGGTTTACCTCATAGCCGGCCCGGCCATGTTCTGTAGCAAAATAATATTGATACCACCATCCCCATTCCACTTTAGGAGGTAATGGCTTTTTATTGCGTTCCAGGTTGTTGATCAGGTATCCACTTACAGAAACGAGCGCCCTGCAGCGTTCCGGCCAAAGCGCCGCGATGATGCAGGCCGTACGCGCTCCCCAATCAAAACCGCCCAGAATGGCTTTTTCTATTTTTAACGCATCCATCAAAGCGATGATATCAAGCGCCACGACTGATTGCTGGCCATTACGGAAAGTAGCCGCTGAAAGAAAGCGGGTGATTCCGTGTCCGCGCAGATAGGGAACAATAACCCTGTAACCCTTCGCCGCAAGCATAGGTGCTACATCAACATAGCTGTGAATATCATATGGCCAGCCATGCAGCAAGATCACGACAGGGCCATCAGCTGGGCCGGCTTCGGCATAGCCGACATTCAGGACGCCGGCATTAATTTGTTTGATACTGTCGAATGAGCTGTTCGCCCCCACTTTGATTACGGCTGTGTTTTCAGGTCTTACTTGTACGGTTTGTGCATCCGCTGAATCGATCATGACAAGCGGGCCGGCAGTAATAGTGATGGCCGCCGCACTCAAAAAACGGCGACGATCAAATTTGAGTTGTTCTGACATGGTTTATCTTTATTTGATGGCGAAAGTGCTCTGGCAGATTTTCTTATGTAGCCAGAGACGGTGCAACGCCGAACACTTTTTTAAATGCAAATGAAAAATGCGAATAATCTTTAAATCCAACTTCGCTGTAAGCTTCTTTAGGACGTACTCCGCATTCTTTTATCAGATAATAAGCCCGCTCAAGTCTTTTCTCCATTAGCCATCTATTGGGTGTTGTTTTAAAAATGCGTTTAAAATCTCGCTTAAACGTTGAAAGGCTTCTGCCGGTTAAATAAGCAAACTGATCCAGTTCGCCGCCGAAAGAATAGTGTTTATTCATGTAGGCTTCCAGATCAATCTTACCGGGTTCATTAAAATCAAATAGGATGTGCTTTAAATCAGGATTTGCTTCAATGAAGATTAAAACAGCTTCCTTAATTTTTATTCTTACCAATTGTTCACTGATTTCGTCTCCACTCTCCAGGTATGGTAATAATGAATCAACGTAGTTTTTGAATGCTTTATTAGATTTTAGAAGAAATACATTATCGAACTTTTGATGTATAATGCTACTATTCTTATATTGATTCTTTAATTCATGCAAAGTATCCTGATCAATACAAATAGAAATAGATCGATATTCCCCGCCGGTAGGGGGAAGTTTAATGAACCTACTCAATCGGTTCCTTACAGCAAATCGGAAATCTCCTGCTTTAAACGTATGTGATTTTCCTTCAAGAAAAACCTCGGAACAACCGGAAATGATATAATCAAAAACGTGTTGTCTGATGAATAACTCACCTTCCATAGTCTTTTTTGAAATACGGGAGTATATTATCCTGGGAATATTTGGGTCTGTTATCTCTGCCATACCATTTTCGTTTAGTCAGAACTAATTCGAACTGCTTTATTCTTACTACCAATTTATGATATATTTATTACGAATGAAATACTGCTTTCGGTTCCAAAAAGGCTTCCAAACCAAATTTTCCAAATTCTCTTCCAATTCCGGACTGCTTAAAGCCACCGAAGGGAGCTCTCGGCTCATCAACAAAGCCGTTGATCGCAATTCTGCCAGCCTGAAGTTGCTCTGCTATTCCCTTTGCTCTTTCTATGTCTGTGCCAGCAATATAAGCATGCAGACCATAACTGGAATCGTTTGCTATCCTAATTGCATCAGCATCGTCTTTAAAAGTGATAACAGACAGTACAGGCCCAAAAATTTCTTCCTGAGCAATGGTCATGTGATTGTCTACTTTAACAAAGATCGTAGGTTTAACAAAATTACCTTTCTCTAAGCCTTCAGGATGTCCTAAGCCACCGGTCAACAATTCGGCGCCCTCTTCAATGCCTTTTTTAATATAGTTCTGTACACGCTCGTATTGTCGTTTCGAGACTAAAGGCCCTATTGCCGATTGTTTGTCAGTTGCAGGCCCGACTTTCATTGCCTCAACGCCCGTTTTCAAAGCGGCAATTATTTCATCTTCCCGACTTTCTGGAATCAATATACGGGTTCCTGCAATACAAGCTTGTCCGCTATTTTGTAGCCCTACCTGCAACACAAACTGAATGGCCTTTTCTAAATCAGCATCATCCACTATTATTGAGGGCGACTTTCCACCTAACTCTAAGGTTACACGTTTCATCGTGTCAACTGCGTTCTTGCCAATTAATTTCCCTACAGCAGTAGAGCCTGTGAAAGAAATTTTATTTACTCCTGGATTACGAGTGATCTCATTCCCTACTATTTCTCCAGTGCCATTCAAAACATTAACCAATCCGGGAGGAAGGCCAGCTTCGTTAAATATTTCCGCCATAGCATTATTTTGCTGGGCACTTAATTCACTCGGCTTCATTACCACTGTGCAACCTGCCGCAATTGCAGCGGATGCTTTTACGCACATGAACCATAGGCTAATATTCCAGGGGCTAATTAAACCTGCTACACCAACAGGCTCTAAAATCACTTCGGCGCCCTCTTTTAAATTGTAACGGAACGTCTCAGGTTCTAACTGTTCTTTTGCCACCAACCAGGATCTTACAGCATCTTCTAAAGCAAATTTAGTGAACCATTGCGGGGATCCATATTCGGTATTAATAATATCGAACAGATGATCAAACTTTGCAGCCATTACATCATGAATTCGTTGCAGGTATTCCTGACGTGTCTGCAAGCTGGATTTAGAATAAATTTTAAATGCAGCATTTGCTGCACTAATAGCATTTTGTGTATCTACTTCATCAGCCAAAGTTACCTTGGTAATGATCTCACCGGTTGCCGGATTTTCCAGTTCTAATTGTTGCGTTCCATGAGGAGTAACAAATGCTCCATTAATGAAAACCTTATCTACTTTTTGCATTACATAAATTTTTAGTTGTACAAAGGTCGATCTAATGCTTTTTATACGCATTGTTTTAAGGCTCAATTTTCATTGTTAAAAAGGTCAATTTGCCTCACCTGGCTACAACTATACAACCGGACTTCCCGAAGTGCGGAGAGGATGGGGAAGAAGGAGGCGGGCTATTCCGGGTGATAGATCTTTTCGGCGGAGTGCAGGATCCGGGCTTTGTCGAGGGTCATGGGCTTGGTCTGCTGGCGCTGGAACAGGTCCATCTGGTCTTTGTAATGCGGGGAGCCGGGATGGGAAGAGGCGCCGAAGGTGTTGATGGATTCGATGAGGGGCAGGCCATTTTTGGGATAACGCACGAAACAGATATAAGCGTCGCCGGAGATCACCTTTCGCAATCCATTTTTATAAGGCCCGGTATAGGCAGCCGAGAGTACGTCGGGCAGGCCCCAGGCCGGGCGGGCATCATCGCCGCGCACCAGTTTCTGGATATCTCCCAGGGCCAGGTCGGTCCTGCCGAAATACCGGATCATGTAGTCGTGGACGTATTGAAGGGTCTCCAAAGATTCTGCCTTCGTTAGTTGCCGGGGCGGGACGCCTGCCAGTTTCTTAGCCACATAGTTATACATCAGCATGAATAGGGCGGCTCCTTTGCTGTCCGCAGTCGTCTTATGATCCCATTGCTGAAGCCCGGTGATCAGGTCTTTTAAGTCGGGATAATCGCTGGGATTCAACTGTAGTATCGTGTCAATACGATAAATATATTTGAGCTGACGAGGTAGCTGCTGGTCGAATTTGAGCCGTTTGAAACGGGCGTAATCCATTTTATCGAACCCCTTGAGTAATTCCGCCACCCGTAGGCTTCGGTTGTTATTATACAATTCGTACCCGTCATTGGGGTCGAATTTATGACTGTCCAAATTGTACTTCGGGTCCGTCGCTAAAAAGGGGGAATGATTGGTATTGAATAAGTATCCGGAGGGAGGGTTGATATATTGCGGTAATTCCGTAACAGGTTTGAATTCCGTCCAGAGGGTAGCGGAGGTATTGCCCGGGACGGTGCGGCTCCAGTCGTATTTGGGATCGGGATTGCGCCTGGGCATCTTCCCATTACTGATATAAAAGATAGTGTCGTAACGATCTGCATATATGATATTGAACATGGGCAGGCTCGTCATACTGAGCGCCTGATAGAATTCCGTAAAGTTCTTCGCTTTGTCCATACGGTACCATTCCTCCAGCGCCTTACAATCCATATTGGCCGGGGTACGCAGGGAGAAGACCCCTTGTTTGGTCTTTACCGTCGCACCATATTTACTCCAATACACTTTTTTGCCGATGGAAACGGGGATGCCCTTTACATGGAGGTGGATCTTTTTTACTTCCAGGTTCAGCCACTGGCCGTCGAATTTGTATTGGTTGTTATCAGCGGGGTTCATCTGCAGCTGGAACACATCGACCTTATCCTGGTTGTTAACGGTATGCGCCCAGCCCAGGTTCTCATTCGTGCCGTGGAAGATCAGACAGCCGCCGGGAAATACGCCGCCCAGCATATTCCACCCCTGTTCACTTTGTACATGCGCCTCATAAAAAGCCATGGGGCCTTCATTAGGCTGATGGGCATTAATGGCCAGGAACGCCTCGCCGGTGGTGGTGCGGGAAGGATGGAAGGCAAAGGCATTGGAACCTTGTGGGCCATGGTCGTCACCGGGTTGGCCGGAAGAAAAGCCGGGAATCGTAGCGATTTTACCGCTGAGGATTTGCGGAAGGACAGACCCGACCTCACAAAAAACGCTTACCGAAAGGACGACTCCGGCCAGGTATTCTCTCTCATTGACAGGAAAGGCCTTTTTATAGTTGATTTCCTCCGGGTGCGCTGTGGCATAAGCATTTAGCCCTTGTGTGTAGCCTTTTATCAGGGCCACGAAATCCGGGCTGAGGGTACTCCATTGTTCATCGACCAGCTGACGGCAACGGAGGAGTTGTAGGGTATAATCCGCTGCCGCTCCTTTCTTGCCCAGGGCGCTGCCCAATCTGGCTTTCCCCATCAATATCACTAGTTGAAGGGTGTTGAAATCGTCTTCGGCCTGCGCCCAGGCCAGTCCATAGGCTACTTCGGGATCGGTGGGGGCAAAAATATGCGGTACTCCGAAGCTGTCGCGGGCGATGGTGATGTTGTGCGGGTCGATCCGGGCGGTGGCGGTGGTTTGAGCGGAGGTGGTGGCTTGCGCTGAGACACGGGGGATTGGAGTTATGGCTCCGAGGTAGATAAGGTAAAACAGGAAGGCTGGGATTTTCATATTGAAATATAAAGAAAAGGAGAGAAAATTCAGGCAAAAGGATGTTTTTCGTATGGAATATCCTTTCTGAAGCATCGTATGTTTTCCGGGCGCCCCTGGTGACCTGGGGAATCATTCAATCCATAACTATGCTCAGGAGCTATTTCAGGATTGCCCTTCGCCATCTTCGGAAAGGCGGCAGCTTTTCGGCCATCAATATTTTTGGGCTGGCCATTGGTCTGGCTGTCTGTCTGCTGATCACCTTATTCGTGACAGATGAATTCAGCTATGACCGGTATAATGATAAAGCGGACCGGATTTACCGTATCGTATCCGATCTTCATGTAAACGGAAATGGTATTAATGGCATCGCTGTGCCTTCTCCCATGGGGCCTGCGCTGGTAATGGATTACCCATCTATTGAAAAAGCCGTTCGGGTACGTTACCAGGACCGGGGAGAAATGTGGGTAAGGAAGGGACCAGAGAAAGTTATGGAATCCAATGCCGTATTTGCCGACTCCACCTTATTCGATGTTTTCAGTTTACCTATGATCGCGGGAAATCCTCACAAGGCCCTCGTCGAGCCTTATTCGATGGTCATTTCCGAGCGCATCGCGAGAAAATACTTTTCCGGCACGGATGTACTGGGTAAGACCCTGGTAACAGATGATACCACCACCTATACAATCACCGGGGTCATTAGAGATATGCCGGCACCCTCCCATTTCCATTTCGATTTCATCAGGTCCATGTCCGAGAAGAAATTCAATGGGGGCGGGCGATGGATAAATTTATTTTCGGCTACTTATCTGCTGGCAAAGCCAGGTGTTACGACCGGAGACATCGATCGGATGCTGGCGGCGACAGTAACAAAATATATCGGTCCTCAATTGCAGAACGAAATGCACAGCAGTCTTACGGACATGGCGAAGAACGGGGATTATTGGGGATTTTATTCGATACCCCTGACCCGCATCCACTTGTATTCCAATGTCACGGGCGAATTCGAACCCAATGGCAATATCCAGCTTGTCTATGTTTTCATGATTATCGCCGTCTTCCTATTACTGATCGCCTGCTCAAACTTCATGAATCTGTCTACGGCCCGTAGTGCCGACCGCTCCAGGGAAATAGGGGTTAGAAAAGTGCTGGGGTCTTCCCGGAGGGACCTGATTGTCCAGTTCCTGGGGGAGTCCATCCTGACGAGTTGTGTAGCCCTGCTGTTGGCAATTCTTATAGCGGCACTCCTTCTCCCTTATTTTAATCAGTTATCCGGCAAGCATATTGTCCTTAATGTGCTTGGGAAAAAATGGATCGCCTTCGCTCTTTTATTGAGTCCCCTGGTTGTTGGATTATTGGCCGGCAGTTACCCGGCTCTTTATCTATCGGCGTTTCAACCTATTCAGGTGTTAAAAGGTCGATTGTCTACAGGCTTTAAAAGCAGCCGGTTGCGGAACAGCCTGGTCGTTTTCCAGTTCTCTGCTGCTATTGCCCTGATCATCGGCACCCTGGTTATTTACAGTCAGCTAAATTATATCCGCAGCAGGGACTTAGGCTTTAACCGCGACCAGGTACTGACCATCCACAACACCAATAATCTCGGCACAGGAGCCAACGCATTTAAAGAAGAAGTGGAGAAACTACCTGGAATTTCCGGCGGCACGATGACAAGCGATCTGCCGAATAAAGCATATTATATTTCCAGGGGGTATTTTAATCATGTAACCGCGAAAGCCAGTGAAACCGTTCTGCTGGGAAGTTGGCAAATCGAAGCCAATTATATTCCCTTGCTGGGCATGAAGGTAATCAGGGGCAGGAATTTTTCTCCCGTAATGCCGACCGACTCCTCGGGTGTTCTGATCAATGAGACAGCTGCCCGTTTATTAGGTTATACGGATCCCATCAATAAATCCCTGTATACTGGTCCCAACCCTGTAACAGCATTTCATATCCTTGGGGTGGTAAAAGACTTTAACGCCGGGACCATGCACAAGAAGATCGAGCCCATTGTATTCCACCTTGCAGACGACAACCGCGCTATCTCTTTCCGGATCAATACGAGGAATATTCCCGGTCTGATCGCACAGATCAAAGAACTCTATCAATCCATGGGCGGGCAGGCTTTTAATTATTCTTTTATGGATGATGACTTTAATAAGTTATACCAGTCGGATGAACGCACCGGTAAAATCTTCATTTCCTTTGCCCTTTTAGCCGTCTTCATCGCCTGCCTGGGCCTGTTCGGGCTGGCGACCTATGCTGCTGAGCAAAGAACGAAAGAGATCGGGATCCGCAAGGTGCTGGGCGCTACCGTCCGCGATATAACAGGGCTTCTCTCGAAGGATTTTCTGAAGCTGGTGTTCCTGGCCATTCTTATCGCTTGTCCCATTGCGTGGTGGGCTATGCATCAATGGCTGGAGGACTTTGCCTATCGAACGGTTATCAGTTGGTGGGACTTTGTCCTGGCCGGGGCTATGGTCCTGGCGATAACGATCCTCACGGTAGGATGGCGGGCTGTAAAGGCGGGGATGGTGAATCCGGTGGAGAGTTTGAGGGCGGAGTGAGGGCGCTTCTACCGCAACCATTCCGTAATGGCTTTTACGGTATCCTGGTAAAATATCCGGTAAGTATGCTCTGTTACAAAACCGATATGAGGGGTGGCCAGGATATTATCCAGTTGCCGGAAAGGGTGGTCTCCGGGTAAGGGTTCCTCGCCGAAAACATCAACAGCTGCGCCGGCGATCTTTCTTTCTTTCAGTATGGAGATCAAGGCGGCCTCGTCCACGAGGGGGCCGCGGGAAGTATTGATAAAATAAGCGGTAGGCTTCATCAGATTAAACTCGGTTGCCCCAACGATGCCCTGTGAGCGAGAGCTCAGCACCAGGTGTATGGTGATAAAGTCGGACTCTTTGAATACAGTCTCTTTGGTGACGAGCCCGGCACCCTGCTGTTCCGCCTTTTCAGCCGTCAGGTTCTCGCTCCAGGCGATCACGCGCATGCCGAAAACCCGGGCATAGGCGGCTATTTTGCTGCCGATGTTCCCCAGGCCGATGATACCGATCGTCTTGTCTCTTAAGTCTACCCCGACGGTAGTCTGCCAACCGCCTGCCCTTAGCGAAGCATTTTCCGGAACGATATGGCGGGCAAGGGCCATGATGAGCGCCCAGGTCATTTCCTCTGCGCCGATGGAGTCATAACCGGTTGGCATGACGGTGATCCCGAGTTCTGCGGCCGCCTTCATATCGATGGAGGCATTGCGATGGCCGGTGGAAACGATGAGTTTCAGCTGAGGTAATCGAGAAAGGATATTCCGGGTTAAGGGTGTGCGTTCCCGCATGACACATAGTACCTGAAATGGTTTCAGGCGATCGATCAGAGCTGCCTCATCAGACAGATGGTCGTTGAAAACGGTGATATGCGCTTTTTGTTTTAAGGCCGACCAATCGGCGAAGGATTGGGAGACGTTCTGATAGTCGTCGAGGATCGCTATTTGGGGAAAGTTATCCATGCCGGATACAACACCCGGTGCGATAAATTTGTTTTAAATAGTGGGTTTTTAAAGCCCACTATTTTTGAAATTATAAATCCTCACTGATTGTTTTGACGGCATTGCCTCTTTCCAGGGCGTTGTGTTCCTGCCAGCGGGTTTGTTGCTGGCAGATCAGCTGGCTGGTCTGCCAGGCCAATATCTTTTGTTCGAGCCGCTCCAGGCAAAGCTGTTTGTTCTGCCATTGGGAGCGGCTGTCCATCGCCAGTACCTGTATACCGGAAGGAGTATGTGTTCCCCGGACGGCGGTCTCCACTTTATTTACGTTCTGTCCGCCGGGTCCGGAGGCTCTGCAGGTTTCGAAGACCACTTCTTTCGGGTTCCACTGCAATTGCTCCTTAACATCGAAGATCTCTACTCCGACAAACCAATTTTTCCGCTTATGGAATTTCCGGTAGGGGCTGGGGGCGATCCATTGGATAGTACCACGCCATTCCTTTACGAATGCCTGCAGGTCGGCGCTCCCGGCATTGTTGGCGGTTTTGCCGTCTTTGGGGCTTTTCGCCAGGATGGTGGCAGAAAGCAGGGTGCCTTTCAAATCGGCTTTTTTGCTGTCCAGCACTTCCGTGACGACACCCATCTTCCGGGCATGTGCCAGGATCTTCTCCTGCACTCTGGCTACCACCCGGCAACATTCGATGGGCCCGCGACCCGACGTTATTTGTATGATTATCTTTTCCATCTGATTTTTTTTAATTCGTTATAGCTGTTTGGCAGCCATTATTCTTTATTCATTCTTACAATTTTGGGCAAAAATTTCCCTTGTATCTCTACCAACGATCGTTGTGCGTCCATCACCTTTTCGATGTCTTTATAGGCCAGGGGGTTCTCTTCCACACTACCGCCGATAAGGGTCACCCCGGCATCCGACAGCATTTTCTTTAAGGCAGAGACCGTCGTATTCTCTTTTGCTCTTTTCCGGCTCATAGCTCTTCCCGCTCCATGCGAAGCCGAATACAAGGCACCGTCCACTCCCCTACCCTTTACCAGGTAAGCTGCGGTGGTCATACTACCCGGTATGATTCCCAGCTCGCCTTCATGGGCCGGCGTAGCGCCCTTCCGATGAATGATAACGTCTCTCCCATCCGCCAACCGGTCCTTCCAGGCGAAGTTGTGATGGTTTTCTACGGTGGCCAGCGCCTGCAATCCCAATGACTTTAACAGGTTGAGATGGATCCTGTCGTGGCAGGCTTTTGCATAGTCTCCGGCCAGGTTCATACTCCACCAATATTCCTGACCTGCCTCGCTATTCAAATCCAGCCAGGCCAATTGCTGCACTTCCGCCGGAAGTTTGCAGGTGTCCATCGCAATTTTGGTATAGTATTGAGCGATGTTGGCTCCCAGTCCCCTGCTACCCGAGTGAGAAAGCAAGGCCAGGTATTTTTTAGGGGCCAGGTTCAATGAATTGTTTTCAAACAATTCAATTTCCCCGAATTCCACAAAATGATTGCCGCTGCCTGAGGAACCCAATTGCCGGGCTGCTTTTCCCTGCATGCGCTTCAGGAGCTCGGTGGACTGAAAGACAGGGCTGTCCAATACTTCGTGTTCCTGGTGAAATTCCAGGCCGCCTTCCATTCCAAAATGCGTGTATTCTTTTAAGGCCATTTTGACCTGATGTGAATAGCGGCGCAAAAAGCTATCGCTTTCATCCAGGATCGACAAGGTCATCCGGCAGCCGATATCCACTCCTACTCCAAAGGGAATTACCGCATTGTCGGCAGCCAATACGCCGCCGATCGGCAATCCATATCCTGTATGAGCATCCGGCATCAGGGCTCCCTGTATGGTGATGGGCAAGGCCATGGCCCCTTCCATTTGTTTTTTCGCCGAGGACTCGATCTCTTTACCTCCTACTATTTTAAGAGGCCCGGTCTCCGATAATAAAGAAAAGACCTTGAAATCGCTCTCGTCTTCGATGTCCAAGAAAGTGCAGGCTGTCTTTCCCCATATTGCATCCTTCCGATAATCGACAGGATGGTCTTTAATTTGAGTTAACAGTGCAATCAGCTCTTCTTTGGAATGATGCTTGAAGTGTTTTGAAATTATGTTGATCACCAGGCTTCTTGCCTGGTCATTCGTATAGCCGATCTTGCTGAGATCTTTTGCTTTTAAAGTGCTCATTGTTTAATGATTTGTTGTATTCTTTTCCGCCGGCATTAATTACCGGGCAAGCCAGGTCCTGTTCGAAAGATTTTTTCGATTTTTTGCGTACGCACGTAAACGTGCGTCGTGTGCAATTTTATTAATTGCTGCACATAGTATTACAGACAGGCGAATACCGTACGAGGGATCAGGAATAGATCGATGCAATGATCCGCATGATCAGCAATGAAACGAAACAATCATTCCCGTGATCGATGTAAACTTCCAATAAAAGAAAGGAATAGTCTGCGCCTGCCTTCTAGGCAGCGAGTGAAAGGGGTAATATGGAGATATGTTCAGTCATGATTCCTTGATTTTTAGATGTGAGCAATAAGGAATTCGTGTGCAAAGCTATATTTTAATTTTAATAAACAATACTTTTCATTGTGATTTTTTGTGAAGGGTGAAGAAAGGCAAGGTGAATAAAGATCAATTGAAGGATAAAAAAGCATCAAAATATAGCGCATAAAGGATTTATGTTTGCCCATAAATTGCTTGACAAATGCGAAAATTGATCTTTTATCTCCTTATTTCCCTGCTGGCAACTACAGCAATAATCCCTGTAGCCCTTGCCCAGACAAAATCCGTAAGCGGGACCGTCAAAGATGAGAAAGGGAATCCCCTCACGGGCGCTACGGTAACCGTAAACAATACCAAGATCTCTGCCACAACCGGGGCGGATGGTAGTTTTAAAATCGCTGTCCCCTCCAATGCCAAAACAGGGGAGGTCTCCTACGTCGGCATGCAGACGGAAGGCATCTCCCTCACCGGGACCGGCCCTCTGCAGGTGGTCCTGAAAATATCCTCCTCCAACCTGGGGGATGTGGTGGTAGTCGCCTATGGCACGGTGAAAAAGAAAGACCTTACCGGCTCCGTGGAGGTATTAAAGGGTTCCGACCTGGTAAAGGGAAGTCCCACGAATATCGTTTCCGGCATGCAGGGTAAAGTAGCCGGGGCCGTCGTCAGCCAAAGTGACGGAGCGCCGGGCGCGGGACTGAATATAACGATCAGGGGATCTAACTCCTTCCTGGGAACGCAGCCGCTGTATGTTGTCGACGGGATCCCCTATGTGATCGGCAATAGCGACGCCACTCCTGCTTCCGTATCCGGGGGTGAATTAGCTTCCGCGAATGCCCTGTCCTTTATTAACCCTTCGGATGTGGAGTCCATTACGATCTTAAAAGACGCCTCTGCTACGGCTATTTACGGGTCCCGGGGCGCCAATGGCGTAGTGATCATCACCACCAAGAAAGGAAAGACCGGCGGGGACAGAGTGGAACTGAATGCCAACCTGAGCGTGTCAAAAGTAATGCGCGAAATAAAAATGCTGGATGCCTTTGGATATGCCAGCATGCAGAATGAAGCCTATAGCAATTCCAATTTTTTCGAACCCGGCCCTACCCCACGCGGCCTGCCTTATCCCGGTCAGACGCAGCAATCGCCTACCAACCCGGATTCTACGGTCTATGTGAAGGGGCCCAAGGATTTTATCGGGCATAGTACCGACTGGCAGAAAGAGATCTTTCAGACCGGGGTCACGAATAACTATTCTTTGAATTTTTCCGGGGCCAATGACAATGGCAGCTACCTGATCTCCGGAAGTTACCTGGACCAGAAGGGGGTGATCGCCAATTCCAAATTCAATCAATATGGGATCCGGGCCAATTTCACCCGGAATGTCAAGAAATGGCTGGTACTGGGATCGAATACCAATTTTACCCGGTCGACGAATCAGCTGGTAAAGACCAATAACGAAGATCTGAGCGGCGGGGTCGGCGTGGTGAAGGCTTCTCTGGCCTTCGCTCCTACCGCTCCTTTGTATGACTCGGGCACCAATAATTTCACGGCCGCCACCCAGGTATCCAATCCTTATGTCTATGTGCATTCGGTAAAGAACCAGGTTCTGGTATCACAAATTTTCTCTTCCAATTACCTGGAAGCTACATTGGCGAAGGGACTGACCTTCCGGCAGAATATTGGTATCAGCTATTATAATAACCAGCGGGAGCAATATTATCCCCGTTCCGTTTATGAAGGATTGTCCTATCTCGGTCTGGCTTATCAGTCGCAGGGGTGGTATAATTCGATCACTTCCGAGAGTATCTTAAACTATTCGAAGACGCTGGGGGAACATGTCCTTACTTTTACGGCCGGCGCTACGTACGAAGATGACCAGAGCAGCACCAAGAATCAGCAGGCCAGTAACTTTGTAAATGACCAGCTCCAGGACAATAATATGAATGGCGGACAGAATCCGCCCATCGTGCAGAACAACCGGACCAAGTCGGATCTCGTCTCTTTTTTAGGGCGTATTACCGAATCCTGGAAAGACCGTTATCTGTTCACGCTGTCCTTCCGGGATGATGGCACCAGCAAATTCGCTCCCAGGAACCGATGGTCACAATTCCCTTCCGGGGCCTTGGCCTGGAAGCTGTCGAACGAACCGTTCATGCAGGACCTGCTGGGTACGGTGAATGACATTAAGATCCGTACCAGTTATGGCCGTACCGGCAACCAGGGCTTAGCTCCTTATTCCACTTTGTCCAAGCTTATTTCCTTCCCGTATACCTTTAATGGCACTTTGTCCGGCGGGTATGCCGACAATGTCTATGCCGGTCCGGGAAATGTGAATTTAAAATGGGAAACTACCGACCAGTATGATGCAGGTCTTGACATGGGATTCCTAAAGAACAGGATCACTTTCCATGCCGACCTGTATTATAAGAGGACGCATGATCTGTTGCAAAGTGTCACGATCCCTCCTACCACGGGTTATTCCACGCAACTGGTGAACAGGGGCGAGGTAGAGAACAAAGGGTTGGAAATGACCATCGGCATCATTCCGGTCACCAATCATGATTTTACCTGGAATTTTTCCGGCAATATTTCCTTCAACCGGAATAAGATCATCAGCCTGGGCGGTGGTCTGCAGGAGCAGTTTGCCACCCGCATCAACACCAATGGGGACCAGCCTTTCATTCAGAAGGTAGGGCAACCCATCGGCGCCCTCTATGGCTATGTCGAACAGGATATTTACAAGAATGAGGCGGAAGTGAGGTCGGATCCCGTCATGAACGGACAGCCCGATGCTATTATCGCCCGTATGGTGGGAGAGATCCGGTACAAGGATCTGGATCATGACGGGGCCATTACCCCGAAAGATCAGACCCTGATCGGGAATGTGAATCCCAAGTTTACGTATGGAATCACCAACAACTTCACCTACAAGAATTTCGATATGAATATCCTGATACAGGGTGTATACGGGAATGATATCATCAATATGAACACTTATTATCTTTCCAATATCGGAGGGTTCAATAACGTCACGCAGAAGATGTGGGATGAGCGCTGGACATTCACCAACTGGGAACATGCCAAGAGTCCCAAGCCGGAACAGCAATACTGGCGTGCCTTTAAATTCACGCGCCGGTTTATCGAGAATGGCAGTTATATCCGTTTGAGGAATGTAAGTCTTGGGTACAATGTAAGGATGAAGACCCGGGCGATCCAGACCCTGCGGGTATTTGCCAATGTCAACAACCTGGTCACCATCACCAAATACAGCGGTTATGATCCTGACATCAACGGTTACGGAGATGATCCTTCCCGTCGTGGTGTGGACATGGGAGGCTACCCCAGTTCCAAGGTTTACAATCTGGGAGTTCAGTGCATTTTCTAAGATCTATTTATTTTAATTTATTCTTTATGCAAAAGATATTTTATTTCATCCTGCCGGCGGCTATGCTCTTTGCTACGGCCTGTAATAAAGCCCTGCAGGAACAGTCCTATAGTTTCCTCTCCCAGGAGAATTTTTATAAGGATGCGGCAGATGCGACGGCGGCCGTAAGCGGTGTTTATAACACGTTCTGGGGATGGGGACTGATGAAACAGCCGTATTGGCTCACGGACCTGGATTGCGATCATGCGATGGGGGCCGATTGGTTCCTGGGTAATATCGGAGCGGGGAACCCTTCCGCCTTCTGGGGGATCAATAATATCTGGAGCGATCATTACCTCCTGATCAGCCGGGCGAACAGCGTACTGGAGAACATTGGAAAAGCCAGTATGGACCAGGGGCTAAAGAACCGTCTTATCGGGGAAGTGACTTTTTTGAGAGGTTGGGCCTATTTCGACCTGGTAAGAATATATGGAGCCGTGCCGGTGCATTTAAAAACCGTGGCCTCCGGAGACATTGCCAATATGCCCAAGTCTTCGGTAGCGCAGGTCTTCCAGGTAGCGATCAATGATTTTAAGGCGGCGGAAAGCCTGCTGTATCCTGCCAGTGACAGCCGGTCCGGTGAAAAAGGCCGGGTGACCAAGGGGGTCGCTTCCGCTTTCCTGGCCAAGGCTTATCTGACGATGGCCAGCGGTTCTCTGAAGGGGGGCTCGCTTACCGTACGAGGTGGACAGGACAACGCTCAATATACCTATGCTAAAAATGTGGTGGCGGGTTGTGAGAATTTTGACAGCAGGGCTTATTTCGATTCCGCCAGGGCCAAATCGCTGGAAGTGCTGTATAGCGGTGAATACTCCCTCTTTCCAAATTTTATGGACATCTGGCAGACAGGCAGTAAAAACATGAAAGAGCATATGTGGGAGATCCAGGCGCAGACAGGGAATGACAACCTGGAAACGGACCTGTTCTATTATTTCAATGCGGCACAGCCGAACAGAAGCGGAGTTTCCGCCGTATGGATGACGGATAATCATTATAACGATTATGAACATGTTGATGACCGTATTTTAAAAGGAGTGGCCCATCAGTATATCGTGGATTACGGGCAGCCCCAGTACACGAACTATATCCTGTATCCCCAAGTCGACACCGCTTTGTACAAGCATGATGCAGCCGGCAATACTTATGTCTGGAACGGCACTTATTATGACCGGGCCTATTCCAATAAGTATAGTTATGTCAGCAATCCCGGCACCGCCAACTCGGATAATTTCATTCCGATGCTGCGGTATGCGGAGGTGATGCTGATGTATGCCGAGGCCGAGAACGAGGTGAATGGTCCTACGGGTGCGGCTTATCAGTACCTGGATTCCGTCCGTCTCCGCAGTCATGCCAGCGCTACGCCGGCCGGTATGTCGCAGGATCAGTTCCGGTCTTTTGTCTTTGAAGAGAGGGGGCGTGAATTGGTATTCGAATCCCAAAGAAGATATGATCTTTTACGCTGGGGCGTGTATTTGCAGGTGATGAACAAACTGGGAGTGATCATTCAGGGGAATGACCGGCTTACGAAGGTAAGGTCGTCCCGGAATTTGCTGTTCCCTATTTCCACCGATGAGATCAATACCAATTCAGCGCTGGGGGGTAATAACCCTGGATGGTAATTTTTTAATTATTTAAACAGGCATTTTATGCAGACGATAAAAAATATTTTCTTTCTTTTTTGCGGTCTATCGCTGGCCGGCTTTATAGGGGTCTCCTGTAAAAAAGATTCGAATCCCGGTTATGGGATACCTACCATTGCGCGGGTGGCTCAGCCGCTCGATACTACGGGCATCAATTCCGGCAGCTTCACGCAATGGGTGATCATCTACGGCGCCAACCTCAGCTCCACGCAGTCGGTGGCTTTTAATGACCAGGTAGTGGCGTATAAGACGATCTATGCCTCCGACACTTCGGTGACGGTGCAGATCCCCCGGGCTATTCCGAAGAATATCACCAATACGATCACGGTGACGACCAAGGGGGGTACGGCGACGTATAATTTTACTACGATGATCCCGGCGCTCCAGGTGAACGGCATCCTGAACGAGTATGCGGCCATCGGGGATACGCTCACGCTGGTAGGACAGAATTTTGATCTCTATGGCCTGGATACTTCGGCCACTACCGTGACGTTCACGGGAGGCAGTACGGTCAACGTAGTATCCGGTACGGCCACGGGCCTGAAGGTGATCGTACCTGCTTCGGCGCAGCCGGGTCCTCTGACGCTGAAAGGGATCGCACCGTTGAATATCAACAAGACCACTACGGCCTGGTATATGGACAACCGGAATTTCCTTTTCAATATGTCGAATTATAACGGCTGGAATGGGAGCTCTTATCTCTCTTCGGGTCCTACCCCCGCTCCCATCAACGGTCCTTATTTTCATGTAAAGAAGTCCTGGCAGGGTGGCTGGGCCTGGGATCCTTTCTGCAGCAACAATTGTGCGATACCTGCGGCGCTGGTGAATGATCCGACCCAATATGTCAACTATGCGTTGAAATTCGAAATGAATATTCCGGCGGGGCCTCCTTCCCTACCGAAGAAGCTTTATATGGTCTTCAATAGCGGTAATTTTAAAGAGTTTTTCTATGATGCCGGCAATGGTGCGTATCCTTTTTCCACCAATGGCAAGTGGCAAACTTTTACCGTTCCGTTGAAGAGCTGGGGCAACCTGGCCGGGTTTACGTTCTCGAATCCTATTATTATGGAGTTCATGCTGAAGGATGCCAATCCCAGCCAGAGTGATTTCTCCATCTGTAATTTCCGGATGGTGCCAATTAATTGATAAATTAAAATTTCATATGCGTTTTTTTAAAAGATCTGCTACCCTCTTCTGTTTTAGCATGTTAGTTTTTTCGCAGGGTTATAGCCAGAAGGCGGCCGATGGCTTTTTCAACATTAAAAATTATGGAGCCAAAGGAGATGGCCATACGCTGGACACCAGGGGGATCAACAAAGCGATAGCCGCCTGCGTAAAAGCCGGGGGGGGAACGGTGTATGTTCCTGCCGGAACTTTTTTAACGGGTACGTTCCAGTTGTTCAGCAATGTCAATCTTTTTCTCAGCCCGGGGGCTGTCATCCTCGCTTCCGATAACACCAACGATTATCTGCTGCAAACGGATTATGGGTTCAGCGGTTCGGGGGCGGGAGGCAAAAAATTAGGGATCATCTTTGCCGACCGTGCGGAGAATGTATCCATTACGGGCACCGGGGTCATCGATGGACGGGCGGCCGCCTATTTTTACATGGACAGCGTGCAGGTCAGCAGTGAAGAAGACAATAAATATACGCGCCAGGGGAAAAATTACATGGGTTCCGCCAAAGGCAACAAAGATGCGCCGGTGATGTGGAAGGGGGAGTTTGGGAACAGGCCGGGTACCCAGCTTATATTCCATGCCTGTAAGAAAGTGACAGTGCGGGATATTACGGTCCGCAATGCCAATGACTGGACGATGGACCTGAATGCCTGCGACAATGTCAAGGTATTGGGGATCTCTATCGACAATGATATGAGCGTGCCTAATAGCGATGGAATCGATATGTACGATTCCAAAAACGTAATTATTGCCGATTGCGACGTACGTGCCGGCGACGATGCCATTGCCGTTGTCAGCACCAGCAATCTCAAGGTGACCAATTGCAATCTTTATTCCCGGTCGAGCGGTATCCGTATCGGTTATAATGGGTTTAACGACGACCATTCCGGCAACCTGCTGTTCGACAATATCCGTATTTACGGCAGCAACCGGGGCATCGGTATTTTTCAACGCCGGAAGGGTAATATAGAGAATATGCTGTTCTCCAATATGATCATCGATACCCGTCTGTATCCCGGGCAATGGTGGGGGCATGGGGAGCCTATTCATATCTCCGCGCTTCCGGGGATCGGCAGTAAGGAAGTGGGGACACTCAGCAATATAAGATTTACCAATATTATTGCCCGGGGGGAAGAGGGGATCGTGTTATATGGGTCGGAAGAAAGCAAGCTCCGGGATATTAGTTTCGACAATGTCCAGCTCACGCTGGTAAGAGGGCCGTTGACGGATCTTTATGCCGGCAATTTCGATCTGCGGGCGACGAACGATCCGAAGCAGGCCATTTTTAAGCATGATATTCCTGCCTTGTATGCGCGGTATGTGAATGGGCTCACGGTGAAAGGGATGGAGGTGAAATGGGAGGCGACGCTGCCGGATTATTTCACGAATGCCATCGCCTGCGATCATTTCCAGGGGTTGACGATCGATGGGCTGACTGGTGAGGCTGCGCCGAATGCCGTGGTGGCAGAGGCGGTGATCGTGCTGAAAGACGGGCAGAATGCCTCCGTGCGAAATGTAAGGCGGGGTCGCAGGCCTATCGGTGCGGCGGGTTTGGCCGGGGATGATGGTGGAACGGTCGGAGCCGGCCTGGAGGGTGGGAGGCAATGGTTGTCGCAGGAGAATGTAAAGGGGTTGGAATGGCGTGCGGCGGAAGGGATAGCGGAAGAGGGGGCTTCGGCGGGTGAAGGATATGGGCAGAGGCCGGGGAGCCTGGCTTATATGACCGATCCGTCCGCTGAAAAAGGCTTTGTACAAAGAGATGGTATTACTTTCCGGCTGGACGGCCAGCCTTATTATTATATTGGCGCCAATTACTGGCAGGGCGCCTTGCTGGCTACCCGTGCCTATGGCAAAGCCGGCCGGGCGAGGGTGCAGCGGGAGTTATCTTTCCTGGCGGCCAACGGGGTGACCAACCTGCGTATCGTGGCAGGAGCGGAAGGGGTCGGCGCCATCGACGGTTCATTCAGGGTGGGTCCTTCACTGCAGCCCCGGCAAGGGGTCTTCAGCGAGGATGCGCTGCAGGGGTTGGACTTTTTACTTTCGGAGATGGGTAAGCGTAAAATGAAAGCCGTCATTTATTTGTCCAACAACTGGGACTGGAGCGGCGGCTTCCTGCAATATCTCAACTGGAACGGACTGTTACCCGACTCGGTATTCCTGCGGAAGATGAACTGGGAGGAGTTGAGGGATCGTACCAGTCAGTTCTATGACTGTGCTGCCTGTAAGGAGGATTATTTCCGGCAGGTGAAAAAGCTGGTAGGCCGGACGAATAGTCTTACGAAGATGCGGTATGCCGCCGATCCGTCGATCATGGCCTGGGAGCTGGCTAATGAGCCGCGGCCTATGCATCCGGCTGTGAATGATTCTTATCAGCGATGGGTGAGTGCGACGGCCGCGTTGATCAAGTCAATGGACGGGCATCACCTGGTGACTACCGGGACGGAAGGTATGGCGAGCACGGGCGATGACCTCGATCTGTACAAACGTATTCATGCCGACCGGAATATCGATTACCTGACCATTCATGTCTGGCCGAAGAACTGGGGCTTTTTCAGCGATACGGCTATTGCGAAAAGCATGCCTGCGATCCTTCTCAATACCAGGGCCTATATCGCCAAACACGAGGTGGTGGCCCAGAGCCTGGATAAGCCGATGGTGATCGAAGAGTTCGGTCTGCCCCGGGACCTCCAGTCCTTTGACCCTGCGGCACCTGCCACACTGCGGGAAAAATATTATCATTTGCTGTTCTCGATGGTTCAGCAGAGCGTCGCTGACAAACAAGGCATCGCCGGTTGTAATTTCTGGGCATTTGGCGGGGAAGGCCGGCCGGTAAAAGGGCAGGCGTTCTGGAAGCAGGGGGATACTTTTCTGGGAGACCCTCCTATGGAGGAGCAGGGGCTGAATTCAGTATTCGACAGTGACAAGGCGATCTGGGAAATCGTACGATCGTTTACAAAGGGAGGTGGTTTATGATGCAACATTCATTTAGCAAGAGGCTGGAACAATTACAAAGTCAATACGAGCAATGCATCCTGCGGCCGAATGAAGCGGCGGGTGTGGGTAACGGCATTTATGCCCGGTATGTCAACCCGGTGTTGACGGCGGCTCATACTCCTTTACACTGGCGGTATGATCTCGATGAAAAAACGAATCCTTACCTGATGGAACGGTATGGGATCAATGCCGTCTTCAATGCGGGCGCGATCCGATGGAAGGACCGGTATGCATTGGTGGCGAGGGTGGAAGGGCGGGACCGGAAGTCTTTTTTTGCGGTGGCGGAAAGTGAGAATGGGGTGGATCGTTTCCGATTCCGGGATTATCCGATCAGGATGCCGGGAACGGGAGGGGATAGGTCCGAAGCCCGTGCGACGGGAGCAGATGAGCCAGAGACCAATATATACGATATGCGGGTGGTGCAGCATGAGGATGGCTGGATCTACGGGGTGTTCTGTTCGGAAAGAAAGGATCCTTCGGCACCTCCGGGCGATCAATCATCGGCGATAGCGCAGTGTGGCATTGCCCGGACCAGGGATCTGGATCACTGGGAGAGGCTGGCAGACCTGCAGACGCCTTCTCCTCAACAACGTAATGTGGTCCTGCATCCGGAGTTTGTCGACGGGAAATATGCTTTCTATACCCGGCCGCAGGACAGCTTTATTCATGCGGGTAGTGGTGGCGGCATCGGGTTCGGGTTGTCGGCCAGCATTACCCGGGCTGTCATCGAACAGGAAACCATTATCGATCCACGGAGCTATCATACTATCAATGAAGCGAAGAACGGGCTGGGTCCCGCGCCGATCAAAACGCCGTTGGGATGGCTGCATCTGGCGCATGGGGTACGCAATACGGCGGCAGGATTGCGGTATACGCTCTACCTCTTCCTCACCGATCTGCAGGATCTGACCAGGGTGCTGTATAAGCCGGCCGGTTATTTCCTGGCGCCTGAGGGGGAGGAAAGAACGGGAGATGTCTCCAATGTAGTATTTTCCAATGGATGGATCGCCGGCGAAGACGGCACCGTATACATCTACTATGCCTCTTCTGATACCCGGATGCATGTGGGGGTCAGTTCGATCGACCAGTTGCTGGATTATGTGGTCAATACACCTGCGGACGGGCTGCATTCGGCGGCTTCCGTGGCAACGTTATGCCGGATCATCGACCGGAACAGGGACGCTGACTGGAAAAAGGATTTACAGAAGGAAATAAAATTGACCTACTGATGAAGGTAAGATCAAGGCGGCTGTATTTATTGCGGAACCGGGCTGGTTGGGGCGTTTGTTTTTTATGGATGCTGTTTTGCAGCGAAGGGATGAGCTTTGCACAGGCGCCTGTTTTTCGAAGGGTAACGCCTAACTGGTCTGTCGTTGACCAATACGAATCCTTCGAGCTCAATATCGATCTCAGGGCTGTGTATTCGAATCCCTATGACTATGGGGATATCACGGTCAGTTGCCTGTTCATCTCGCCGGGTGGCAGGAAAGATACGGTAGATGGTTTCTTCATGCAGGATTATACGCTGAATACAGACAATGGCAGCCTGGTGGCTAAAGGTACCGGCAGTTTCCGGGTGAGGTATGCTCCCCGCGAAGCGGGTCGCTGGCAATACCGTCTTTATTGTGCCACGAGGACGGGGAGTACGATGGGAAAGATGGAGAGTTTTCGGTGCGAGGCTTCTACCCTGCCGGGCTTTATACGACGCAATGAGACGCCTTATCTGAGTTTTGATAATGGCGCTCAATATATTCCTATCGGGGAGAACATTGGCTGGGCGCATGCCAATGCTTATATGGATTATAGCAAATGGGTGGGCAAACTGGCTGCCAATAAAGGAAATTTCATCCGGGTGTGGATGCCTTCGTGGGGGTTGGGACTTGAATGGCAGAATGGACGAAATGGATATTCCGGGTTGCAGTCTTATAAGCAGGAGAATGCCTGGTACCTGGACTGGCTGGTCGGGTTCTGCCGGGAGAAAGGAGTTTATATGATGCTGACCTTAGACCATCACGGGCAGGTATCCTCGAAGGTAGACCCTAACTGGAATGAGAATCCTTATAATGCGGCGAATGGCGGTCCATGTGTACATACCTGGGATTTTTTCACCGATAGCACGGCCAGGCAATTGATCCGGAACCGGTTTCGCTATATCGTAGCCCGTTATGGCTATTCCAGTCATATTATGTGCTGGGAGTTATTCAATGAAGTGGAATGGACGGATGATTTTGCCCGGCACAAAAGCGAGATCACGGCCTGGCATAAAGAAATGGCGGCCTGGCTGCGGTCGAAGGATGTGAATAAACACCTCATCACCACCAGTTACGCCTCGGCCATTCATGATCCGGCAACCTGGAATCTGCCTGATATCGACTTCACGCAGACGCATTATTATGTCGGTGTGCCCAACCTGGACAGTGTGCTGAGCAGCGCCTGTCAATCCTATTTTGCGTTGTATGGTAAGCCCACTTTGACCGGAGAGTTCGGTCTCAGCGGAGATGCCGGCAACCTGGCCGCCACGGACCCTCATGGCATTTATATTCACAATTCCCTCTGGGGAACTTTGCTCGGAGGGGGCATGGGCGCTGGTCTGCCCTGGTATTGGGATAATTATATAGAGCCGCAAAATCTGTATACTCATTTTCTGGCTTTGGCGGATTTCGCTTCGGGCATCTCTTTTTCCAGGGATCATTATACGGTAGCGCCGGTCAGGATCTCGGGAGATGGGGGTGGCCTGGGAGCCGCCGTTTTGAAATCATCCGATCATTCGCGGATGGCCGGATGGGTATTGAATAAGCAGTATAACTGGAAGAATGTAAAAGAGAATGGGACGCCGGCTGCTGTTGCGGGTGCTTCGATCATCCTGCCCGGGGTAAAGGACGGGACGTATAGGGTACGGTGGTCGGACTGTCGAACGGGGGCTCTTGTTCTGGAGACCACCGTTACCGTGACGGGTCAGGAGCTGAGATTGGCCTGTCCGACAGTAGCCTGGGATTTGAGTGTGGTGGTGGAGGCAGTGCTGTAGGCGAACCTGGCTCTGTTGAACAGGAGGAAAACTATGTAGAGGAGCAGGGCGAGCGTCAGGTAAGCGCCTCCCAGCAATCCCTGGTTTTTAATGATCACCGAATTAACGATCCCATAGCTGAAAAGGGAAGTGATGATATACAGTAATCCGCCCGTTATGCCACTAGCTACGCCGGCATTTTTGGAAAAACGGCCCAGGCAATAGGCAAACAGGTTATTGAATATAAAACCTGCCAAAAGGTGAATGATCAGCACAAAGGGCATAAGTGTATAAAGATTTGTTCTAAGCCCGGATACAGCGATCATCAGCGCCGAGAAAAATAATTGAAGGAAGATCGCGGTGGTTATCTTTTTGGAAAGCGGCCGTCTGATCAACGCCTTGGAAATCATTCCACCTGTCATGAGCGCTACTCCTGAAACCAGGGAAGAATAACCGGTGATCACGGGCGAATAATGAAAGACATGTTCGATGATAAAGGGGCTGGTCATTCCAAATACCACTAACATGGAATAACATAATGCGATCATGATCAGTCCCAGGCTAAAATCGGGTGTTTTAAGCATCGAGGAATAGACCTGGACAATGGATCTTACTTTGAACTGCTGGAAATTCTTTAAAGATTCGCCTCCGTATATAAGTTCCAGGACCACTATTACCAGGGCGAAAATGCCTAAAAAATAAAAGTTGGATTGCCAACCAAAGGAAGCCTGTAAATAACCACCTATGAAAGGCGCCACGATGGGGGCGGTGGCCCATACTATGGAAAAGAGGCTGGTATAATGCCGTAATTTCTCCCCGGAGTATATATCTACGAAATAAGCTCTTTTGCCTACTACGATTGTGGCAACGGCGATGCCCTGGAGGACGCGCATAAAATACAGGACGTAAATGTTATGGGTCAGGGCGATGGAAAAGCTGGCGAGTGCGAACAGGATCAGCGCGCTGATACCCAGCCGGAAACGTCCAAAGCTGTCCAGTAAACTGCCTACGAATAACTGGCTGATGCCGGAGCTCACCATAAAGAGGAGCAGTGTCAGTTGGACTGCGGCATTGGTGACGTTCAGGTGGCTGGCCATGGATGGCAGGGAGGGCAGGTAGATATCGGTGGCCAAACCGGACAACGGGATCAGCGCAAATGATAAAATGGTGCTGAGGCCCTGATGGTTTTCTTTTATGATTCTCATTTTGTTAATCTGTTTCAGGCATTCTGCGTTCTATGATTCGGTCACTATTTATTTTCTGGCGCGAAGCTAGTCTTATTTATCGACACAGTGAAATATTTCGATTTATTGATCGAATTAAGGTTTGAGTAAATTGTGGCAGACGTTATGGTGTCCAGTGTTTATTTTCACCTGTATTGGATCCCTATGTTCCCGTATGATAAAGAGGCGACTGTTATCTGCCACAAATGCGGTGCAAGCATGGTTTGCCGAAAGAAGAAAAGCCTAAGAAAGGAAAATAATCGTTTTCGCACAACCCTACTTCCCATCATATTCCGCTATATATTTCTTAGGGCTTTTGCCGAACTGGCGGGTGAAGGAGCGGCTAAAATTAGCCGGCTCGGAAAAGCCGACTTTGTAGGCGATCTCTGCGATGCTGTATTCACCGGTAACTAATAATCCAGCTGCTTTTTTCAACCGGATAGCCGTCACGAAGTCATGGGCGGTCTGATTGGTGAGGGCCTTTAATTTCCGGTATAGCTGACGCCGGCTCACTTTCAGTTTTGCGGACAGCACATCGATATCAAAAGTGATATCCGCGAGATTGTCCTCTACGATCCTTATGGCTTTGTTGATAAACTCCTTGTCCAGGGGATTCATTTCAAGGCCGGGGGATGTCTCGTCCGGTGTCTTTCCGTATAGCTCCCTCAGTTTCTTCCGGGAGTTAAGCAGGTTCTTAATACGGGCCAGGACCAGCTCCGTATTGAAGGGTTTGGGAATATAGGCGTCGGCGCCTGCCGAGTAGCCTTCAATCTGGTGGACTTCCGCCTGTTTGGCCGTCAACAGGATCACGGGAATATGACTGGTCCGTTCATCGGTCTTTATCTTTTCGCAAAGCTCCAGGCCGGTGACCTCCGGCATCATGATATCACTGATGACCAGGTCAGGAATCAGTTGTACCGCTAAATCATAACCGATCGATCCATTCGGAGCATCCTCCACTTTATAGAATTGTCCCAATTCCTCTTTCAGGTATTCCCGCAAATCTTTGTTGTCTTCGACCAGGAGGATCAAGGGAGCAGATTCAAGTTGGAGCTCCGGTTCATCCGCCGGGCGGGTCATTCCGGAATCCTGCGGGGAAGGGGATGCGGGTGGGTAAGCGCCGGGGGCTTCAGAGTCAATCCGGGAAGGAGTGCCGTTGGCAGTCGGGTAAGTATCGGTGGATTCGGGGTTGTTGAGAGGATCTGCCCGATCGTGGGCATGGCTGGGGTCAGCGGGGGCGGACTGCTCGCTCTGGCTTAGGTGCCTGTGTCCCAGGGGCAGGTAAATAATAAAGTCGGAGCCCCGCCCTAATTCGCTTTCCACCTCTACCCTACCCTTATGCAATTCGACCAGTTCCTTAGTAAGGGCAAGGCCGATGCCGGTGGATCCATTCTCATAACGGCTGGTCTCCTCCACCTGGTAGAAGATCTCAAAGACTTTGTCTTTCAGGTGGGCGGGGATGCCGACGCCGGTGTCCCGGACATGAATAGCGACATATTCAGGGGCCATCTGATCGCGGGAGACGGCGGGGACAGAGTTGGCGTGGCTGATTAAGATGGAGATGGAGCCATTGTCCGGGGTATATTTAAAGGCATTGGAAATAAGGTTGAAGATGATCTTTTCGAATTTGTCCTGGTCGATCCAGACCTGTACGTTGTCGATAGAAGCGGTGATGGAATAATGGATATTCCTTTCTACCGCGTGGATATTGAACAGTTCGGCAATATTCTTCGTCATGGTAACGATATTGGCTGGCCTTGCAGCCAATTTTACGTGCCCGGCTTCCAGTTTCCGCAGGTCCAGCATCTGGTTGATCAGCTTCATCAGACGGGACGCATTATTATACATCAGTCCGCTGTATTTCTTAACCTGTTCCGGGGGAAGCTCTTCCCGGATGATCTTCCGCAGGGGATCCATGATCAGGGAAAGAGGGGTACGCAGCTCATGGGAAACGTTGGTGAAAAAATCCAGTTTAATCCGGTTGAGCTCTTTCATTTTGTCTGCCGTGAGCCGCTCGAAACGGATCTGCCCTTTTAATTTTTCCTTACCGGCAATGTCCTTATAAATGACATACAGGATCAGAAAGACCAATATAATATAGAGCCCGTAAGCCCACCAGGTTTTCCAGAACGGAGGGGTAATGATAATGGTCAGAACAGTCTCTTTCGGATTCCAGATGCCGTCATTATTGGCGGCTTTGACTTTGAACAGGTACCGGCCCGGGACCAGGTTGGTGTACGTGGCTTTGCGTTCGCTGCCCGCGTAGTTCCAGTTCTTATCAAAGCCTTCCAACTGATAGGCATATTTATTTTCCGACGGCACGGTATAACTCAAGGCAGCATATTCGATGGTAAAATCGGACTGGTCGTAAGTGAGGGTTATTTCTTTGGCATCCCCGATATTCTCCTTCAGGGGGGAGTTCTTCTCTCCGACCCTTACCGGCTTATTAAATAAGAGGAACCCGGTAAACCGGCTGACGGGAGGAATCTTATTGTCCCGGACCGCGCCGGGATCAAAGACATTAAATCCATTTGCTCCACCAAAGAGGATCCTGCCATTGTCGGTCCGGAATCCCGAGCCTACGACAAACTCCAGGTCCTGCAGGCCGTTGTAGACGCCATAGTTCCGGAATGTCCTGTTCACAGGGTTGAACCGGCTGATGCCTTTATTCGTGCTCAACCATAAATACCCTTTTCCATCTTCGATGATACTGTTGATGATATTGTTGCTTAACCCGTTCTCTTCGTTGAAGGTGATAAACCGCCGGGTCCTCGGGTCAAAACAGTCCAGCCCTCCTCCCATCGTCCCGGCCCAGATATTCCCTTTGGCATCCTCGCAAAGGGAGAAGACGACCTGGTTACTCAGGTTGTTATTGACTTTATCATACAGCGTGAATTTTTTGGATGCCGGGTCATAAACGCTGATGCCTCCCGAATAGGTGCCGATCCATATTTTTCCCTGCCGGTCCTGGTGCATGGATCTTATATAATCGTTGCTGAGGCTATCGTGGTCATCGGTATGCCGATGCCTGGTGATGATGCCGTCCGATGGATCCAGGATATCCACTCCTCCCCCATTGGTACCCATCCAGATATTTCCCTGCCGGTCTTCCAGCAATGCATAGATGGAATTATTACTCAGCTCATGGGGCCCGTTGCCCTGCCGGTAGTGTTGAAAGTTCCCCGTCTTCAGGTCCAGCCTGTTCAATCCATTTCCATAAGTGCCTATCCACAAATAATCTTTTTTCCGGCTCATGAGCAGGGAGAGGATGGCATATCCTCCGAGGGTATTGTTATTACCGGGCTCCGGATCATAATGAATGAACCGGTGGGTGCTTCGTTCCCATCGGTTCAGCCCTCCCCCATCGGTACCTATCCAGATATCGCCCTTCTGATCTTCGGCAAAAGAGGTGACCATATCCGCGCTCAGGCTGAATGGATCGGAAGTGTTCCGATAGCAATCGAAGGAGAACAGGTTCCGGTCGTATTTATTGATTCCGCCGGCGGAAGTGCCTACCCATAGGATCCCATTGTTGTCTTCGTCCAAAGAAAGGATCGTATTATTGTTCAGGCTGCCCTGGCCGATCAGGGTCTTATTATAGGCGACGAAAGTCCCCGAATCTACTTCCAGTAAATCCAGCGCGTCTTCTGTCCCCACCCATATTCTATTGCTACCGGCCCGGCAAAGGGTTGTAACGATGTTGCTGCTGATGCTATTCTTCCGGGCGGCGTCCTTTTTATAGCAGGAGAAGAATCCCTTGTCAAAAACATTCAATCCGCCGCCATCGGTGCCGATCCAGAGGCGGCCATGCCGGTCTTCTGTGATGGCTTTTACCAGGTCGCTGCTGATGCTCCGGGGATCTTTATCGTCATGCAGGAAATGCCTGAAGGTCCCGTCTTTGGGGTTAAAAAGGTTGAGGCCTTTGGAGGTGCCGATCCAGAGGTTACCGGAGGCATCTTCAAAGATGGATTGGATCGTAGGGTTGCTCAGGCTGGAGGGGTCGCGGGGATCGGGCTGAAAATGCCGGATGGTCTTTTTGTTCCGGTCAATCAGTAATAATTCATGGAAGGTGCCTACCCAGAGGCGCGAATCGTGGTCTTCGCAGATGCTGAGGATAGCCGGATTGATGGAAAAATCCGGATGGATCCCCAGGTCTTCCAACCGGATAAAAGCGTCCTGGCTCCTATTGTAAATGCATAATCCTCCTCCCAGGGTACCGATCCAGAGATTGGACTGCTGGTCTTCAAAGAGGCATTTGATCTGGTTGTCCGGTATCGAGCGGGGGTTTTGGGGGTTGTTCCGGTAAACGGTGAACGTATGGCCATCATATTTATTCAAACCATCCTGGGTGCCGAACCACATGAACCCTGATTTATCCTTGAGGATACAGTTGACGGCACTCTGCGACAGTCCGTCTGCGGTGGTAAGCTGGCTGAATTTCCGGGTTGCTTCGGGTTGGCTATGTGCCCGATGCGGGAGGACAGAAAAAATCAGGAGGAGGCAGGAAAGGGCGATAACCCGCGATAGCAGGATCCCCTTTAAGGAGGCAGGGAGCTGTGGGGGTATCATATCGTGCAAGGTAGTATCATTCTATGCCAAAAAATGCATGATAAATGTACAACCTTTATTTTTACCAGGTTAATGATATTGCCATGAAATACAATACTTTGCATAAGGTCACTTCCCTGAATGCCCAGGATTGCCTCACCTATTCTTCCAGCGTAAAAAACGAGCTGGACCGCCCCTTACATTATCACTCCGAGTATGAATTACTATTGATTGCGGATGCTGCCGGGGCTAAGCGGGTTGTTGGGAATCATGAAGCGATCATTCCGGACCTTGAACTGGTGCTGACCGGGCCCAATGTCCCTCATTCCTGGAAGTCGCAGGAGGTTTCAGGCCGGCCCATTACGGAGATCAGCATCCAGTTCCCCGGGGACTTGTTTGCTGAGGAATTCCTGGGGAAAAACCAACTCAGTCTGATCAATCAGTTATTTAAAATGGCCTCCTTCGGAGTGTCTTTTTCCACCCCAACGATTGAAAATATTTACCCCAAACTGGTTTCTCAAAAGGAAAAGAAAGGATTCGGCTCTTTTCTGGGCCTCCTCTCTATTTTGCATGATCTCTCGGTGGCTCCCGATAGCCAGGTACTCTCTGCGGAGGTTGTCGTTCCGGAGCTTTGTCCGGCGGGCAATCGGATCGATATGGCGTATGCCTATATGAAAGCCAATTATTCCCGGTCTATTACCCTGGAAGAGATGGCGAAGAGGGCTTGTATGACCAAGGGGGCTTTTTGCCGTTTCCTCCGGAAAAGGACGGGGAAGACCTATATGGAAAGTTTGAACGAGATCCGGATCGGCCATATTTCGCGTATGCTGGTGGGGACCTCCGAAGATATTGCGGAGATCGCCTATAAGACCGGCTATAATAATGTGGCTCATTTTAACCGATCGTTCAAGCGGCAGAAGGGATGTACGCCGAAAGAGTTCCGGGAGAGCTACTCCGGGAAGAAGGATTTTGCTGAGAGGGGCTGATGATGGGGCAGTGAAGAGAATGGGGGAAGCCGGGCCCAGGCTGTCGTATTCAGCCCCTTAAATTGCCGTATTTACACCCGCTGTGGCCTGTTTATTGATGGTAAATTTGTAATGGTCTTTATTTTATGCTCATTATTTATTCACTGTCATTAAAAAGGTGTGTTATGTTTAAAGATACAAAGACATTCAGCAGCTTCTCGGTTGACAATATCGAGAAAGCAAAACAGTTCTATGGCCAGACGCTTCAATTGAATGTGGCCGATAACCCCATGGGGGTGCTGGAACTGAATATAGCCGGGGGCAATAAGATAATGGTCTATCCCAAGCCCAACCATACTCCGGCGACTTACACCGTCCTTAATTTTCCTGTGGGCAATATTGAAAAAGCCGTAGATGAGCTGGGAAAGCGGGGCGTCGTTTTCGAGCATTATGACATGAAAGATCTCAAGACCGATGCGAAGGGGATTGCCCGGGGCAAAGAGCAGGGAAAGGGGCCGGATATCGCCTGGTTTAAGGACCCGGCGGGGAATATTTTGTCCGTGCTGGAGAATTAGACGGGTCGGAAAATCAGGTAAGTGCCCGATAATTATTTATTACGCCCGGACTTTGAGTTCGGGATGTTTTTTTATTGGAGCGAGGGGTCCGGGAAGAGGGTCGCTACTTTATTGTATTTATTTCTGTATTCAATCGGCGTAAGCCCTGTTACTTTTTTGAACACGTCCCTGAAGGCCTTGGTATCCGTATAACCCACATCAAACATCACTTCGTTGACATTTTTCCGGCTTCTCTCCAGGCTTCTTTTGGCCACTTCGATCTTTACCCGCTGGATATATTCTATGACGGTATTGTTAGTTGCTTTTCTGAAACGGCGTTCAAAGCTACGCCTGCCGATGGCGCATAGGTCGGCCAGGTTGTCGATGGTGATCTTATCCTGGAAGTTGGCCTCGATAAAGCTCTGTGCCTGCTTGATGGCCTCGTCTTCATGTTCTTTCTGTCCTTTGAATACCATAAAGGCTGCCTGGCTTTCCCGGTCGATATCGATGGCAAAGTATTTAGAGGCCTGGATGGCCGTATCCCGGTCCGTATATTTTTCCACCAGGTATAAAAGCAGGTTCCAGTATGAGTTGGCCCCTCCGCTGGAATAGAGGCCCTGCTCTTCGGTGATGATGCTCTGGTCTACCAGGTGTACGGCGGGAAACATATTCCTGAATTCATTGGCAGAATTCCAATGGGTGGAACATTTTTTACCATCCAGCAAGCCGGTGGCGGCCAGCAGGAAGGCGCCTATGCAAAGGGATGCCACTTCCGCTCCCCGCGCATACTGGTCACATATCCATGGGATCAGGGCCTCGTTCAATTCCAGGGCTTTCTTCATATCGCCGCTCAGGGCAGGGATGAAGATGAGGTCCGTCTTTTTAACCTCGTGCAGGAGTTTGTCAATATGAACGGAGAAGATGCAATTCTCCAATTGTACCTCTTTGCAAACGCCTACCAGCTCGATGTGGAACAGGGGGCATTTGCCGGCGGCCTCCAGGAACTGGTTGACCGTTTTAAACAGATAGCGGGGGTCCGCTATAGCCTCTATCACGGAGGTCTCCGGGACGAGAATGGATACATGTTTCATCCAATAAAGATAGACAAATTCCCTGTCGCAATCACCACTCCGAAATGTCGTTTTTACACCCTGTCAATTCTCTTTTAACCTTTTATGTTTGTGGGGTGATCCGGGCGCTAAATTGATAACTACTAAATCTGATTAAAATGACACAAATTAATTCTTACCTGACCTTTAATGGAAATTGCCGCGAAGCCATGACCTTCTACAGAGAATGCCTGGGAGGGGAGCTGACCCTTCAAACTATTGGCGAGTCCCCTCTGGCAGATAAGATGCCCCCTCAAATGAAAGAGAGTGTCCTGCATTCCACGTTGACCAAGGGGCCCTTGCAGATCATGGCTTCGGATATGGTGGAGGAGCAGGGGCTGGTGAAGGGGAATTCAGTTTCTTTAATGCTCAATTGCAGCAGCGAGGAAGAGATCAATACGTTCTATGCCAATCTTTCAAATGGCGGGAAGGCCACGCATCCCCTGGAGAATTCATTCTGGGGGGCTTTATTCGGCGATCTGACGGACCGGTATGGTAATCACTGGCTGCTTCATTATGATAAAAATCAGAAACACTAAGGTTCTTCATTGATAAGCGGCTTCTATTTTCCGCCTGTATTTACGATAGAGTTTCCCGGCGATTTCCAGGCTGTTGCCGGACGGAGTAACGGGGAAGGATTTTTCTTCATTGACCCATTGCCATTCCCACCGGCGGATTTCTTTTTCGAAACCTTGCAGGTCCGGCGCTTTCCCATTTTCCAGGGATCGATCCAGCAGGACGAAAAACTTTTGCCACCGCACTTTGTAAAAATCGTTCAGCAGACCGCTCCATTGCCGGTTGGCGTATTCATGGAGGGGGCTGTTAGCGTCTCCCCATAGAGTGACCAGGTCGAGGGCATTCATTTCGTATTGTTTCTTTTCGGCAGGGGTATTCCCCCAACTTCTGGCCGAGGCGATCCAGGGGCCGAGTAAAAAATCCCTGCGGGTCGACAGCAGGCGGTCCAGATCGTCGATCAGCTCTATGAACTGCCGGCTATAGTTTGTAAAGCTTACACTATCTTTTGCAAGGAAAGCATTCACCCATCTTTTCTGCAAAGGCAGGGCATAATTGGCCAGGACCTGGCGTGTAATGTCTGTCAGGTCGAATAAAAAGCCTTCGGTGGGGGCTGGTGCGGGGGCTTCGGAGACGGTTGAGGCGGTAGCTGGATATTGCGCTGCAGTCCGAATAAAGAGGTCCCATGCCGGCAGGAGCGCCTGTGGGGGATAATTGAGTTTTGTCCGTGTCCATACCGTAGTGGAATCGAAGGTGGGGCGCCCGGTGATGATGGACTCGGCGCCATCCCTTATTTCCCGGCCATTGTAAACGGTCTGCCGGAGGATATCCCATGCCTGGAGCAATTGCCGGCCGGCGGAACCGGAACGGGTGAGGCCAGGACCGGAGCGGGTCGAAACATCATACCGGTTCCGTACATACCGGGGGAGCCATTCCTCCAATGAAACGGGTGTGGATTGCCAGGCGTGCTCCATCATCAGTTCATAGATCGCCGGGTTTTGTTCGATGGCTTCCATGGTCAGGCCAATACCCGCCATCCTGCCGGAAGCGGTATCGTTAAGCGCCAGCGCGGGTCCGGAAGCCACTCCTTCCATTCGGCCGAACAGGTTTACGTTACCGCCAAAATTGTTGAGCATATTCCAGATCCAGGGCTTGCCATAAAAAGCTTGTGTTCTTTTCCAGACGGGTTCTATTTCCGCGGCCAGGTCCAGCAGGAGTAGGTGGTTATCGGGTACGGCATCCAGTAAGGCCTTTATCTGCGGTGCCTTCCAGAAAGCGCGGTCGCTATAGAACAACCATCCCTGCATCACCCATATGGCGGCTGTGTCAGCCTGCTGCATGCCTTCGTACAGTCTCCGGCTCAGTCCGGCGAGGAAAGCGGGATCGTCGGAAGGCGGCTCGTTCTCATTGAAGGTATCTGCGGAGTAGAAATGATCGGTGCCGAAGAGGCGGGTCTGCACCTCCAGGAATTTCTTACCGACCGATGCGAATAAGGTATCTTCCGAATCAAGGATATAGGTATCGGCAAAGCCATTCTTCCAATTGGTCTGTTTGAGCTTAGCCGAAGGAAAATGATCTTTGAAGCTGGCCGGTACATGGCCGGTGAAGGCAGGTAATACGGGTTTCATACCCAATGCCCTTTCTCTTTGCAGGATCTTCGTTTGCAGGTCCCGGTGGCTTTCCATCCAATGCCGGGAAAGAGGGCCGCCCCATCCGTCAAGGTTGCCCATCCAGAACCAGGCGAACCAGGCGGGGCCGCTGAAGAAGGAAGCCAGCTCTTCATCCGAAAAACCCATTCCTTTATATACTGTATACCAGGTATATTCTTCCCCGGTGATGGCTAGCGGCATATTGATGCCATGCAGGGCCATCCAATCAATCTCTTTCTCCCAGCGTGGCCAGTCCCACCAGCTCATGCTGTAATTAAACGTGCAATAGTTGAGATAGTAGCGATAGTTGTATGGGGAAGCTCTATGTATTTTTCCATGAACGGGTGGTAGTCTTGCGGGTAGCCGCAGGTTGCTGCCGTTCCAGGTAATCTGGCAATGGCAGTAGGTTTGGAGGTAATAGTACAGGCCGGAGGCGATCGCTATTCCGTTATTGCCCCGGAGCAGGATCCGGTCACCGCGGCTTTCCAGTTCGAAGGAGTCCTTACCGGCGGCGGCCGGTAAGGACTCTATTATAAATCCGGTCGCCCTGTCGGGCAGCAAACGCCGGATCAGTGCATAAGACGCCACGGGGCCCCGGATCGGTTGCGAGCGGGCTGGAACGAGGGACGAAGTTCCGGCTCGCTCTAACGAAGGATTATTGGGCTCCTGTGAAAAGGAGGCCGGCCGGCCGATCAATAATAAACAAGCAAAGAAAAAAGGGATCTTCATATTGTTGGTTGGTCGGAGTACTCAATAGCCGGTATTCTGTTTTAAGGCCGGGTTTAATTGCAGGGCGACCGTCGGTATCGGGTAGATCCGGTGATTTACATCCGCATCTGTCTTAAAGCCCCAGGAATCTTCAAATTTCCCGAAGCGGATCATATCGTTCCGGTGCCAGCCTTCCCAGGCAAATTCCCGGCTTCTTTCATTGTAAATAGAATCCAGGGTAATATTGCTCCAGGCCGCGGAGGTAGTACGTTCGGCACGCAACTGGTTGGCCAGGGTCAGCGCCGTCTGTCCAAGGGTAGCCGCTCCCCCGCGCAATATGGCTTCGGCCTTCATCAGGAGAATGTCCGAATAACGAAATACCGGCACGTCATTGTTCTGGTTCCTGTTCGGGGAATTGGCATCGGGATAGAACTTGATATTGCGATAGCCCATATTCCAGCCTACTTCGTCGTCATTGACATCAAATGGCTGTGTAGTGTTCCTGAGCACGACATTGGGGGTAAGGTTCACCTGGTAAGTGTAGGGGGTATTATCACCCGCGTATAAAATGCCATCATATCCCGCCTTGGTGGTCGTCACCGTTACCGGGGTAACGCCGTCATTCAGGAACTGCAGGCCGGTCAGCCATTGACCGTTCCGCACGTCATTCGGATCGTTGAAATTGGCATAGAACTCCGGCAGGGTACTGGCCGGGGCGCTGGGTGTAAAAGGCAGGCTGAACTTGGCCTTCTCGCTCCGGGGAACATCGTAACGGGCATGTATGTTTACGCAGCGGAAAGGCCAGCTCCCGTTACTAAATGCGGGATCATAAGGTATCGCAAAGATAAACTCCTTCATGGACGGACCGTTCGTAGGATAGAACATCTTGAGATAACTGCTCTGGGGCTCCAAAGCATAGAGGCCGGAGTTGATCACGCTATCACAGGCCGCTATGCAATCATCATAGCGTGCCGTCTTCGTGTAATACTCCGCATTCAGGCACATTTTTGCCAATAAGGCATAGGCTGTGTATTTATTGGGTCTACCGTACGTGGTTGCCCCTGAAGCGGTGTTGAGGTAAGGCAGGCAGGCTTTTACCTCGCTCTCGATAAAACTGAACACCTGCGCCCTTGCCGTATTGGGTTTCGGCGTAAAATCCCCGTATGCCGTGTCGATAGGGACATTGCCGTAATTATCCATCATCATGAAATAGGCGAACGCACGCACCATCTTTACTTCTGAAAGAAGAGTCTGCTTAAAAGATCCTGCGGGGACGGTCTGGTTCAGGACGGAAAGCGTCTGGTTGCTGGTCCCGATAATGGTAGACAGCCAGGTCCAGTTGCCGTTGATATATCCATTGTCCTTTGTCCAGCTATGATAATGCAGGGTCATATTTTGCCCGCCATCATACCAGTTGCCTCCGCGGGCAGGTTCGATCCCTTCATTGGTGCTATAGGTCTGCTGAAAAAAGTATTCTACTGCGTAATTCCCTCTCAAAACAACATATACCGCGCCGGCGGCCTGGACGTATTGAGCAGAATCCTGGGGGAAGACAGCGGGTGTCAGTTCCGTTTTTACCGGCACATCGAGCTTATGGCAGGACGCCAATGTTCCAAATAGCAGCACCGGGAAAATTATATATTTAAATACGTTTTGCATATTGATGATTTTTACTGGTTAGAAGGAGACTTTTGCGCCCAATAAGAATTGCCGGGTCTTGGGATAGAAATTGTTATAATCCACGCCAGGCGCTATACCACCCTGGGTCACTTCCGGGTCTACTCCTTTATAGCCGGTGATCACGAACAGGTTATTGACGGAGACATATACCCGAAGAGATTTGATAGACTCACCCAGGTATTTGAAATTATATCCCAGGGAGGCATTGTCAAATCGCAGGTAGCTTCCGCTTTCGATGAAGCGGGAAGAATATTTGTAGGCATTCCCGTCGCTGGGGGACTCACCGGCCGCATCCACCAGGATATTCGTAGTCGCTGCCGTAGAGGGCCTGAAGAGGTCGGCGCGGGTGGCATCGAAAATTTTATTGCCGAATACGGCCCGCAGGAATATATTCAGGTCAAATGCCTTATAATGGAAGGTATTAGCCCATCCTACCAGTAATTTCGGCTGTGCGCTGCCCAGATAATGATAATCCGTTCCGATGGAAGGATTGGTCGTCAATTTGCCATTGCCACCCACGTATTGAGAGACGCCGCTGGCATTCTTACCGGCATACTGCAGGGAGAAGAATTGTCCCATGGGTTTGCCAGCCTTCAGGATCTGCAGGGTGCTGCCGGATTGTCCGCCGCCTTCGGGGTCGGCAAGCAGGACGGAGTCGCCACCGGTAAACAAGGGATTGGTCAGACTGGTGATCTTATTCGTATTATGCGACAGGTTGAGGGAACTCGTCCAGCTGAAATCAGCTTTTTTCACCAGGTTGGCTGCAAGGCTCAATTCAATCCCTTTATTATTCATGCTGCCGCCATTGGCCGTAATAGTCCCGGTCTGAACGAGGATGGGATCCACTTTATAGGGGTAGATCATGCCGGTCGTATTCTTGTTATACCAATCCAGGGCGCCGCTGAGTTTACCCTTCAGGATCGAAAAATCCAGCCCGATATCCGTCGTAGCCGTCTTTTCCCATTGCAGATTGACATTGGACGCCTGGGTGGTCCCATAAGCGCCAACATTGGACCCATTGTAATAAAAAGTTCCATTGCTGCCGGATAAAGATTGGGCGGTATAGGCGTTAAAGCCCGTTGAATTCCCCGTGACGCCATAGCTTCCCCTGATTTTCAGTTCGTTGAAAAGAGCCTGGTTATTCATAAAGCTCTCCTGGCTGATCCGCCAGGCTGCGCCCACGGAAGGAAAATATCCCCATTGATGGTTGGCGCCGAATACCGAGCTACCATCCCTTCTTACGGAGCCCTGGAGTAAATACTTGTCTTTATAATTATAATTGACCCGGGCGAAATCGGAGATCAGGCGGGTCTCCTGGTAAACGCCGTCCGCTCCCAACCCGATCGTATAACCGCTCAGACCATAGGGATTGCTTAAGGCTAAGTTGTTATACCCGATATTATCCACCGGGAAATTCGAGGTGGTGGCCTGGAAGCCATCCCCGATGATAAAGTTCTGCCAGGAATATCCCAGAACGGCATTGATAGTATGGGAGCCGAACTTTCTATCCCAGGTAAAATAGGTTTCCAGCAATTTACTGGTGCTCTGGTAGGAACTACGGGTAGCCTGGCCGTTAGAGCCGAAAGATTGCTGGGTATGGTAGGTCAGGCCCGGATCGGGATTATCGTACATGTTATTATAGTTCGCGGTAAAATAACTGTCCAGGTATCGTCCTTGCAGGGAGGTGGCGCTCTGGTAAGACAGGTTCAGGTCGTAGGTCAGCCCGAACGGTAATTTTACCTGTGTGGTAAAACTGCCCACCAGGGTATTATACTTGGTGTTCTGCTGGCTATGATTCATCATCGCCACGGGGTTGTAATAGCCGGCTGTATTGAAATTCTCGAAATAAGTGCCGTTGGCATTTTTTACGGGCGATACCGGCAGGTGGAGGGCCGATTGCAGCAGCACGACACTCCGGTAAGGGATGTCATTGGCGCTGCTGTTGGAATTCGTGATATTCACTCCGAATTTGACTTTATCCTTCAAAGCATACTGCTCGATGGCCAGGCGGGCGATGACACGCTCCAGGGAACTATGCGACAGGATCCCTTCTTTATTCGCATAGTTGAGGCTGGCGACATAATTACCATGATCGCCGCCTCCGGTAAAGGAAATATTCTGATTATGCGAAAAAGCGGAGCTTCTTTCGATGGCTTTTTGCCAATCGGTATTCGCGCCTTTATCGTCATTGGGAGAGTAGGCCAGGCTATTTTTGGTAACAAAGGCTCTCGACTGGGCCGCATTCATCATTTTCAGGCTGCTGGATACTTTTTCCAGGCCGGCATACCCGCTGTATGCTACCTGTAGCTGGCCCTTTTTACTTCCTCTTTTAGTCGTGACCATGATCACGCCATTGGCGGCCCTGTTGCCATAAATGGCGGTCGCGGCGGCATCCTTCAGGATATCTATAGAAGCGATATCGTCCGGCGCAATGATGGATATATCGGCCCCGGGAACGCCATCGATGACATAGAAGGGCGATTGGGAGCTATTGATGGTAGAAGCGCCGCGTAAAACGACAGCAGCAGGTGTATTGGGGTCGCCGCTCGCCGATATGTTCAGGCCGGGCGCCTTGCCCTGCAGCAATTGACCAACATCCGTAATGGCGCCTACGTTCAGGTCTTCCGATTTAACCGTACTCACGGCGCTTGACAGGTTCTTCCGGCTGGCCCGGCCATAACCCACGACGACCACATCATTCAATGCCGTATTGCTTTCCGTCAAACTGATGTCGATCGTTGTCCGGTCGCCGACCTTTACTTCCCTGGGATCATAGCCCACATAGGAAAAGAGGAGGATATCTTCTTTGGTAACAGAGAGGGTATATTCCCCGCTCTCGTTGGTAGTCGTACCCTTTTGGGTGGCTTTTATGGTAATGGTGACCCCTCCCAACGGTTTACCGGCAGCCGTGGTAACTTTGCCTTTGATAATGGATGCCGGCACGGCAGCGGGCGGGGATAGTTCCCGGGGCTTGATTACGATCGTTTGTTCAACGATGAAATAGTCGAGAGGCTGGTTCTCGAAGCATTTTTTCAGCGCTTCGTCCAGGCTGACATTTTTCAGGTCCAGGGTCACTTTCGCCGCCTTATCGAGCTGGCGGGTCTTGTACCAGAAAGAATAGCCGCTCTGTTTTTGAATTTCTTTGAACACTTTCTCCAGCGGGGCTTCCCGGATAGACAGGTTGATCTTTTGTGAGAACCCATTGGCAGAGACCTGCAGGCAGGCAACAATCAGTAAAAAAGCAGTCATTTTCATAACCAGCCAGGTTTTGGTTTGCAGCCGGGGGGGGAAAGCAAGCGACAAGGCAGGCAATCCCAGCCCGATTTTGCAATAAGCAGTCGGAATCATAATTTTGTTTTGATTTGGGTTAACAATAAGCAGTTCCTCAAATAATTGTTTATAGTAACAGTTAACTCAGCTATTCGCCGGGAACGCCTCCAACGTTCCCGGTTTTTTGCTTTTGTCAACGAAAGCCCTGATGTTTGTCCTGAAAAGCTTTGATGCCCGCTTCTCAGGATCTTACAATGATCTTTTTATTTTCTATCGTAAGCCGGATATCGCTCAATTTTAAAATCTTCAATACGCCCGACAGGCTGGTATTACGGGAGACACGGCCTGTGAATTTGTCTGCCGGAATATTGCCTTCATAGACCACTTCGACATCATACCACCGGGAGATCTGGCGCATCACCGTTTGCAGACTCTCATCCCCGAATTCGAATACGCCATTCTTCCAGGCCACTGCATTTTCGGTGTCCGCATCCGGGATCCATCGTATTTCCCCATTATCCTGCAACTGCGCCTGTTGTCCGGGCCTTAGCAGGCCGGAGGAGGCACCTTTACTCACTTTTACCGATCCTTCCAGGAGAGTGGTCCTGATAGCGGCTTCATCAGCATAGGCATTGACATTGAAGCGGGTGCCCAGCACTTCGATTTCCATAGGATGTGCAGCCTTCAGTTGGTGATCTGCCAGGACCCTGAAGGGCATCGATGCATTTTTTGTGATTTCGAAATAAGCTTCGCCGGAAACCTCCACTTTCCGTTCCTTACCTGAAAAAGCCGTCGGATAGCGGATCGAAGAGGCTGCGTTGAGCCATACCTGGCTCCCATCCGGCAAAACGAGCCTGTACTGGCCTCCCTTGGGCGTGGAAAGGATATTATAACTTATGCCAGCGATAGGGTCGCCTGTAACAGGCTCATACTTCAATTGTCCGTCTCCCGATTTCAGCACCCGGGTGTTCCCCTGGCGGGCCAGATTGCCTGATTTTGCACTATCCAGGACAATGGTCGAACCATCGTCCAGGGTGAGCAGGGCTTTATTGCTGCCCGGCAGGACATCGGCCTGGGCCGGCGGCGCGGATTTTTGAGCGGCGATGGGGGGCTGGCCGGAGTTTTTGCGCAATATAAAGAACCAGGCTCCGGTAGCAAGGACTGTTATAAGGGCAGCTGCGGCTGATACCCTGAACCATTTTATTCTGGCAGGCGGTGAAGCATCCAACGCTATTCTTTCCCGGATACTGACCAGCATTTCCTCCTCCAGCTGCTTTATCACGGGCTGATATTCAGGGGGCAACAGCAATTCTTCGTCATTAAAATGATTATACCAGTCTATAAATTCCTTTTTCTGCGGGTCTGTAATGGAACCATTTAACCATTTTTCGGCCAGTTCGAGCATTTTCTGCGAATAAGGCAAATTGGACATGAGGCTAATTTCCTTAATAGCCAAACGAGAAGAGCCGATCCCTTAGTCGGGTAAAAAATATTTCCGGGAGGACATTCCTTTATGCGGGGAAAGAGAGCAGTAAGCCGGTGGAGAAGAGGATGGTAAAGAGAGTGGGCAACAGGGTAAACAAGTGGCTGAGTCCGGTCTTCAACTTGCGGATCGCCGCAGACAAATGCGCTTCCACGGTCTTTTCCGCGATTCCTAATTCTGCCGCAATTCTTCTCTGGGAATATCCCTTGTTACGGCTCAGCTGGAATACGATACGGCATTTCTCGGGCAGGGCTTTTACCAGGGTAGCCAGTTGCTCCTGTAATTCATTAAATTGAAGTTGATTCTCTGTGTCGATTACGGCTTCATGCCAATCAAGGGAGGCATATTTCCGGTAACGTTGCTGCCGGTTTTTAGAGGCGAGCCGGTTGAGCACCTCGTATTTTACAGCCGTTGCCAGGTAAGTGTTCAAGGTATAGGTAAGCTGCAGGACCTGTCTTTTTTTCCATAGATTATAGAATATATCCTGTACGAGTTCCCTGGCTTCCTCCGTATTATCCAGGCGATGCATGGCCATTACAAATAACCGGTCCCAGTAACGGCGATATATTTCGGTAAAAGCAGCGTCATTGCTGTCTTTCAACAATGGCAGCAGTTGCTCGTCCTGGTATGTCGTATATAGAGTCATCGGGGTGCAGCGATTCCGTGTACCAGTAAAGTTATAAAAAAAGAATCTAATATTGTTTTATAGTGGGAAAGAACATTTACGTATGTGTTGGAAAACGATTATTTTACAGGAAACATCCGCGTATGTTCAGGTTCCTGTTATTTACCTTCATCCTGGTATTCCTTATCCAATGCAAAAGCAAGGAGCGGGTGGGCCTGCCACCCGGCGACCGGAATAATGGGGGGCTTTTCCTGCCCGGTCACTTTGAAGCGGTGGTGGTCGCCGACAGCATCGGAAGCGCCAGGCATATTACCGTCAATGATAACGGGGATATCTATGTTAAGTTAACCTATAATGACCCTATGAACGGAAAAGGGGGGACGGTCGCCCTCCGGGATCTCAATAATGATGGTAAAGCGGATATCATCGCCTACTTCGGAGATTATAAGGATATCGGGGGCCTGCCAACCGGGGTCACCATACATGATGGCTACCTGTATACTTCTACTGTCAAAAACGTTCTCCGGAATAAATTGACGCCCGGCCAATTAATCCCGGACAGCAAGACGGAAGTGATCCTCACGGATGAAGATAAAGATCTGTATAAGCACTGGCATACGACCAAGCCGCTGGCTTTTGACAGGGAGGGAAATATGTATGTCCCTTTCGGGGCCCCGGACGATGCAGGTCAGGACATTATGACGGCGGGTCCGGCCGGGATGCCTGGCGGCAAGGGACTGGATCCTTCTCCGGACCTGGAAAACTATGGAGGCATCTGGCGATTTGACGCCAACAAGATAGGGCAGACCCAGAAAGACGGGTATAAATATGCTACGGGTATAAGGAGCGTGCTCGGTATTGCCTGGAGCCCGATGGATAATAGTCTGTATGTCGTGATGAACGGCATGGATAATTTCCATACCCGGTATCCCAAAATTTATTCCCCGTGGCAGGCGGCCATGCTTCCGGCAGAGCCTTTGTTAAAGGTGACGGAAAAATCGGATTTCGGCTGGCCTTATGCTTATTATGACCAGCTGCAAGGGAAAAACATATTGCAGCCGGGGTATGGCGGCGATGGTAAGATCGTAGGCAGGGCCAGCAGGTTCGATACGCCAGTGATGGCTTTCCCCGGGCATTGGGCTCCGATGGACCTGTTGTTCTACCAGGGCGATCAATTTCCCGGGAGGTATAAAAAAGGGGCTTTTGTCGCTTTTCATGGGTCGACGGACCGGTCGCCCTATCCCCAGGCAGGATATATCGTATGTTTTGTACCGTTTGAGAACGGAGCCCCGACGGGGAAATGGGAAGTCTTTGCCGATGGGTTTACAAGGGTGGACACGGTTGTCAATACGAGTGATGCGGTTTTCAGGCCGATGGGGCTTGCCATGGGGCCCGATGGATCGCTGTATATTTCCGAATCGAATAAGGGGAGGATCTGGCGGGTGATGTATAAAGGAGATAAGGATCAGTTCGGGGAGGCGCAGTTAGCTGACATGGAAAAGAGGAAATCCCGGTCTTATATAAAAACACCCGATGAGGTGAAGGATAATTTGGGGAAAGGGGGTGAGATGGAAGGGCTGATCCTCTATAATTCTTACTGCAGGGGCTGCCATCAGCGGGATGGGAAAGGCGATAATAGCCGGTATCCTCCGCTGGCGGGCTCCGATTGGGTAGCCGGTGATAAGGACCGGTTGATCGGGGTGCTCCTGCATGGTCTGCAGGGAGAGGTCAAGGTAAGCGGAAAGACCTATAATGGGTTGATGCCTGCCCATGGAGCGTTCTTAGACGATCACGCGATCGCCAGTATTTTGACGTTTGTGAAAAAAAGGTTTAATAAAGAAAGCACGCCTGTCACTTCCCTGGAAGTGGCTAAGATAAGAAATGCCCCAGCTAAAAGATAATGATAAAAGCGGGGCTTGTAAATTTGGCTTATAAACATTATGAAACTAGCGCTCTATCAAATCGATGCATTTACGGACCGGTTGTTCGGAGGGAATCCTGCTTGTGTGGTGCCGCTGGAGGAGTGGTTGCCGGATGAACTATTGCTGAAGATCGCGCGGGAGAATGCCGTCGCCGAAACGGCTTTTTTTGTTCCTGCGGGCGGGGATGACCCTGGTGGCGGCGGAGATGGTGGGAATGGCCGCGGTGGCGGAGGCAACGCTTATGCGCTGAGATGGTTTACCCCGGAAATTGAAATGGATCTTTGCGGGCATGCTACGCTGGCAACGGCACATGCGCTAAAGACAATATTGAATCACCCGGCGGAGCAATTTGTCTTTCATTCCAGGAGCGGCGAACTGAAAGTTACCGTTCAGGATGGATTGTACACGCTGAATTTCCCTTCCCGAAAGCCCTCCCCTGCCCCATTGCCCGATCTCATCCGGCAATCGCTCGACCGGCAGCCTCTGCAAGTGCTGAAGGCCAGGGATTATATGCTGGTCTATGAAAGCGAAGAAGATGTCCTGAATATAAAGATCAACCGGCAGATCCTCGACCAGATCAACCTGGATCCCGGCGGCATTATTATCACGGCCAAGGGGCGTACCTGCGATTTTGTATCCAGGTTCTTTACTTCACAGGCTTCCATTTTTGAAGATCCGGTGACCGGCTCCGCTCATTGCTCTCTTATCCCCTACTGGAGCGGGCAGTTAGGCAAAAAGGCAATGGAAGCCCTGCAATTATCCGAACGGGTCGGGAAATTGTATTGTGTCGACCAGGGTGAAAGTGTGCTCATCGCAGGTCATGCCAAAACCTATTCCATAGGGGAGTTCTGGACAGATTAGGGATGATGGGTCCCGGGATAGTGGGAGGAAATCAGGGGATGCTGAAAATAGCCAGGATTTCGGGTTTGCCGGTGATCATGGCCAGGCCTTGTTTAAGTCCCATGTATACGGCAAAGAGGATAAGCGCGGAGTTGAAGATTTTGATGATCATTGTTGGTTTCTTGATTAACGGCTTTTGTTGACAAGACAGAGGTGGGACTTATTTTCCATCATAGGCTTTCTGTAGTTCGGCTACGTCGATCTTAGTCATTTTAAGCATGGCCATCATTACTCTTTGTGCTTTTTCGGGATCGGGGTCATTCATCAGTTTACCCAGAGCGGTAGGGATAATTTGCCAGGACAGGCCATATTTGTCTTTGAGCCATCCGCATTGAGATTTCGCTCCGCCTTCGGAGAGTTTCTCCCACAATGTGTCTACTTCCTGTTGTGTCTCGCAGCTTACGAAAAGGGAAATGGCTTCTGTGAATCTGAATAGCGGGCCTCCGTTCAATGCCATGAACTGTTGTCCTTCGAGCTGGAAGGTTGCCGTCAATACCGATCCTTTGGGTCCGGGTCCGCCTTCTCCGTTACGGGTAATGTTTACAATCTTTGAATTTTTAAAAAGAGAGGTATAAAAATTCATCGCCTCTTCGGCGTTGTTGTCGAACCAGAGGAATGTGGTGATCTTTTGCATAGTTGACATTTTTTAAATAATTGAATTGGATTTGTCGTAACAAAAATAGGATCACTACCAGGATTTCGTGCTGTGTAAAAATGACAAAGATGTGGGTTGATTGCGACAAGGGCTTCCGGACGCGATGGGCCGGGAGGGAGAAAGGTTTTTTGGAATATCCGGAAATCGGGCCACCTTTAACATTATGGAAAATTACAGCGTTGTCCTCTTTATCCTGGCCCTGATGATCGGGCTTTCGGCCCTGGCCGACAAGGTAAGGCTGCCCTATCCGGTCTTACTCATCACGGCGGGGATCGCCATTGGTTTTATTCCATCCTTACCGCACGTGGAAATCGATCCGGAGGTCGTCTTTCTCATCTTTCTTCCTCCCCTATTGTACGATGCGGCTTTCAATATGCCTTATGCCGCGTTCAAGACCCATATCAATACGATCAGTACGCTGGCCATTTCGCTGGTATTCCTTACGGCGACGGGCATTGCTATCGCTGCCCGTTACCTGATACCCGGCATGACCTGGCCTACGGCCTTTGTGCTGGGATCCATCCTGTCTGCGACGGATGCGGTGGCTGCCATCAGCGTTACCCGGGGATTGGGTCTTTCGCCTAAGACGAGTACGATCCTGGAGGGGGAGAGCCTGGTGAACGATGCTTCCGCGCTGGTGGCTTATCGTTTTGCCGTGGCGGCGGTGACAGGGACGGCTTTTGTCCTCTGGAAGGCTTCTTTACAATTTCTCCTGCTGATGGGTGGCGGGTTCCTGGTGGGAGTCGTCATGGGTAAAATATTGGCTTTTATCCTGAAGAATGTCCGGCATAACAGTCTCGTGACGATCAGTTTCATGTTGCTGATGCCTTTTGTAGCCTACCTGGTGGCGGAGAACCTGCATGTTTCCGGGGTGATTGCCGTGGTCATATCAGGTCTGAGCATTGCCCGGTTCAGCAATAAGATATTCCCGGAATCCCTGAAGCAACAGTCCAAGTCTTTCTGGGATATCATTATTTTTTTATTGAACGGGCTGATCTTTATTTTGATCGGTCTGCAGTTCCCGTACGTGGTAAAGAACATCGAGCGGGGGCAGTTATGGCCTTATATCGGTTATGCTTTTATGATCACGGTGGTCGCCTTGTTATTGCGTATGGCGAGGGTATTCCTGCAGAAGGTCAATCTGCAGCGGGCTTTTCTAAAGCAGAAACATCATATTACCGAAAATGCGCTGCTGGATTTTAAGACCTGTCTCATCATCAGTTGGTCCGGGATGCGAGGGCTTGTTTCGCTGGCTACGGCTATTGCGCTGCCGGTGACTTTGCAGGATGGGAGTCCTTTCCCCCATAGAAGCGCGATCATCTTTATTTCGGTGGCGGTGGTCCTGTTCACGATCGTAGGGCAGGGAATGAGTTTGCCGTGGCTGGTGCGGCGGCTAAAGTCCCGATGAGCGTATATGCAAAAGGCCGTCTCAACTAATTATCTTTTTTCACCGATGGCTGACTATCCCTGGTATTTTTTTGTACGGCGATAGCGCCAAACATAGCCAGCAGAAAAGCGAACGCGTAAAAGCCTTTTTCGCTTGGCAGCAGGGTGGCATTCCATAATCCTACTGTCAGTAATAGGATGGACAGGATAGTAGAGAACCAGCTCAGGCCATAATAGATATCCGTCACCGGGATGCCTTCCAATCGGTCCCGCACGCTCTTTTGCACGGATACGACGGCAAAAAGCCCAAACATTAAAACGGTAAAGTAATATCCTTTTTCATTGAGGAGCATCTGAGCTCTCCAGAGCCCGGTCAGGAAACCTATCATGCCGGCTCCCAGGGCGATCCAGGAGGCTGCGACGAACGCACTTGACGGTTTTTGTGTCATACGATCCAATTGTTTAGGGGTGTTAAATCATACAGTTACCTCCGTTACGGGAATGACGGGTAACGGGTATTGCTTAAAGATATAACGTTGACGGCATATTATAAAGTATCGGAAAACTATTTTAACAGTCTCTTGAGGAAAGGCGGGCTGGCGCAATACACCCTTTTCTTTGTCGCTTTAACACCCTGTACTTTATTCCCCGGAATGATAGCTTTGTATCTATGAATACCAATACCCTCGGGATAAAGGCAGGCAGGCGGGAATGGCTGGGACTTGCGTCCCTGGCAATGCCTACTCTTTTACTTTCCGTAGATACCAGCGTATTGTATCTTGCGCTGCCTCATTTAAGCGCCGGTCTTTCCGCCAGCAGCACCCAGCAATTGTGGATCATGGATATCTATGGGTTCATGATCGCGGGGTTCCTCATTACCATGGGGACCCTGGGAGACCGGATCGGCCGCCGCAAATTATTATTGATCGGCGCCGCTGCTTTTGGCAGCGCTTCGGTGCTGGCGGCCTTCTCTACCACGGCCGGGTTGTTGATCGCTGCGCGTGCCCTTATGGGTATTGCCGGCGCCACCCTAATGCCTTCTACCCTGGCCCTGATCAGCAATATGTTCCTCAACCCCAGGCAAAGGGCAACGGCCATTTCGTTATGGATGAGTTGCTTCCTGGTGGGGATGATCGTCGGGCCGCTGATCGGCGGCATCATGCTGGAAAAATTCTGGTGGGGGTCGGTATTTTTGCTGGGGGTGCCTGTGATGGTATTGCTGCTGGCCATCGGGCCGATGGTCCTTCCGGAATATAAGAACGCAGAGGCGGGGAAGCTGGATCTGTTGGATGTCCTGTTGTCGCTGGCAGCCATCCTGCCATTTATCTATGGGTTTACAGAGATAGCCCGGGAAGGCTGGAAACTGTCGTCAGAAGCGGCGATTGTAGTGGGTGTCATTTTCGGTGTTGTATTCGTAAAGCGGCAGTGGACCCTGGAACATCCCCTTTTAGATTTAAAACTTTTTGCCAACCGGGCATTTAGCGCCACCCTGACCACGATGCTGTTTACGGCCATCATGATGGGGGCCATGGGATTTCTCATTACGCAGTATCTGCAGACGGTCGTGGGGCTTTCTCCCTTAAAAGCGGGGCTCTGGATGATCCCGCAATCCCTTGGAATGATCCTGGGAACCATGCTGGCCCCGGTGTTTGTACAACGTATCCGACCGGCCTATGTCATCGCAGGAGGGCTGGTGATAACGGTCATCGGCATGCTATTGATCTATCTTGCGCCTGCAGCGAATGGGCTCCTGCTCCTGATAAGCGGGTTTGTGCTGGACACGCTGGGCATTGCGCCTACCGTGGTGCTGGGTACGGACCTGGTGGTGGGGTCTGCGCCTCCGGAAAAAGCCGGTTCGGCGGCTTCTCTTTCAGAGACCTCTAATCAGCTGGGCATTGCGTTGGGGGTGGCCGCATTGGGTAGTATTGCCGGTATGGTATACCGGTCTCAGCTGGGCTGGCATTATCCGGCCGGGGCCAGGGAAAGTATTATCGGAGCTCTGGCTGCGGCGGAAAAACTACCCGGGAAAGAGGGAACGTCCCTGATCATGGCTGCCCGGGAAGCTTTCACGGCCGGCATTCATGTCGCCGCTTTGATCGCAGCGATTGTCTTTGCGTTGCTGGCTGTGCTGGCATTTGTTACGCTGAGTAAGAAACGGGTGGGCAGGCAATAAAGATTCTTATAAGGAACTAAAAAATTTGGAGGGTTGATTAAGATGAAAAGTATACGAAGCGGCATGCAAGCTTATTTGAGGTTCGTAATATCAACCTTAATGTAGTGAAAGATATTAAACCTTCCGGTAAATTTGTATTTTTAGATGATGAAAGTAGCCCGCAATAGAAGAATGCTCCAGGCAGGATTCTTGTTGATGACGCTTGGTCTGGCCCTATCAGGTTATAAGACCGTCGGAAAAGACC
>DASWFF010000023.1:0-9608 GCA_036394375.1 Puia sp.
CGGATATTCGGACACAGAGCTCATGAGTTTCGGGCAGAGGGGGTATGTGTTTTTAAAAAGATTTCAAGAATACAAGGAGTGTACTTTACCAGGTTAAAGAGGATCAAAGGAGAAAGCGGGAGATCAATGGCTCACTTTTGGGCTAAAAGCTGTAATAACAACATTGGATCTTTTTATTTTCGGCTAATCTGGCATTTCTGGCAAGGACCATTTGTTGCTGACAGGCATCTTTGTCAAATGTCTTTCCATCAAGAACTTCAAGCGGCGTCAACCCATGTAACACCTGGTGAGGGCGGTTGTTATAATCCTGGACGGCTTGCTGAAGATATTTTATCAATGCGGCATGATTGGCAATAGGATGATGATAAAGAAAACGGTATTTTAATTGTTTATTGACGGCTTCAATCATCGAGTTGGAGAAATCGATATCACGCTGGGCAATCAGGTGGTTAATGGCGGGGGATACTGAACCGGCAATCAGATTTCTTACCGGCCCGGCATTCTCGGGGCCATCGTCTGTGAGAAGCAGGCAGGAGGAAATGCCCGATGGAATAAGATATGTCTGCAAAACAGCATCCAGATTTTCAAAGGTGTTCTCCGCCTTACATGATTCAGCCACCGTATAACCCAAAATCGCTCTGGAAAAATTATCCTGCACCAGATGGATATAGCTTTTCCGGTTGTCCGCCGTTCTGAAAACAGTCGCATCCGCATGCAAAATTTGTAACGGCGCATGGGCACGGATACCGATATCGTGATTTTTTCTTCGATGCCGCGCAGCTTTCCGTTTTAATCCCAGCGAGGAGACATATTTATAAAAGGTGCTGATTGTAAAAAAGGCAGCTTTATCCCTCCGGATCTGGTGATAAACAGAAGCCAGGGGCCAAAGCAGAAAACGAGGGTCGGAGCAATAGGCTTTTATGATGTTGATTTCTCTGACAACTAATTGGCCGGGGTATTTTATACGGCATAAGGAAAATACAGAAGAACGGCATCGCTGCTTCATTCTCAGTTGGCAATACCACGAATAGGATCGCTGAAGGTATTTAAGGGTTGTCTTAAGGCTTATGGTTCCTGTTATTTTATGAATCGTATTCAATACCACGTCATTGATATGGAAGGTATTTTCTTTTATGCGGTCGTGGTAAAGATCAATAAACTTTTTCAAGGCAATAATACGAAGGAGAGACCTGTTGACACGGAGTAATCGTTTACTGGCTGCAACTTCCCGTAACGTATCGAACAATTGTTGATTTTCATTATACCAATTATAGCCATATAACGCAGCCTGATCTTTATGAGCCCATTCATGCCGGGTAGACCTGGGAATATGCTGTAATAAATCGGAAGGAAGGCATTTAAGATAAAAAGCCACTAATAGATAAGGATGGTAAGAAGTCTTGGGTCTGGCAAACATGAGGATGAAGATAAAGCCCAGCAACAGCTTCCGCTGAAAAAAGGACGAAGAAGGTATCCGCCAATACAAACCCCTTTTTAATGTACACCAAAATCAATATTTGCGAGGGGGAAAATGAAAAATTATCTTACAGTTCTATAAATCAGCGGCTCATCCTTCAATAGAACAGAGCGGGGGTGTTGTTGTTGGGAAAGACAAGCCAGGTTTTCCTGGAGGAGCTAAAATTCCTCCTACAAAAGTAGAAATAGTTCGACCTTAAAAGTTCATTAACATGTCAATTGAAAAAAAAGACGTTATAGATATTGTGAGTATAGATCCGAAAGGCAATGCGGTACTTACAATCACTGATCATTTACAATGGGATGCAGAAAATGAACATTTACTCCTGCTTCAGGATAAGATTAACTCTTACTTAGGTGCCATTGAAGATGGTCAGCTATATGACATTTATCCAAATGCAAAAAACAGAAATATCGTAATAAGAATAGTTGCTTTGGATAGCCCGGACAAAGATGGTCTACTCTTTTTGGAAAGGGTAAAGGAGATACTAACATCTGCTGGCTATGGATTTGAATTTAGACAGAAGTCCCTCTCTGACACATCCGAGGAGTAGTAAAATAGCTATTACTCATAAACCTCTCTTCTATGACCGATGGTAATGACGGTGACGATAATTTATTGAGTATGTGTAGACCGATAGGATTTCGGGGACAGCCCATTCTTTTTCTTAAAGAGTTTTGAAAAATAAAAGACGGATTCGAATCCAAGATTATAGGCCACTTCGGTGACATTGAGGTTCGTCGTGTTCAACAGCTCCCTCGCTTTATCGAGCCGCAGGTTCAAATGATATTGATTGGGTGACTCTCCCGTCACTTCTTTGAACAGCTTCCTGAATTTTGAATAACTCATCGGCAATTCCTTCAGCAGTTTTTGCAGGTCAGGAGAGCTCTCCAGGTTCTCCCGTAAAAAGAATTTCGCTTTTTCCACTGCCTGCTGGTCCTCATCATTATTGAGACCTTTATTCGTGGAAAGGGCATGCACCAGTCCCAGGATCTGCAGCATAACACCCGGGATCACCTGGTGATATCCGATCGTGCCGGTGCGTACCTGGTCCAGGATCTTGTGGATCAGGGTCAATAAAGTGTCATTGATCCCGGGGCTAACGACCGGAAAGTCCGAACTGAAAAATCCTTTGTTCATCAGTTGATCCGGGTAGGCGCCTTTGAAGCCGATCCAGTATTCTTCCCAGCCTGATTCCGGGTCCGGCCGGTAACGGTGCCATACACCAGGGAAAAGGAAGAAGCAGGTTCCCGCTGTGATAGCGGTGGGCTCGCTGAGTGCGGATTCAAAGACGCCTTTGCCTTTTGAAATGAACACCAGGTAATAGCCATTGAGGATACGCCCTTTATTCCAGGTAAAAGAATGGGTGAGCGGATGTTCGGTATTGCAGGGATATACCTGGTTGGGATCGGTCTTCGAATAACCGACGGTCGTCAGATAGAAGCCCCAGGCTTCCTCCAACGGAGTAGTGGCAAGGTATTTATGAAAATTATTCATCGTTAGATTAGGAGGAGTTCGTTTATTCCGGGTGGAAAAATATCAAAAAGTACAAACATTAAGAAAAAATGTATACGGGGGTGCGCTGAAATCGGGATAATGCGTTGGGGATGCGAAGCAGGCTGATTTATGCCGTACCTTTCCGGGGAAACCCAGGTCAACCGGGCCTGGGGCAGAATGATAGCCATTGAATTTAAAAACTATATACACATGCAATACGAATTGACCGGGGACCAGGTCCGGAATTACCGGGACAACGGTTTTATAGTTATAGAAGATTTTCTGTCTCCGGCAGAACTGGAAGACTGGCGCGAAAAAGTGATGACCGCCGTCAGCGAAAGAGCGGGACAAAAGATGCCTGGTAGAGAGGGTAAGACAGGAGAGGAGGATGGCATTAACGAAGATGCCGATTACTTCGGAAAAGTGTTCGATCAGCTGATCAACCTCTGGCAGACTAATGACGGCGTTAAGAAACTGATGACAGACCCAAGGATAGGACAAATGGCGGCGCAGCTGGCGGGTGTTGACGGGATCAGGATCTGGCATGACCAGGCTCTGTTCAAACGTCCCTGGGCCAATCCTACCGCCTGGCACCTGGATACTCCTTTCTGGTCTTTTTCGGACCGGAAGGCTCTCTCAATCTGGGTGGCCCTGGATGATGCCACCCTGGAAAATGGCTGTCTGTATTTTATGCCGGGCTCCTTTCTGCAAACTAGTTTTAAAAACAGCCCCATCGGTAAGAACATGGACAGGATATTCGAAGTGTATCCTCAACTCGCAAAGGGGACGTCCGTGGCTGCTCCGATGAAAGCCGGCAGCTGCTCTTTTCATAACGGGCTCACCATCCACGGAGCCGGCGCCAATATGACCAAAGGATTCCGACGGGCCATGACCTGTGCTTACATGCCCGATGGCAACGTATATAACGGGCAGCCCAATGTGCTTCCGGATGCGTACGTGCGAACCCTGTCGGTAGGAGACCTCCTGAACAACGATGCCCAAAACCCCTTGATCTATCACAAAAAGTTATCATGAAGAGAAGAGCTTTCCTGGTCCGGGGCTCTCTGTTGACCACCGGATATAGTCTTATGAAGACAATGCCTTTATGGGCAGGGACTCTTTCCCCCGAAGGTGAAGACGCCGGTTTACCGGATGGAGAATGGACGGGTTTGCGGGATGGAGAAAGAACTGGTTTGCCGGCAGCGGACCTGTACCGGCTTTTTAAAGATCCTACTCCCATCTACCGGCCTTTTGTACGCTGGTGGTGGAATGGGGACAAAGTGGAGAAGGAGGAACTGGCAAGAGAGCTTCGCCTGATGAAGGATGCAGGCATTGGCGGGGTAGAGATCAACCCGATCAAATTTCCTCCGGGAACAGACGACCTGGGTAAACCGGCCGTACAATGGCTGAGCCCCGAATGGATCGACCTGTTACAATTTACCCTGAAAGAGGCGGAATCGCTGGGACTCACCTGCGACCTGATCGTGGGTTCGGGCTGGCCTTTTGGGGCAGAATACCTGCGGGGGGAAGAACGTTCGCAGGTAGTGTTGATCGGAACTCATAAGCTGGAAGGGCCCCTGGATTACGAAGTATCTCTTTTCGACCTTTTTAAAGAAGCCGATCCGGCCGTCTCTTCCCCTTTTGCAGGGCGCAGGATGGAGATGTTGTCCATAAAATTGGTGCCGGCTAAATTCAACAGCATGGACCAGGTGCAGGACCTTTCTGCACAGATCGGGGAAGGGGGAATAACCGTAAAGATACCTGACGGGAAATATGTATTATATGGTCTCGTGAAAGTAACCGGGTCGATGGAAGTGATCAACGGGGCTCCCGGCGCCAATGGTCCCGTCCTCAACCATTACAATGAAGCGGCCGTCAATAAATATCTCAACCATATGTCCGATACGATCCAGCGGCAGATCGGTCCCCTGGCCGGGCGCGTGCGCTCGTTCTTTTCGGACAGCCTGGAGCTGGAAGGCTCCAACTGGAGTGCCGATATGCCGGAGGAATTTAAGAAAAGAAGAGGATATGACCTGATGCCCTGGCTCCCTTTTACGATGTTCAAGACGGGGGGAATGGGCAATATCTATGATCTTAATTATGGCGCCGAGCTGGGGGAGGAGTTAAGGGATAAGATCGAAAGGGTCCGTTATGACTTCGATCTGACCAAGTCGCAGCTGATCCGCGAACGCTTCATAAAACCCTTTACGGAATGGTGCAGGGATAATAAAGTAAAATCCCGCGTCCAGGCCTACGGAAGGGGGTATTTTCCACTGGAAGGCAGCTTCGACGTCGACCTGCCCGAATGTGAGACCTGGATCAAATATGGTCTGGGGAAAGAGATGAGCGAGGCGGACTACCGTATAGGAAGGGCTTATACGATGATCAACAAATATGTCAGCTCCGCAGCGCACCTGAATGGGAAAAGACATATCAGCTGCGAAGAGCTGACGAATACGGATATGGTGTTCAATGATACGTTGGAAATCCTTAAGGTAGCCGGAGACCAGAGCGCTATCTCCGGGGTAACCCATCCGGTATTCCATGGATTTAATTATTCCCCGCCCACGGCGCCGTTCCCGGGTTGGGTACGATACGGCACCTATTTCAATGAAAAGAATACCTGGTGGCCTTATTTCCGCCGCTTCACCGATTATAAAGCTCGCCTCTCCGCCCTGTTGCAACAGGGCGATATGTTCGCCGATATCGCCGTGCTCCCACCCGTCTCCGATATGTGGAGTATCTATGGCGCCCAGAATGAGCCTTGGCCCTCGCTGATCTATCCTACCTGGCAGACGTTCATCTGGGAATCCATTCATCAGAATGGGAATGCCTGTGACTATATATCCGAGGAGGTCCTCCGCCAATCCGAAACGAAAGACGGAAAATTGCTGTTCGGCGCCCGGAAATATCACACGATCTTTTTGATCAAGGTGGAAAGGCTGGAGCCCGCCACCGCTGAAAAACTATTTAATTTCGTAGCGGCAGGAGGAAGGATCTTCTGCATCGACGGCATACCCGTAAAATCGGTCGGTTTGCAGGAACACCAGGCAAGAGATATCGAGGTGCAGAGCTGGGTGAGCAGGCTGAAAGCCTATCCGGACCGCTTCATCCTCCTGAAAAAACCGGAATCGAATTTCGGGCAATGGTACAGGGAACTCCAGCAGCAATATAAAATAACGCCCTATGTCAATATCGATAAGCCCAATCCATTCGTAACACAGGTAAGGTACCAGGGAGCAGGCATCGAATGGCTATTGTTCACTAATTCGCACCTGGACCAGCCCCATACGCTCCAGCTTTCGCTCAGCAAGGAAATGACTGCCGGCCGTCAGGCCTGGATCTGGGATGCGGAGACTGGTGAACGCTACCGGGTGGAGACCGGCGCGAAGAAGATCACGCTCGATCTGGGGCCTGCTGATTCCAGATTGCTGGTATTCGATAAGGAAAAGAAAGGGGCGGTTTGGAAGCCGGCTCCGGCCGGACCCCTGTCCATTCAATCGGCGGACGGTGGGGGGACGACTCTTGCTGCCAGCTGGTCGGTGGAATTCCACCATATAGATGGCTCGGTGAAGACAACGGTCATGGACAGCCTGAAAGACCTGAAGGATACGCCTGACTTCGTTAATTTCTGCGGGACTGTGATCTATCGCGCCAGCCTGCAGGTGGTAGATAAGAGTAAGGTCGGGTGGCTCAACCTGGGAAAAGTGGCTGGTGTCTCCGAACTGATTGTCAATGGGCAAGACGCCGGTGTGCAATGGTATGGCCGGAGGATCTATGCGGTGGCCCATCTGCTGCAGAACGGAGAGAATACGCTGGAAGTTAAAGTCACCACCGTCATGGGGAATTATATGAAGACCCTGAAGGACAATGCCGTCGCTCAATACTGGACGAACCTGAATAGAAAGGATCAGCCTCTTCAGTCTATGGGGCTGATCGGCCCCGTTGCGATTTATTAGTTCTATTTTCACCTGAAAATACCATGATATGGGTATGAAAAAATATGTGCTTTTGGTCTTTTTTTGTTGGCAGTCGATAGTGGTGGTGGCTGCGCCCGGCCCTGCCGTTGGTCCTCCCGGCAAGGATTACCCCGTCTCTTTCTTCGGGATACGCTCAGACGGCGGCGTCCTGTACACCCGTTCCATCCAGTTCGCCATCGATTATATCAATCAGAATGGGGGAGGACGACTGATCTTCCACGTAGGCCGGTATCTGACCGGATCCCTGCATCTAAAGTCGAATGTTACGCTGCAATTGGAAGAAGGGGCGGTACTGGTGGGCTCCTTAAATCCTTTCGATTACGATAGGAAACTGGTCACCGCACTGATTTTTGCCTACGATCAACATGATGTAGCGATTACGGGAAAAGGAGTGATAGACGGACAAGGCAGGGCCCTGGCGGCGAACGTAACGGAATTGATCCATAAAGGACTGATAAAGGACCTGTTCCGCAATGACCGGCCCGAGGCAGAGGCCAGGGCGATGATCCTGAATTTCCGTAACTGTAAGAACGTGCTGATCAGGGGAGTGACGATCCGGAATGCCGCCAGTTGGGTGCAGACCTATGACCAATGTACCAACCTCTGCCTGGACAGTATTTATGTGGACAGCAAGGCCTTCTGGAACAATGATGGTATCGATATCGTGGACTGCGACAGCGTGGCTGTTACGAATTCTTATATCGATGCGGCTGACGATGGCGTCTGCCTGAAATCACAGGATGGCTCCAAATTCTGTAATAATATCCTGGTGAGCCATTGCACTATCCGCTCCAGCGCCAATGCCGTGAAGTTCGGTACGGCCTCTTACGGAGGTTTCCGGAATATCCGGATCATCAACAATAAAGTGTTCGATACGTATCGTTCGGCTATTGCGCTGGAAGCCGTTGATGGCGGATTTGTAGAAGATGTGTTGGTCGATAGTCTACAGGCGTATAATACGGGGAATGCTATCTTCCTCCGGGTGGGCGAAAGGCAGGTGGGTAAAAAGGGCCGGTTGAACAATGTGCGGATCAAAAACCTGGTGGCGGAAATACCTGCCGGTAAGCCGGACGCCGGGTACGAATATGAAGGCCCTATCGAAGACCTGCCGCGGAATATATCTCCGGTCGTGATTGCAGGGCTACCCGATGCACCGGTGACCAATGTCTCCCTGGAAAATGTGGAAGTCCGCTATCCGGGTGGCGGTTCTCCCTTATTTGCGAAGATCGGGCTGGATGAGCTGGATAAGGTCCCCGAGCGTCCTACGGCCTATCCTGACTTTTCGATGTTCAAAGAGCTGCCGGCCTGGGGCGTTTATATCCGTCACGCACAGCATGTGGAGTTTAAGAATGTTACTTTGTCCTGCGAGAAGAAAGATTACCGGACAGCTATTGTCCTGGATGATGTACATCAATCTCAGTTTATCTCCTCCCATATAAAAGAGCCCGGGCAGAAAAAAGGATTTTTCCTGTATAAATCCTCGGAGATCACGACTCAATAGAGGGCTATACGGTTCCTTATTGCCGGTAAGATAAAAAGGAACGGCCCGGGTTATTTTAACCCGGGCCGTTCGCTTATCATGGAATTGGACTGATGACTGATTAGCTGAACAATCCACCTTTCTTCAGGGAGCGGGTCCCTTCACCAATCTTAAATCCGTTCTGATAGATCTGGATGGTGTAATTACCCTTTTGGAAATTAGTGCCGGGTGTGAAGGCGAATTCGACGCCCTTTGTTTTGGCAGAGTCCAGTACAACGGGAACTTTAGCCGTAAATGCTTTATCTCCTTCTTCACGGGTAGTGAAGGTGCCGGATCCTAAGGATTCAGCCGTCATATTCTTACCATCGGGGCCGGTGATGCAGACATATACATCTGTCTTTCCGGGCTGGACGATACGGTTGTTTACATTGAAGGTGATGAGCAGTTTGTTAACGCGCTTGGAAGAAGTCGTTACTTTTTCTTTGCCATTGCTTTTTACATCGATCGGCGTGATGGCGATGTCGGTGGCATTCAGCGTAGAAGCTACATCTACTTTCTTTTCGAGATCTTCTTTAGCGACCGTCGTAGTGGAGAGGTCTGAGGTTAACTTCTCTTTGTCGGCGGTTAATGCTACTTTGTCCTGGGTCAGGGATTGGTTGTCCGTTGTCAGACGGGCCACGTCCAGTTCCATACTGCTGATCTTGTCGTTCAACTGGCCGATCAGTTCCTGTGCTTTTGCTAATTCGGCGGCAGAAGCATTTTTCTTGTTGAGGATATTGCGGATCTCAGCTTTTCTTTTAGCGATTTCGGTATTCTTATCCGCTAGTTTGCTTTTCAATGTTGCGCTGAGGCTGGACATGGAATCCAGGCGGGCAAGGGATTGATCGAAGTTTCTCCGGATATCGCTTTTTTCATCGGTTACTTTTGCAATTTGGGTTTGATTCTGGGTAATCACATCATCTGTCTTGTTTTTATTGATCAACAGATAACCCCAGGTGCCTATGAAGGCAATGGCTAAGATGGCTATCATAACATTCTTAGCGTTTGACTTTTTATAGGGATCCTGGTAACCGGATGAGTCCGTCGGATAATTTGAAGTATTCATAATGATGGTTTTTACGATAAAGAAATAGGTGACCTAATTATTAAATTCCATTATCGTGCCATAATGCTC
>DASWFF010000024.1:0-49864 GCA_036394375.1 Puia sp.
GTTATAGTCATAGCCTTCTATTTTATCCACCGATACCATCTTAGCCAGTTTGTCGAGATTGTATAGCTTTTCAAAATTGAGGTGCTTCTGTAATTGCTGGGAAGGATGCCGCACCCATCCATAATGATAGATATAGGCATCCAGGGGCTTTACCTGCAGTTTTTGACCATTTTTCCGGAATCCCTGCGCATCCCGGTAAGACCGGATGTTCTTATCATTCCGGATTATACGGATCTCATGACTGTACCAGCGACGGGAATCACCCAGGTAGTCATAACTGCCATAAAAATGTCGGTATTTGAATAAGAAGCCCTCCACCTGCGGGTCATCTTTATAACGCGCCATATTCTCCCGGATGCTGGCATAGTCGTCTTCATGGATCAGTTCGTCCCCCTGAAGGTAAATGCACCAGTCCGCCGCGGCGGATACATGGTCAAATGCCTTGTCCGTCTCGATGGCCAACACCTTCCCGCCTTCCAGGAGCGTGTCGTCCCAGACGGAATGGTAGATTCGGATTTTGGGGGATTGAATGGATTGTATCAATTGCTCCGTATCGTCTTCCGAATTCCCGATACAGACGATGACCTCGTCGCAGAGCGGCAAAAGAGAAAGGAGCGCTTCCTTCACCGGGTAATCATATTTGATGGCGTTCCGGATAAATAAAAAGCCAGCTACACGCATGGAATATTCACAATTTAGGTTAGCAGGATCACCTGGTATTTCGGGTCAAAAGTAAGGGAAGGAAGTTGACCCTTCTCAAAAATTCCGAAAAAGCTGGATCCGCTACCTGTCATCGAGGCGTAGAGGGCCCCCTGGCTATATAATTGCTCTTTGAGGGTTTTCAATTCGGGGTATGATTGCAGGATCGGCTTCTCAAAATCATTGATCAGTTCGGCTGCCCAGGTATCGACAGGCTGCCGGATAATGGCCTCTACGGGCTTGCCCCCCGCATGGGGGATACATTGCGCAAAAGCCCAGGCCGTGCTGATATGCACGCCCGGATGGACGATTGCAAAGGAATATCCCTCGAGATCCAATTCGATGGGCGCCAGTTTTTCTCCCCTTCCCCCGGCCAGGCAGGGTTTGTTCAGGATAAAGAAAGGACAGTCGCTGCCCAGCTGCGCGGCATATTCCAATAATTTTTCATCCGGTAGTTGCAGATGAAAGCTGGCATTCAGTAGTCGCAGCATAGTGGCTCCATCCGAAGAGCCGCCTCCCAGGCCGGCGCCAATGGGAATATGTTTATGCAGGTAGATATGGACAGGGGAGAGGAGGGGGAAATCCTTTTTTAAGAGATGGTAGGCCCGGAGACAAAGATTGTTTTCGGAGTCTCCAGGGATCGGCAGGCCGGTGGAGGTGAATTCCAGCTGTTCCGACCGGACAATCTCCAGGACGTCTCTTACAGCCAGGGGGTAGAATATCGTTTCCAGGTCATGGAACCCGTCCCCGCGCCGGCGTAGGACCTTCAGCCCGAGATTGATCTTGCAGTTGGGGAAAAATACCATATTGGCCTTTTAGTGCAGCCTATCTTGCCTTTCGACGACTGTTGATCTCGTCCCGGATGGCGATGGCGCGGATATAATCCTCTTGTTCCAGCACCTCGGTGAGCAGGCTGTTCAGATCATCAATGGACAGGGCCTTGAGATCCTCGCGGGATCCGCCGCTTTCGGTAGTGGTAGTCGTCGTGGCGGTCACTCCCCCGGATTTTTTCTTTTTGGAAGAGCTGTCTTCCATCAGGATACCCGCGCTGTCGAGGATATGCTCATAAGTATATATGGGACAACCAAAGCGAACGGCCAATGCCAGCGCATCGGAGGTTCGGGAGTCGATTTCGACGGTATCATGCTCGCTGACGCACACCAGCTTGGAATAGAAAATACCCTCTTGCAGATCGCAAATAATGATTTCCTGCAGGTCGATGGTGAAGGCGCTCATGAAATTCTTCATGAGATCATGGGTCAGCGGGCGGCTGGGGTGCATTTTTTCCAGGGCAACGGCGATGGCCTGGGCCTCAAACCCCCCGATCACAATGGGCAACCGTCTTAGACCATTCACTTCCCCCAGCACAACGGCATAGGAGTGCGTTTGCGTTATACTGTGTGATAATGCCACTATTTCCAGTTCGATCTTCTTCATAAATAATTCACGAAACTAAGGGATTTTATCCAAAAAAATTGAGGCCGGGGCTGAAAGAAAAATATGCGGCCGACGGGATTAACCCGTCAGCCGCATGGATCTAATATAAGTGTATTCTTTATACTATTCCCTTTAATTTTTTCACGGCCTCGATCATTTTAGGCACCACCTCGAAGGCATCCCCTACAATCCCATAATCGGCCGCTTTGAAAAAAGGCGCTTCCGGGTCTTTGTTGATAACAACGATAATCTTACTTCGGTTCACCCCGGCCAGGTGTTGAATGGCCCCGGAAATGCCGATGGCGATATATAGATTGGGGGCGATCGCAATACCAGTCTGACCCACATGTTCATTATGAGGGCGCCAGTGGGCATCCGCTACTGGACGGCTACAGGCAGTAGCAGCCCCCAGCAATTTAGCCAATTCTTCGATCATACCCCAGTTTTCAGGTCCTTTCAGCCCCCGGCCGCCGCTGACGACGAGCTCGGCTTCCGTCAGGGGTACCTGACCCGATGCCTGGGTCGTCGATACGACCTTGACTTTGGGAGCGTCGGCGGGGACGCTTAAAGAGACTATTTCCGCCGATCCCTCACCCGCTTTGACAGGGTAGGAGTTGGAATTCAGGGAAATGACCTTGATCGGGGTGTTGAGGCCGATATTAGCATAGGCTTTTCCGGAGAACACATTCTTCTTGACCACAAATCCATTGCTGGTAGTATCCGGAAGAGCGACGGCGCCGGCCACTAAACCGGCCTTCAGACGGGCAGCCACCCGGGGGGCGACGGCCTTGCCGCTGAGGTTATTGGAGAAGATAACGACGGTAGCCCCTGTCGAACCAACGGCTTCCGACACTATTTTAGCGAATACCTGGGCATCCAGGTGGTTCAGGCTTTCCTGGGAGGCCTGGTGTATCTTTTTTACCCCGTATTTGCCCAGGGCGGCCAGGTCCTCCGTGACAGTGCCCAATAGAATGCCTTCGGCAGAAGTGCCCAATTGTTCAGCGATCTTCGCGCCATAGCTCAATGCTTCCAGGGAAGTTTTTTTTACGTGTCCGTCGGAATGATCTATGAAAATTAATACTGACATAGGTTCGATTTTAACAAGCAATTTTGATTTTATAGGGGTTAGAACGCCTTCGCTTCCTCATGTAGGAGCCGGATCAGTTCCGCCGGGTTATCGGCAGGCATCAGCTTGACCCCGGCTTTGGCAGGAGGCAGTTCAAAGGATACCACGCTGGTCAGCGGCTCTACAGCGGCTGGCTCCACGGCCTTCAGCGGTTTGGTCCGGGCCCCCATGATCCCCTTCATATTGGGGATCCGTTGCTCGGCTACGCCTTTCTGGCAACTTACCACCACCGGAAGGCTCACCTCATCGGTCTCTTCGCCCCCTTCGATCTCACGTACAATGGTGGCCAGGGTTCCGTTCAGGTCAAATTTGGTTGCCAGGGAGACATAAGGAAGGTCCAGCAATTCCGCAACCATGCCTCCGATAGAAGACCCGTTGTAGTCGATGGTCTCTTTACCGGTGAATATAAGGTCATAAGCTCCCTGCCGGGCGACTTCGGCAATCTGGGAGGCGATATAAAAAGAGTCGTGGCTGTCGGCATTTACCCGGATGGCCTCATCTCCGCCCAGCGCAAGGGCTTTCCGGATGATGGGCTCCGTATCGGCGGGGCCTACGGTAATAAGGTGCAATACCGTGGAAGGATCCTTTTCCTTCAACTCGATAGCCCTTACCAGGGCATACCATTCGTCGTAAGGATTGATGATCCATTGAACGCCCTCGGCGGCGAATTTCGTATTGTTCTGGGTGAAGGCTATTTTTGCCGTGGTATCCGGTGTTTTACTGATACAGACTAATATCTTCATTATTCCGAAGTGTTTTGAGGTGAGGAATAAAGTTGTTTATGCAACTAAAACAAAGATAAGTTTTGTAAAGATAACTTGGGCATAATTTTTAAAAAAATTTGATCGCTTGTATGGATAGGATAGAGAAATTAAAGGAATTCCTGCTGGTCGATCCCCACGATGCTTTTGTGAAGCATGCCCTGGCCCTGGAGTATAGCAAACTAGGGGATGAGGCAACCGCCCGCGTCCTCTGGGAAGAGGTACTGGAACGCGATCCTTCTTATGTAGGTTCGTATTATCAACTGGGGAAATTATTGGAACGCACAGGGGAAAAAGCGCTGGCCCTTCAATGGTATGAGAAAGGCATGGCGGCTGCGAAGACGGCAGGGGAGCGGCATGCCTATAGCGAATTAGAGGCGGCCTATGAGGACCTGACGGACTCTTAGCCCTTCCTTTATTCCAGGGTTTCAGAACTTTCGGAAAATTTTGAACTTTCAGAAAGTACGGCACATAATTCCTAATTTCGAATTAATGGATCTTCTTCAATCTTTCAAAGATTTTACGACTAAAGAACACCTCTTCTCCCCAACGGATAAGTTATTGCTGGCTGTCAGCGGGGGAGTGGATTCCGTCGTATTATGCGAACTTTGCTACCAGGCCGGCCTTGATTTCATCATCGCTCATTGCAACTTTCAGCTAAGGGAAGACGAGAGTGAACGGGATGAGGTCTTCGTCCGGCAACTGGCAAAAAAATATAACAGGGAAGTGCTGGTCCGGCGAATGGATACCCGCTCGTACGCGGCAACGCACAAGCTCTCCATCCAGGTCGCCGCCCGTGAACTGCGCTATAACTGGTTCCGGGAGCTCACCATTCCGTCCGTGCTCTCATCGGCCGGCTCGCCCATCGACCTGGCTCCCCCCCATTGGATACTGACGGCTCACCATCTCGACGATAATATCGAAACCCTGCTGATGAATTTTTTCAAAGGCACCGGCATCGCCGGTCTGAGAGCGATCTTACCCCGGCAGGGAAATATCGTCCGCCCGCTTTTATTTGCCCCTAAAGAAGCCCTGAAGGAATTCGCCGCCGTGCATCATCTATCCTGGGTGGAGGACAGCTCCAATGAATCGGACAAGTATACCCGTAATTATTTCCGCCACCAGGTGATCCCGCTGGTGCAGCAACTCTATCCCGGGGCCCTGCACAACCTGGCGGATAATATATCCCGTTTCCGGGAGATTGAAATATTGTACCAGCAGTCCGTACAGCAGCACAAAAAAAAATTATTGGAGTATAAAGGCCAGGAGATCCACATTCCCGTATTGAAATTAAAAAAATCGATGCCCCTGCCGACCCTTGTTTACGAGATCATTGCCGGATTCGGCTTTTCTCCACAGCAGGTGGAAGGGGTGATCGATCTGCTGGACAGCGAGTCGGGGAAATATATCCGGTCTTCCACGCATCGGATCCTGAAGAACCGTAACTGGCTGATCATCTCCGCCCATCCCTCCATCCAATCGTCGACGATCCTTATCGAATCGGCGGACGATAAAATCATCTATGAGAACGGAGAGCTAAAGCTGGAGTTACTGGCCGCGGCTGGTCCCGGTGCCCCGGCTTCCGTTCCCAAAATATCTACCGACCCCCGGATCGCACAGCTCGACGCGGATGCTATCCGCTTTCCTTTACTGCTGAGACGATGGCGGCAGGGCGACTATTTCTACCCCCTGGGACTGGAGAAAAAGAAGAAACTGGGCCGCTTTTTCATTGACAACAAGCTTTCCCTGGCCGATAAAGAGAAGGTCTGGGTGATCGAAATGAATAAAAAGATCATCTGGATAGTGGGACTTCGCATAGACAACCGTTTCCGCATCACCCCGCAGACCGCCCGAATCTTAAAAATTGAATCTCGGATGGCTTAATTCATTCAGGAAGATGCTGACCACGCTGGGTTTTGCAATGATAGTAAAGACCACTCCAAAAAGAGCTCCCCAGAAATGCGCGTCATGGTTGACATTGTCGCCCCCCCTTTTGGACATGTACGCAGAATAGAACAGGAAAAGGCCCGCGTAGATAATGGCAGGCACGGGAATAACAATAATCGAAATGGTTGCCCAGGGCCTTAGCAGGATAAAGGCAAACAAGATAGCACATACCCCGCCGGAAGCTCCCAGGCTCCTGTAGTTATAATCGTCACGCCTCTTGATATAGCTCGGTATATTGGCCACGATGATGGCCCCTACATACAAGATCAGGAAAGAATACTGCGGCAGGTCCAGCTCCCCCACATAATGCGCCTCCAGATATTTGCCGAAGAAATACAACGTGAACATGTTAAAAGCCAGGTGCATGAAATCCGCATGGATCAGCCCGCAGGTGATAAAACGATAATATTGATGCCGCATGCTGATGGCGGGTGGCCAGAAGATCAGGTCGTCCAGTATTTTAGAATTGTTAAAAGCAGTGACGGAAATAAGACAGGTTAGGACTATGATACTCAGGGTAATGGTGAACATTGGAATTTTTTTTAAAGATAGGTTTTTATCGTCATTAGACTAAGCGGCTACTAATTTTCGCTCTACCGCTCACATATGATGATATTTTTCATTGCGAAGGATGGTGCAGGCCCGGTATACCTGTTCCGCCAGCAGCAATCTCACCAATTGATGGGGGAAGGTCAGTTGCGATAAGGACCACTGGTGATTGGCCCGCTGAAGGATCGTCTCATCCAATCCATAAGCCCCACCGATAAGGAAAACAAGGTTTCTCACGCTCTCATTCGCCCTCCCCTGGATAAATTGAGCCAGTCCTTCCGAATAGAATTGCCTGCCTTTTTCATCCAACGCCACCAGGTAATCGTCCTTTGTCAGCCCTTCCAGCAGGGTAGCGGCCTCCTTTTTTTTCAATTCCGTCTGAGACAGGGTCCCTGCATTTTTTGGGGGGGAGATGACCTTCCATTCCACGGGATAATAACGGGATATGCGCTTCGTAAAGTCTTCCACCCCCGCCTTAACGTAGGGCTCATGTTCCTTCCCGATAGACCATAGCTGTATTTTCATGGAGCAAATCTAATAAATACTGCTAAAGGCCGTCTGGCTTGTTTCGTGAAAGTCCACTCCCTTTCTCGGGACTGCAATGAAACACTCTTGGAATTGTTTTCATACAAGTCATGGCGTAATCCGGATGCTCCGGGTTCACGATCAGTTCCTGCCGTTGCGGATGGATGAGCACATCCATATCTTCTAAAGGGATCGCACCTAGTAAAGGTTCGGAATCCCCGGGAAGCACCATGGCCCGGCAAGTTGTTTCCCTGTTCTTAAAGCGTACTTCTACCGGTGATACTATATCACATTCGACTATATCCCCGTTCGCTAACTGAGCTGTCTTTTTCCCCACAACCGGCAATCGCAGGTACTCCTGGATATTTTCATTAATAGCCAGCATAAGAGAACCTGTATCAACCAGCGCGCGTACCTTTATACTCCTCATCTCGTCCTTGTCAATAGTATTCCGACGAACGAATTCCAGATCAATAGCATTGATCAATTCAATATCTGCATGTACCAGTCCCATATTTTTATCATTTCCGTAAAAGTATAAAAGATAGATATTCGTGTGAGAAAAATCTGCTCACCGTTCCACGGGCTGTACGACAATGTTTCACGACTCCAACGGTAATGTAAAGGAAAATACACTGCCTTTTCCGGGCTGGCTTTCGATGTGTAGCTGCCCCCCGTTGCGGGCCAGGAATTCCCGGCAGAGCATCAGGCCCAGGCCGGTGCCGGATTCGCCGCTGGTGCCCTTGGTGGTATAATAGTTATTGAGGTTGATCTTGTCGAGAGTTTCCTTGTCGATTCCCATACCGGTATCTTTTACGTAGATCTCCACCCTGGAGAGGTCCTTGCAGGCGCCTACGGTGATAGCTCCCTTTTCCGGCGTATACTTGATGGCGTTGGACAGCAGGTTACGCAGGATCAGGTTGACCATGTCTTTATCGGCGAAAGCGAAGATCGTAGTGTCCACTTCCAGCTTCACCCGGATCAGCTTGGCCTCTGCCTGAAGCCGTAATAATTTGGAAACTTCCGTCATGAGCCCGGCAACATCGATCAGCTGAGGCCTCACCGCGTCGGACTGCATCTGGCTTCGGGTCCAGAGTAAGACGTTTTCCATCAGGCTGGTCGTATACGTTAGTTCGTTCACGATTTCCGGCACCATCGCTTTGATCTCCTCGGCCGGCAGATCGTATTGCTGCATATTCTGGAAGAGGTGTTTCATCGCATAGATAGGAGACTTCAGGTCATGTGCGATGATGGAAAAGAGCCTGTTCTTAAAAGCATTCACCTCCGTTAGCTCCTGCGTTTGGTTTTGCAGCAGTTTTTCATTCGCGGCGATCTCCTCTTTTTGCTGCAGGATGCTGTGCTGGTAGCCGGTATTTTCGCGTTTGATCAGATACAGCCCGTAAAAGATAAAGGTAATCGCCAGCAACTGGTTGAAAAAATAAAAGAAGATATTGGCTGTCGCCAGCTGATAAGTATAGGTCTTACAGATCACCGCCAGCACGAAATAACTCACCATGGAAAGCCCTACGGAGAAGAGCATCTGGCTGATCTCCTGCAGGAAGAAGACGGAGAGGATGCCATAGAGGATAAAGGAAAGCTCGACCCCGAGGTTGATCCCGCTCAGATATACGATACAGGTAGTAAAAGGATATAGGACGAAATAAGAGATCTGCGCGATATAGTAATCACCGCGGCTGTTGAGCCACAACACCAGGATGCTGACGAAGGCAGGCAGGCTCGTCACCAGCCAGGTCAGGGCCGGAAGCTGATGATGGAAGATACTCCCGATCGGTACGATGATACCCGTGAGCAGTTGAAAAAAGTTAAGCTGGTTGAAAATGGCCAGTTTTCGTTTGTCATAATCTTCCAGCACAGGAGTGAACCCGATCATTTTGATCTTTTCCAGGAAATAAAGAGGGGAGAGGCGACCAGCTTTCAGCTTTTGGTAGAGCTGTTGCAGGAACTGTAAAGACTTTGGTGGGAAAGCCTGTAACTTCTCCACTATCCCGAAGGATTTGAGCCGGCCCTGGAAAATAAGCTGCTTTTGCGGAAGAAGTTTCATGGAATATTGACTGCTTAAGGGTAATTAGCGACTGACCAAAGTAAGTATTTTAATTCAGAACAACAATATTCCCGGGATAATATATAAATATCCTCAATTCCTCTCCCATTAAAAATCAATTAGAGAGGCTTATTCCACCCCCCTTGGAACTATCTTTGCAGGATTTATTACAATTAATTATACTATGGGATTCTTCAGCAGGATTCGTACAGTGGCAAAACGGGCATTCGACAAGATCCGCAATGAAAAACTCAAAAATAATCTCCTTCAGGCCATCCCCTTTTGGATAGCATCCCTGGTCACTGGCCTGGCGGCCGTCCTCTACAGCCGGCTTTTCAGCCTGGCGGAAAAAGGTACGGCCTACATCGTACACACGCACCTGTGGTTGCTATTTATCGTCACCCCCCTTTGTTTTATTACGGCCTGGTGGCTGGTGAGGCAATTTGCCCCTTATTCCCGGGGCAGTGGCATTCCCCAGGTAATGGCCGCCATCGAGCTGGCAACTCCAAAACATAATGAAAAGGTCAACAAACTCCTCAGCCTGCGGGTACTCTTTATCAAAGTCTTGTCCAGTCTTACCATGGCTCTGGGTGGGGGAGTGATCGGGCGGGAAGGTCCTACGATACAGATAGCGGGCTCCGTCTTCCTGAAGATCAATGAATGGTTGCCAGCCTGGTGGCCCAGGATCTCCAAGCGTAATATGATCATGACGGGCGCCGCCGCCGGTCTGGCCGCTGCCTTCAACACACCCCTGGGAGGGATCGTCTTTGCGGTGGAGGAATTGACGCGTACGCATATCAGCTATTTCAAGACGGCGCTGTTCACGGCGGTCATCATTGCCGGTCTGACGGCCCAGGCTTTTCTGGGACCCTACCTATACCTGGGCTATCCGGATGTCAGCCATCTCTCCGGTTACCTATTTCTGGGGGTCATCCTCGTAGCCGTATTGGCAGGCCTCTGTGGTAGTCTCATGGCCAAATGTATGCTGGCCATCTTTCGATGGAAGGCTGCCTTCCGATTCACCCGCCAGCATATCCTGTATGTGACGGGTTGCGCTCTCCTGATCGCCTCCCTGGCTTATTTCATCGATATCCGGGCCCTGGGGTCGGGAAAGGAGCTGATGACGACGACGCTCTTTACGCACGATAAGTACCTGGCCTGGTATGTTCCCCTGTTGCGGATCGTCGGGCCTATATTTTCTTTCACGACCGGTGCGGCGGGCGGGGTATTTGCCCCGGCGCTGAGTGCCGGCGCCAGCCTGGGGGCCATGTTGTCGGGGTGGATGCATCTCTCGGCTACGAATACCAATCTGCTGATCTTATCCGGCATGGTGGGTTTCCTCACCGGAGTGACCCGCACTCCCTTCACCTCGGCGATCCTCGTGCTGGAAATGACGGACCGGCACAATGTGATCTTCCACCTCATGCTGGCTGGGATGGCGGCGAGCCTGGTCGCCTTGCTCGTCGACAAACATTCTTTCTACGACCATCTCAAATACCAGTATATGCATGAACTGATCAAAGAGGAAGACGGCCCCGGCTCTCCTTCGTAATTTCCTTTTAAATTCCTATTTTTATAATTGATCAGGCTTTATCAATTGTTACCATGGCAACCTTCAAAACCGACAGACCGAATAATACGGGTACTATCTTCAAAGATTGGCTTATTACCGTAGCTATTTTGTCTCTCCTTTTGATTTTTGGCTATCTGTTCCCAGGTATGCTTTTTGCTACTAAGGCTTCCTCCTTCTATGTGGTCGGCGCTGTTTTGCTTGCCAGTTTAATGGAGGGAATAGATAAAGACCGGCTTTACGAAATCAGGTTTGATAATGCCAAACAGCAGATTGTCTTCCTATATAAAAGTCTTTTTTCCGGCTCCCACCAAAAGATCCTTTCTTTTTATGACGCCAGACTGGAGGTAAGCGAAGGTAAATTCAGATGGCGGCGAAATTTGGGAGCACTTACCCTTTCTTTTTTAAAAGGTAAAAGGGAAATCTTTATGATCAACAAAAGCAAAGACGGCTTTTCCATCGACACTTTACACAAGATCTGCCAGACCGTTGAAAACATTTCATTACCTGTTTTTAAAGTTTAGTTCCTCCCGCGCGGCCAACCCGCAATCCCGAATGGGCCACCTATTTTATGGAAGACTCAGGTTCATAGTAATTTGGTTTGTTCTGAAAATCTATTAATGTATTGGTTTTTAATTAATTGTGTGTTTTATGGCACGATTTTGAGCAGTAATTAGCACAAGTTTTACATTTATTCGTACGTAAAAGTGTATTTGCGACAAAAATCAATTTTGAGAGTAATGCCGTATTGAAAACACTTTTTACCGAAGATTTTAACATCCGGCACATTATCCAGGCTATTCAAATAGAAACAGGAATAACTATTGAGGCAGATAATACGCTTATCATCCTGGACGAGATACAAGAAGCTCGGGGCGCTCTAACTTCGCTGAAATACTTTCAGGAGAATAACCCGGAATATCGGCAATATTATTATATAGGAGGTATGCCCGAAAATTTATTTACGGCAGTATCAAAGAGGGCGCAAGGGCAAAAGATTACGAGTTGGCCATGTCCTGGCTTACTGATTGTGGTCTTATTCATAAGATAAACCGGGCGACAAAGCCAGCAGTTCCCCTAAAAGCGTATGAAGATTTCACCGCGTTTAAGTTATTCCTGGTGGATGTCGGTTTGCTGTCGGCAATGGGTGATCTGGATGTAAAGACACTGCTGGAGGGAAGCGCAATATTTGAGGAATTCAAAGGGGCATTAACGGAGCAGTATGTATTACAACAACTGGTTACGCCTCAAAAGGCGATAAGAACATCCATGTCTGATTTCAGGAAAGAAGAATGGATGACGAACTTGCCCTTGTATGCAGTCAGTGAATTGATTAAGGTGGTTTCCTGAAAAGAGGATTTCTTAATCTACATTAACCCCTCTAACAACTTTAAACCCGTTTCTTTGCAAAAGAATCTTCCTCATGCAGTACGATAAAGTAAAAATCATTAATACAGAAATACTATCCGACAACTGGTATACCCTTAGGAAAATGACTTACGAGTATTTAAAGAAAGACGGAAAATGGCAGACCCAAAGCCGGGAAGTCTATGATCGGGGTAATGGGGCGACCATTTTGCTTTACAACAAGAACCAGGGGACGGTCATTCTGACCCGGCAATTTCGGTTGCCTGCTTTTGTGAATGGTAATGACACAGGTATGTTGATCGAGACCTGTGCCGGGCTGTTGGATAAAGATAATCCGGAAGACTGTATCCGACGGGAGACGGAGGAAGAGACCGGCTATAAAATTTCAGCCATCAAAAAAGTTTTTGAAGCGTATATGTCGCCTGGCTCCGTGACGGAGATCCTTCATTTCTTTATCGCGGAATATTCGGATTCCATGAAAGTAAATGAAGGCGGTGGCATGGAACATGAACAGGAAGACATTGAAGTTTTAGAGCTCAAAATGAAAGATGCCATGCGAATGATTTGCACAGGCGAGATAAAGGACGGGAAAACCATTCTGTTGCTTCAATATCTTGCTCTCCAGAATATTTTTTCGCCGGCGGACTAATTCCACACCCCCGTATCATTCAACTCGATCCTTTTGCGATTATAATACAGCATTCCCGAATCCCTTAGCTCATTGAACAGGACATTGACACTTTGCCGGGAGGTGGCGATCACACCGGCGATATCGCTATGGGTAAGGTAATTGTTCAGGATGATCTTATTGCCGATGCGGTTGCCATCACTGCGGGCCCAGGTCTTGATGAACCGGATCAGCCGGGACTTGGCGTCGCGGAATACCAGGTCGGAATGCCGGTCTTCCAGCCGTTTCAGTTTTTTATTCACCGCATGGGCATAGTCCAGGGCCATCAGCGGATTGTCTTCCAGGATCTTCTTAAAATCCACTACCGGGAAAGAGCATACCAGGGTATTGGCCGTGAGCGCTACGGCATATTCATAAGGGGAGGGGACTCCGTCCAGGCTTAGATCGCCGAAGATATCCGGTGCGGTGAGGATATCCTTTACCTGTTCATTGCCGGCTTCGTCATTCTCACTGATCTTTATCTGGCCTTTGATCAACAGGCAGATCCTGCTATAGCAACCCTCTCCATAGCCGAATAGCTCTCCCCTGGAATAGGTCTTTACTTTCATCAGGGTGCTGATCGTTTCGATCTTCTGGCTGTTCAGATGGGCAAACAGAGGATGTCCCTGCAGGTAGATGGATTTTGTTACTTCGCTCATAGTAGGGTGTTTTTTAGATGTTTTAACGCATTTTCAATCTTGCTGATCAGTGCCTTCTTAGGTGTCAGTCCGATCACGTGATCGATCAGCTCTCCATTCTTAAAGAACAGGATCGTCGGCAGTTCCAATACCCCGAATTCTTTTTCCATATCTGCTTCCTGTTCTACGTCGATCGAAAAGAAATCGGCGATCCCGTTATAGCATTTCGACAATTCCTCGTAGACAGGGGCGATGATCTGGCAGGCCCCGCTCCATTCCGTTTTGAACTGTACCAGGGATAAGTGGCTGCTTCCGCTCTCCAGTATTTCCTTTTTGAACTGGGTCTTACTGATCGTTCTGCTCATGGGCTGCTGTTTTATACCTGCTCTATAGCCAATCGGCATGCCAGGAAAGTTTTCAGTCAAAGGAGACCGGGCTGAAATGCAGCGTGGGTGTGAGTTTGAAGAAATTTAGAATGATGGGGATTTTCGTTTTTCAGAACGCCGGTTCTCCCAATATATTGGGAATCTCCCAAGATGTTGGGAGTAGGGGATTGGGAAAAGAAGGGGCGACACTGCCTTTGTTAAAACGCTCCGAATGTCCGCGGCTTGACAATGGTACGCCCAGCCTCTTTTTACATTTGTCCGGGTCACTCATCCAAATGATTGTATTTTTATAAAAGAAATATCATGTACAAGCTTTTATTATCCATTACGGTTTCAGCAGCGATCGCCTTTGTCGCCGATGGCTTTCGCCAGCCCGGAACCGCGACTGCCCCCAAACCACCAGCCGGGCACGGCTTTGCCGTAGTCGAGCTTTTTACTTCGGAGGGCTGCTCCAGTTGTCCGCCCGCCGATGAATCTTTAGCAGCCATAGCCCGGGAATATCCGGAGAATGTTTATGTGTTGAGTTTTCATGTAGACTATTGGGATAGGCTGGGGTGGAAGGATACCTATAGCAATGCAGATTACACCCACCGGCAACAGGAATATGCACAGCAATTTCACCTGAATAGCATCTATACTCCCCAGGCCGTGGTGAATGGCAAGGTGGAGTTTGTCGGCTCCGACGAAAGCCGCTTACGATCGGCCGTAGAAGAAGGCCTCGCCGCGGCTACCCCAACCGGCAAGATTACCCTCTCTGCCAAATGCGATGATGGAAGGAATATAAAAGTGTCCTACAGCGTCGACAACCCTGGCAAGGCCAACTTACAAGTTGCTCTGGTCCAATCCCAGGCCACCAGCCAGGTCCTTCGCGGCGAGAACCAGGGCCGGAAGCTCCAGCATGTGAACGTGGTAAGATCCTTTCAATCAGTCTCCCTCCAATCCGGGGACGGAGGAGTGGTGTCCCTGAAATTGCCGGACGGGCTGCAGGCGAAGGATTGTAAGATCATCTCCTATTTGCAGAGTAAGGAGGGTAGGAAGATAGTAGGGGCGGGGCAGGCGGGGATACAATAAAACATCTCTACGCATTTATCTCGGACACCCTTACTCCCTCCTAATCCCCAACTTCTTCATCCTCGCCTCCAGCGTAGTCGGATTCAGACCCAGTATCTTAGCCGCCCCCTTCTCTCCGGACACCTTCCATCCCGTCTTCTTCAGCGCCTCCAGGATATGATTCTTCTCCACCTCTCCCAGCTTAGGTAATGCGGCGCTTTTACCGACAGTCCGTTTGTCGGTAGGCAGCCATTCCCCTGGCTCAAGAGTTCCATTCCGGCTGAGGATCAGCGCCCGTTCGATGATGTTTTCCAGTTCCCGGATATTGCCGGGCCAGTTGTATGTTTCCAGGGCGTCCATCACTTTAGAAGGGATGTTGGTGATCTTCTTGCCGATCTTGACCTCATGCTTTTGGCAAAAATGCTTCACCAGTAAAGGAATGTCTTCTTTCCGGTCGCGTAGGGGAGGGCAGAGCACGGGAAAAACATTCAGCCGGTAGTAGAGGTCTTCCCGGAATTCTTTTTTCTCGATGGCCTGTTCCAGGTTGCGGTTGGTGGCTGCGATCACCCGCACATTCACTTTCATGGTCCGGGGATTACCGAGACGTTCGAACTCTCCCTCTTGCAGTACCCGCAGCAGTTTAGCCTGTAATTCGACCGGCAGTTCCCCGATCTCATCCAGGAAAATAGAACCCCCATCTGCCAGCTCAAATCGCCCGATCTTTCGCTCCAGGGCGCCGGTAAAGGCCCCTTTCTCATGTCCGAATAATTCGCTTTCGATCAGGTTGGCCGGCAAGGTTGCGCAGTTCACTTTTACCAGGGGCTTCCGCGACCGGAGGCTGATATTGTGGATGGCCCGGGCGATCAGCTCTTTGCCGGTGCCGGACTCCCCCATGATCAGCACGGTGGCATCGGTGGAGGCGACCTGTTCTATCTGCTGCAGGACTTTATGAAAGATCTTGCTTTTGCTGACGATCTCATCAAAGTTATTGTTCAGCCGGATCTCTTCCTGCAGGTATTTATTCTCTGCCTGTAGTTGATTCTTCAGGGACTCGATTTCTTTGAGACGGACCTGCAGCTCCTGGTTGGCGATCTCCAGTTTCTTCCAGGCATGGAGCCGGTCGATCTCCGCTCCGGCCCTGGCGGCAAAGATCTTCAGAATAGCCGTCTGGTTTTGCTCATTTGTCATTGGCATAGGATCGTAGGCGGCAATATGCCCGATCACTTCTCCGGACGAGGGACTGTAGATGGGAACGCCAATATAGAATTCGATGCCTTCTTCCGTTTCTGGAAATAGTTTTTCCAAGGCTTCCGGGCAGAAATAGTCCTTTCCCTGCATAACGATTTCGCAGGGAGTGCCTTGGATGGCGTACTCGAATGATTCCTGCAGTTCCTGCCGGTCGACATAGGAGAGGGTCCGCACCTGGGTTTTTTCTTCATCGGTGCATTCCGTGACGATCGCATAGCGTACCCCCAGGGTGGCCGTAATGTATTTGGCCAGCTCCCGGAAATAATCCTCCCCGGTGAACCCGGCCGTTCTCTCTGCCAGAGTGAGCAGTATATTTTCGTCCGTCTTTGGCGGAAGAGGGGGCTTTTCGGTTGACTTGGGCATAATGGAACTGGTAATTAGCTGTTTACGTAAAGATAACGAATGCTGGATGCATGAGGATGCCTGATATCCTCAAAAACATTTTTTTCACCCTATATTAAGGGAAATCCGGTATTGTCAGGATGCCGGCACAGCCGGTTGCAAAAAGGGTTTTGCAAAGTATAAAACCTTCAAAAGAGCTGATAAAATTAAAAATAGCAATAGGGGTGTGGGGGTGGATGAAGCTATCGGTAATAACTATGCGTTATTTTGAATTTTAAAAAATTAATTATAAAATTACATCGACCAGTCATTCCTGCCGCCTTTCAACCGTCAAAATTATTCTCATGAACCGGGCGCAACTGCAATTTTCAAAAGAGAACACTTCCACCTTCAGTCCTCTCTATCAAAGATACTGGCCTCTTCTTTGCAATTACGGGGCGAAATATATCTCCGATCCGGCCGATGTAGAGGACCTGGTAACGGATGTATTTATAAGGTTTCTGGATAAACCACGGTCTTTTGACAATATGGTGGCGGTACGCGCCTTCCTCTTCAAATCCGTCTTTAATGCCTGCATCAACTGGTCCGTTTTACAAGGCCGACGACAAAGGAACTTCAAAAGCCTATGTACTTATTTCAGCCATGACTGGGAAGATTACAGCCTTTCGCAGTTAATCCGCAAAGAGGCGGGCAGTGAATTGCTGGCTGCGATCGAGACCATTCCTCCCCAGGCCCGAAAGGTATGTAAGATGCTCTATCTCAAAGGTATGAACTATGACCAGGTGGCCGCTCAGCTCCATATTTCCCGGAACACGGTGAAGAATCACCAGACCGGCGCTTTAAAGGTCCTGCGTAAAAAATTTCCACAGCGGGAACTTCTTTTTGGATGATCTCTTTTTCAAATTTCGTCTGTGCATAACAGTGTCATACTGCATCCTTCAGCCGATACTCAATCGGTAGGCGAAAAAGGACAATCCGTCCCTCCCTGCTCCCGCTGGCATATGCCCGATAGTAGCCGGATAAGCGGCAGATGGTACATGGTTGCACTTATTTAATTATAGGAATTTCCCGAAGTACTTATAGTTTTTGTTTCGCTACCCTTGCTCAAACCATTTATTTTCCTCAATTTCATTGATTATCCCTTTTAACTCCTTTCTACTATCCCTATGCCCTGTTGAGAGCTGGTTTCAATTCCTTTCTGATCTTGCCCTGAATAGTATCCTGGTTGTACCTTAAAAAGCTGCCTTATGCTGGTTAAGCACTGAATAGCGGTATCAATACTGAACCTCTATGCTATGTGACCCTTTGTCCGATTTCAACAACTCCCCGATTCTTGCTGAAGCCAGCGTAGAACAGCAGCTTCTTTTACTCTATGTAGTAGAAAAGGATCTGTCCATCATCGTCGGATTTTATAAAAAAGAAATTCCGCCCGATAGGGATGAGCAGGCCATGCTCGTCAGCTTTAAACAAATGTTTTTAAGCTTCGCCAAATCATCCGGGAGTCAGGCATTTATGGTTTGGCTGGGAGGAACTCCTTTATTTGAAGTAGAAATTCATGATGCAAAAATGCATTTCCCTTATGAGGAAGCCTATATTCCCGAAGAGAAAGAGTATTTTATGATCCTGAAGGCCGGCGGATTCGACCAGACCGAATTTCCTGTTTATATTCGTGGCCTCCGGCTTTGCCTGGATTATTTCCTGAGCTTCCCGGAGGTACAGGGGATCATCACCCTGGTAAATGCCGGCCCCTACGAACAACAACAAGCCAGTCTGTTCTTACAGGCCGGAATGACAAAAACGCTCGAAATAACCTCTCCGGACCAGGCCGAACTGTATCGTATTTCTTAAACCCGGTAGTTTATGCGGGGGAAATCCAGAATTGGCCTGAGGGAACCCTATTTTTGAACAATCAACCCTCTGGGAGCGTTAGCTTTAGGACAAAAGATTGACAGATGAATAAAAGACAACTCGGCCGGTCGGATCTGCAGGTAGCTCCCCTGGCCTTCGGCGGCAATGTATTCGGATGGACCATCGACGAAGCCACTTCCTTCCCTTTATTGGACCAATTCATCGCTGCGGGATTCAACCTTGTGGATACGGCTGACGTATATTCCCGCTGGGCGCCCGGCAATAAAGGCGGCGAGTCCGAGACGATCATCGGCAACTGGATGCGGCAAAGAGGCCATCGCGACAAAGTGATCATCGCTACCAAAGTAGGAGCCGATATGGGACAAGGCAAAAAAGATCTCTCCAAAAAATATATTCTCAAGGCGCTCGAAGACTCCCTGCGCCGCCTGCAGACGGATTATATCGACCTTTATCAAACACACTGGGACGACGACACGACGCCGGTGGAAGAAACCCTCGAAGCCTATGCACAATTAGTGAAGGAAGGTAAGATTCGCTGGATCGGAGCTTCCAACCTTTCGCCCGCGCGACTGACTGCTTCCCTGGAAGCCAGCGCCCGGAACGGTTATCCCCGCTATGAATCTTTCCAGCCGGGCTATAATCTCTATGATCGCGCCGGATTTGAAAAAGAAATAGAACCTCTCTGCCTCAAGCACAATCTGGGCGTGATCAGTTATTACTCCCTGGCCAGCGGTTTCCTTTCGGGGAAATATCGTTCCGAAGCAGACCTGTCGAAGAGCGTCCGGGGTGGGGGAGTCAAAAAGTATTTGGATGAACGCGGCCTCCGCATCCTCTCGGCCCTCGATGAAGTAGCGGCCCAATACAAGACGACACCCGCCAGCGTGGCCATTGCCTGGCTGATCGCCCGTCCCTCCATCACGGCTCCCATCGCAAGCGCGACCAAAGCCCAACAGTTGACGGACCTGGTCAAAGCCGCCGAATTGACCCTCGACGCACAAGCGATCGAATGGCTGGACAAGGCGAGTGCGTAAATCGCCTCATACCCCTAACCCCAGCCTCCTCGAAATATTCGAATTAAACACATTCTGCGGATCGAATCGCTGTTTGATCTTCAGCCATTCCCTGTATTGCGGATACATGGCCTTGAACATTTGCTCACTCAATAACGCATCCTTTCCCAGGTACAAACGTCCCCCGGCCTGCAACACCTTTTCGTCCAATGAAGGAGTAAAATCCAGCAGTCGCTTCGTGATAGGAAAATCGATAGCCAAGGTATATCCCTTAAAAGGAAACGACAAAATACCTTGCCCTTCCCCCATTCTCTTAAACACATTCAAAAAAGGCGTGCACCCAGACTCTCCAATAAGCCTTAATATTTCTGTAAGGTTTTTCCGGCCGCCCTCTTCCGGTATCACAAACTGGTATTGTATGAAGCCTCTTTTGCCATACCCCTTATTCCAGTGATTGATACTGTCCAGCGGAAAAAGGAATTTTTCATAATGGACAAATGGCTTCGGAGAGTTCAGCACATACGCGATGACGCCGTTCAAGGCTCGCACGGTAAGATTGTTTAAGGCAAAAGAAGGAAGGAAGAAAGGTAAAGATAATTTTGCTTTGGGATGCAGCTTCAGCGGATCGGCCTTCAAACCGGAAGGCAATTCACTCAGTTTGGCTGCATTCCCGAAAGTGATCACCCCGCTACCCAGTTTATCGCCTTTCGCCAATGCGTCGATCCAGGCCACGGAATAATTATAACCGCGATCATACTGGTCCAGGGTCTCCAGCATATGGTCCAGGTTCCTGATCACAATGGACTTCTGGCTGAAATAAGTAGTCTCGATCTTCCGTAGTTTCAGGGTGACTTCCAGGATCACTCCCAGCAACCCAAGCCCGCCAAAATTAGCCTGGAACAGATCGGCATTCTCCATACGGGATGCCCGCAGGATCCTGCCATCGGCTAAGAGGATCGTAAAGGAAAGAACACAATTGATAAACGAACCATCGATATGATGCGCCTTGCCATGAATGTCATTGGCAATAGCTCCCCCGACAGTCACGAACTTCGTGCCCGGACAGATCACGGGGAACCAGCCCTTCGGGGCAAATACGGAAATGATCTCGTCTAAGCTGACCCCTGCTTCACATCCCAGGATCCCTTGTTCGGAGTCCCAGGAGAGAAAATGATTGAGCTTCGTGCATACCGCGATACAATGATGATCATTCAGGGCCTGGTCGCCATAACTTCTTCCCAGCCCCCGGGCAAGTACATTACCTTCTTTTAAAATTCCGATCATCTCATCCTGGTTCCGGGGCGTTATCACCCTCGATTCGCCAATAGGATAGTTCCCCCATCCTGATAGCTTTTCTTCATTTTTAGGAGTATCGGTAAGACTTTTGTGTTGGATGAAGGTTTTAGGTTTTGCTTGTGTTTGCATACGAAAATCTTTTTGACCACTTTTGACAATGTTCATGCACAAGGGCGGGACCGGCATTAAATATTTTATTGGATTCGGTGAAGGCTGTACGGGAACAGAAAGGAGACCATAAAGAACGGAAAAATTAATGGAACCCTAACACCGTTAAAACACCCTTTAACACAACCGTACACACCATCGTATCAAAAGCGAACAGTTCAAGAGACGGAAACTAATGTACCCTGTTGATTTATAATAGGGTAGGAATCTGGCATTTTTTTAGCCCTTAACCGGTATGCTTAAAAACTATTTCCTGACGGCCATCCGCAACCTGCGTAAAAACCGGGGTTTCTCCGCGATCAATATTACCGGCCTGGCCTTGGGCATGGCCTGCAGCCTGCTCATCCTCCTCTGGGTGCAGGATGAGCGCAGTATGGATGCCTTTCACCGGAATGGAAAGAACCTCTACTATATCTATGAGCGGACGGTCCTGGGCGGAAAGACCGAAGCCTGGTACTGGACACAGGGCCCCCTGGCGGAACAATTGAAAAAAGAGATCCCGGAAATTCAACAAGCAACCCCTTTCTCCTGGTCGAATACCAATACTTTTTCTGTCGGCGACAAAGCCATCAAAGAAGACGGTTATAGCGCCGACGCGGATTTTTTCACTATGTTCAGCTACCCCCTGCTGGAAGGCAACGCACACGACGCCCTCAACTCCCCCTCCAGCATCTCCATCTCCCGGAAGATGGCCAACGATCTTTTCGGCGGTCCTGTAGAGGCTATCGGTAAGACCCTCCGTTATGAGAATAAAAAAGACTTCACCGTCAAGGCCGTCTTTGAGAACCCGTCCTCCAGCGTCTCGGATAAATTCAACTACATCATCAGTTGGACAGCCTATGAAGAAGATAATGCCTGGGCCAAAGGATGGGGCAGCGTCGATCCCCGCACCTGTATCCTGCTTCGCCCGGATGCTGACCCGGCACTGGTAGAAAAAAAGATCGCACATTTCCTGGACAAATTTAACACAGAGTTAAAGGGCAGCGCCACCACCGTATTAGCCTTACAACGCTTCGACCAGCGTTACCTGCATTCCGATTTTAAGAATGGCGTTCCCGGCGGCGGCCGGATCGAATACGTTCGCCTGTTCAGCCTGGTGGCCTTGTTCATCCTGCTCATAGCCTGCATCAATTTTATGAACCTCACTACGGCCCGTTCGGTCAAACGAAGCAAAGAGATCGGTATCCGCAAAGTGATCGGAGCTGTGCGTGGCCTGCTGATCCGGCAATTCATCGGAGAGGCGATCCTGATGGCCTGTCTGTCGGTGATCCTGGCTCTTGTATTAGTGGGTATGGTGTTGCCGGGGTTCAACCAGCTCACCGGCAAACAGATCCTGCTTCCCCTTGACCAGTGGACTTTTTGGGGTAGCATAGCGATCCTCACCTTTCTGACCGGTATCTTCTCCGGCAGCTATCCGGCTTTTTTCCTTTCTGCCTTGAATCCGGTAACGGTATTTAAAGGGGGCTGGCGGCCCGGCTCGGGCGGCTCCTGGTTCCGGAAGGGATTAGTCGTTTTCCAGTTCGTCCTATCCATCGTGCTGATCATCTCCACGATCCTCATCTCGCGGCAGGTCCGTTTCATGCAGACGGCTAACCTGGGGTATGATCGCGAAAACCTGGTCTATATTCCGATCGAAGGAGACCTCTCTGCCAAACTCGATGTGTTTAGGACCCAGGCGGCGCAATTGCCCGGCATCAACGGGCTGAGCCTGCTTTCGGAGAACCCAACGGAGATGAACAACGGCATCCTCTCTATCGGTTGGACGGGCAAAGATCCCAATGAACATATCCGATTTATCCATGACGCCGTGGGCCCGGACTTCATAAAGACGATGAAATTGCAAATGTTGCAGGGGCGGGATTTTTCTCCTGCTTTTCCCTCCGACTCGATGGGGGTGATCGTGAATGAGACGGCCGTGGCCACCATGGGCTATAAAGATCCGATTGGCAAGCCGCTCTTTTTCGACCATGCACAGGCGCATATCATCGGGGTGGTGAAAGACTTCCATTTTCGTTCTCTCCACGATCCCATCCAGCCTCTGGTCCTTCACACGGGGAGAAAAGGGGATTTTTCTACCATTTTGGTGCGGTCCGGCGCGGGTAAAATATCTGTGGCCCTTGCCGGACTGGAAAAACTTTGCAAGACCCTCAATCCGAAATTTCCTTTCAGCTATAAATTCTCCGACCAGGAATATGCACTCCTCTACCGAAGCGAAGAAGTTACGGGACACCTGTCCGTGATCTTTGCCGTCCTCGCTATTCTGATCTCCTGCCTGGGGCTGCTGGGACTGTCCATCTTCACGGCAGAACAGCGGACCAAAGAGATCGGTATCCGCAAAGTGCTGGGGGCTGGCATCCCTTCCCTGTTTGGCTTATTGTCGAAAGAGTTCATCGGGCTGGTAGGACTCTCCTTTGCGATTGCCGTTCCCCTGGGGTGGGGGGCGATGCACCACTGGTTGCTCAACTTCGCTTACCGTACCGATATCCCCTGGTGGACATTCGGAATATCCGGCTTACTAGCCCTGCTGATTGCATTGGCAACTGTCTGCTTCCAGGCGATCAAAGCCGCTAAATGCAACCCCATATCCGCCCTCCGATCAGAGTAATTAAAAAAGTCTTCCATCAAAAGAGTAAACTACTCCGCCCTCAAGTTCTTCACCGGATTCTCCAATGCCGCCCGAACCGATTGAAAACTGACAGTGATTAATGCAATCAGCACGGCAAGACAACCCGCCAAGAGGAACATCCACCAGCTGAGGCTGATATGATAGACAAAATCCTGGAGCCATTTATTCATGGCCCACCAGGTAATCGGGGAGGCGATCACGATGGAAAGGACGACCAGCTTCACAAAATCCTTCGACAGCAAGGCCGTAATCCCGCTGACACTCGCACCTAATACCTTGCGGATGCCGATTTCCTTAGTGCGTTGCTCCGCCATAAAGGCGGACAAAGCGAAGAGGCCCAGACAGGCAATGATGATCGCCAGCACGGAGAAACTGGTAAAGATCATACCCATACGCTGCACATCCGCATACATATTGGCATAACTCTCATCCAGGAAAGTGTAACGGATCGGCTGGCTGGGGGAGAAAGTCTTCCATACCCCGGTGATAGCGGAGAGGAACTTCGACATATCCTTTGTATTGGCTTTCACCGATAGGATAGTGGGACTATTGCCCAGATGCATACAGAGCGGTTCTATATTCGTGCGGATGGACTCGAAATTGAAATCTTCCATAACCCCGATCACGTTGAACGTGGCCCAGAGCGTACTGATCTTTTTGCCCACCGGGTCTTTCAGGTTGAGCCGGCTGGCCATCGTTTGATTGATGAGGACGGCCTGCGAGTCGCTGGCAATGTCGAGAGAGAAGTTTCTTCCCGCGGCAAGCCGGATGCCCATCGTTTTGAGATAATCATCATCCACTGTCCAGGACTGGGCGCCCACGCCGCTTTCCTCTTTGGTCTTACCCTCCCTCCAGAAAGAATTGCCATTGCGCTTCGTACCCGCCACCGGTAGGAAATCGCTGATCGAGACATTTTTTACCTCCGGCAGCTTCAGCAGCTCGGTCTTGAAATGCTGAACTTCCTTATCCAGCGTATGAGCGCCCTGGATCAGCACCACCTGGTCCTTATCGAAACCAATCTTCCGGTGGAGGATAAATTGCATCTGGCTATAAATGACGATCGTGCTGATGATGAGGATAATGGAAGTGGCAAACTGGAAAACGATCAACCCGCTGCGCAAGTATGAGTTTTTACTTCCCCTGCTCATTACTCCTTTCAATACCTGGATAGGTTGGAAAGAAGAAAGATAGAAGGAAGGATACAAACCCGCAAGGATCCCGATGACCAGGGCCGCTCCCAGTACCGCCGGTAATAACCACCATTCCTTCCAGGGGATCGTCAGGGATTTGGCCGCCAGCGTATTAAAATAAGGCAACAGGGCCCCGGCCAGCAATAAGGCCAGTGCAAAAGAAAAGAAACTGAACAGCAGGGATTCGGAGAGAAACTGCCACACCAGACTGCCCCGGGTCGATCCTACGACTTTTCGGAGTCCCACCTCTTTGGCGCGATTGGCGGATTTCGCCGTACTGAGATTGATGAAATTGATACAGGCGATCGTGAGAATAAAACAGGCGATGGCGCCGAACAGCCAGATGAAACGCATATCGCCATGCGACAGTTCATCGTCGATGCCGGATCCCAGATGTACATTGGCAATGGGTTGCAGGAGGAACTTCGATCGTTGCTCCAGTTTTGCGGCATCTTTATTCCCTTCTTTTTCCAAGGCGGGGATATAATATTTTTTGAGCAGGAGCCCGAGCTTGCTTTGAAGCTGCGCTGCATTAGCTCCGGGCTTCAGCAATACATAGGTGTAATAGTTGCTGGACATCCAGTCCTGTTGCTCACCGGACCAGAGTTGATACCCGGTCATCGTCAGGAGAAAATCGTATTGTATATGGCTGGTGGCAGGAAAATCAGGTAGGACGCCTCCGATGGTGTAGATGCGGGTTTTGTCATTATTCAGGATCATCGTTTTACCGACAGGATTTTCATGCGGGAAATATTTGTCGGCCTTTCTTTTGGTGATCACCATCGTATTGGGCCCGGCCAGCGCATGAGCCCGGTCCCCATAGAGCATGGGTAGTTTCAGCATTTCCAGCAGATCCTGGTCGGCATAGGTGAACTTGTCTTCATAGTTGTTCTGCGTTGCTTCCGCGCGTCGGATCTCATTGCTGCCCGCTCCGGAGAAGAGTTCGTGCGGCATCAGGCGCCCCGATCTTTCCACCTCCGGAAAATCTTCCCGTAAAGCCTTTGCCATAGGAGCAGGCCAATCCGCGCCCGTTTCAATTTTCCCATCATGGTCATACTCGCCGGTTATCCGGTAAAGACGAGCCGTATCCGGATAAGATCGGTCATAACTTAATTCATCCCGGATATACAAGGCAATCAGCAGACAGGCGGCAATGCTCAAAGCAAATCCTCCGATCTTAATGGCAGAATACATTTTTTGCTTTTGCAAATGCCTCAGGGCGATGGTGAAATGATTTTTTAGCATAGGTTTAGCGCATCCAAGAATGTGCCGTTCCATATTTTATTAAAAATCACATGTTTGTGGCGGTTTTCCCGCGGCGACTGTCCACTTTTGATACACCGGGTGTCCGCATTTAATAATGGCTTAACATCATTTGATAATTACTTAACATCGAAATTCCGGGTCTAACCGTAAATAATACAATTGTTAGGCACTACGGATTTACTTAGTCCAATACCCAAATTAAAAACTCGTTAAATGTCAGCTTGCGTCGCATTATTAGGAATAATTAACAAAATGCTTAACATCCCTTGATGTAATTTTACATCATAAGAAACGACGAACAATTTATCTCATTATAAACGTTTTCTCATAAGCAGTTAGTTTTGGTTACGGCCCCTGTGTCTACAGGGGCTTTTTTATTTTCATCACCACTACCCACTTACCATTATTACCACGCATGCAAGACCTCGAAGAAAAAGGTTTCAAGGTTATCGAGAACATCTTCACTGAAGATGAGATCGCCTGCATTACAGCAATGCTGACCCGGGCCAACGCCGACAGTCCGGCATTCCGGAAAACGAATGATTTGTTTGCCATCCGGCAATTCCTGAAAGAGGTTCCCGGGATTCAACCCTTGGTTTTTAATAGCCGGCTCAAGGCTATTATAAAAGAGTATTTGGGCCCTGACTACTTCTTGATTAAATCTATCTATTTTGATAAACCGGAAGAATCCAACTGGTTTGTAGCCTGGTACCAGGATTTGTTGCTGCACGCCTCTAACCGCACCACCAATCGCAACAGGCGGCGGGTTGTACATATTGAATTCAGTAACCGGGCTTTACCGGGCGGGCTGTCCTGGGCAGAATTACTCGCCCACCCCCTTATTTTCCCAAAAACAAATGAAACGAATCCCCTCTGAGCCCGATACGCATGGACTCCAGCGCTATCACTTCGGAAGGATTTATATTTCCCAGGTTGGCATTGGCGCCGATAAGGGTTAGGAAATAAAGTTGCTGATCTTTTTGCGGAGCCTCCCAGATGATCTTTTCGGCAGGCACCTTCGTGAGGATCTCCTGCACCAGGCCTTCCCGCACCTCGCCGGAATTGCGGTACAGACCCACCGTACCCGTCTCCCGGGCTTCTGCGATGATATAGGAAGCGCCGGCTTCCAGCTCCGACTTCATCAGCTGGATCCATTGATAAGGAGGCGTGATATGTTCCCGGTCCTTGTCTTTGGAACCCACCTCGCTCAACACCACGCCATATTTGGAAAGCTTCTCGATATAACCGCACTTTTCTTCATGGGAAATATCGATCGATCCGTCCGACACTTCGATATAAGGGATAGCATATTCTTCCAGCAGACGCACATAGTCGGCAAATTGGTTGCGGATGATGAACGCCTCGAACAGCAGCCCCCCGAAATACACGGGAACGCCGGCCGATTGATAGATCTTAATTTTGTCGTGGAGGTCGGGTGTTACAAAAGAAGTTCCGAAAGCCAGCTTCACCATATCGATATAAGGATAGGCGACTGATAACAGGTTCCTGGCTTCGTTGGTGCTAAGCCCCTTATCGTTGATCATCGTGAGCCCATAGGTCCGTGGTCTTACCGTTCTTTCCGGTATTTGTTGCAGGTTGAAATTATTGACGGTCATAATACTTCGCTATTAATGTCTTTTAATGGCCTCCCTTCGATCGCTTCGCTAGTTGAATGCAATTTACCCCTCCTTACGGGGATCACCAAAGATCACCCATCTTCCCAATTCTTCGATGTATGATTTTTTTTATACCTTGCACTAAATTTAATATATGGCTTCGATGGATGCAAAGAGGGCGGAGAAGATTTCCAAGGCCCTGTCCGACCCCACCCGACTAAAGATCCTCAGCGAGATCAAGAAGAAAGCAGAATGCCTCTATTGCGTTGACCTGTACGATAATATAAACCTGGCCCAACCCTCCATCAGCCACCATCTCAAGCAACTCACCGAAACCTCCATCATTCTCTCCGAAAAAGAAGGACGGAATATTAAATACACCCTCAACAACGACGTGATCGACGAGTATATCCATTTTCTGCAGGGACTAAAAAAGTAGCCCAAAGTGTAGGAGGAATTTTTTTTCATTTATTTATCGAAATATTCGAATATATCAATTATCTTTGTTCTCCCGTTCGTACTCCGTACCCGGATTTTGCGACAAAATATCGAAACATTCGAATAAATCATTGAATAATCAATTATTATTTTAAGCTTATGAACAGTACAACATCACCTTTGATCAAGAACATTCCGACTCAAAAAATACGGAACGCATTTTTCGGCCTGTTAATCCTGGGCCTGTTCACCGGTTGTTACGGTAAAGAAAAAGATAGCGCCGCCGCAGTAGCAGCACAGCTCAATACCGCACCCCCGGCCACTCCCGTAGACGGTATGGTCGTCAAACCTACTTCCCTGTCAGAAGAACTGGAGGTCACCGGCTCCCTGGTGGCCAACCAGCAGGTAGACATCGCCAGCGAACTGACCCGCAAGATCGTCCGGGTGAATGTAAAAGAAGGTTCCTTCGTAAAAAAGGGCGACCTCCTCTTCCAACTCGACGACCAGGACCTTCAGGCCCAACTGGAAAAACTGGGCCAGCAGGAAAAGTTAGCCCTGCTTAACGAACAACGCCTGAGGGACCTTATCAAACACGAAGCTGTCGTACAACAGGACTACGACCAGGCTTTCACTAACCTCAAAGTGCTGGAAGCCGAGATCGCCGAACTGAAAGTCATGATCGCCAAAACACGCATCCAGGCTCCCTTCAACGGCCGCATCGGTATCATCCATGTCTATCCCGGCGCCATCGTATCCACCAACACGATACTCACCAACCTGGAAGACAATAGCGTGGTCAAACTGGAGTTCTCCGTTCCCGAAAAATATGCCAATATCATCATACCGGGTAGCGAACAGCGTTTTACCGTGGCTTCCGGCTCGCAGGAATATAAAGCCATCGTCGTGGCCCGGGAATCCCGGCTCGATGCCAACACCCGGACCCTGCTCGTGAGAGCGGCCAGCGCCAATCCCGGCGGCATCTTACTGCCCGGCCAAAGCGCCCGCTTGCACCTGGCCTTACATGAGTCCAGCAATGCCCTGGTGGTGTCTTCCCAGGCCCTGATCCCATCCGCAGGCGGTTATAGCGTCTACCTGAGCCGCAACAGCAAGGTGGCAATGGTGCCCATCGAGATAGGCCAGCGCGGACCCAACACGGTGGAAGTCGCCAAGGGCTTGCAGAAAGGAGATACGGTTATTATCAGCAACCTGTTGCGGTTGATGCCCGGCGCCTCCGTCCAGTTCGTCACTCTGAAATAAAAATCACCGGCGTCCTGGCAATATCCCGGCAATCACCCAGCCTGACAAAGGCATGAAGTGTCCTGCCCCGGCGGAGCCATGACCAACAAATCGAATTAACTCAACACATTGAATCAAAGTATATGAGCGCAATCTCACAAGTAAGCATATCCCGTCCCGTATTGGCCGGCGTCTTATCCATCCTCCTGGTGCTTTTCGGTATAGTCGGCTATACCTACCTGGGCACCCGGGAATATCCCGTAACGGACTCCCCGATCGTCACCGTCACCACGGTCTACCCGGGCGCCAGCGCCGACATCATCGCTTCGCAAGTGACCAAGCCTCTCGAAGAGGCCATCGCCGAAGCCAACGGCATCCGCGCCATGTCCTCCGTTTCCCGGGAACAGGTGAGTGTCATCACCGTGGAGTTCAACCTCAACGCGGATCTCGAAGCGGCCGCTAATGATGTGCGGGATAAGGTATCCAAATCCCGCCAGCAATTGCCCACCGACATCGAACCTACCATCGTGGAAAAGACAGGCCCCCCGGAATTCCTCGTCTTCCTCACCGTGCAGAGCGATACCAAAAGCCTGGAAGACGTGACCGACTTCGTGAACGTCAATATCAAGGAACGACTCCAATCCATTCCCGGCGTTCGCCTGGTGGACTCCTACGCCGGCCGCAAAAGAGCGATGCGCCTCCGCATGGACCCCGTGAAACTGGCTTCCTATCATCTGACTCCTTCCGATATCCAGGCCGCCCTGCAGAGAGAAAATGTCGATCTTCCCAGCGGCCGTATCGAAGGACAGAACACCGAGCTGACCCTCCGCACCCAAGGTCGCCTGGTGACGGAAGATGATTTCAATAACATGATCCTGAGCCAGAAAGATGGCGCCATCGTCCGCTTTAAAGACGTCGGCACCGCCATTCTCTCTTCCCAGAACGAGCGTACCGCCATGATCGTGTGCGAAGGGCCAACCGCCCGTTACGGCGTGGGTACCGGCGTACAACCCCAGCGGGGAGCCAACTCCCTGGCCATCGTGGACGAATTCAAGAAAAGGTTCAACGATATCGTAAAGTCGGCCCCCAAGGATTATATCATCTCCCTGGGTAAAGACTTCACGGTCCCCGTCCGCAACTCCCTCTCGGAAGTGCAGGATACTCTCTTGCTGGCCTTTGGACTCGTGGCCCTGATCATCTTTATATTCCTGCGGGACTGGCGCAGCACCATCATACCGCTGGTAGCCATCCCCGTGAGCATTATCTCAGCCTTCTTCATCATGTACATAGGCAACTTCTCCATCAACGTATTGACCCTGCTGGGACTGGTCCTGGCGATCGGACTGGTGGTGGATGACGCCATTGTCGTGCTGGAAAATATCTATAGCAAGGTGGAACAGGGCATGACGCCCATACAGGCCGCCCGCAAAGGCGCCGACGAAATTTACTTCGCCGTTATCTCCACCACCGTCACCCTGGCCGCAGTATTCCTGCCCATCCTGTTTTTGGGAGGGATCACCGGCCGCCTGTTCAAAGAATTCGCCATCGTCGTCTCCGGCAGCGTACTCGTCTCAGCTTTCGTGGCATTGACCCTGTCGCCCATGATGAGCGCCTACCTGCTGAAGGCCGGAGCCTCCCATGGCTGGTTGTACCGCAAGACCGAACCCTGGTTCGTGGGCCTCAATAAAGGATACGAAAAATCCCTGGGCCTCTTCTTCCGCAGACGCTGGCTGGGTTTTGGCATCCTGGCTATCTCCCTGGTAATCGCCTGGCGGATCCTGCCGGTGCTTCCCTCAGAGCTGGCGCCCCTGGAAGACCGCTCCATGGTAGGACTGGCCGTCATCGCCCCGGAAGGCACTTCCTATGAGAGCATGGAAGAGACCATGAAAGAGATCAGCAACTATATAGCCGATTCCATCCCGGACCTGAATGAGAACCGGACCTATGCCGGGATCGCCGCTTCCATCGGCACCCTGGTGCAGCCCGTCAACGGAGGCTTTCAATGGATCTTTCTGAAAGACCCCAAAGACCGCAAATCCGGAATGACCCAGGGCCAGGTCTACCAGAAACTGATCGCCGCCTCGGGCCGCTTCCGCAACGTGATCTGTATTCCTATCCAGATACCGACAATCGGCGGTTTTTCCAGCTCCCAGCCCCTGCAGTATGTCGTACAGGCGCCGGATCTGAAATCCCTGGTGGACATCATGCCCAAACTGATGGGAGAAGTTTACCAAAGCAAAAAACTCAGCTTCCAGGACCCGGACTTCAAAGTCAACCGCCCCGAGATCGGGATCAGCATCGACCGCCAGAGAGCTGCTCAACTGGGTGTCTCCACGCAGGAGATCGGTCGCACCCTGCAACTGGCGCTTAGTGGACGACGTTACGGGTACTTTATCTATAATGACCGGCAATATGAAGTGATCGGACAACTCGACCGGCAGGAACGGGCTGCACCTACGGACCTGCGCTCTCTCTTCCTCCGCACAGGCGGCGGGGAGATGGTGTCCCTGGACAACCTGGTTCAGCTAAACGAATCTGTGAGCCCGCCCGCCATCTACCGGTACAATCAGTCCTATAGCGCTACCATTTCCGCGACTCCCGCTCCTGGCGTGAGCCTGGGAGAGGCAATCAAAGAGATCGATGGTATTGCGAAACGGACGCTGCCCAAAGGTTTCCGTACGGATATGGCCGGCCAGAGCCGGGACTTTGCAGAAAGCAGCTCCAGCCTCATCTTCGCGTTCATCTTTGCCATCATCCTGATCTACCTCGTGCTGGCAGCCCAGTTCGAAAGCCTGATCGATCCGTTCATCATCCTGTTGACAGTGCCCATGGCCGTTACCGGAGCGCTCCTGAGCCTTTGGTTTACCCACCAGTCGATCAATATCTTCAGCGAGATCGGGATCATCATGCTGATCGGGCTGATCACCAAGAACGGGATCCTGATCGTGGAATTCGCCAACCAGCGCAAGGAAGAAGGGATGACGGTGCGTCAGGCGGCATTGGCAGCCGCTTCGTCCCGGTTCCGTCCCATCCTGATGACCACCCTCGCGATGATCTTCGGGACCCTGCCCATCGCCCTTTCCCTGGGAACCTCTTCCGGTAGCCGGACTTCGCTAGGTATCGTGGTCGTAGGCGGTCTCATCTTCGCCGGGATTCTGACCCTCTATGTCATCCCCGCGGTGTATTCGTACTTCTCCCGTCCGCATCGTGCGAAGGCCGGGGGAGAGGGAGCCGCCGGATCAGGACACGCCAACCCCGGATTTTCCGATACGCCTCACGGCTTCCCGAATGTCGCCTTATCGCCAAAAATTTCAGAATAAAACAGTTGAATAAAAAATAGCAGCATAATGAATACGCATCAACAGTCTGGTTTCCAGCCCGGGTTTCCATCCGGGTATTGCCCGCCGGGCTCGGCCATCGACGATTGCCGGCCCGTCAGCAACAACACGAATACGAATCTAATGAAGTCTTTCATATATACGATCCTCGCGTTCCTGATCCTGTGCCTGGCCTCCTATATCGCCAGCGCACAACCGCAGGTGCAGGCTTCCTCGCAACAACCGCAGGTGCAGGCGAAGCCCCTCTCTCTGAGCGAGGCCCTCTCCCTGGCGCAGCAGAACAATCGCGAAATAAAGGTCGCCGGCCTTGATATCGAGCGTACACAACAGGAGAAGGTCGTAGCCAAAAGCCTCAGCCTCCCCGCCGCCGGCGTCGGTGCACAGGCCAGCCATTATTTTTCATTGCCGGTGACCTTTGGCTTCGGCAACAACGGCACCAGCGACAAAGTCGCCTACGGGCGCTATGGTGGAAAGGACCAGGTATCCGCCACCCTCTGGGTCACCCAGTCCCTGTATAATCCAGCCGCAAAGCCGACCCAACAGCACGCTGAAAAATCCGAACAGCAGAGCCGCCAGCTCCTGCGCGATCAGCAGATTCAGATCTCCGCGGAAGTCCGGCAGACCTACCTGCAGGTGCTGGTGCTTGGTGAGCGGATCCGCCTGCAGAAAGAAAGCCTCAGCCGCAACCGCAAAGCCCTGGAAGACGCTAAGTCGCTCCTGGCGCAAGGCCGAGCCCTCCGGGTGGATACTCTCCGCGCCTTTACCTCGGTAAAGAACCTGGAGCCCGACCTTCTCCGGCTGGCTTATTCCATTGAAGTCGGACTGCTCCGCCTCAAGACCCTCGCAGGCATCGATTCCCTGCAGGAGATCGTGCTGAGCGATTCTCTCTCTCTCCCCGCGCCTGGGATTACCCCCACGGATGAGGAAGTATATGCAGAGGCCGTAAAGAACCGGCCCGACCTCCTGGCAATGGCCATACAGCCGGGTATAGACGACCAGCAGATCCGCATCGCCGCTGCCGCTCGCAAACCGAATGTATCCCTGGTAGGACAATACCAGGTGCAGACCCAGGCCAGCCGCTTCGACTATTTCAACGCCTATTATCCTTCCACCCCCTTCGTGGGAGCCCAGGTAGCCCTGCCGCTGTTCAGCGGGTATGCCAACCAGGCAAAGATCAGGGAGGCAAAGATCGCCCGTTTGCAATCCGTCACCCGTTATGATAATGCAAAGGAACAGCTGCGGGCGGAAGTGAGACAATCCGTGGCCAATGTCCTGGAAGCGACCTCCCGCATCCAGACCCGCACCACCGTCAAAGAAACCGCCCAGCTCAGCTACGACATCACCCAATACCGTTACGCCAATGGCGTAGCCTCCCGCCTGGAGCTTACCGACGCGGAGTTAGCCCTGACAACAGCCCAGTCCAATTACCTGGAAGCTGTCTATGACTACCTCGCCGCCCGCATCCAGCTGGACAGAACGCTTGGACAATAGGCGAGCACGGCTCGCCTGGCCGGACCAAGCTCGGGAGCAAATGAATAAAAAGAAGAAAGGAATATAGATAAACAAGACAGGCATAAGATCAGACAGGCATTATCAGCAATCCATTAGATGATCACTAATCCCATATTGGTGGTCATTTAATGGATTTTTTTGTACGGCCCGCAAAATAAATTTGCGTAACCAAAAGGTTTAATTAAATTTGTAACCGAAAGGTTTCGGAATGGCGGCTCTCCGGCATTCAATACGGCGACTCCCCGGCCTCCAATCAAAATCATTTAAAAATCAACAGGAAATGAACACACAGCCATTTACGATCGAACGGACCCTCAATGCACCCATCGAAAAGGTCTGGAAAGCCATCACCGACAAAGACCAGATGAAAGAATGGTATTTTGACCTGGCAGCATTCGAAGCCGAACCAGGATTTGAATTCGAATTCACAGGAACAACAAAAGAAAAAACCACCTACCTGCATAAATGTAAAGTAAAGGAAGTCGTGCCTGGCAAACGGCTCTCCTTTAGCTGGCGCTATGACGGATACGAAGGAGATTCGCTGGTAACCTTCGAATTATTCGGAGAAGGAGAGAAGACCCGGCTCAAACTTACACACGCAGGCCTGGAGACCTTCCCGCAGAACAACCGCGACTTCGCAAAGGAAAACTTCGCCATGGGTTGGACCCATATCATCGGCACCTCCCTGCCTGCCTTTGTAGAACAAACCGCCACAGCCAAAATTCCCGTAGAAAAATAAAACTTCCCTGTAAAAGAACGCATAAAGAAAAATGCGGCCCTTCAACAAAGCCGCATTTTTTTATCAAGGTCTAACAGGATGTTTAATTTTTCTTCTTTCCGCCATCGGAACCTTCTGCCTTCTTTTTTTCTTCATCTTCCTGCTTCTTCCGCTCCTCCTCCTCCTTCTTTTTCTTCTCTTTCTCCTTTTTCTTAAAGAACCCTCTCAGCAGGAAATTATGCTTCGCCGCTTCCATATTTTCATTCAACCCTTCCGAGCTCTTTTTTAGATTCTTCATCGTACTGCTGATATTCGAAGAGAGGCCGGTATCGCGTAAAAGCTTGCCCAGAACCCCCTGCCCGTGATTGATCCGGTTAGAGATATCGGCAAGATTGGAAGTGATGACAGCCGCATTGTCCGCCGAAGTCTTCAGGCTGGCAAGGATCTGATCGGTCTCTACCGGTTGAACGGAAGACAGTGAATCATTTTCCGCTACCATCGGCTGTCCCGAGCCCGAGACCCCCGGAGAAATCACGACCACTTTGTCTCCCATCAACCCTTCCGAACCGATACTGACCTTGGCATCCTTCTTAATGAATTTTTGAACATCCTTATGCAACACCATCTGCACCTGCACCGAAGTATCCGTCACCAGGGCAATGTCATCCACCGTGCCGATATCGATACCACCCAGACGCACATTACTGCCCAGTTTCAGCCCGCTCACGGAATGGAAGAGCGCGCTCAGACGGAAGACCGAGCCGAACTTATTCTTTTGCTTGCCGATATAATAGATCGCGCCAATAGCTACGATAAGGGTCGTGACGGCAAAAAAACCCAGTTTCCATTTATAATTTTTTTCTTTAGGCATAGCATGGTTTTTTACGCAAAAAATGATTGGATCCATTCATCCTCCGACTTCCCGAGTTCTTCATAACTTCCTTCGGCCACTACGACCCCCTCTTTCATCATAATGATCCGGTCCGCCGTCATCCGGGCGCAAGCCATATCATGGGTGATCGTTATCGAAGAAATATGATATTTGTTTTTCATTTTTATCATTAGCTCACTGATCTCTTTGGCAGTCCCCGTATCCAGACCGGCGGTCGGCTCATCGTATAACATCAGCTCCGGCCGCAGGATCAGAGTCCTGGCCAGGCCGATCCGCTTAGCCTGCCCCCCCGATAATTTGGAAGGCATCTGGTCGATGGCATCAGCCAAGCCTACATTGTCCAGCATCTCCATGATCAGCTCCTCTCTCTTTTCTTTCGGCACCTTCTTCTTATGTTGCTTCAGGGGAAAGGCGAGATTCTCCCGCACCGTCATGGAATCATACAGCGCGGCATTCTGAAACAGGAACCCCGTCTTCAGCCGCATCTCGTTCAACTCGTCATAATTAAGATCGGCAATATTCCTTCCGAAGACCTCCACTTCTCCTTCATCGGGCCATTCCAACCGGACCAGGCATTTGATCAGTACAGACTTGCCGGATCCCGACTTTCCCAGCACGACCAGGTTCTCGCCCTTGTTGACATGCAGGTCGACCCCTCTCAGCACCTCATGGTCTTTAAAGGACTTCCGAAGGCCCCTGATACAGACGACCAGGGCCTGCGGATCTTCCGCGTATCCTTCCGCTTCCGCCTCCTTGCTGTGTGTATCACTTTCATTCCAACCCTCTATTTCCGAAGCCCCGGGCAAGCCCTCATCCTCCTTAATCATATCATTGGATTCCTTATTCATATGCTTGCTTACGTTAGAAGATCCGTAATCTGTGCCGCCAGCAGATCGATGACAAAGACAGCCAGCGAAGCCGATACCACAGCGGCATTAGCCGCAACCCCCACACTTTCCGTTCCCCGGCGGGCATGATACCCTTTATAGCAACCGATGACCCCCACGACAAAACCAAAGAAAAAAGACTTAATGATCGCCGGAAAGACATCGATAAACTCCAGGTGAGCCAAAGCCACCGAAAAGAAATGGCGAAAGGTAGTGGCATCATGGATATTCATGGCCGCAAACCCACCTACCAACGCGATCACATCCGCGAAAATGGCCAGCAACGGGATCATCAGCGTAGTAGCCAGCACCCGGGTCACCACAAGGTATTTGTAGGGGTTAATAGCCGACACTTCCATCGCATCGATCTGCTCGGTCACTTTCATAGAGCCCAACTCGGCCCCCATACGCGACCCCACTTTCCCGCAGCAGATAATAGCCGTTATCACCGGGCCGATCTCCCGTACCACCGACACGGAGATCATCCCGGGGATCATCGACACGGCCCCGAAAGCGGCCATGGAAGGGCGGGTCTGAATCGTAAGCACCAGCCCCATAATGAACCCCGTTAGCCCGATCAGGAAAGTAGATTTGTATCCCACCAGGTAACATTGATAAAGGACCTCCCTCCATTCGAACGGAGGACGGAAGACCTCCCGGAAGAACCGGCCGGCAAAAGCCACCCCGTCGCCAGCCCCATAAAAGAAAGTTTTCAGGTCGCTTCTTTTTTGAGTGACTTTCACTTTTGCTTTCTGATATGGGTTGAGGCTGACTGGCATAAATCAAGCCGTCCAATTATTAATCCAAAAACGAACTACCTGTAAAAAGATAAGAATCCCCGGTAGAATCCGGCATTTTGGCAAAAACTGTAGAAATACTTCTACACCCGTTCGGCAACATCGGCTTATACGAAGGCAACCGGCTCTTTGTCCAGGGGCGGGGCATTGGCATCGGCATCACCAAAGCTCACCAATCCAACACACCCCAGGAGCTCATCACAGAATAAAAAGTCAAAAGTCTAAATCCCTGCTGATCCTGGTCATCACTTTCATACTGCCATCGCAGAGAATATCGGCGTCGCCGTCAATAACGTCGAGGCCCGCTGCAAACTTCAGGAACTCCTGGAAGAGGCCCAGCAGGAAGAACTGCAGCAGACCAACCAGGAACTGGAAGAAAGAAGCCGCTCCCTGGAACTGGACCGAAGCTAATAGGAACAATCCGCCGAAGGAGTCAGTCCCTCCCTGTCTTTTGTCAGCGTAGCTACTCCTTTCGGGAAGGTGATGATCCAGATGCTGTCAAAATCATTATCATCCCATTGCAGCCCATTGGTTTTCACACCCAGGGCCCTGACGATGGAAGTGATGGCATGATGCTGCCATACCATCAGCACCACCCCCGTTCTGCTCAACAGGTCCTTTGCTATATTCACCGAATCGAATTCCTCATACTTGCTATTTAGTACAAGGTTATATTTAGCGGCAAAAGGAATAATGGTCTGAAACATCCTCGCATGTTTGGTCGATTCGCCCAGGCCCGGCGCGGGTATATAAGTATAGGCCGGGATCCCGAATTTGGCATGGAGAACCTCCGGCAGCTGCAAGGAACGGTTTACCCCCTGACAGGTCAGGTTATCCCCTGTTTTCGGCTTCTCCCCATGGCGGATAATAACCACCTTTAGATTTTCCATGCCGGTTGCTGTCTGGGAATAGCTCCTACCATTAAAAACGCCTATTCCGGCAAAAATTAAAACAAGGACCTGTACTGCTTTTTTCATGATATATATATGTTTATTAATTTCTTTCGATGGGATGGGCCAGGAAAAAAAACATCGGAAGCGAAAAAGCTTCCGATGTTTTTAAAAGGTATATGCACAGCTAAACAGACGCGTTGGTCTAATGTTGGTTGCCTTTTCCGTTGAATTGGTAACATCCGATATCTGCGCCCGGCAGGGTCACTTCCGTAGCGCCATAAATGGGATCCAGCGGTACGACGGTTAGCGGTATAATATTGGTATTCCCCTTGCCAATCAAAGATGAGTTGGGTTGCAGATGGAAATTATACGATCCGACGGCAGTAATCGCAGTCAGGGGATACCCATTGTTCACCGGCAGCGGGTAATTCACGAACAAGGGATTCAGTTTCTGGACGACCGGCGTACCGTCATAGGCGTTCTGCGGCGGGTTCGGATAATAGAAGTTCGCAGGCAGATAAGTAGCAGGATTCGGCAGGTCTGTTGGCTGAGGCTTGGTACAAACACCCCCATATGTAAAGAACTGGTTGGCGATTGACAAAGAATCCGCCCATTGATAATTGTTGCCATAGGTAAGATTGGCTGTATCCGCCACGGGATTGTTTACCACGCGGTAACCCACTGTACAATTGATAAAGGCATTGTTGTAAAAAGAGCCTTTCGCTCCTTGTTCGAAATCAATGCCACCGGCTCTTGTACCGGGTACAATTTGTACCCCGCCATTCACGAAAGTGCTGTTGTACATCACGATATTCGTTTCGGGAGCTCCTACAGGCTGCCCTTTATTGGATGCTTTCTGCCCGTTATAAGCTGTCCCTATGAAAAAGTTATAGGCCATCGTACCCACCGTTCCCCCTTTCGCATTTACACAGTCACCACCACTGCCACCTGCTTTTTCAAAAGTATTACGGAACACATGGATTTTTCCGTCCGATATCCTCATACAATCATCCGTTCCCCCATACACCCAGCTATCTTCCATGATAAAATAACCATTGGGATTTTGGAACAGGATATTGAAAGAGGTACCAGCACTTTTTCCTACGGCCGGCCCGTCGATATTGCCATAGGCAGACCCGGCGAAATCAATATGGGTCCATTTGAGTACCATCAGGGGACAGGAAGTGTCTCCCAGGATGCCCTCCCACAAGCCGATATGGGCGGAATCACTTGCTAAAGGAATATTAGGGGTATAGTTCTTGTGAGCCCCTGGTACGGTGAATATGTTAGGCTTGGCCTGCGTGCCAAGGCTTATTAAGGTTCCGTGAGCAATAATACCTGCGCCGTTCGTTGCATTAATGGTGACCCCCTCCTCTATAATTAAGGTATCTCCCCGGGGAATATTGATCGTACAACCGAGCGTGTAGGTCTTGCCTGCCAGCATCACTCCCTTAATAGAGCCGCAAAGTGGGGTCGTCTCGCTGATGGCTCCTCCTGGCGGGGGAGGCGCGACGTATTTATAGATATTCTGTTTGTCCTCCGCCCATTTGGTGCAGCCGGATAATAAATAGCTGCCGGAGAGGATAAGTAGCGGGATTAATATTTTTTTTCTCGTGCTCATAAATTTTTTGTTTGTGCTCATGATTAATTCGCAGTTCTTAGTAGTATTATTACTTCTCGGTTAGTTAAAGTTTAAACCTGAACCCTCCAAGGAAACTGAGTTTATAGATATCCCTTTGCGCTACCGTATAATTGCTGCCGGCATCCTGGAAAGGGATCTGATAGCCGCCATGGAAATTGCTGTTCACCGAACTGTAGGGGAATTTGATGTACTCCTTATTGGGCGAATTGGTGAGGTTATTCACCTTGGCATAGAAGGTAAAACGTTTGGTGATGCTCTTCTCTAAGGACAGGTCTAACTGGGTGAATGGTTTTTGCCAGATATCCAGGTTGGCATAGGGAGATACCTGTGCTATCCTGTCTCCTGTATAGGAGAAAGCCAGCTGGACATCCAGGCCGATCCTTGGATTTTTAAACAACAGCGATACATTGCCCACATGATTGGCCTGTCCCTGTAAAGGCCGGCTCTGAGTCGTGATTTGTGTCTGATTTCCAACACCCTGTACGAAAAGATATAAGAGTTTGCTGGTAGTGATCTGTGAATGGGTATAGGTATAGTTAGCAGAAACCCCGAACATGCCGAAATACTTGGTGAAAACCGCTTCAAAACCATAATTCTTAGCCGTGCCCGTATTCTGCGGCTGAAGGTATAAAGAACTTGGGCCGTTGAGGTTCGTTACAAAATATTCAATCGGATTTTGTAGTTGCTTATAAAAGGCGCCCAATAAGAATTGGTCTGCATGCCCGGGGAATAATTCATAACGAAGATCGAAATTATCTGCCCGAACGTGTTTTAAGTAGGGATTTCCAAGCTTGGTGAATTGTTCATTAGAAGGATCCGTGGTAGGGACGAGGTCTCCGAAGCCGGGTCTGCTGATGGATTTAAAATAAGATAAACGCAGATTCTCTTTGTCAGTCAACAGATATTTAAGGTGTACGCTGGGTAATACATCCGTATAATGAATAGTGCCATAGGCGCCGATGGTGGAAGTAAGCGGCAGGGCCGTGGTATAGTCGTCCTGGGTGTTTTCTACCCGTACGCCGCCCAGTACCTGTAAGGCTCTTAACAACATAAACTTAGCCTGGATATACCCCGCGCCAACTTTTTCATGGGCCGTATACGTATTGGCGCTGGCAGCATTTACCGCTCCCGTTGCCTGCCCGGGGGTCTGAAAGTAAAGAGGTACCGTGCCAATGGAGTGAAAGGCCGTCCCGGATGGGGCAGAAGACTGCAGGTCATACTCATTGTAATAATTGTCCCTTGTTTTATAACGATACAATCCCCCCGTGGCAAATTCCACCTCACGGTTAAAAATAGTCGGCTTATAGATCAGGTTGGCATAGCCCGCATAATCCTGATCCTTGTTATGTTGCCAGGTACGGGTCATTACATTGGCTGTTCCAACGGGAATAGTAGAATCCGCCTCGACCACTTTCCCTGCATTCGACTTCACCTGCAGGTCGAATTTGTAGGTAGCCATATCGGGTATCTCTTGTTTCGCAATGGAATATACCCCGGACCAGTCAACTTTTACTTTATTGCTCAACTGGTGGTCTCCATGCAAAGTGGCGTTATAAATATTCTGGATCTGCCACCGGCTCCTGTATTCAGGAGTAACGGTCGCCTGGGTAGGAGAGGAATTAAGTCCTACGACACTATCAGGCGTATACCTCGTTTCATATTCATTCTGGTGCAGGTATAGGTTGAACAGCGAGATCTTATGCCTGTTGTTGAAGATATAATCGATCTTGTTCTGTATGCCGATCCGGTTCGTTTGTGTGTTGTACTGCCGGGTATAAGCATCTGAAGGATTCAGCGTATTGGCGGCAGGGGAGGGCAGCGGCTGCGCATCCGGCACCAGGCGTTCTGAAATAGAGCCCTTGTAGAAGTTCTGGTAACTGGCAGACAGGATCACCCCCAGCTTCTTATTCAGGAACCGATCGCCTACCGTAAGTCCCAGCGTACCATTAATGGGAGTTGATTTATTGGAATAATTCAGGTTGCCGAGAGGGAAATTAGCAGGAGTGGCTGTATAACTATTCCCATTGATTTCGGCAGGCGATTGTTTGTTGATGCCTGAATGATCGAAGGTAGAAAAAGGCCGGGTGGAAAACAGCGTAGAATATCCGGCCGAAACATTGGCGCTCAACAAAAATTGATCCGGGGCGCTTTTCATCACCAGGTTCATCGTGCCTCCAATGGCATCTCCTTCCATATTCGGCGTTAATGCCTTGATCACTTCCAGGCGCTCCAGCATTTCCGAAGGGAATATATTCATGGGTACGAAACGGTATTTGTCATCAGGACTGGGGATCTTAATGCCATTTACCAGGGTGTTATTATAGCGTTGATCCATTCCCCGGATGATCGCATATCGCCCGTCACCGGTATTATCCCGCTGAATGGTTACCCCGCTTACCCGCTGTAATGCATTGGCTACCGTCAGATCCGGTAATAACTGGATCGTTTTCTCCGACAGGATATTCTGCACCATGTCCGAATTCTTCTCGATATTCCTTACAGAATGATCGCTGCTCCTGTCTCCGCCACTTGCAACAATCACCTCCGTCAGGTTGGTCACCGTCGCTTCCAGCTGAAAATCAGCCATCCCCACACTATTCTCATTTACATTCACTTCCAGGTGAGTTGGTTTCTTATACCCTGCCAGACTCACCTCGACCTCATACTTTCCAGGTTTAACGTTTTTAAAGATATAAGTGCCGTCCAGGTTTACCATGGTCGAATACTTGGTTTCTTCCAGGTGCACCGTCGCCCCCACCAAAGGTTCGCCGGTCCTGACATCGAATACTTTCCCCTTAATGGTTTGGGAAAAAGCCGTAGTAGCCAGACAGATCAGCAAAACAGATAAGGCAGATCTGATGAAGCAATTAGTAATTCGCACTAGTTTGGGTTGCATAAAGTCTTAAATTTTTTTTAATTCTTCTGCAAATATTTCAATGAACTCAGCAAACTATTGAGCGAAAAACCATTGTTAGTAATTAGATAAGGATTTAGTAATGATTTGGTCACGCCTTCTTCAGTTTATCTACAGAAAGCCCCCCTAAAAATAGCTCAGCCATTTTTTCTCCGCCTGGTGCGCCCTTTTGTACTGATCGAAGCGGCGGCATAGCGGAAATAACGCAATGACGACCCCTATCCAAACCACATACACCGTCAGCAAATTAAAACCATATCCTTGCAGCTGCACATTCGCCGTCACCCAGGTAGTCAGATCCACCATCACCGACCAGGGATGGCCCGACAGCACGGCTCCGATGATCGCCAGCAGGTGAATGAAGAATATATGCGCCAGGTAGTAGAACATCGGCACCCTTCCGAAAATGATGATCTTCCCTGTGAAGGCATTTAGCGGTTTTTCCATCAGCGCAAGGAATACCAGCGCAGGCCCTGTTGTCATCAATACATAGAGCAGGGAAGGGGGATATTTGGCCACATTTAAAAAGGACATAAAAGTAAAGACGGCATTTTTTTGAGAGGTCCAGGGCGTAGGATTCCCATAAAAATTAGGGAAGCGCAAAAGAACGAACAGCAAAGTAATCCCCAAACCAAGGAACAACAGGGTTTTCTTTCTTTGCACAGGCTCCACCTCCGGTGCATAAACGGTCCCCAGGCAATACCCCAGGCAAATGATCCCGATCCAGGGTAATATCGGATAGCCGACCATGACCCCCAGCGGACCAAAACGGAAGAATTCCTGCTCGTGCAGAAAAGCCCAAAGGAAAGCGGGGAAAGTATTGCCCGGCACATGCACCGTATCCAGGAGATTGTGACCTGCTATTAGCAGCAGGCCAATCGCTGCGATCACGGGGCGTGGCAGATAGATCAGCACGGATAGAACCAGCATGCTGATACCGAAAGCCCAAATCACCTGCAAAATGAAAGTGGAATAATGGGGATTGAAGGTCCATTCCAGCGTGACGATGAAAAGTTCCAGCAGGATCAGCCAGATCCCCCGGGTCATCAGGAAAAAGGACAGTTCCTTACGCCCCTTTTTCGACCCGTACAAACAGGCGGAAATCCCCGCCAGCAACATGAAGATGGGAGCGCAGAAATGGGTGATCCAACGGGTAAAGAAGATGGCTGGGCTGGTGCGGCTGAGATCCGTAGGATCGTATAAATACGCGCTTCCATGAAAATAATCGCGGACATGATCCAGCGCCATGATGATCATGACGACCCCTCTCAACAGATCGATGGATTCAATACGTCTGCTCCGGATGGCCGATAAAGGCTGGTTAGCTGATAAGGGAAGGGAGATAGCTTGGGTTGGCATAGACAGTTAAGTTTACAGATATAAATGGAAAGGATCAATAAAATCCCATATATTATTCTGTAAATCTAGTAAAAAAAGAACTAAATGCGGAAAATATATATTTTTGAGAATATAATTTGGTTTTAGGCCCGCTCACCTCACGCCCGCGAGCCTTCCCCTGTCACGCGCTGGCTGATAGCGATCTGCACGATCGACTCCAACTCGCTGATATCAAAGGGTTTTTGTAGAAAATAATCGGCCCGGGCATCCCGCGCCAATTGGGTGACATTACTGTTGGCGCTGAAGAAGATCACAGGAATATCCTGTAGTTCCGGCTCACTCTTTAACTGCCGTGTAGCCTCAATTCCCCCGGGACCCGGTATCCAGTTGTCCATAAGGATAACATCCGGCTGAACCTTCCTGACATTCTCCAGGATATGATTGGAATTATTCAGCGTGGAGACATTAAAGCCTTTTTTCCGCAGGACAATCGTGCAAATTTGCAAAATATCCAGGTCATCGTCCAGTATAAGTACCTTTTTATCCATAGTTGAGAATTAAAACTAGTGAACTTTCTTCGTTCCCCCGCTCAACTAGGAACATAAAAATTCATGCCACCCTCCGGATGGCATGTCACTACTAAAAACCGCAGCAGCCCTATTGCTCCCTGCGGGGCGGCCTGGCCGCCTTCAATAATATTTTTTATTTTTTAATAAATAGTGGCTTCAGTGTATACCAGGCCAGCGCCGGGAAAAAATGCATGGGGATCACCATTCCGGGAAACAATTCGGGCGTCTCGATATCCAGCGGCAGTTTCACGGCAAAAGGAGCCAGCAAAGTGGCAAAGCTCAGGATCGAAAACAAAAAATTGAAGACGATCTCTCCCTTTTCTTTCAGCATCTTGTCCAGGAGCCAATACCCGATCGCCGCTAACACTCCGCCGAAGAGGCTTCCCGCTACGATCTTTACAGATGTGGCTACTTTGGAAAAATCGGCACCTAAGGATGAATGGTATACCCTGGCATACACCAGCGCGGCAATACCCGCCAGCAGGCCCGATACAATACCTAACAATAATGCTTTCTTAAACATGATTTTTGATTTACAATGGTTATTGGGCTAACGATCCGGCTTATTTGGTCACCGGTACGGAAAGTTCGATCTTGATCTCTTCGCCTACATCTCCACCGGGTTTGCCTACTTTAAAATCATTCCGGTTCAGGTTAAAGCTGCCGGCAAACTGGCCCCCCTTGGCGGTTTTGGAGAAAGTAAAAGGAATCGTCACGGCTTTTTTCACACCATGCGCCTCCAGATCACCCGTCACCTGGTATCCGTTCCCGGCTTTGACGAATTTCTGGGAGGTAAAGCGGATCTGTGGATATTTGGTAGCGTCGAACCACTCGTCACTCTTGGCGTGTTTGTTCTGCAAACCATTACCCGTATTGATCGTGGCTACATCCACCGTCACATCGAACTTCGAACCGGCAGGATTCTGCTCGTCAAAGACCAGGGTTCCCTTGAAACCTTTGAATATGCCGGAAGCATCATTGCTGGAAAACGCGATCGAATAACCGTCTGCTATCTGCCAGTTCTGACCCGCAATAAAAGTAAATGCGCTTCCTGCCAAAAGGACAACGGCTATAATGGGATAAATAATCTTTTTCATGATAAAAATTGATGAATACTATCCCGCCCTTTAGGCGGGATAGTATGAAAAAATTTAGTCTTTAACAAATTCTGCATTCGCATTCAACGCAACTTCATCGCTTAACATAGAAGCGGGGAAACCGGTTGCGATACCGAAATCCGTACGTTTGATCGTACCGGTCACTTTGAAACCACCTACCGTCTTCTTGCTCTGGGGATTTACCACCGTACCGTTGAAAGTAGCCGTCAATACTACGGGTTTGGTAACGCCATGTAAAGTCAGATCACCGGTTACTTCATAGTTCTTGCCGCTGGTCTTTTTGAAAGAACTGCTCTTGAAAGTCAGCGTGCCATATTTAGCGGCATCGAAGAAATCAGGGCTCTTTAAGTGATTATTCCTTTGTTCATTACCGGTGCTGATGCTGCTGACATCTGCATTTAGTTCCACTACGGCGTCAGAAAAGTCGTCTTTGGAAGAAGTGATCTTGGCGGTAACGGTGCTGAAAGTACCGTCGATTTCATTGATGCCCATGTGCGTGATCCCGAAATTAAGCTGGGAATGCGCTTTGTCCCAATTCCAGGTCTGGGAGAAACCCGCTGTCGCTAAAAGAAATAAGGATGCTGCTGAAAGAATGATCTTTTTCATTTTTTTGTTTTTTGGTTGAATTATAGATTATGTATTGATTAATGGCCGATGAAATTAATTTAATTCTATTATCAATTCCTCTTTCGGCCGGCGAACTTTTTTCAGATGGGCCAACTTGTCGTTCTCCAGGTCGCGGTAACCCAGGGTCAGCAACGTGACACTGCGCAAACCCCTTTCTTTCAGGCCTAATAATTTATCCAGTTCCGCATTGTTAAACCCTTCCATAGGAGTGGCATCCACCTCTTCTACCGCCGCGGCGGCGATGGCGATCCCCAACGCGATATAAGCCTGTCGGGCAGCAATCTGGAATCTTTCCTCCTGCGTTTTCGATGCCAGATGCCCCTTGATCCGGTTCTTATAGGCCTCCTGGGCCTCGGATGAGTGTAGATTACGTTCCCGGTTGATATGGTCAAAGACCTTATCGATATGACTGTCGTTGATATCATCCCAGGCGGCAAAGATCAGTAAATGAGAAGCCTCCGTGATCTGGGGCTGGTTATTGGCAATAGGCTGGATCTTTTTCAGTAATTCCGGATCCTTCACCACTAGGATATTAAAAGGCTGCAGTCCGCTGGAACTGGGTGCCAGCCTGGCTGCTTCCAGGATAACTTCTACTTTTTCAGCAGGAACTTTCTTCCCGTTCATTCTCTTCGTGGCATAACGCCATTTCAGTGATTCTAAAAAGCTCATATATTATTATTTTAAAATTTTTGTAAATACTATTATAAATTCTAGCGCAATTATTAATTATAACACCGTTAGTAAATAGGACAAAAAAAAGCGAATTCCTACTAGGACAACTCCGGGCTTACGGTTTCATTCCCCTCATTCTCATCGACCAAATTGACTGCTGCCTGAACCCCCCGGATAAAGCTGCACATTACATCCTCCAGCACCAACTCCGGTAACCCCTCATGGCCCCCCGTTCTGCCCGCCATATTATCCACCGCCACCATATTGATCGACACCAATCCATGTAACATGGACCAGAACGACTGGTATTTCAGGAAGGGATCAAAAGGCAGCTTCTTCCCGGCCGGCGCCATAGCCATAATACTGCTCTTCACCACAGCTTGAAAATCAGCCATCGCCGGAATTTTCTGCACCGCATCGCAGGTAGGGATTCCCAGCCCGAACATCAGCTGGTAATACTCCTTATTCGCAAAAGCAAACTTCCAGTATGCCCTCCCCATCACCCTTATCTGATCCGCAGGATTCGACTCACCCGCTTTGGCAGCCGCCAGGGCTTCCGTTAAGAGCGAGAATCCTTTCCTGTTGAATTCCAATAAGATAGCATCTTTATTTTCAAAATGACTGTAGATAACCGGCACACTGTACTCGATCGCATCGGCAATCTTCCGGATGGAGAAGGAATGCCACCCCTCGGCGACCACTAACCTCCAGGCCGTGTCAAGGATATTCGCCCTGACCTCCTCTTTCTGCCTTATTTTACGATCTATAATACTCATTTCGTATCTCTGTTACTTTTTATAACATCGTTAGCAAATATACGACTGTTTCCGAACTTGCCAAAACTATTTTGATGGCAAATCAAAAAGCCGGTCCCGCCAGGGACCGGCTTTTTCTATCCGAGAACAACCTGTTTACTTCCTTTTCAAATAGCCAAAAAGCCCACGGGTCTCCTCTGTCGGTCCTGCCGTGAAATATACCCGGCTGGAATCCGTTTTCGGAATATTGTTTTCCAACCCCCACAACCCCTCGATAAAGATGGGCTTGCCTTCATCCTTCAAAGGCCCTACGAACCTGCCGTCGTCATCAAATACATTGATATGACCATCCCCGAAATTGCCCACCAGGATAGCGTGCTCTGCTTCCTTGCAGAATCCTACCGTTGCCTGGACAATCCCCCAGGGAGAATTCAGCGAGCCCTGGCTGGCAAATCTTTTCACCAGCGAGCCGTCAGTTTTAAATATATCTACAAATCCATTGCCCGGACCCGCCTGGTCGTCATGCTTGTCTGGTTTCTGTTTGGCATAGGTGACATACAGCCAGCCTCCGATATTCCGGATATTGAAAGGGGCAAACCCCCAGGGAATACCTGGATCGTGAAAGGGCATACCGGTCACCAGGTTGAAATTCTTGTCAAATACATCGATCGTACCAGCGCGAAAATTGGTGGCATACAGGAAACTGGCCGAACCATCCCAGGCTAAGGCAAGGCCTTTATAAACAGCTTTCCACGGAGAGCGGTCAGCTACAATGGTAGCTGCATTGCCTCCGCCCCAGGCGGCAATAGTGCCATCCTCGGTGGCAAAAATAAAATGACTGGCCACCTTGGACTTGCCAGACATAAAAGCGAAATCCGTGGTGCTGTTGAATACGATGCCCGTCGGCGCTCCACCGGCTGAACTATCCGGGCGGGGAATGATGACCGGCGGCCGCACTGTCACCCCGGCATTATCATAGATCGTGCTGAGCCCGGCGTTATTAGCGGAGATCCAGATCGGCCCCGATGGCGCTACCGCAATACCCCAGGCATTCACCAGGCTGCTGTCTGTAAAGGCGGCCAATCCGGGAATATCGGATACCAGGTTGGTTTGCTCATAACCATTTAAAAAGGAATGCGGTATCTCCGTTTTCCTGCAGCCCGGACCTGCGATAACCATCAGCAGGGGCAATAAAAGGATTGCAGCGCCCCGGAGTCGCGGGGGCAGTTTTTTTGGCAAGGTTAGTGACATTTTTCGTTGATTTTAAGTGTTGATAAATGGAAAGTCACCGGACAGGAGGGTTTACCGGACAGGAGGGTAGGGAATAGCCTGTCTTTTTGCAGGCAAAAGAATATCAGCCTGCTAAAGGGCAGATCCGGTACGGATCATCATTATTTTCTAAAATTCAGGAGCTTAGAGAAGTGCAAAAGATGATAAGGGCAGTTTGATCAAAATGCTTACCAGGAATAAACTGGCAACAGAGGTCAAAGAGTTGCCTGAGATAGGAATTATTTTTTAGGGTGGCCCATCCGGGCCACCCCTCATTGATCAGCCCGTCATCGGTCTATTATCCGGTTCATTGACCTGCCCGGCTACAAGTCCTTCATATTATCGTCCCGTATCCGGTCCATGAGCTTCCCTTCCGGGTCGATACCAGCCCTTGCCGGCTTGCCCTTTACGATCAGCTCGATCCGGTGCCTGCCGGCTCCCAGCCATTGCTTCTTCAAATACAGGGGAGGGGAGCTCTTGCCCGGAGAGTTCTTAGGATCGGCCCCGTACACCCCGATATCGATATAATCATTCATACCCGCCACTGCCTGTTCCTTCCCTGTGCTATCGATATACAGCTTTTTCACATCGACCACCAGGCTGACCTTGTATTCATCATTCTTGCCTAACGGCACCGCACTTACCTCCACCACCTTATTGTCATAAAAACTGACCTTCTCCCAGGTATCTTTCAGGTAATACCGGAAAGAATCCGGCACATGCTTCTGCAACACCCGGTACAGATCGTAGCTGCCGGCATAAACGCCCCCGGACCGGAACGCAAATGCATTCCTGAATTCCTGCAAAGCTGCATTCAGGCTATCCTCTCCGAT
>DASWFF010000025.1:0-2178 GCA_036394375.1 Puia sp.
ACAGGAGATTTGTCCTGTGCGATACCCTTGAGCGCTCCGGCGCCAAGGCCCAGGAAAATAAATAACAGGAGTCTACGAAAGATCATCAGGAAGCATTTTAGGTTTAGGTTAATGGGTTATATTTAGTTCAGGTCAGGCGAAGGGATCATTTCTTCTTCAGGACGATCTGCTCGCTCTCTTTTTTAACCACGTATCCAAAAAAATCCCGCAGGCTGCCATAGTCCTCGGCGGGGAAATAGGCTTTATTCAGTTTCATATGGCAACGCAGCTGGATCATGTTATCCTGCCGACCGACCAGGTATTCGAACAAGCCCTGATCACCGTTGAAAGCCACTTTGGCGGATTTGGGAAGTTCGTCCACTACATACCCCTCGGGTATCTCCATGCTGAAGGTATATAGGTTATCCATGGCGTAAGGCATCTCCACAGGATATTTCCTTTCGGCAGCCTTAAAAGGATTTTCACGCCAGGCATCCGCGAACATCGGGTTAAAGTAGATAAGGGGAGAGCCGGCCGCCTGTTTCAAACGAAACTCATAACGGACGGTAATGGGGTCTTCCAGCCGCTTAAGCGAATCAATGGCCCCATTGCTGATGTCCAAGTCTTCCCCAAAGGAGGTCTGGATATTTTTAAAGTACTCTTTTTCTCCTATTTTACTTACTTTTTCACGGGCATTGTAGGACTCCTGCATACCCGGAGTAGATTGATACGTACCTTCCAGCGCACCGTTCGCGCCGCCCGATATCAGGACCATTGTCGTCTTTTTTTCCTTCAGGGAATCCGCCTCGAAATACACCGATCCCGAATCCTTATTGCTGATGATGCGGGCATGGCCATTGTAGCAATTATTGGCCAGCTGACCGAATCCCAGTTGCGGGCGGGCCGCATCGAGATAATAGATCTTACCGGCAATGGAAACCCGGGCGATGACATAGTTCAGGCGTTCCAGGATAGGATATTTAACCAGGTTGAAGCCATATTCCCTTGTGCTCAGCACTACCGGATCTGCGGAGATGCCTTTCATCTTTAACAGCGCGATCAGGAGCAGGTTGATATCCCCCACCGTGCCGCTATTTTTCTTAATGACGTCCCGCAAATCAGTCTTTATGTATTTATCATAATGATTGGTACAGGTAAAATGGCTGCTCACGTAGTAATAGATAGCTTTTGTATTGTCCATTGCCCCGATGCTGTATGCTGTGGCTGTGGCCTTGTCCACATATTCCTGCAACCAGTCGGTATCTTCCCGGAGCGGGCGTCCGAAATCAGTTGCATTTAACAATTCCTCGTTTGCTTTTTTCCAGTTGTTCATCACATCGTTCGCATCTTCCCCGTTGTAAGTCTTCGATAACTGGAATTCTATCTTATCGATATAATTCCGGGGAGTGGATAAATAATTCTCTTCGTGAAAAGCGGGAATATCTTTCATTACCCAACGATGTTTGACCGTATTGGCGCTTACCATTAAGTCCTCGTTCTGAGCCCCCATGGAAATTCCACCACCATCCGGCTTCCTGGTTACTTTATAGGATTCATGGCCTTCTCCTGCTTTGTCGATAGCAAAGCTATGGATCCCCTGCTTTACCAAAACATAGAACAGCACTTGGGGAATGGTCACTTCATATTCACTCCATAGGCAGGGATACTCTATTGATTGGAATTCCCAGACGGGAAGGCTAAAATTGTAATCGGAGGTAACAGTATAGGTATATTCGATGATAGAACCTTCTTTGACGGCAGGTATCGTAAATTTTTTCTCAATATGATTCTTATCCTCCCTGTCTTCGAAGATTTCTTTTTTATCCAGCTTTGTCTCCACTACCTTGCCATTTTCCAGGTTATAGGTGGAAGCCCCCAGCTTATCCACCATTTCGCTGTCACCATCCCGGGTATAAAGGGGGATTTTTACAGTAGCCAGGTCAAAGGCCTTTTTATTGAGTATTTTTATGCGGGTTTTTCGGGTAAAGACATGGGAGAACCAACTTTTATCGTTCCCGATAAAATGAATGGAGCCTATATCCGAGAGAATAATGGCGTTGGTGTTGCTGTCGATGATGGAAGACGCCGGGACTTCAAAATCGGCCGGCGCCGGGGTTGCGGTCTGATTTTTTGATTTCTCCTGGGCGGCGCAATAGCTTTGCGGCAGGCATAGGGATAGGAGTATTGCTATCGGGGCAA
>DASWFF010000026.1:0-22450 GCA_036394375.1 Puia sp.
GATATTTGTGTTTATTGCAGTAGGCAATCGGTTAAGGTCTCCTGTTTATAGCTATCGTGTGAGCATTGACATTCTACTATTAAACCTTCATCGCTATGAATCGGAAACTGTTCTCTGAAAAGTCCGGTGAAATTTCGTATAACGAAATCATGCCCGCCCCGCTGGATGGATATGAGGTTCCTTTTGAACCTTATTCTTCCGCCATGTGGGACGGCGGGTATACCCTCTTCCAGGATCTGGACTGGCCGGTCCGCATCCTTTACAGCAATTACCAGTTAGAGGAAGATGACCGGCTCCGCATCATCGACGACCGCCCCTTCATGGCCCTTCAGTTCATTTTGGGCAATAGTTTTTATGGCGACTGGGAGGGCCTGGGCAGACGGATAGACCATGAGGCGAGCTTCAACTTTTTCTATCTTCCCCACCTGGAGCAGACCCTGGAGGGCTACAAGGCAGACCGGGTCTATAGCAAGATAGAGCTGCAATACCCGCTTGACGAGTTGGCCCTTTTTGCCCCTTATTTCCCTATGTTGGAGCGGCTCCTGGAACAGGCGGAACAGGGAAAGCCCGCCCTTCTGCATAACACCAATCAGATAGCTTCTTCCGAGTTGATACTCGGCGTCCGGCATATTCTGTACAATGCCTTTCACCACGAAGTAAAGCCAATTTATGCACAGGCCAAGGGAGTGAGTATCCTTGTCGATGCGCTGGAAGCCTTTGACAAGAGCAAAATGTCTTCCCCTCTTTCCCTGCTCACCCACTATGAGGTGGAGCAGGTCTACCAGGCAAAAGATATTTTGCTGGATAATATGGATACTCCTGTTTCCCTGACGGAGCTTTCCACCATGGTGGGCACGAATAAATTCAAGCTCAACAGTGGCTTTAAAGAAGTCTATGGGGTCACCGTCTTCGACTTCCTCCTGAATGCGCGGATGGAGAAAGCGCGGCACCTCTTAATAGATACCCACACGAGTATCGAGGCTATTGCCTTTCTGACGGGCTATAGCGATGTCTTTGGCTTTTCCAGGGCTTTTAAAAAATACTATGGGACCTCTCCCCGGTATTACCGGGCCCGGCCTCTCTACTTTATGGTCCAGAATCGTCCTTCCCAATCCTGAATGATTTTTCGAACGCTAAATCCTTTTCGAACGCTAAAACCTCTTCCTATGTCACTAGCTAAGATCCTCCGCCTTACAAGGGCCGACATGTCCTGTATCGAAAAAGCGATCCTTTACATCGATGCACATTACAAGGATAAAATATCCGCCGAACACCTGGCCATCGAAATAATGTTGACTAAGGAAAAATTACAGGCTGGCTTGACCAGTTCCTCTCCCTTACTTTCTTCGATGTACATGAGCTCCTTACGGGAGGATTCCCTCACCTGCATATGACGGAGGAAATTGAGGCAGGCATTGCGGGTAGTGATATAAAGAAAGGCTTTTATATTCTGGGGAGTGTCAAAATCGGTATGTTTTTGCCACAGCTTTACAAAGGTATCTTTTACGATATCTTCCCCATCCTGCTGGCTGTTCACCAACTGGGTCGCGAAATAACAAAGGGGTCGGTAATGCAGGTGAAAAAAAGAGGCAAATGCTTGTGGATCACCCTTCCTGAATTCAATAATGATATCCGGATTTAACTCTGGATGGTCCATGCGGATTGTTGATTTTAGCTACTTTATGATGATTTTTCGCAGATCTCCTATCGGAAATCCATGGTCGACTTAAAAAAAAACTAATAGGCAGGGATCAACAAAGACACCATCTACGGCATCAGAAGGTTTTAGAAAGCTATCCAATCATCATAGCAGGAACACTGCGCCAGGCCGTTCAGAGCTCTCAAAAAGCAGGCAATCGTTAGCGCTTTTGTATGGTGGTTCGGTGGTGAAACAAGTTAATAATATATTGACGAAACGGCAAAAAAAATGTCTTTTCAGGGCATTCTTTTCAGGCAACCGACCCCTCCGCAACTCGAATGGGCGCCGGCCGCTCCCTAATAATTGTTCACGGAGAACACCGACAAAGGTGTGCTGCTCGTCGGATCTTTCGACCCGGCAATCACCAACGTATTGTTTTTAAAAAGAGAATAATTCCAGGGATAACTGGTCAGCGAGTCTCCGCTCGCCTGATCCCTGATCACGAAAACATATTGATTACCAACGATACTGCTGTTGGCAGAATAAGTCTTAAAGGAGCTGATCTGTTTATAGCCCAGACCGCTGAACTCCGTCTGGGAAGCAGGATTCCCGGTCAGGGTAATACTGATGGCCTGGCTGCCCGGCGACAGGTTGACGAAACGGGCGCCGGCCGAGCTATCGCTATACTGGGGAATATGGTCCTGCACGAGCAGGGTATCCGCTTTGGTCGTATCCCCCGCCAGGAAAAAAGAGTAAATACCCCCGGCCGTCAGGTCGAGGATTCCGTTAAACAATTTTTCTTTGGACGGAGCCGTATCTGTCCCCTGCACGACATACAGTATATTGGGACCGCTGATGGGTGAATAGAGTTGGGTGCTGCCGTATCCAATCGACACGGCATTGGAAAAATACAGGATCGTGTCCGTTGTTCCCAATACCGGAATGATTGGTTGACTGGTCGCAATGGCATTCACGACATTCAAGGACACAGGGGCGACCAGCGTTCCGGATTTGTGGCAGCTCAGGATTGCCGGGGAAAGGGCAAAAGCTAAAATTAATTGAATAAGTTTCATGAAATTAGTATAAAAATTTACATATAAAACAACCCTGAAGGCCTTCCGGGGGGCAGCCTTCAAAAGCAATCAATAAATCAAATTGGGTGGAAACGGAGCCGGAGTCAGGTTTAATGGTTGGGAGCCATTACGGTCCCTCGCCGTATTAAACACGTAAGCCCCGAAAAAGCACTAGTCGGCGGACAAATTGGGCATAAAAAAAAGACGAAGCCTCGCAGCTTCGTCCTTTTCATTCTTCAGAAATCTAATAACTATTCATTCATATTCTTCAACCATCTTGCGGACTTAACGTCCAATATTTTCAAGGACCTACTGTCCTATTTATTTAATTAATGCTTCCAATTCGTTAGCTCCATCTCTACCCTCCGGTTCTGCGCCATCCCTTCCGGCGTAGAATTATCGGCGAGCGGCCGCTTGCTGCCATAGGCTTCCGTATCCATACGGGGGGCGTCAATTCCCTTGCTGATCAGCCAATGCATGACCGCCTTCGCCCTTCGCTTGGACAGCGCCTCATTGCGGGCATCCGTTCCTTCGCTGTCCGTATGTCCTTCGATATGCAGGTGTAAAGTAGAGTCGGATTGCAGGATCTCCAGCACCCGGTCCAGTTCGGTATAACAGTTCTTTTCGATGGTCGCTTTGGCCCGCACGAAGAAGATACGGTCGGCGGCCCGCTGCATCCGCTGCAGCACTTCCGGTTTGATCGGCGGGCATCCATGATTAGACGCGAGCCCTTTCACCAGCGGACATTTATCCTCATCGTCATTCACGCTGTCCCCATCCGTATCCGGCGCCGGGCAACCCTGGAAATTAGGCGACCCTTTCACCCCCGGGCATTTATCCTTAATATTCGGCACCCCATCTCCGTCGCTGTCGGGGCAGCCGATCAGGGCGATGGGGCCCGCAGAATCCGGGCAGGCGTCGCGGTCGTCCACGACACCGTCGCTATCACGGTCATGGGTGATCAGGATCTTTCTATAGAGCGTATCGGATTGGGAATGCTTGTCCTTTTTCTCTTTTTTATTATTGTTCTGGAAGATGGGGACATTCAGCCCTGCATGGAAGTCTGCAGCCAGGATCCGGTTGCGGAGCAGGCTCGATACCAGGGTGCCGCTACCGGCAAACAGGGGCCCCAGGCGGAAACCGGCGCCCCAGGATAACTGGCCCTGTGCATTATAGGACACCGGCGAGTAGACGCTGAACCATTTTTTCTCCAGCCGGGGCGTCACGGTGAACGTAGTAATATAATTAGGCGTCACCGGGTTAGAGGTGGCGATCGTATTGATCAATACATCCGCGTCGATAAAGAGGCGCCGGTATACCCGGTAATCCACATTGATATGCACCGCCGTGGGCAGCTTCACGCTTATGTTGGCAGGAGTGCTCTTCGCTACGATTATCCCGCTGGTCTCCAGGCGGGTGATATACTGCGAATAAGTCTCTCCGCTTTGTTTAGCCAGCTCCGCCGTATTGTGGCCGGCGGCCGTCATCGTATAGGTCTGAGAGTTAGCGGACTTCGTATAATTCACGGACCCCAGGTCGGTAAGGGACATCCCGAACCGCAACCGGGTCTCTCCGGCTTCTTTCGTTTCATAGACGAACCCGATATCCGCCCCCCAGCCCTTACCGGTCTTCTTATTGAGCGCGTCGGTGAACTTGGTGCCGTTCCCCAGGTTATCCAGGTTCGCGCTATATTGAGTGGTGACGTCGGCGTTCAGCTTGGCGATATTATTGAGCGGATCGATATTCACCGTCATCTGGCCGGAGGAGATGCCCCCATAGGCCAGGCCAGCGATGTATTTACCGGTAAGCCCGATCTTAAACTCATGATGCTCGTCTTTCGACAGCACCCGGCCGTAGGACAGTCCCGCTTCGGCAAATGCCTGCATCTTCGTTTGCAGGCTACGGTTGATGATATCGATGTTATAATAATTGATATTGGAGTTGCCTAAGAGTTGAAAGAGAGGATTGCCCAGGTTATACTCGTTGCCGATAATGCGCATCCGGGTGATCAGCCCCAATGCATTCTTCGAATTCAGATTGAACATGGCCGAAGGGCCCAGTATATCCGCATTGACATACACATATTTATAATCGGAATTAGTGGTCTTATAATACCCGTTGCCTTCGGAGAGATTGGAAAGATGGAAGCCGAAGAGCTTGCTCCGGTCCATCTCGTAGGCATTGTTGCCGGCGAACCCGCTCACGGAAAGGAGATTCACATTCACCTTATACTTGCTGTCTGCCAGCATACCGGGGTTGAGCAGCACGCTGTTCACGCCGGAATAGTTATCGTAACCATAGCCGACGAAGGATTGGGAAGACGCGGCCAGGCACAAAAAGGTTCCTAAAAGGAGTAAAGCACTCTTTCGGTTTCTCATATACTACGGGTCATTGGTTCTTATATAGGATGGGAACACGCTGGTTCTCCGGAGTGCTAAACGATAAAAAGGCTCATTCTATTGTGCCGGCTTGCTCAGCGCCGCCTCATCGACCGGCTTATTCACTTCCAGCTTCTCTACGCTGGTCTTGGCGCCAAAACTTGCCGTAACGATCGTATATGGAAAAACATACCCATCCGCCGTCTTCTGATAATCGCTGAAGTCGATATTGAACTCGGCGTCCGCATTGCCGCCGCGACGTCCGCCGCCATTGCCGCCGCCACCGCCCATCATACCACCGCCCTTGCGGGTCTCGCGGAGAACATAGTAGGTCTGGACATCGAGGGAATAGGTGATGGTTTGTCCTGAAGAAGGGGTCAGTTTGATCTTATAGCATTCTTTATTGCCTACGGTATCCTTACCCAGCAACTCCACCTTGCTGCCCTTGGCGGCATAATCCACGAAGGGACCAGCCGGGTCCAGCTGGCTTTGCATCGCTTTCAGCTGCTCGTCGGGCATGGGGGTGAAGGCGCCTCCATTGCGGGGATCGGATCTCCATCCTTTTTGGGGGGTGACGATGATCACGACATTGCCCATGCCGAAAGAGATCTCCTGGCGATAGAGCTTATCTTTTACCTTCCAGGACTTGGAATCGATCTCGGTGCCGTTCTGCATGACGGCTACCCCTTCCTGGTAGACAGAATGGATGGATTGTAATTTCTCTTTACCTCCGAGGGCTTCGATATGTTTGGCGATGATATCCTCGGCCGTCTGACCATGGGCCCGGGGGGCGGCGATCAGCAGCAAAAATGCGCCCGACAGGAGAATAGATCTCAGCTTATTCATATAACAGCATTTAATGATTAATTGATAATAGGTACTAGTCCTTATTCGGGTTACCTTGCGCGCATAAAGATATTATTTCTTTAATTTTCCGTTGTTTATAAGAACATATATATAATTTTCAGGTATAATCAATCTCATGTATAGCATAAAAGGCCAGTTAGTAGACATTTTACAGCAAAAAATTTACGCGGCGGAAATAGCCCTGGAGGACGGGGTCATTCAGTCGATCACCCCCATAGCGTCCGACGGCCTCCTCCCCTTCATCCTTCCCGGCTTCATCGACGCCCATGTCCATATCGAAAGCTCCCTGCTCATCCCTTCGGAGTTTGCCAGGCTGGCGGTAGTGCATGGAACGGTAGCGACGGTGAGCGACCCTCATGAGATTGCCAATGTATGCGGGTTGCCCGGGGTGGAATTCATGATCCACAACGGGGGCACGGTTCCTTTTCATTTCAATTTCGGAGCCCCCAGCTGCGTGCCGGCGACCCAATTCGAAACGGCCGGCGCCACCCTGGATGCAGCCAAAGTGGAGGAGCTCCTGAAGAACGATCACATTAAATACCTCAGTGAAATGATGAATTTCCCCGGGGTGCTCCATAAAGATCCCGAGGTACTGGAAAAGATCGCAGCGGCCCATCGCCTGGGCAAACCAGTGGACGGACATGCTCCGGGACTACGGGGAGAACAGGCCCGACAGTATATCGAAGCGGGTATCAGCACCGACCATGAATGCTTCACCGCCGAAGAGGCTTTGGACAAACTGCGGTTCGGCATGAAGATCCTCATCCGCGAAGGCAGCGCCGCCAAAAACTTCGAAGCCCTGATCGGGTTACTCAATGACTATCCCGACCAGATCATGCTCTGCAGTGATGACAAACACCCCGACAGCCTTCTCCTGGGCCATATCAACCAGCTCTGCGCCCGGGCCGTCGCCAAAGGCATCGACGTCTTCAAAGTCCTCAAAGCTGCCTGTATCAATCCCGTCCTGCATTACAAACTGGATTCCGGTCTCTTGCGCGTGGGGGATTCCGCCGACCTGATCCTGGTGAAAGACCTGGAAGGATTTCGGGTATTGCAGACCTATATTAGTGGTATTTTGGTGGCGGAAGACGGTAAAACGCTCATCCCCCGGACCCAGGCGGCGCATGTAGCGCCTTCCTCGGCCCCTCCTCCCGCTCCCATCAACAATTTTAATAGCGAGCCCCGCCCCCTGGCCGACTTTGCCTACCCGCTGGATAAATGGGGGGAGCAGGAGAATGTGGAGCAGGTATATGTGATCGAAGCCCTCGACGGCCAGCTCATCACCAATAAGCTCATCGTTCCCGTTAAGGACGTAGTCCCCGCCGGCGGGCTCTTCTTACAGAGCAATCCCGAAAAAGATATTTTAAAAATTGTCGTCGTCAACCGCTATCACCCTGCGCCCGTCGCCAAATCCTTTATCCGCAACTTCGGCCTCAGGCGGGGCGCCCTCGCCTCTTCCGTGGCCCATGACAGTCATAATATCGTAGCCATCGGCGTCGACGACGAAAGCATCGCCCGCGCCGTCAACCTCGTCATCGCCCAAAAGGGTGGCCTCAGTTGCGTCGATCCCGGCACCCCGGCCGGCTCTTCCGCCCCTGGTATTCCTCCCTCGGAGCTCATCCTTCCCCTGCCCGTCGCCGGTCTGATGAGCATGGACGACGGTTATGCCGTAGCCGAAGCCTACACGGCCATCGACACCCTCGCCAAAAGCCTGGGGTCTACTCTTTCTGCGCCCTTTATGACCCTGTCGTTTATGGCGCTGCTGGTAATTCCCCATTTGAAGCTGGGGGATCTGGGGCTGTTCGATGGGGATGGGTTCAAGCTGGTGTAAAATTGGTGAGTACCGTCAGGAAATATTCCTATTTTAATCAAAAGTAATAAGCCTATTACCAATAACGAGAATGACAGAGATAGAAGTACTTGAATATGCGCTAAAAGCCTTTGCCGGTTTGGACGAAGAAGACTTTATTCTTTCATCGTCATTTTGGCAATTTAAAAGCTATAAGAAAGGCGACTACTACAATCAATATAAAACTGTCTGTAAATATTTGGGATTTATAATAGAGGGCGTTTTTCGTTCCTTTGTTATTGATGAAAAAACAAACTGCGAAAAAAATATTTTTCTGTACTCAAAAAACCAGTTTGTAGTAACATTCAAGAGCTTTATCAACCAGACACCCTGCGACTATCACACCCAGGCAATGACAGATGCTTCGGTAATTTACATCAACATCGCCGACCTGCTTGGTCTCTATAAACAGTCGCATAAATGGGAAACCTTTGGCAGACTTTTAGCACAAGAGGCTTTTAATATTGCCATTGAAAGAACTGAAAGCTTTGTTTTCAAAAAACCAGAACAACGTTATCTTGATTTAATTAAACATCATCCTAACATTTTTAATACTATCCCGCTTTATCACATCTCTTCTTATTTGGGCATTCAGGGGCCATCATTAAGTCGTATTCGAAAAAGAATTTCAGGGAAATAAACGATTTTAACTTAAGTTAATAATTACCTGGTTACGCTACTCTAGATTTGTGAGATAATGTAATAAAAGTATGAAAATCTCTTATCAAATTTCCGACGAAAGTTTAGGCGAAAACGGTTTTAAAAATGAAGAAAAAATCGCATTTGAAACCGCCGATATGATTGAAAAAGACCTTCGCAAACAGTATAAAACAGGCCCCGTAAAAAGAGATGTACATGCAAAATTGACTGGTTTGGTAAAAGCTGAATTTAGTGTAAACGAAAATATCCCTGTTCATTTGGCACAAGGCGTTTTTGTGCCGGGAAAAACCTATCAGGCTTATATTAGGTATTCTAACGGTTCGGCCTTGCCGGGTCGTTCGGATAAAAACCCAGACGGCAGAGGGATGGCAATAAAATTATTGAATGTGCCCGGAGTAAAAGTATTGGACAATGCCAAAGAGGCTTCTACGCAAGACTTTGTGATGCAAAATCATACTGCGTTTTTTACAAGCAGCCCAAGCACCTATTTAGCTGTAATGAAAAGAATTAATGGAAATATTTTCGACAAATTATCGTTGCCTTTTGTATTGGGATTCAGAGGGTTGATGCTGGCAAATAAATTTAATGGTGGTAAAATATCCAATCCATTGCAAATCAGATACAACTCGATTTCACCCTATCAACTTGGTGTGGGCGCTAATAAAATAGCAGTGAAGTTCTGTGTAAAACCTATATCGGCTGAAACAGACATAATGCCCAAAAATGCAGAAGATAATTTTTTGCGAACTGCCATGCAAAATATATTGAACAAAACCGACGTATTTTTCAAATTTTATATAAGCCCAAAACATCCAACAACATGAGTGTAGAAGACTATACCATAGAGTGGGATGAACATCAGGCTCCATTTTATGAGGTAGCTACCATACGCATACCCAAACAAAATTTTCAAACAACGGAATTTGATACTTTAGGAGAAAACCTGTCGTTTAATCCCTGGCATACTTTACCCGAACACAGACCATTAGGTTGTTTAAACCGGGTTCGTAAAATTGTATATGAAAGAGTAAGCCGTGTGAGGCGGGAAATGAATAAAGTACCTATACAAGAGCCATAAATTAATAGGCCTTAATCCCACTAATTGGACTACCCCCTTTTTTCTCATTGGACTACCAAAGTCCTCCCGCAATTACCCAACTTCGTAAAAAACTAAAGCAACTATGTCTTCACCCCTCGTCCCCAGCCGCCTGGCCAAACGGGCGCATTTTGATAAAGAGACCATCTACACCATTTTGGACACAGCGCTGTTTTGCACCATCAGCTATTCAGTGGACAACATGCCCTATTCCATTCCTACGGCCTTTGTCCGTTATGAAGACAAGCTCTATATCCATGGCTCGGTAGGCAGTCATTTTATCCGGGAGATCGAGAAAGGCATACCTGTTTGCCTCTCCGTCACCTTACTGGATGCATTGGTGGTGGCGAGATCGGCCTTTCACCATTCCGTGAACTACCGGTCGGTGATCCTCTTTGCCAAAGCGGAGAAGATAGAAGACGAACAGCAAAAGATCGATGCATTCGAGTGGCTCACCAACAAGATGGTGCCCGGCAGCTGGGACTACCTACGCCCGGTCAAAGCCAATGAAGTGAGGAAAACAACGGCCTTAGCCTTTAAAATAGAAGAAGCCTCCGCCAAAGTCAGGACCGGCATGCCGATTGATGAGGAAGAAGATCTGGCCCTCCCGATCTGGTCGGGGATTATCCCTATCGAGACCAAACGGATGTCGCCTATAGCCGATGAACATAGCCGCGATATCCCGCTCCCTAAACATTTATAAGCAGGAATCGGAATCCCCGGGCAAAGGACGTTTATCCGCTTTTTTTCTGATTTAGAAGATCCATTTTCTTTTTTAATTCAGTAAAGGACTTGAGGGGTCCTGTCGTGCAAAACAGATTGGCAACCCATGCAGGGATGCCGCCTCCCGGATTCCAGGCCAGCGTATATTCCACATGTAACGAGGCGGGTGAAGGCATGCTGATGAACCATTCCGCCCTCAAAAAGGGGATCCGGACCAGGTGGTCCTTAAGAGGAGTGAAATCGCAAAGATTGCGGGAAGATATCCGCAATTGCCCGGCACCTACATCCATCCATATCCTGGTATCGCTACAAAAATCACGGTTGGACAATGGCCAGGGAACGGAAATTTCCGAATAATATACCATTTCACTGTCACTTCGTCTCTCCATCAGCCTGCTGGACGAAGTGCTATATACCCAATCTTTATAATGGCTGACATCTTCCAGGATGGAACGTATTTGCCCAAAGTTGCCCGAAAGGTCGAAAACAGCTCTTAACTCATTGAATTTAGAGTCATTAGCCGTTCGGGAATAGATACGGATACCATCCTTGTCCTTTTTAAGTTCCCAGGAAGATTGCGCGAATGCCACACTTCCGGGAAACAGGAACACCACTAAAATCCAGCACAACCATTTTTCCATATCAGTTTTAACGTCCTTTCACCCTAATTATGTTCTCCCAGGAAAAGATTAACAGAAAAACTTCTCCACAATCACTCATTTCAGCGTAATCACCCTTCCAGCCCATAAACGACATGTCGGCAGAGAGCATGGGCCGGGTCAATATTCGGGTGATCGAATTCCCCGATCTTAGTAAGGCCGATCCTTTGCATTACTTTTTCCGATCTTCCGTTCAATAGAGAGGTAAAAGAAAGGATCCTGTCAAAATGGAGCGTTTGGAAACCATAATTCAGGCAGGCAATAGCGGCTTCGGTGGCATAGCCATTTCCCCAGGCTTCTTTTTTAAAACGCCAGCCAATTTCAACGCAGGGAGTAAAATAACTTTCAAATGAGGGCCTGGCAAATCCGGCAAAACCGATGAACTCCTGCGTCGATCTCTTTTCGACGGCAAAAAGGCCATAGCCATTCTGCTCAAAGGCCAGGCCGATCCTTTTGATCATATGTAGGGTCTCTTCCGGCGTTAACGGCTTAGGGAAGAATTTCATGACATCGGTATCCCTGTTCAGTTCGATAAAGGGGTCATAATCGGATTCGATCCATCTTCTCAAACCGAGTCTTTCTGTCGAAATAATATAGGAGCTGCTTTCCATAACGTAATAAACGAAAAAACCCCCAGGATCAGCCGGAGGTTCTCAAAGAATGTTGAATTGTTGGTTTTTCATACGACAGAAAAGGTACGGAACGGGCCAGGGTAACGGATCGGGTTAGGGCAACGGAATAGTTTTCATTTGAATTGGATAATCAAAAATACGCTCCCTTTTCAGTCCGACGAAGAGAAAAGAAGCATATCTCTTAAAATTAATGCTTACTACTTACCGTCTGGTAAAAGTTTCAGAAACGATCAACCAATTCCTTACCGGATGCGGGCCTGAATCTTTTTATTTACATCCTCTTTATGCAGGAGCGCATAATGGATGGCAGTCTTGACAAAATCATTTAAAGACACATTATGGATCGCTGCGTAAACGGCTGCCGATTTATGCAAATCAGCCGGGATCCGGACATTAAAAGTCCCTTTATAAGATTTGTTGGGTTCTTTCCCAAGTTCTTTACAGGTCTGTAAATAATCCTCTACAGCTTCATGAAACGCTTTCTTAAGCTCTTTTACTGAAGCGCCTTCAAAATTCACTAAATCATCGATGCCCAGGAGTTTACCATAGAACACATCGTCTTCCGAACTGAAATGAAGAGATGCATAGTAACCCTTGTATTCTACAATATCATTCATTTTTTATATGCCCCTTTTCTTTTAAATGCCATGTTACTTGTTTGATCACATATTCTTTCACAATATTGCCGGGATGAGGTTTATGCAGGATGATGATATTCTTTTTGTCATCTGCAAATTTCCTTCTGGAACCACCGGTTTTTCCTTTTTTCAATTCGCTATAACCGAACTGAGCTAAAATCTTAACTAATTCCTCCCAGGTCAGATCCTTGGGAATGGCTAACAATCGTTGGATTAACTTTTCGGTCCGGGACATACTTTCGCCTGATTGGTTTTAAATAATTTTTGAGAGACATAGCCGATTTTTTTCTGTTATGAATTAGATAACCTTTTTCAGATAACATAATTGCGATATGCTCTAACAGCACACATCTGCAACTATATTTCAGTTGCAATATATGAATTCCTCAGGAATAATCGAATTTTATTCAGGCTTTTTTGCCCATAAATCGCGGAAGATTTTGCAGCCGACCTATCTCTTTTGGCCGACCTCAGTTGGGCTTTCAACCCATTCACAATTAACCCCTTGAAAAACCCCCAACTAACCTCCGCAAAAAGCCCCCAGCCAGCAATCATTTTTTCTCCATAAAAAATACTTTGCGTATATTTTCCTTTCATTAGAACCCCTCTCCCTTACTCATCTTTAACTTAGTATAAAAAACCTTTGCCATGAACTCACGTCGCGATTTCTTACAGAAACTTACCGGCTCCGCCATCGCCCTCACCCTCCTACCCGGCCACGTCCCCGCCGCCGGCATCGGACAATCTTCCGCCACCGGCGCCAGCCCATTCGACGACGCGTATGAAGGCCCCGTACTGCGCGTAGCGATCATGGGCCTCGGCAGCTATGGTACCCGCGTAGCAGAAGCCATGCAATCCTGCAAAAAAGCCCGACTGGTGGGAGTGATCAGCGGAACCCCTTCCAAGATCGCAGCCTGGAAGGCCAAATACAATATCCCCGAAAAGAACTGTTACAACTACAGCAACTTCGATAACATTAAAGACAATCCCGACATCGATGCCGTTTACGTCATTACCCCCAACGGCCTGCATAAGGACCAGGTCATCCGGGTGGCCAAAACAGGAAAACACGCCATCTCCGAGAAACCCATGGCCATCAACGCCGCAGAGGGACAGGAAATGATCGATGCCTGTAAGCAGGCAGGCGTCAAACTACTGGTGGGTTACCGCATGCACTTCGAACCGAAGACCCTGGAGATCATCCGGATGCGGAAAGCGGGAGAATTCGGGAAGATCCGCTTCTTCCAGGGATTATCCGGATTCGTCATCGGCGACCCCACCCAATGGCGGCTGAATAAGCAACTGGCCGGCGGCGGCGCCATGATGGATATCGGCATTTACTCCATCAATGGCTCCCGGTATATGACCGGCGAAGACCCCATTTGGGTCACAGCCCAGGAGACCAGGACCGATCCCGTAAAATTTAAAGAGGGCGTCGACGAGACCATCCAGTTCCAGCTGGGTTTTCCCAGTGGGGCGGTAGCCTCCTGCCTGTCCACCTATAACATGAACAACCTGGACCGCTTCTTCCTGGACGCTGAAAAAGGATTTGCCGAATTGGCGCCATCTACCGGTTATGGCCCCATCAAAGGCCGTACGCATAAAGGCGAGTTGACCCAACCCGTCACCACCCACCAAACCGTACAAATGGATGAAATGGCAGGCATCCTGCTGGAAGGCAAGCAGCCCATCGTGCCCGTCGACGGCGAAGAGGCCCTGAAAGACCTGAAGATCATCGACGCGATCTACCTGGCCGTAAAGACAGGCCAGAAAGTTACCTTGGCACTATAACCGCATCAACCCTATAACATAACATTGGATCATAACATCTCCATAAAAGATCAGGAAGCGCCCATGACAGATCAAATTACTACCAGGACGGCTACTTTGAAAGACCTGGACACGCTCCTTCGTTTCGAGCAAGGCATTATTACGACAGAGCGCCCCTTTGACCCTACCTTAAAGGAGGGACACATTCATTATTACGACCTGGCCGAAATGATCGCGGCGCCCCATGTCGAGGTAGTCGTGGCAACACTGGGGGAAGCAATCATCGGCTCGGGATATGCACGCATCGAAAACAGCAAACCCTATCTGCAACATGCCCGGCATGCCTATCTGGGGTTCATGTATGTAAGTCCCGATCACCGGGGTAAGGGCGTGAACCAAAAGATCATCGACGCGCTGAAACGGTGGGCCCTTTCCCAAAATATGACGGAGATGCGACTGGACGTGTATGCCGATAATCTGCCCGCCATCAGAGCTTATGAAAAGGCAGGATTCGTTTCCCATTTGATCGAAATGCGCCTGGGCTTAAAGGAGGAATAAGTAATTCACATGAGCCCTGACGAAGCATTCTCCCTAATAAAGAACGACGCTATTCCCCGGGATAAGCGGATCACCCACTGGGCCGACCTGGGCTGCGGAACAGGTCTGTTCACCCAGGCCCTGAGCCGCCTGCTGCAGCCTGGCAGCAGCATTCATGGCATCGACAACCATCCCTCCCTCAAACGCCAGACCACCCCCAACGGCATCGGGCTCATCCCCCTGCAACTGGATTTTGTCACCGACGATTGGCGCTTGCAGCACTTAGACGGGATCCTCATGGCCAACTCCCTTCATTATGTAAAAGACAAAGGCGCCTTTCTTTCCAAAGCATCGGCCTTCCTCCAACCGGAAGCCTCTTTCCTGATCGTCGAATACGATACCGATACCCCCGTCCCGACCTGGGTGCCCTACCCGGTGAGCTTCTCCTCTCTGAAAGAATTATTTACCCATGCCGGCTATACCTCCATCCAACGACTAGCTGAAAGACCTTCCATCTACGGCGGCGGAAATATCTATGCGGCATTGATCAACCCCTGAACCGCGATCTCACCCCTTTCGCCGTAGGGCTCCTTCATCATCGTCCCGACGACCTAACCCTTCCCACTCTTTGCGATAATTCCAACCGCCTGGTCTCGGCTTGGCCCACTGCACAACCGGACAGCCGGTGTATCATTTCTGAACAATGCCCGGGCCTTCTAAAAATATTAAACCATTGATTTTCAACAAAATAGTTTTATGGCATTCCGCTGGCAATTAGTCTGGCACGATCCGGTTGTTAAAAATCCGCCCCCGGATCGACTCTAAAGTCCGACAAACGGAACCCGGATCAACCAGAAAAAACAGTATAAAATGCAAAATCAAACCACCCAGTCAAAGACAACCTGCAGTTCATCCCTGTATTTTGCCGATCATCACGTAATTCATCCAATTATAGTACTATTTATTGCATAGTACCTTCTTTAAACATTATCTTTGTTATGTCAAGTAACCGAAATCAAATTATAAAAAACACTATAAAACTTACAATTATGAAACAGTCAATCCACTTCCTCCGCCAGACAATCAACAACAGTAAAAAAATAGCCCTTATGATGGCTTTGTTACTGACCACCTGCATCACCTACAGCTTCGCTTCCGGCACAGACGATGTCAATGCTGATATCAGGACCTCTTTCCAGAAGGAATTCAGGAACGCACAGATCATCAGCTCCGACGTGCATAAGAAGTTCACGAAGCTGACTTTTAAAATGGACAACGTCATATTCTTCGCTTTCTACGCTGACAACGGTGAATTACTGGCCCTGACCCGCAATATCCTTTCCTCCCAATTGCCGGTGAACCTGATGATGAGCCTGAAAAATGACTACAGCGGTTACTGGATCACCGAATTGTTCGAACTCACCGGCGATGGACAAAACTGTTACTACGTCACCCTGGAGAATGCAGATAAGAAACTGATCTTGCGCTCAACCGGCGACAATACCTGGGAAGTATATGAGAAGATCGCCAAGAATTAAACAACCTTAATAACTCAATAAACGAAGATCCCCGGCCTTCAGGCCGGGGATCTTCGTTTATTATTCCCTCAAATTCTTCACCGGATTGATCATCGCCGTACGCATAGCTTCCAGGCTCACCGTCACCAGCGTGATCAGCAGCACCAGCAACGCCGTACCCGCAAAGACCCACAGGCTGGGCGAGACCCGGTACTCAAAGTCCTGCAACCAGCGGTTCATCAACCACCCCGCCAGCGGAATAGCAATCAGCAGCGCCAGTGCCGTCAGTCGGACAAAACTCCCCGACAACAACACGATAAGATCCGGAACCGAAGCCCCCAGCACCTTGCGAATGCCAATCTCCTTCACCCGTTGCCTGGCGGCATAGGAAGAGAGCCCAAACAGCCCCAGACAAGCCAGCACAATGGCAATCAGGGAAAAAAGGTTCATCACCTTCCCCAGCCGCTGCTCCGCACTATATAATTTATCATAATCTTCGTCGAGGAATCGATACTCGAAGGGCATATACGGCACCAACACCTTCCACTTAGCCTCCAGCCCCGCAATCGTCCGGGTCAAATGCTGCCCGTTCATCTTCACAAGCAACTGCCTCCCCCAACCTTCAGGGAACAATACCAGCGGCCCTATAGCATGATGCAAGGACTCAAAATGAAAATCTTTCACCACTCCCTTCACGAACCCCGGCCGGTTATCCCCCAGGAACATCCGCTTCCCGATCGCCTCCTGCGGACTCCATCCCAGGGCCCGGGCCGCCGACTCGTTCAGTATAAAATGAAACAGCGGTTCCACCTTAACGGTAGCCTCCCCCGCACCCGTCGATCCGGCCTTCCCGGCTCCGGCCGGCGCCTCCGGCGGGCTCGCGTCCTTCGTATCCTGCAGGGTGAGATCCTGTCCCGCCACCAGCTGCAGTCCCGTAGTCCGGATATAATCCTCATCGATCGGATTGGCCGTAACAGACAATTGCTGACCCGCCGGCATCAGGGAGGATCGCATATTATAACCTCCACCGATACTCACCGGCGTGCTGACGCAACGGGTTATACTTAACACATCCGGATCTGAACGGAATTGCTGCTTGATGAGCGCAAGCTCCGGCTCCATCTTGTTTCGCATCGGCAATACCAGTACATGGTCCCGGTCATAACCCAGCTTTTTATGCTGGATATAACGTAGCTGTTGCTGCATGATAAAAGTAGAGACGATGAGGAAGACGGAGATCACCAGTTGGAATACGATCAGCGACTGGCGAAGCCCCTGCCCGGAACGGGTATTCTTCCAGGCCCCCTTCAGCACTTTCACCGGTTGGAACCGGGCCAGGATCAGCGCGGGATAGCTCCCCGCCACCAGGCTGACCAGCATTGTTATCAACAGCACAAACCCTAAAAAAGGCGTCTCAAACAAATCAGACGGAGCTAATTCCTTTCCCGTCAGTCCGTTAAAAGCGGGTAAGACTCCCCAGGCAATGGCCAGGCTCCCTATCGCAGACGCCACACATACCAGCGCCGACTCCCCGATGAACTGCCAGAACAACTGCCCCTTGCCGGCCCCGATCACTTTGCGGACTCCCACTTCCCGTGCCCTTTCGATACTCCGGGCCGTGCTGAGATTAATATAGGTCGCACACGCGATCACCAGGATCAGCAAGGCCACCCCGGCCAATATATAGATATAGGTAATGGAAGTATTGGGCTCGAATCCCTCGTAATCCGAATAGAGATGGACCCGCCGGAATGGTTCCAGGTAAAAATTGATGGTCGCCCCCTTTCCTGCCATCTCTTTTTTCATAAAAGCGGGGATCTTCGCCTGCAGCGAAGACCGGGCCCCTTCACTCTTCAGTAACAGATAAGTGGTGTAATTCGCGTTCCAGTAGGTCTTTTCCTGGTTGGCCTCCAGCGAAGAGAAGGAAGCGAGAAAGTCAAACCGGAACTGCGAATTGGAAGGCACATCCTTCATCACCCCTGTTACCTGGTACAGCGTGCTGTCCGTTCCCACCCGGAGCATTTTCCCCAGGGGATCTTCCTTGCCGAAATATCGCCCGGCCGTCGATTCGGTGACGATCACCTTGCGGGGACCTGATAACGCGCTACGAACATCCCCCTTCAGCAACGGCATGCTGAACAGGTCGAAGAAACTGGAGTCGGCGAACATAAAACGAGTCTCGGAAAAGAGTTGGTCCCCATATCCCACCACCCGGTCTGCATCCGTCATCCGCACGGCGGAGACCACTTCCGGGAAATTCCGCCGGAAGGTGGGGGCTACTTTCGTGCTGGTATAATTCCCTTTCCGGGTCTCCCCCTGGCCGTCGAAATGGTATTCCATGATCACCCGGGCAATCCGGTCCCCCTTTTCCTGGAAACGGTCATAACTCAGTTCGTGCCGGATATACAGCGCGATCAGCAGACAGCTGGTAAGCCCGATCGTCAGTCCGAATATATTGATCACAGAATAGGTCTTATTCTTGCGGAAATTGCGGAGTGCAGTAATCAGCCAATTCTTTACCATATTGTTAAAATCAATTTTCTTGGAGGAGTAATCTCCCTTTAAGATACCCTTTTAATCGTAAATCAGGAAAATGCAATCACCGCTCACCCTCTTCCTTCACCGACAAAATCCCTTCTTTTACCGTCCATTCCCGTGGTTATCGCCTATTGACCCTTGCAAGGTCAGCTTGAACACCCTAGTTTTGACCTGAATTCAACCCCATTAAAATTCAACAAAATGAGCGATCAAGATCAAAATATAAAAACGGAGGATCAAAACACCTTCAGGGATCAGGACAGGAGGCGTAACAGAGGCCTGGGGCGTATAGGGGCCGGTCTGTTCCTACTCCTGATCGGCGGTGTCCTCCTCCTGGACCAGATGGGCTTCCCATTGCCCGACTGGTTATTCAACTGGCATGTCCTGATGATCGTCGCCGGCCTCTTCATAGGACTGCGGCATAATTTCCGGGGAGGCGCCTGGCTGGTGCTCATCCTTATCGGGGGCTTCTTCTTCCTGCAGGACTACTACCCCCGCTTCCCCCTTCAGCGCTTCATCTGGCCGGCCGTACTCATCTTCGTAGGCATGATGATCATCATCTCTCCCAAGGGCCACCGGAGCCATTGGCGGGACAGCGGCGACTGGAGCCGGCATGCGGAAAGATGGAGAAGAAAAACAGCCCAGGGTTTCGCCACGATGAAAGAAGGTTATTCCTCGGAAGACTTCGTGGACGCCACAGCCATCTTCGGCGGCGTGCATAAAAAGATCGTCTCGAAAAATTTCCGGGGCGGCGATATCACCAGCATCATGGGCGGTACCGAGCTCGACCTGACCCAGGCCGACTTCACCGGCGTGGCCAAACTGGAGGTCACCCAGGTGATGGGCGCTACCAAGATCATCGTCCCCCCCCATTGGGAAGTCCGCTCGGAAGTCACAGCCTTATTCGCCGGCTACGAAGACAAACGGCAGCAGCCGGCCATCACCAATCCGGATAAACTGCTCATTCTGCACGGAACTTCCGTTTTCGGCGGGATCGAATTGAAAAATTATTAAACCACCTCCATCCTAAAGAATTCCCCCTTTAGGGGGAAGGGGGATAAAACCAACAACTATGAACTGGTATCTGAGCAAAATCGTTTTCAGGATCATCTGTGGAGAGGGACAGCACACGCCGCAATTCGACGAACAGCTCCGCCTCATCACCGCCGATAACGAACAGGAAGCTTTTGAAAAAGCCATGCTCATCGGCGAAAAAGAACAGGACGGTTTCTACAACCATGAGCAGCAACTCGTGCAGTGGAAATTCGTCAATGTCGCAGAGCTCTACAAACTGAGCGGACTGCTGGACGGAGCCGAAGTCTACTCCCGGATCCAGGAGACAGACGACCCCGACCGGTACATCGAGTTCACCAACAAAAAAGCCGACCATATCCGGTTCAGCTGCATCCCTAAAATGTTACGGCTCTTATAATTTTTTCTAAACTAATTGACTTGGCCAGAAGCCCCTTATCTATCGGAAAATTTCTCCTCATCTTCATCTCCTGGTGGCTCATCTGGGCCCTCCTGCAGACCATGCTGCTCCTGGGATTCGGATTGCAATTTGGAATAGCCCTCGCCGATAGTCTGGTGTCGAATACCTTACTCGCACTTGCCTGCGGTTTCGTCAGCAACAACCTCCAATATTACCTCCCTAAAAAAGAAAGATACTGGTACATCCTCTTCGTCAGCCTGGGCCTCAGCGGCCTGATCCTGCTCGCCTGCAAAGGCATCCTCGTGCCCCTGCTCAGCGAGAAAACAGGCGATAACAGTTATGCCCTGTTCTTTTCCCGCTCCTGGCCCGTCCGCTTCGACATCATATTCCTGCAGATGGGCTGTATGACCATCCTCAGCGTGCTATGGTACTCCTCCGAAGAAGAACAGCAGAACCTGCAGCGGAAGGCCGATGCAGAGCGACTCTCCAAAGAAGCCGAGCTCTTCAAGCTTCGTCAGCAGTTTGCCCCCCACTTCCTCTTCAATAGCCTGAATTCCATCAGCGCCCTGGTAGGCAGTCAGCCCGAGCAGGCCCGCAAAATGATTCAGCAGCTCTCCGATTTTCTCAGGGGCAACCTGAAAAAAGAAGAACAGCAATGGGTCCTGCTCTCCGAAGAGCTGCAATACCTCGAACTCTACCTGGACATTGAAAAAGTGCGCTTCGGACATCGGTTAACTACCGTCATCGACCATGACCTGGACAGCCTGGACATGCGGCTGCCACCCATGTTGCTGCAGCCTATCGTGGAGAACGCCATCAAGTTCGGGCTCTATGATACGACGGAAGCCGTCACCATTTCCATTTCCGCCCGGGCCGGGGACCACTTCGTACGCATCACCGTACAGAACCCCTTCGACCCCGAGACCTCCCGCCCCACAAAGGGCGCCGGCTTTGGACTCAGCTCCATACAAAGGCGGCTTTATCTGCTCTTCGCCCGGGCCGATCTCCTGGAAACGAAAATCGAAGGGCAGCTTTTTACGACCATCGTGAAAATCCCACAGTTATCAATTGCAAATATTACTAATATTGACATAGCTACCGAACCCACTAACAATACCTACTTATGATAAAAGCTATTATAATAGATGACGAACCTCTCGCGAGGCTGATCGTACAGGAATACCTCCAGGCCTACCCGGAAATAACGGTCGTACAGGAATGCACCGACGGATTCGAAGGGATCAAAGCCATCCAGCAGTACCACCCCGACCTCCTCTTCCTGGATATCCAGATGCCCAAGATCAATGGATTCGAGATGCTGGAGCTGGTGGAAGAGCCGCCCGCAGTCATCTTCACCACCGCTTTTGACGAATACGCCATTCGCGCCTTCGAAGCCCACGCCGTAGACTACCTGCTCAAACCTTTTAACAAGCAGCGCTTCGACAAAGCCATCCGCAAATGGCTCGACCAGCACGCCCTCACCCAGGCGGCCGTGCCACCCGCTACACAGACCATCCCCGGAGCCCAGGGTTCCCCCGATGCAGCCGGATCCGGCACATCCATCGAACCGGGTTCCGCCACCCGCCCGTCTACCGAGCCGGCGCCCTCATCCCGCCCGACGGCAGATACCCGGGAGAATACCCGCGCCTTGCTGGAAACGGCAGCCCACTCACCCCTTCAGCAACACCGGGTCGTCGTCAAGACAGGCGGAAAGATCAAGATAATCCCCGTCGAAGACATTCATTACCTCGAGGCCTCCGACGACTACGTTAAGATCCATACCCACAACGGCGCCTTTCTGAAAAATAAAACGATGAGTTACTTCGAGCAGGTGCTCGACGGCTCCCAGTTCGTCCGCACTCACCGCTCCTATATCCTCAACGTGCAACAGGTCACCCGCATCGACCCTTACGAAAAAGACAGCCACCTCTGCATCCTCCAGTCCGGAGCGCAGGTCCCCGTGAGCAAGGCCGGTTACGTGAAGCTAAAGGCGGTATTGGGATTGTGAATTGTGTTGGGATTATGAATATCGCAGCGCCGGTATTATATTGCGGAATGAAAAAAACTGGCCTGCTCACCCTCATCCTTATCTGCACCCGCGCCCTGTCCGGTTTATCTCAGGATACGACTTATTTCGATGCCGGCTGGAAAGAGACCCCGCGGGACAAATACAGGTACTTCAAAACCAAACTATTGTGTTCCGGTTTTAGCTAAGCCTCCTGTCCAATCCACACCGCTCCGCCGATACTATCGCGGCTGGCGCCGGTTACGGATGACAATACATTATTCTCTTCCCGCCAGCGAAGGACCCCGATGAGCGCCATCACCAACGCTTCCTTATAATCGATCAGGTCTTTGTCTGCATCGGAAGACGGCACTATGACATCCACCCCCAGCGGCGCCAACAACTCCCGTAACCGCCCGATCAGGAAATGATTATGC
>DASWFF010000027.1:0-36042 GCA_036394375.1 Puia sp.
GAAAGACAAGGCAGGGCATACCCTTTATTATAACGGCATGTCCACTATTAAGGAAAAGGCAAGGCTTGCGCTTCGCGAGACGAGTGGTATCATGATCTGGCAATTGACCGGGGATGCAAAGGGGGGCAAATCGCTTCTTGCCGTCGTCGACAGTGTTGTCCGGAAGTCCCGGTGATGGCTGTGAGAAGCCGGCTTCGCTGCGACTGGTGGAGAGCTGGTATAGCTATTCTAGGACGAGTCTCCGGATGGAATAGGCGCCAGGTCCGGGATCCGGGCCTGGATGGCGTGCGATTTTTCAGGGCTCTATGATATGCCTGTAATGGACAGGATCGATGAGTAATGTATTTCGCAAGAGTTCGATACGACTGGTATTACCCTCGTTTTTTAAATAGGTAAATACGTGTTGTATCACTACTTTATAAATGAAAGCCCTTGGCCTGTTGTCGCTAAAAAGCAGGTCGTTATTTTTCCACAGATCGGTTAAAGCGTTCACAGATAGCTGTGTAAGCTCTTTTTGATCAGTTAGGCCTGTTAATATGGCGATGGTCGAATGGATCGGCAAACTGTAATGATCCATGAACTCTCCAAAAGAACTAAGCTTATCCATCTCCGTGCTATTCATAAAACAGGCATTTAATAGTTAAGGAATCTATTGCCTTAGTAAAGACAGATCGACAGGATGTAACCGGGAGATAATTTTTTTTTCAAAACGGGGAGGAAAACACCTCCAGAGAGGGGTTCGCAAAAATTATGCCTTCACCCGGGGCCGGCTGGCAGTCGGCTGGGGGCCGGCTGGCGGAAGGGGCCTGAAATTTTTTGCCGTATCTTGGAAAATATTTCAATTATATGGCTGAAAGAACGATCGGGATCATGGGAGCTATGCCGGAGGAGATCAGCGGAGTAGTAAATTTACTAACGGACAAAAAGGAAATAACGAGGGGTATGCGAACCTATTACCAGGGGAAGCTGAATGGCCTATCCACGGTGGTGGTATTTTCAAGATGGGGTAAAGTAGCTGCGGCTACGACGGTCACGAACCTTATTTTAGAATTTAACATTTCGGAGCTGCTCTTTACGGGGGTAGCGGGGGCGATCGACGCCGGCTTAAAGGTCGGGGATATTGTTATCGGGAAGCGGCTTATTCAACACGATATGGATGCGAGGCCTCTCATGCCTCAATTCGAGATCCCTTTATTGGGCATGACCTGGTTCGAGAGCCCGGAAGACAGGGTCGGTCTTTCTTTAAAAGCGGTGAATACTCTTTTAGATAATTACCATCTTCATAAAGTGATTAGTGAGGAGGACTTGAATCGTTTTGGCATTGTCCATCCGAAAGTGGTTGTCGGGGAGATTGCGAGCGGGGATCATTTTTTTTCCAATAGCGTTGACAAGCGCCGGCTGTCAGGAATGCTGCCGAATATCCTATGTGTAGAGATGGAAGGCGCTGCCGTCGCCCAGGTATGTCAGGAATACGGGATTCCTTTTACGGTCATCCGGACCATTTCGGATTCGGCGGATGATCATTCGGAACTGGACTTTCAATCCTTTATCCGGGACATTGCCCGTAAATATTCCGTTGAGATCATTAAGAATATTTATGCCCAGGTCGCGGGGTGATGCCGGGAGGGGTCGCCGGGCGGCGGTTCGGTCAGAATACTTCTCCCAGGTTGGCAAATATACCCTGGGAGCCATGAAGACCGAATCCATAATCCAAAGCGATATTGGTCCGGGAGAATTTATTCAGCTTGATCCGGATGCCTGCTCCCCAGCCGGGATTGATTGCTTCAAAGCGATGGGTGTCCGGCTCTGAAAAAGATTGGGCATTGAGGAATACGACGCCCCCGAGAAAGCCGTTGGACAGGATCCGGAAACGGTATTCAGACTCCAGGTAGAGCAGGTTTTTACCCCGGAACCTTCCCTGGATATAGCCCCTTCCCATATTCACATACGTGTCCGAGGCGGTAGCAGGCAGGAGCAGGTAAGGAGGGTTGCCGCTCAGGGTGAACCAATCAAAGGTCCAGAAGCTCAGCATATTTTTGGAGCCGTATGGAAAATACAGGTATCGCCGGGCGTCGATGAGCAGGGACTGCCAATTGGCATCGCTACCCAGGAAAGTAAAGTTGGGCCTGTAGACAATACTGGCATAATAACTCTGTTCGGGATTGATGGCATTTCTCCTGCTATCGTATAAGATATTGAAAGTCGGACCGGAAGATAGGGATCTGGAGTTTAGCCCGTATTTTTGAAAATCCGTCTGCCTCCCGGACGGAGGATTCACTTCCCGGACATTCCAGAAATAATCGAGGTTATAACCCACCCCCAGATAAAAATCGTGACCGATTGTTTTAAAGATAGTCTGGTAAAATCTCATGTAAGAGTAATCGATAAGATACCCGCTATCCGCTTTGGTAAGTCCGCCCAGCCCATAAGTATCCTGTGGAAACTTGGCATAACGCCAGTCATTGATTATGTTATACTTATTACCTCTCGTCCATATATTTCCCTGGAGGGGGATGAGGAGCTGGTTTTTTTGGGTATAGGTCAGGTTCAGGTAAATATTGGAGATATTGTCTTCCAGCCGCTCATCTGTATAGAAGGCTGCATTTGCGGTGAGATTCCCGGCAAACCCCGTCTGCAGAGTATATTCGGCTGAAGGTAGAAGGGAACCGTAGACCTTACCGGCCTTTTTCCCTGCGGTGTCCTTTCTGGGGGCCGCGTGCCTCAAAAATAAGTGCTGGCCGATATCGAGCAGGTCCAACTGCCCTTTGCCCGAAGAAGGTTGCGGGTGCGGGGTTATTGTCGTATCCTGCGCGCGGGCCTGCGAGATCAGGAGTAATAAGCCAAAGATTTGGAGAAGGCGGTATGTGAAGGGCACTGATTTTTTGCTGAATATAATGTAATTAGGCGATTGGATAAAGCCAGCCAGGGTGGGTTTAATGTAATCAATTTGTTAATGTGGGCCGTAGGCAGGCCTGAACAGGGAAGATTAATGTCCCGGTGTCTTTTCGCATAATTTTATGTACATTGAATAGCACAAAAGACGGGAATACTTTAAAAACAATATACTCCGAACCATCATGAGCAATCGTCGTTCTTTTTTACAGCAAAGCTCGGCCCTGGCGGGCGGGGCCATTCTTCTTTCTGCCTTCGATAATCACCCTTTTTCTATATTTCGTCAGGGCGGGGCGCCTTCTGATCAGATCAATGTCGGCGTCATCGGGCTCAACGGGATGGGGTGGGCGGATCTCTCTGCAGCCGTGAAATTACCTGGTGTGCATATTGTAGCTTTATGCGATATCGATAAAAATGTCCTGGACAAGCGCATGAAGGACCTGTCAGCCATGAATGTGGATATGAGCCGGGTGAAGACTTATGGCGATTACCGGAAACTGCTGGAACAAAAGGATATCGATGTGGTGATCATCGGAACGCCCGATCACTGGCATGCGTTGATCATGATGGAAGCCTGCCAGGCGGGGAAGGATGTCTATGTGGAAAAGCCGGTGGGCAATTCCATCGGGGAATGCCGGGCGATGGTCGCCGCGCAGCAGAAATACAATCGGGTAGTGCAGGCCGGTCAGTGGCAGCGCAGCCAGCAGCATTTTAAAGATGCGGTTGATTTCGTGCATTCGGGTCAATTGGGAAATATCCGTACGGTAAAAGTGTGGTGTTACCAGGGCTGGATGAAGCCGGGCCCTGTAGTACCTGACACTGCGCCGCCGCCCGGCGTGGATTATGCCATGTGGCTGGGACCGGCGGCCAAACGCAGCTTTAATTCAAGCCGGTTCCATTTTAATTTTCGTTGGTTCTGGGATTATGCCGGGGGCCTGATGACGGATTGGGGGGTGCATTTGCTGGATTATGGTCTGCTGGGAATGAAGGCCGATGTCCCTAAATCTATAGCGGCCCTGGGAGGCCAGTTTGCCTATCCGGATCTTTATGAGGAAACGCCGGATACCCTGACCACTCTTTATGAGTTTGAGGGGTTCAACTTGGTCTGGGACCATGCGATGGGGATCGATAATGGGTCTTATGGGCGGGATCATGGGATCGCCTATATCGGGAATAATGGTACGTTGATTCTCAGCCGCGGGGGGTGGGAGGTGATCGAGGAAAAACAAAGTAAAAATAAGATCAGCAAGCCTTTTGAGAAAGTCTCCGATAATGGGGTGGACAAACATATGGCCAATTTTATGGAGGTGGTCCGTTCCCGTAAAATGGAGAATCTGCGTTGTTCGGTACAGGAGGGCGCCCATGTGGCGACGGTGGCCCAGATGGGGAATATCTCTTTACGTAGCGGTCAGCGGTTGGATTGGGATAAGGCTGCCGGGAAGTTTACCGATGAAAAGATCAACCAGGAATACCTGATGAAGGAATATTATAATGGGTATAAATTACCGGTTGTATAAGCCGGGATGGGGCAATTCAGGGGTGGGGGCGATGAAGATGTGAAAATTCTTAACTTAATTTCCTGTTAAAAGACCTCTTTGTGGGGGCGAAAACGTCAATTAGGGCGGGTTTTCACAGAATTTATCGCCAATTTTGCCGTTTCCTAAATTAAATAGACCCCCACATGAAGAAACTCGCGGCCGTGATCCTGTTCATGACAGGAGTGTGCCTGTCGGCCAGATCTCAGAATGTAGATAACATCCTGTCCTCCGGTAACCGGGATACGATTTTAGAGATAAGCCCAACGGTTATCTCTGGAATACGGCCCGACACGGTTCCCCGGATCGATTGGCAGCATGCTGCGACTTATAAACCACCTTTCCCATTCAAGTCCTTTATAATCCCCGGCACCTTGATAGCCTATGGGTTTATTGCGCTGAATAGCGGCGGGCTGAAAAATTTCAACCAGCATATAAAAGAAGAGATATGGACGGAAAGCCCGCATAAAACGTTACCGCTCGATAACTATCTTATGTTTGCGCCTGCTGCCGTGGTATATGGGTTGAATGCTGCCGGCATCCATGGGAAAAATAATTTCCGGGACAGGAGCATGATTTTTTTGATGTCCAGTATTATGGCGGATGGTTCCGTGTTTCTCTTAAAGGGCTGGACACACCAGTTACGGCCCGATGGTTCGAACTATGCGTCCTTTCCCTCCGGCCATACGGCGCAGGCTTTCGCTTCGGCGGAATTCATGCGGCAGGAATATAAAGATGAGTCTTTCTGGTATGGGGTGGCCGGTTATGCCATGGCTACTGCTACGGGGGTGCTGCGCCTGTACAATAACAAACACTGGGTGAGTGATGTGGTGACGGGGGCGGGTATTGGCATTGCTTCCACGAAGCTGGCTTATTGGCTCTACCCGTACGTCAAGCATGTCCTGTGGAAGGATAAGGCGACCGGTCCGATCGTTATGCCTACCTATTCGAATGGTTCTGTCGGGTTGTCTTTCGTCCGGCAATTTTAGGGGCGCTACGGTTTATTTCTTACCGATCGCGTATTGGATGCCGCCCAGGAGATGGCCCAGGTATTTGGGATCCGCATAGGACTCGTCCGTATGTCCCAGTTCGGTATAAAAAGCCCTTCCTCCTTCGAAATCATGATACCAGGCCATGGGATGGTTGTCCCCGTTTTCTCCGCCGGTATAGGAGGTTTCGTCGATCTTCAGGAGTACGTGGATGGTGGGGTTGAGGTATTTGAAATTATACCATTCATCCCAGCGTTCCCAGGTGTCCGGCAAGCCCTGGGTGGCAGGATTGTTTTTGTCGACCACGACTATTTTAGCCTGTTGTTGCTTGGGATGGGACTTGAAATAGCCTCCTACCAGGTCGCCATACCATTGCCAGTTGTACTCGCAATCCGTGGCGGCGTGGATACCTACGAATCCTCCGCCATGGTGGATGTATCCCTGTAAGGCGGTCTCTTCCTCCGGCCCGAAGACTTTTCCGGTGGGGCTGAGAAATATGAGGGCGGCGTACTTTTTCAGTATTTTTTTTCTGAATCTTGTGGAGTCGGTGGTGGTGTCGACGTCAAAGCCATTTTCGGCGCCCAGTTTTTTAATAGCGACGATGCCTGCCGCTATGCTGGCGTGGTGGTATCCATTTGTTTTAGAGAAGATCAGCACTTTGGGCCTGGCGAAAATCTCCGGCCCGCCCCCGTCGCGCAAGCGGGAGGATATGTTTGCCGGTCGGGGCATGGCGCTCATCAAAGCCACGCAAATAGTAAGGAAGGCGAAACGGGCGGATTGTTGTAAAAGGGTTGATCTTCTCATATGGCTTGTTGTTTTTACAGTTCTTTAATTTTAATGTTACGGAACCATACTTCACAGTTATGGTCCTGCAGGTCGATCCTGCCGCTCTTAAAAGTGCCGAAGTCAGGCCAGCGTTTGAATTTGCTGCCGGCAACCAGTGCTTTCCAGTTGTCGTCCCACATAGTGGTGGTCACTACATTTACCCCGTTGAGGGTTAATTTCAGTTCGCCATTTTTGCTGTAGATCTCGGCTTCATTCCATTCGCCTACCGGTTTTACGGTTTCTTTGGAGCAGGGGATCAGGTCGTAGAGATCCCCGGCGCGATGCTTGTGAATTTTACCATCGGGGTGCCCGTCATTGTCCAGTACCTGCATTTCCGGTCCGGTGTAATAGGGCTCCTCGTATTTGGCAGGATTCTCTTGTACATAGAAAAGGATGCCGCTATTGCCTTTGGGGGAGATCTTCCATTCCAGTTTGAGGTCGAAATTGCCGTAAGCTCCATCTGTCAGAAGGTCGCCGCTTTCGCCTCCTTTGGATTTATCCAGGTGCAGGGCGCCGTCTTTTGCTTCCCATTCTGCGCCGGCTTTTGTTTTGCCGTAGCTATGCCATCCATTGGTCGTGGTACCATCGAACAGCAGTCGCCACCCTTTCTTTATTTCTACGGTGCTGAGGGCGTTCTGCGTTTGTGGGAAGGCAGGTACCGGGGCAGATGTCGCGGCCGGGGGCAGAGCCGACGACCGTGCCGGAGCCGCCGTCCGTGAGAAAGGCAGGGCTGAGATCAGCAGACAGGCTGGCAGGGCAAGAAGCGTATTCTTCATCTTTAGATTTTGATCGGTGAGGAGCTTATTTTTTCAAGCTAAGAATGTATTTGACCATTGTCCGGACATCGGCTTCCGGTACGGAAGGATGGGGCGTCATTGGAACGGTGCCCCAAACGCCGCTGCCGCCGGCGATGATCTTTTTAACGAGCCGGTCGACGGTGGTATCTGCCGCCGGGCTGTATTTGGCGGCTACCTCGCTGTAGGCTGGTCCGATGGAGGCGCCGCTGGCGTCCTTTTGAAGACGGTGACAGGTCGTACAGTCGCTGGCGCCGATCAGTTCAAGTCCTTTTTCATTGGCTGAGGAGGTAGCGGCTGAAGCTGCCGGAGCGGCTGAAGCGGTGTCTTTGGTCTCAGCAGATTTCGTTTCGCCGGAATTACCACAGGCTGCAGCCAGAATAGTGCAGGATAAAATGACTGCTAATTTTTTGCTCATGTTCATGATATACTTCGGTTTTAATGTTAAGCTATAGCAAGTATGCTTCGCAAGTCGGACCCCAAGGTCCGAAATATTTATTGCAACCCTAGCACCCTGCGATTAAAATTTTCATCTTTTCCGGTGCCGGCAAAATCGTCGAAGGCTTTGTCGGTGACCCGGATGATATGATCTTTAATGAAGGGAGCTCCTTCTTTGGCCCCATCCTCCGGATGTTTGATACAACATTCCCATTCCAGTACGGCCCAGCCGGAAAAATCATAGGCTGTGAGCTTGCTGAAAATGGATTTGAAATTCACCTGTCCGTCGCCCAGGGAGCGGAAGCGGCCGGCCCGGTTTATCCAACTCTGGTAACCGCCATATACTCCCTGTTTGCCCGTAGGATTGAACTCCGCATCCTTTACATGGAACATACGGATACGTTCGTGATAATTGTCTATATAGGTGAGGTAGTCGAGGCATTGCAGGACAAAATGGGAGGGATCATAAAGCAGGCAGGCCCTTGGGTGGCGGCCGGTCTGTTCCCAGAACATTTCATAGGTGATGCCGTCGTGCAGATCTTCTCCGGGATGAATTTCATAACAGAGATCCACTCCGTGTTGGTCGAACTCATTCAGGATCGGCAGCCAGCGGGCGGCCAGCTCTTTAAAACCAGTCTCTACCAGGCCGGGAGGTCGTTGAGGCCAGGGATAAAAAGTGGGCCAGAGTAAGGCTCCGCTGAAAGTGGCATGGGCGTTCAGGCCCAGGTTCTGCGAGGCCTTCGCTGCATATTTTAATTGTTGAACGGCCCATTCCGTACGGGCTTTGGGATTATTGTGGACCTGTGCGGGGGCAAATCCGTCGAACAGGGCGTCATAGGCGGGGTGAACGGCCACCAGTTGTCCCTGGAGGTGGGTGGATAGTTCGGTGATCTGTAAACCCGCAGCTTCTACGATGCCTTTTATTTCGTCGGCGTAGGTCTTGCTTTCGGCGGCCTTTTGCAGGTCGATGCATCGGCTGTCCCAACTGGGGATCTGTACGCCAATGTATCCGAGGCCGGCGGCCCATTTACAAATGGAGGCCAGGGAATTAAAGGGGGCTGTATCTCCCATGAACTGGGCCAGGAATATGGCGGGACCTTTTATTGTCTTCATATGATATTTATTGTAAGGTGAACGACAAACGAGTTAACACTTATTGTGGATAGAACGAGCAACGAATTAACACTAACCGCGACTAATTATCCGCACTAATTTAATTATTAGCCCTTTTTCTATCATCGCTCTTCTGATCATCAGTAATCTTCCTCTTCGCGGATCTTGAAGAATGTCCATTTTTCCAGGCTCTCATTGCTTCGGACCACGTTGTCGATGAAGGCCATGCCACGGACCCCTTCTTCTACGGTGGGGAAATCCAGCATTTCTTCTGTCGGCTTCACGCCGTCCAGCCGGGCGGCCAGGGTTAGTGCGAAGTTCCGGTAGAGGTTGGCAAATGCTTCCAGGTATCCTTCGGGATGTCCGCCGGGAGTCCTGCAATTATGTGTGGCAAAGGAGGAGAGGCGGTCGCCGTAATTACTGCCGGCGCGAAGGATCTGGGTGGGCTGGTCCAGCCATTTTATCAGCAGGGTATTGGGTTCCTGCTGCGCCCATTCGAGGCCTCCATTTTCTCCGTATACGCGGATCTTCAGGGCATTCTCTTCTCCGGCTGCCACCTGCGAGGCAAATAATACGCCGGTCGCGCCATTGTCGAATCGCAGCAGTACGTTGCCGTCGTCATCGAGGGCTCGTCCTTCCACAAAGATACTCAGGTCGGCGCAGAGTTGTTTGATCTGAAGTCCGCTGATATATTCCGCCAGGTGGGCTGCGTGTGTTCCTATATCTCCCATACAACCGCTCTTGCCCGAGCGGGAGGGATCGGTTCGCCAGGCTGCCTGCTTGCTGCCTTCTTTTTCGGAGAGCCGGCTAAGCCAGCCCTGGGGATATTCCACGTATATTTTGCGGATCTTTCCGAAGACGCCTTTTTTCACCATCTGCCGGGCTTGTTTGACCATCGGGTAGCCGGCATAGGTGTGGGTGAGGCAAAGCAGGAGACCGGTATCGGCTACTTTCTTTTGTAATTTTCTGGCTTCGTCCAGGGAGAAGGTCATGGGTTTTTCGATCACGACATGGAATCCTTTTTCCAGGGCCAGCATGGCGGGGGCGAAATGTGCATGGTTGGGCGTCACGATGGTAACGAAGTCCATTCTTTTGTCAGCGGGGAGGAGGCTTTCTTTTTCCATCATCTCTTCAAAGCTGCTGTAGACCCTGTCTTCCGGGAGAAAGAGGGAGAGACCGGATTCGCGGGCGTTATCCGGTTGGCTGCTGAATGCTCCGCATACCAGTTCGATGAGCCCGTCCATATTGGCTGCGATCCGGTGAACGGCTCCGATGAAGGCGTTTTTGCCTCCGCCGATCATTCCCATTCTGAGTTTTCTGTTCATATAGCTAAGATTTTAAGTCAAAACCGATTGCAATTTTAATATATTTAATGGAATATAAGGTTCCTTTAAAAAAATATTACTATAGCAGTATTTAGCAGTAGTGTTATTTAAAAAATAAAAATTACATTTACGGGTCTCAGATTTAAAACGACTTGCCATGACTTCTACCAACATTCAGCGTAATAAACTTTTTGTAGCCAGTTGCCTGGCCTTGTTAGTCACTTCTCTTTCTTTTGGCATCCGGGCGGGTATCCTGAATGGTCAGGGCGTAAAGTTCCACCTGAACGCCTCTGAGTTGGGGGCTATTGCCGCCACTGCTTTCTGGGGTTTCCCGCTGGCCATTATAATCGGGGGTTTTATTGTCGATGTGATCGGCATGAAAAAGCTACTGGTTTCCGCCTTTGTCTTTCATTTAGCAGGGATCGTGCTGACGATCTATGCCCATGGTTATTGGACCCTGTTCTTATCCACTTTATTGATCGGCATTGCCAACGGCACGGTGGAAGCCGCCTGTAATCCGTTGGTAGCTTCCCTGTTCACGGATAATAAGACTACTAAGTTAAACCATTTTCATTTGTGGTTTCCCGCGGGAATTGTGATTGGTACGCTGATCGTTTTCGGACTGGACAAGACCCTGGCAGGGGGGCTGGCCGAGAAGCCCTATTGGATATCCCAGGTGGAGATAGCGCTCATGCTCATCCCTACCCTGATCTATGGCTACCTGTTCTCCCGCCTGAAATTCCCTGTTACGGAGAGGGTCGCCGCAGGTGTCAGCACTTCCGATATGTATAAGGCGCTGCTTAGCCCTTTGTTCCTTTTTATGATCATTTGCATGTTCGGGACGGCCATCACGGAATTGTTCACGAATCAATGGACGGATGTCCTGTTCAGGACGGTGACGGATAATGCCATTCTTATTCTTACGTTCGTGGCCTCCGTGCAGGTGCTGGGGCGGGCTTTTGCCAGCCCGATCGTGCACCGGCTGGCTCCACAGGGCGTGCTGCTCATTTCGGCCATTTTATCGGCTCTGGGTATCTATTTGCTGATCCATCTGCAGGGGACGGCTATTTTCGGAGCGGCCATTATTTTTGGCCTGGGAGTAGCTTTTTTCTGGCCCTGCATGATCGGGTTCGTGGCGGAGAATCTGCCCCGGACGGGTGCGGTGGGATTGAATCTGATGGGCGGGGCGGGAATGTTCGGCGTCAGTATCTATATGATATTCATGGGGGGCTATTATGATCGTCTCATGATCAAAAAGCTACCCGAAGGCGCCAGCCTGGATGCGTATCGTTCGGCAGCGGCCGGAACGGAACTGTCCAAGGCATTTGATAATGCCCGATCGGCGGCGGGCCCGGAAGTACTGAATACGACGATGATCATCCCGATCATTTTGACGGTAGCATTTGCGGGGCTGGTGTATTATATGCGGGGGAAAAAGCCTCAGGCTGCGGGCCACAAGCTGCAAGCTGAGAATTTGTGAGTGATTAACAGCCTGGCAAATGTCTGACTGACAGCCTAAAGCTTGCTGCCAGTAGCTAAGAAATAGCCGTTAATCCTTTTTTAATGCTCCCCAACATTAAATATTGAGGAAGAAACCATAAGATTTTGTAATTTCCTTTTTCATAATGACTGGAACCATTTATGTCTAATCAACCCTCACGACGTGCTGCTATTAAAAATATCGTAGCGGGAACTGCCGCTTTCGGAACCGCAGGAATGCTGCCCCTGGCCGCCTCAGCAGCAGAAGATCAAAAAAAATTAAAATTGAAAGGTAATATCAATCACTCCGTATGTCGCTGGTGTTACGGCGATATCCCGTTGGAAGAATTATGTGTTGGTGTAAATAAGATCGGATTCGGCGCCATCGACCTGGTAGGTCCCAAGGACTGGCCAGTGCTGCAGCAACATGGACTTTTTTCCTCCATGTGCAATGGCGCGGAAATAAGCCTCACCAAGGGCTGGAACCATACCGAATACCATGCTACCCTGATAAAAAGTTATACGGAACATATCGACCTGGTCGCTAAGGCCGGTTATAAGAACCTCATTTGTTTCAGCGGCAACCGGGAGGGCATGGATGGGGAGACGGGTATAAAAAATTGCGTGACGGGGCTGAAGCAGATCCTGGGGCAGGCGGAGAAGCAGGGGGTGATCATCCAGATGGAACTGTTGAACAGCAAGGTCAATCATCCGGACCAGATGTGCGATAATACCAAATGGGGGATCGAACTGGTGAAGCAGCTAGGCTCGGAGAACTTTAAATTATTGTATGATATTTATCATATGCAGATCGACGAAGGGGATGTCATTCGTACGATCCAGGATGGGCATACTTATTTCGGTCACTACCATACGGGCGGCGTGCCGGGCCGGCATGAGATCGATGAGACCCAGGAGCTTTATTACCCTGCGATCATGCGGGCGATTGTCGCTACCGGGTTCAAGGGTTATGTAGCGCAGGAATTTATTCCTGCCAAACAAGACAAGTTGAAATCCCTGAAAGAAGCTATCAAAATTTGTGACGTATAGCGCAAGGCAGGGCTCTGTAAATATTAAACTATTTTAAACAATCAGGAAAATTACTACTATGGCTGAGAATACTTATGATGCAATCGTAATAGGATCGGGGATCAGCGGCGGCTGGGCCGCGAAAGAGCTGACTGAAAAAGGGTTGAAAGTATTGATGTTGGAACGGGGTCGGAATATCGAGCATATCAAGGATTACGTGAATGCCAATAAGGAGGCCTGGGCCTACCCTCATCGCGGTCATGCCACCGAACAAATGAAAAAAGATTATCCCGTTCTGAAAAGGGATTATCCATTGAATGAGACCAACCTGGATTATTGGGTGAAAGATAGTGAGTGTCCTTATACGGAGACCAAACGATTTGACTGGTTCCGTGGGTATCATGTTGGGGGACGTTCCCTGACATGGGGCCGCCAGAGCTATCGCTGGAGCGATTTGGATTTCGAAGCCAATGCAAAAGAAGGAATCGGGATCGACTGGCCCATCCGTTATAAAGACATTGCGCCCTGGTATGACCATGCGGAAAAATTCGCAGGTATCAGCGGCTCCCTGGAAGGATTGCCCCAGTTGCCGGACGGACATTATCTTCCTGCCTATGATATGACCTGCGTGGAAAAAGACGTAGCCGCCCGCCTTAAAGAACATTATAAGGGAACCCGTGCGATGATCATCGGGCGTGTCGCCAATATTACCGTACCGCATGAAGGAAGGCCGGGTTGTCAGTTCCGGAACAAGTGCTGGCTGGGCTGTCCTTTCGGGGGATATTTCAGTACGCAGTCTTCGACGTTGCCCGCAGCGGTGAAGACCGGCAACCTGACCCTGCGTCCCTGGTCAATCGTTACAAAAATATTATACGATAAGAATACTAAAAAAGCGACGGGTGTGGAAGTGCTGGATGCAGAGACGAATAAGACCTATGAATTTAAATCAAAGATCGTCTTTGTAAATGCCTCTGCGCTGAACAGCGCCTGGGTATTAATGAATTCAGCCACTGACGTGTGGCCTGACGGGCTGGGCAGCAGCAGCGGGGAGTTAGGGCATAACGTCATGGACCATCACCTGGGCGTGGGCGCCGGCGGAACTGTCGATGGATATGAAGATAAATATTATTATGGCCGTCGTGCGAACGGTATTTATATTCCCCGGTACCGCAATCTGTTCGGTGACAAAAGAGATTACCTGCGTGGCTTTGGCTACCAGGGCGGAGGTGGCCGGGAAGGTTATAATCATGAAATAGCGGAATACCAGATCGGGAAAGAATATAAGGAGGCGCTCACCGAACCTGGTCCCTGGACTATGAGTATGGGGGGATTCGGCGAGACCCTGCCTTATCATGAGAATAAGATCACGCTGGACAAAACGAAGAAGGACAAATGGGGATTGAACATATTGAATTTCGACGTCGAATTAAAGGAGAATGAGCTGAAAATGCGGAAGGATATGGAGTCCGATGCCGCTGAAATGCTGGAAGCCGCCGGTGTCAAAAATATAAAAACCCATAGCGATAACGCATTCCTGGGAAGGGGCATCCATGAAATGGGTACGGCCCGTATGGGGAAAGATCCTAAAACTTCTGTATTGAATGAATACAATCAGGTATGGGATGCGAAGAATGTCTTCGTCACGGATGGCGCTTTCATGACTTCGGCTGCCTGTGTGAATCCATCCCTTACTTATATGGCGATGACTGCCCGGGCTGCGGATCATGCGGTGAAAGAACTTAAAAAAGGGAACCTTTAAAAATCAACAATACCGGGAGATAAGACCGGTAAGACACGATGCCTGGAGATACGTTACATATCAATACCAATGCCGTTCCACAAAATACTTACGATGCGATCGTTATCGGGTCGGGTATCAGTGGAGGCTGGGCCGCTAAAGAGCTTACAGAAAAGGGGCTCAGAACGATCATGCTGGAGCGGGGAAGGAATTTCGAGCATATAAAAGATTATAAGACGGCTGAGAAGAATCCCTGGGATTTCGAGCACCGGGGGAAGGTAACGGAGGCGCAGAAAAAGGAACGGCCTTATATCGCGCGGGGTTGGGGGGCTACGGAAGCGGTGATGGATTATTGGGCCAAAGACGTGGACTGTCCTTATACGGAAATAAAGCCTTTTAACTGGTGGCGTTCCTATCAGTTGGGCGGACGTTCCATTTTATGGGGAAGACAGAGTTATCGCTGGAGTGACTATGATTTTGAGGCCAATGCCAGGGATGGCTGGGCTATCGACTGGCCGATCCGGTATAAGGATCTGGAGCCCTGGTATGATTATGTGGAGACGTTTGCCGGAGTGAGTGGCTCTAAAGAGGGGCTGCCTCAATTGCCGGACGGGCAATTCCTTCCGCCGATGGAGATGAATTGCGTGGAGAAGGATGTAGCGGCCAGGATCAAAGCGCATTACAAAGGGCAGCGGCATATGATCATCGGTCGTTCGGCTAATCTGACCGCCCCTATTCCCGGGAGAACGCAATGCCAGTTTCGTGATCGTTGCTGGGAAGGCTGTCCTTTCGGGGGCTATTTCAGCACGCAGTCTTCGACGCTACCAGCCGCCATGGCTACGGGAAAGCTGACCGTTCGCCCTTATTCCCTTGTTACCCGGATCCTTTATGATAAGGATACGCAAAAAGCGAAGGGCGTGGAAGTGCTGGATACGGAGACCAATAATACGTATCAATATTATGCAAAGCTGGTATTTGTGAATGCCAGTGCGCTGAACAGCGCCTGGGTGCTTATGAATTCGGCGACGCATATATGGCCTGACGGATTGGGTAGCAGCAGTGGGGAGTTAGGACATAATATCATGGATCATCATTATAACCTGGGCGCGGCCGGAAGGGTGGAGGGCTACCAGGATAAATATGTATATGGTCGCAGGGCCAATGGGATCTACGTGGTGCGGTTTGCCAATTTATTCGGCGATACCCGGGATTATCTGCGCGGGTTCGGTTACCAGGGGGCTGCGAGCCGGGAAAGCTGGCAGCGAAGTGTGGCGGAGCTGAGCATCGGCGCTGATCTTAAAGAATCTCTTACTGAGCCGGGGGAATGGACGATCGGCATTGGTGGATTCGGGGAATTGCTGCCTTACCATGAGAATAAGATCTCGCTCGACAAGGATAAGAAAGATAAATGGGGGCTGCCGGTGCTGGCGATGGATGCGGAAATAAAGGACAATGAAAAGAAGATGCGGAAGGATATTGTGGCCGAAGCCGTGGCCATGCTGGAAGCCGCCGGCGTTAAAGACGTTCAGCATCACGACAATGGCCATAATGTGGGAGATGGCATTCATGAAATGGGGGCGGCGCGTATGGGACGTGATCCGAAGACTTCTGTGCTCAATGAGCATAACCAGGTATGGGATGCGAAGAATGTATTTGTGACGGATGGGGCTTGTATGGTTTCTTCCGCCTGTCAGAATCCTTCATTGACTTATATGGCTTTGACGGCGCGGGCGGCGGATTTTGCCGTCAGCGAACTTAAAAAAGGGACTTTATAAATTTTAAAATGATACTATTATGAACAGAAGAGATGCATTATCCAGGGTGGGCCTGATCCTGGGGGGAACTATTCTTGGAGCGGAGGCTTTCTTAGCCGGCTGTACCAATACCGATAAGAATATCGGCGGGGCCGGCATCAATTTCTCGAATGACGATGTCTCCTTCCTCGATGAAGTGGCCGAAACTATTCTGCCGGCTACGAATACGCCCGGTGCCAAAGATGCGAAGGTGGGAGAGTTCATGACGAGGATCGTTCGGGATTGTTATACAGAAAAAGATCAGAAAATATTCCTGGACGGCATGCAGAAGCTGAATGAAGCCAGTAAGAAGAAAAATGGCAAATCCTTTTTGGACAGCAGTGTCCAGGAGAGGCACGATCTGCTGGTAGATCTCGATAAAGAACAGAAAACGTATACCGATCAGAAGAAGAAAGATGATCCGGCCCATTATTTCCGGATGATGAAGGAGCTTACTTTATGGGGGTATTTTACTTCCGAGCCGGGTGCGACCAAGGCGCTGCGTTATGTGGCGGTTCCCGGAAGGTACGAGGGATGCATTGATTATAAGAAAGGGGAGAAGGCCTGGGCGACGAGCTAAAACGCCTAACTCCGCCACGGGCGGAGTGCCCGAAGGGCCATCATGAGACCCGCCATAAAAAATGCTGGCATTTTTTATGGCGCTCAACAGCCAGTCCACAGGTGCCTTTAAGCGAAAGCCAGAAAGATGAACTTTCTGGCTTTCGAATCTAATGATGGCCCCTTCGGGGCAAAACGCCTGTGGCGTTTTATTTCGTCACTTTAGAAAAGTCTTTCGAAATCCTTCCTTTAATGATACCCGTGGTATCTTTTCCGCCTTCTCTGAACAGGCGCACGGAAAATTCACATTCATAGAAATCCTTGTCTTCAAAGTAGTTGACGTCTTCCATTTTAAATTTTAGCCGGGTGGTATCGCCGCCTTGTTCCTCTATTAAATAAGAGGCCATAGTCTTCTCCAGGTTGTCTTTTACTTCTGCCGGAGAGAGGTTTCTTTTGCAGCTGAGCCCCATTCCCAGGGAGATTATTAAAAGGAAATATCTGATCCTCATCGTTAGCGTATTTTGGTTGAAGTTAGTGCTTGGTTAAAAGTAAACACAATTTTCATAAGCGTTAAAAAGTATGATTTGCAAAATCGTTTGAGCAAGTGATTACCCTTATTTTGCGTTGAAAAGTTATAAGAAAAAGTCAAATTAGTACTACTTTTAGTCAAGATAGATGGTGTAGTTTCATGCGACAATCGCCACAGCTTAGCCAGCTATGAAAAAAACGATTAAATTTTATCCTCATGCCATTCAAAACTAATGCTTCACTGAAGGTATGCCTATTAGCGTGCCTCTCTCTCCTCAGTTTTAGTCTCTTCGCACAGAAAACAATCACCGGTAAAGTAGTCAGTAATGCAGACAAGCAACCCATTGTCGGAGCCACCGTACAGGTAAAAGGTAGTAAAATCGCTACTTCGACCGGTGCCGACGGTAGCTTTTCCATCCCTGCAAATGACAACAGTACACTGGTGATCTCTTCGGTAGGATTTGAAAAGCAGGAATTTCCCGTTGCCGGAAGGAGTGCTATCGGAAATATCGCCCTGGCAACTTCCAGCTCTGCTCTCAATGAGATTGTGGTGACGGGCTATTCGGCCCAAAAGAAAAAAGATATCACCGGATCTGTAGCGGTGGTCGATGTAAAGGCCCTGAGATCTGTGCCAGGGGGTAACACCGAGGCCCTCTTACAGGGACAGGCTTCCGGCGTCACCGTCATCAATTCGGGTACTCCCGGGGGTGGCAGTAACGTAAGGATCAGGGGCATCACTTCTTTCGGAAACTCCGATCCGCTGGTCATTATCGATGGAGTGCAGATCCCGAATGGGCTGCATGATCTCAATTCGGGCGATATCGAATCCATCCAGGTGTTGAAGGATGCAGGTGCTGCCGCTATCTACGGGGTACGGGGATCCAACGGGGTCGTCATCGTAACCACGAAAAAAGGAAGACAAGGTAAAGCCGTTATTACCTATGACGGATACGTCGGTACTCAAAGGCCGTTGAGCGGGAATGTCTTCGACATTGCCAATCCCACTAATTCGGCTAACGCCTTGTATACGGAATTTAAGAACAGCGGCCTGCCCTTCAATGCCACCAACTTCAAGAATAGCCAGTACGGGTATGGGCCCACGCCGGTCCTATACGATTACCTGAGTCCTATTAATACGAATAACGGCGGCCCGAATACGGACCCTTCCACGTATGCTCTCTACACCAATGAGATCACCAAGAGCAATAAGGGGGGGACGGATTGGTTTCATGAGATCTTCAAACCGGCCATGATCCAGAGCCATACGTTATCGGCCAGCGGGGGCAGCGACCGTTCCCAATACTTCTTTTCGTTTAATTATTTCAACCAGCAGGGTACACTCATAGATACTTACCTGAAAAGGTATTCAGCCAGGATCAATACGACCTTTAATGTGAAAGACCATATCCGTGTCGGGGAAAATGCCTATGTTTTTTACAGGCAGAGCCCCAGCGGGATTCCCGGTTCAACCAACCAGGCCGAAGGCAATGCCATTTCCATGAGCTATCGTATGAGCCCGATCATCCCTGTATATGATGTAGTAGGCAATTATGCCGGTACCCAGGTGAAGGGATTGGGTAACCCCCAGAACCCCGTAGCCATCCTGCAACGCTCCGTTAATAATAAGAATAACGACTGGCAGATCACCGGTAATGTATTTGCGGAAGTCGATCTCCTGAAACACCTGACGGCCCGTACCAGTTTTGGCGGTAATATTGAGAATTACTATAACACCGCCTTCAAGTATACTGCGTATGAAAACACAGAAAACAATACGAACCCCAATACGCTCGTAGAGACATCCGGGTATAACAGCAGCTGGACCTGGACCAACACCCTTAAATATAATAATACGTGGGGTGATCATACGGTGACTGTTCTGGGCGGTGTGGAAGCCATATCAAATTACCAGAGAGCAATGCAGGCTACACGGAGCGGGTATTATGTGACCAACCCGGCCCAGTTAACCGTGGATCCCAGCCTATGGGTACTTAATTTCGGCCCTCCGGCCGGGCAGACCAACTCTTCCTTCGTTAATAACTCGGAGAACCAGGGTGTTGCTTACCCAATCCAGAGCTCGATCTATTCTTTATTCGGACGTGTGGATTATAGCTATAAGGACCGGTACCTGTTAAGCGGTACTTTACGCCGGGACGGATCTTCCATATTCGCTTCCGATGTTCGGTTTGGCGTCTTCCCTTCAGTAACGGCCGGTTGGAGAATTTCCCAAGAAGATTTCCTGAAGGACGTATCCTGGCTCAGCGACCTGAAAATACGTGGAGGCTGGGGCAAGCTTGGTTCCTTGAGCAATGCGCTTACTACCAACCGCTATACCCTCTTCGGGCAGTCTGCCGCCAATTCTTCCTATGATATCACCGGTACCGGCACCAGCGCGGTCTTAGGCACTTATGCCAGCCAGAATGGTAATGCTGCCGGACAGTGGGAACGGGATAAAGTACTGAATATCGGCGTCGACGGATCTATCATTAAGAACAAGTTCGACTTCTCGGTGGAATGGTACAAGAAATCCGTGAGCGGGCTGTTGTTTAACTCACCGATCGCTGCTACGGGTGGTAATGCTACCGCTGCCTTCTTTAACACGGGAAACGTAGAGAATAAAGGGGTAGACGCCTCGGTGACCTGGCATGGCGCTGCCGTCAACCATGAGTTGAAATTCGACATCACGGGAACCTTCAGCACGTACACGAATAAAGTGATCAGCCTGGCGGACGGGGTGAAATACCAGGACAAAATAAGCGCTGGTTCCAACCGTTTCGGCGCCTTCTCCCGCCTGCAGCCGGGACAACCTGTAGGCGAGTTCTTCGGATACAAGGTCGTCGGGCTATTCCAGGACGCCAACGACGTGTCCAAATCCCCCACCCAGCCTGATGCGGCCCCCGGCCGTTTCAAATATGCCGATGTCAACCATGACGGAAAGATCACGGATTCCGACAGGACTTTCTTCGGGAATCCCAATCCGAAGTTCGTAGTGGGTCTGAACATCGCAGCCAGCTATAAGAATTTCGATTTCTCGGCGTTTTTCTATGCTTCCGTGGGGAGCAAGGATATCAACTATGTGAAATACTGGACGGATTTCCCCCAGGTATTCGATGCGGCCGTGAGCAACCGCGCCGCCCTGCATTCTTTCGGAATGCCCGGCGCTAATGGCCAAACGCCTATCCTGGAAAGATCTGCGAACTTCAGCAATTCCACGCAGTTCAATTCCTATTATATGGAAAATGGTTCTTACCTGCGGTGCAAACAAATGCAAATAGGTTACAGCATTCAGCCTGCCATCCTGAAAAGAGTTGGCATTGACAGGTTCCGGGTTTATATACAGGCAGCTAATCTGTTCACGATCACCAAATACTCCGGTCTCGATCCTGAGCTGACTACTTCCAAATCGACCGATAATACCAACTTTGGTATTGACTTCGGCAACTATCCCGCTAACCAGAAAAATTACAATGTCGGCGTACAGCTGAGTTTCTAACCTGTTACATTTAATTGCTTTAAAAAAAATATTATGATACAAAGAACGAAATATAGATTTATCATTCCGGGGTTCTTACTGCTGGCTGTCGTAAGCTATTCCTGTAGCCATAATTTCCTGGAAAAGCCGCCGTTAGGCGCCTTACAGCAAAGTCAGCTTTCTAATAAGGCGGGCGTGCAATCCCTGCTGATCGGGGCTTATTCCCTGCTGGATGGGGAAGGCAGCGCCACCCAGGGCAATCAATACGGATCCGGCGCTTCTAACTGGGTATATGGCAGCGTCTGTGCCGACGATGCTTACAAAGGCTCCACGCCTTCCGATCAGGGCGACATCGCACTGATTTCGACCTGGTCCACCGCTACTGCCGCCAATAGTTACCCGGAACAGAAATGGGTATCACTGTATGACGGGATTCAGCGGGCTAATGATGTTATACGGACCATGGCCCTGGCCACGGACATAGACGCGACCTCGCATGGTCAGCTGATGGGAGAAGCCCGTTTTCTCAGAGGCTTTTTTCATTTCGAAGCTAAAAAAATGTGGAAGAATGTGCCTTATGTGGATGAGTCGATCTCCGCAGCCAATAAGAACATCAATGTTCCCAATAACAAGGATATCTGGCCAAATATCGAAGCCGATTTTAAATTCTCCATGGACAGCCTGGCTGTAATACCAACTGATATAGGCCGCGCCAATAAGTATGCCGCCGAGGCTTTCCTGGCAAAATGCTTTATGTTCCAACACAAATACGATTCGGCCCTTACTTTGCTGAACGACCTGTTAACGAATGGCGTTAACAGCAAGGGTGTTAAATATGATTTCAATCCCGGCGGTTATGCCAATAACTTCAATCCGGTTGCCAGCGCCAAGAACAGCTCTGAATCCGTATTTTCCGTGCAGATGTCCGTCAATGACGGATCCGGCACGAATGGTAACTACGGCGATGTGCTGAACTTCCCGAATGATGGTAGCGGTCCTGGCGGTTGCTGCGGATTTGATAATCCTTCCATCAACCTGGCCAATGCGTATAAAGTAGATGCCAACGGCCTTCCTTTATTCACTACTTATAACAACGATCCCTCTATCAAGGATAATACCTATGCCGGTACTGTTGATCCCCGGCTTGATTTCGTACTGGGACGTCCCGGCATTCCCTACCTGGACTGGGGTCTTCACCCCGGCTCTCTCTGGGTACGCGATGGTACGGACGGCTATTTCAGCCCTAAGAAGAATGTATATGCCAAGAGCCAGAAAGGAACGCTGTCTTCCAATGAGACCAGCTTCTGGGGACCTACCCAGATCGATGCCAATAACGTAAATCTGATCCGGTATTCCGATCTGCTGCTCTGGGCGGCAGAATGTGAAGTGGAAATAGGCAATCCCGAAACGGCCCGTACTTACGTCAATAAAGTACGTGACCGTGTAGGCAGCCACCCGGAAACCTGGATCTATTCTGCGAATGCCAGCTTCGATCCTGCTACCTATACCTATAAGCCCATTGCCGGGGCTCCTCCCATGGTATTGGCGGCCAACTATAAGATCGGCGATTATCCTCCCGGTTCTTTTGCAGCGGATAAGAATTACGCTATGAATGCCATCCGCTGGGAAAGAAGGCTGGAACTGGCGGAAGAAGGCCACCGGTTCTTCGACCTGGCCCGTTGGGATTCCGACACGCAATATCCCCAGGATATGTCGGTTCTGCTAAACGCTTACCAGGCGGTTGAAAAGACCCGTCCGAGCATATTTAGTGTGAATCCTGGCGCTACTTTCCATAAAGGCATCAACGAGATCTTCCCGATCCCGCAGACGGAGATTGACCTGGAAAATGCAACGGGTACGAAGAACCTGGTGCAAAACCCCGGCTATAATTAACATAACCGGTTAACGATATAAGTAAAAGGGGAGAGTAACATCTCCCCTTTTGTCTTGCGTCCCGGGGCGGCTTTTCGGGTCTGAACTTTTTTGCCTACATTGAAGCACAGAAAATCTATGACAATGTCCTTGCGTACGATCGCTTGTTCTATCCTGCTTGTTTTTTTGGCCTGTGTGTCCTGTAAGAGCCGGAAACCTTTGTTCGTGCTGATCCCTTCTTCCGAATCCGGCATTCATTTTAACAATACCATTGTAGAGAACGATTCCATCAATCCTTCCGACATGATCAATGTCTATAATGGAGGAGGAGTGGGGATCGGGGATTTTAATAAAGACGGGCTGCCGGATATTTATTTTACCGGCAACCTGGTGTCTAATAAACTCTACCTGAATAAAGGGAATTTTAAATTCGAGGATATAACGGAAAGCGCCGGAGTGGGCGGAGCGGGTAAATGGTGTAAGGGGGTTGCTGTCGTGGATATTAACAACGATGGCTGGCCGGATATTTATGTTTGCGCTTCTATTTCAAGAGACCCCGACAAGCGCAGGAACCTGCTTTATATCAACCAGGGCAATGGTCCGGACGGGATTCCTCATTTTAAAGAGATGGCGGCGGCTTATGGATTGGATGATACGACTCATTCTACCATGGCGGCTTTCTTCGATTATGATAATGACGGCGACCTGGATATGTACCTGGTCGTGAATGAAAATATCCGGACGGATAACCCCAATTTTTTCCGGCCTATCCATACGGATGGGTCTCATCGCAGCACCGGCCGGCTCTATCGCAATGACTGGAGCGACTCTTTAAAACATCCGGTTTTTACCAATGTCTCCCGGCAGGCAGGGATCCTGACGGAAGGCTATGGGCACGCTGCTACCATCACGGATATTAACCAGGATGGCTGGGCGGATATTTATGTCTCCAATGATTTCCTATCGGATGATATCCTTTATGTCAATAATCACGACGGAACTTTTACCGACCGGACAAAGGAATATTTCCGGCATACTTCCGCTACGGCCATGGGGCAGGATGTGGAGGACATTAATAATGACGGGCTGGGAGACCTGGTGGAACTGGATATGAACCCCGAGGATAATTACCGGAAAAAAACGATGATGGGGGGAAATAACTATCTCACTTACCAGAACTTCGATTATTTCGGGTATCAATATCAGTATGTACGGAATACCCTGCAATTGAATCAGGGCCCCCGGGTCGGGCAAAACGATTCGATAGGGGCTCCGGTCTTCAGCGAGATCGGTTTTTATGCAGGCATTTCGGAGACGGACTGGAGCTGGACGCCTTTGGTGGCAGATTTTGACAACGATGGCTTCCGGGACATCATTGTCACCAATGGATATCCTAAGGATGTGACCGACCATGATTTTACGGTATTCCGGGCCAAGGCGAACAATCTGCTCCCCAAGGCAGATCTGCTCAAACAGATACCGGAAGTGAAGCTGAACAAATATGCTTTTAAGAATAATGGGGACCTTCAATTTTCCAATGTCTCCCGGGATTGGGGAATGACGGATCCGGCCTACTCTAACGGGGCTGCTTATGCTGACTTGGATAATGACGGAGACCTGGATATGGTGATCAACAATATCAATGACGAGGCCATGGTGTACCGGAATAATTCCAGGGAGCGCAGCAAGGAGGGAAATCATTACCTGCATGTGCAGTTGACGGGAGATAGCCTGAACAGGGATGGTATCGGCGCCCGGATAGAATTGCATTACGACCATGGGAAGCAGCAGGTCTATGAGAATACTCCCTTCAGGGGCTATTTGTCGACGATCCAGAATATCGCCCATTTCGGGCTGGGGAATACCGGGTCGGTGGATACGGTACTGGTCAAATGGCCCGGTAGAAGAATGCAATACCTGTTTCATGTTCCGGCCGATCAACTGCTGAAGGTAAATATCCGGGATGCACACCAGGAGTATTCTTTAACGCAGGACCCTATTGCCCGGAATACGTTGTTCCGGGAGATCACGGATTCGGTGAATATTCATTACCGGCATACGCAAAAGGATTTTATCGATTTCAATATCCAAAAATTATTGCCGCATAAATTTTCCGAGTATGGTCCCGGTTTGGCGGTGGGAGATGTGGATGGCAATGGGCTGGAGGATATTGTTGTGGGAGGGGCCGCTCATAATGCTACGCTATTATTCCTGCAACAGCCGGACGGCCGGTTCGTCCAGCGGTCCCTGTTACCGGGGGATAGCGCTGCCTCTAAAATTGCCGACGATCTGGGCCTCCTGTTGTTCGATGCGGACGGAGATGGGGACCTGGACCTGTATATCGCCAGCGGGGGATATGGTAACCCGGTTAAGACCCAGGCTTATCAGGACCGGTTATACATCAATGACGGGAAGGGGAATTTCACATTGGACCCAACGGCACTGCCGGCGAACCTGAGTAGTAAGTTCTGTGTCCGGGCGGCGGACTTCGATCATGACGGGGACCTGGATCTTTTCGTCTCCGGGCGGGTGGAGCCCGGGAAGTATCCTCAGCCGGTATCCAGCTATATCTTCCGCAATGATTCGAAGAATGGTCATATTCAGTTTACGGATGTGACGGCTACCGTGGCAAAAGACTTAATTGGGATCGGGTTGGTATGTGATGGTCTTTGGACTGATTTTGATAACGATGGTTGGCCGGACCTGGTGCTGGCGGGAGAGTGGATGCCTGTGACTTTTCTTAAGAATGAGAAAGGGGTCTTTAAAAATGTGACAGCGGCTTCGGGGATCAGTGATCATACCGGTTGGTGGAACAGTATTGTCGCGGGGGATTTCGACAATGACGGGGACATGGATTATATCGTAGGGAATGTGGGGCAGAACTCTTTTTATAAAGCCAGCCCTCGATATCCGGTCCGTGTGTATGGAGGAGATTTCGATAAGAATGGGATCTATGATATGATACCATCCCTGTACCTGCCGGACAGGGATGGCACGCTGAAAGAATTTCCCGCGGAGTCGCGGGATGACCTTCTCCGGCAAATGACTTCCATGCGAAAGAAATTCCCTGACTATAAATCATACGCTGTGGCTACGATGGACCAGGTGCTCACCCCGGATGAGCGAAAGGGGGCTTTGATCCTGCAGGCCAATGATTTCCAGACCTGTCTGCTGAGAAATGAAGGGGATGGTCGGTTCACCCGTATTGCTTTACCTGTTCAGGCCCAGCTATCCGTCATCAATGGTATGGTGGCCGAAGATTTTGACGGGGATGGCAAATTGGATGTAGTGCTCAGTGGCAACGATTATGGAACGGAGGTATCGGTGGGACGTTATGATGCGCTGAACGGGCTGTATCTCCGGGGGGACGGGAAGGGGAATTTTACCCCCCAGTCTATTTTGAAAAGCGGGTTATTCCTTCCGGGTAATCAAAAGGCCCTGGTCAAGCTGAGGAGCGCCGGCGGCAAATGTTTACTGGCGGCAGGACAGAATAGAGGGCCTTTACAGGTGATCGAGCTGAAAAGGAGCACCCATTGTATTTCCTTACAGGCTGATGAGGTGAGCGCACTGATCACCTATCGGGACGGATCGGTCCGAAAAGAGGAGACGGCTTATGGGTCATCTTTTTTATCTCAATCGGGAAGGTTTATCAATGTCGATGGTCCCATTGTCTCCGTGGAAATAACAAGTGTCGGGGGGAAGACGAGGAAGGTGATGAAATGATTATGAGAAATCGTATATATATAGGCGTTGTTTTTTTAGTGTTTATTTTTTCGGGCCTGTTGTTTTTATCTGCCTGCAAGCATTATCATCGGAACCGGTTGCATGCGAATATCCCGGAATCTTCTATCCGCAGGGGAGAGGCTTTAGCCCAGGTGTATTGCCAGTCCTGCCATGAATTACCTGATCCGGCCCTGCTGGATGCGCAGAGCTGGGAGAAGGGGGTTTTACCGAATATGGGGCCCCGGCTTGGTATTTTTGCGTATAATTTCAAAATTTATCCTTCCAGCCGGAGAGATACCAATCTGAGGGGGTTTTATCCTGCCCGCCCTTTGTTGAAGCTGGACGAATGGCAGTGTATCCTGGATTATTATAGGGCTACTTCTCCCGATAGCCTCGCTCCCCAATCCCGTCCCCGTCCTATCAAGAACGGGTTATCTCTTTTCAGGGCGGAGATGCCTTCTCTCCGGTATGATATGCCCGCCACGACCCTGGTCCGGATAGATACTTCGGTCAGCAACCGGGGATTGCTGCTGGGGGATGCTCATTATGAACGTTTGTACCGGCTGAATCCTTCTCTGGCGGTGGTGGACTCCCTTCCTGTCAAGGGCGCTATCGTGGATGTGGATTGGCAGCAGCAAGGGATCCTGGTCTGTAATATCGGTAACCTGAATCCCAATAACGGGAAATTCGGGAAGGGGCAGTGGCTTCGTTCCGGTCCGGAAGGTCGACTGCAGCTGGATTCGGTACCTCTCTTCGATCGACTGAGCCGGCCTGTTCAATTGACGGCTGCGGATCTCAACCAGGATGGGAAGACGGATTATCTTGTTTGTGAATTCGGGAACGAGGTCGGGGCTTTGTCCTGGATGGAGAACAAAGGGGATCATGGCTTTGAGCGGCATGTCCTTCGGCCGGTTGCCGGCGCCATCAAAGCAATTATCGACGACTACAATCACGATGGGAAGCCGGATATCTGGGTGTTGTTTGCGCAGGGGGATGAAGGGATCTTTCGTTTCAGGAATGAGGGGAATGGGAAGTTCAGTCAGCAACAGATCCTGCGTTTTCCTCCCATGTATGGCTCGTCTTATTTCGAGCTGGCCGATTTCAATAAGGACGGACACCCGGATATCCTGTATACCTGTGGCGATAATGCAGATTTTTCGCCTGTCTTGAAGCCTTATCACGGGGTGTATATTTATATGAATGACGGGCAGGATCATTTTTCACAGAAATATTTTTTTCCTGTCAATGGTTGTTATAAGGCGATGGCGAGGGATTTTGATGGTGATGGGGACCTGGATATCGCTACCATCTCTTTTTTTGCGGATTATAAGCATCAGCCTGAAGAAGGATTTGTTTACCTGGAGAACCTGGGAGGGTTCGATTTTCAGCCCTACAGTTTGCCGGAGGCGAAATCAGGCAAATGGCTGACGATGGATGCGGCCGACCTGGACGGGGATGGGAAGACGGATATTGTGTTAGGCAATTTTTCTTTTTATGCTCCTGTGACGGCCGGGGGCGTTGATTTTAAGAAAGGGCCGCCTTTTGTACTTTTGAAGAACATCGGGGGACACGGTCCCCGACCCAACTGAGCGGAGCGAAATAAGTTTTCAACTATCTTTAGGGGATGAAGAAGTTAGTTTTATTCCTTGCGCTGATGGGGGCAGGTGTTTCCCTGGTATTTGCCTGGGGCGCCTGGGGACATCAACATATCAACCGGTCTGCCGTATTCGCCCTGCCAGCGGACATTCGTCCGTTCTTCTACAATCATATTGATTTTATCACCGAGGAAGCTGTTGTGCCCGATCTGAGGAAGTATACGATTAATGACAGGGCGGAGTTTCCCCGTCACTATATCAATCTTGAATCTTACGATTCATCAGGTAATGTAGCGAACCTTCCTGCCACGATGCAGGAGGCGAGGGCCCGTTATCCGGATTCATTTCTCAATAAGGCCGGGATCCTACCCTGGTATATTCCGGAGGTGACGGAAAAGCTAACAAAGGCCATGAAGGGGAAGAGAAAGGCCGAGATCCTTTTCCTGGCGGCGGACCTGGGGCATTATATTGGGGATGCTCATATGCCGTTACACACGGCGCTGAATCATGATGGGCAGCTAACGGGGCAGAAGGGCATTCATGCTCTTTGGGAAGGAGAGTTGCCGGAGTTTTTCGGGAGCGGGTATAATCTCTGCACGGGGCCGGCGAAATATATCGATAATATCGTCCGCGAGACCTGGCAGGTGATCGACTCCACCCATCGCCTGGCGGAGAGCGTATTGTCTATCGACCGGGAACTGGCGGGATCGCTGCCTAAGGGGAAAGTCTATATACTGGATACCAACGGGAATCCCCTTAAGAATAAGTTCGGCGACCTGGTGCATACGCGGGAATATGCCGCCAGGTATCATGAGTTGCTAAAGGGAATGGTCGAGCGGCAGTTGCGGGGAGCCATAGCCGAAACGGCGGCTTTCTGGTATACCGCCTGGGTGAATGCGGGGAAGCCGGATCTGTCAGGGCTGGACCCTGCCGAACTGACGGAAAGAAATAAGCCTTTCCTTCGGAGGGACCTGCAGCGGTGGCAGCAGGGTAAGGTGGATATGTTCGATCCCGGTGGGGAGTTTACGGAGTGGGCCGGGCCTGCGGCACGATAGGCAACTGTATCTTATAAAATTAATACCGTTCATATGTTCAATTTTCCTGTCTGGCTGCTGTATGCATTGTTATCGGCAGTTTTTGCAGCGCTGACGGCTATTTTCGCCAAGGCCGGGTTGAAGAATGTCAATTCAGATCTGGCTACGGCCATTCGTACGGCGGTGATCCTGCTGATCACCTGGGGGCTTGTATTTTTCAGGGGAAATGCCGGCGGTCTGCGCGGGCTTTCCCGGAATAACTGGTTGTTCCTGATCCTGTCTGCTATCGCTACGGGGTTGTCCTGGATATTTTATTACCGGGCGTTGCAGCTGGGGAAAGTATCCGAGGTGAGTGTCATCGATAAGGGGAGTATCGTATTCACGATCCTCTTATCCTTTTTCTTTCTCCGGGAGCCTCTGACGCCGAAGCTGCTGTTGGCGGCCGCCCTGATCTTCAGCGGCATGCTGGTGCTGGTATGGAAATAGGGGGTGTCAGGCTGCTATCAGTACATCCTCATATTCTTTGGAATGCTTGAGGACAGATCTGGCAAAGGAGCAGAGTGGCAGGATCTTTATACCGTGTTGCCGGGCGTAATGGACGGCTTCGGCGACCAACTGCTTGCCGATCCCTTCGCCTTTATGGATTTCCGCTACTTCTGTATGATCGATGATCATTTTATGTTCCCCGGCCATACGATATACTAATTGAGCAGTAGGAGAGAAGGGGTCTCCGATATAAAAACTGCCGCCTCTTTCCGTATGGTTATGCTGAATATTCATGGTATTGCTGTTGATTGTCTTCGCAAAAGTAGGGAATGCTTCCTTTTGTTGGGACATAGGGCATGCAATTTGCTGTGTTGGCAACGAACAAGGACGGATCTAAGGCTAAGACGCCTCAGGGGACTCTCTGATGAACTATTTTTCAGGTATCCTGGTTAAACCTTGCCCAAGTCACGGAGTCTATGGGACAGGGATCCCACGGAGATCTATCTATGAACACCTAAAAAACACAAACATGAATGTGCGTAAACATGCAGCATTGACGAGAACCACGACAGCTATCGCTTTATTTTTATCGGTTTTGACATTGGGGTCCTGTAAGAAGACAGTGTATCAGACGGTGGACCAGGCTTTTTCCGCTACTTATTCCGTCAGTTCTTCCAGCTGGACCACTTCAGATGGAGGAAAGACTTATACTGTTAAACTAAATGTTCCCGAAGTGGATAATGTGGTCGTTGGGAGCGGAGGGGTGATCGTGTACGCTTCTTTTGACAATGGCGCGACCTTCGAAGCGCTTCCCGAGGTATACGGTGGAGTCGCTTATGGCGCTTACCATCAGAATGGCACCGTTTCGGTCGATCTTACCGATCCGGCCGGCGTGGCTGCAGTAACTGCACCTACCGGCACCGTGCTGATCAAAGTCATAATCCTGGATGCAACTGCTTTACCTAACTAAAGAAAGCATTTCCTTAGCGTAAGCTGAGACCCTGTCTTCATCGAGGGCGGGGTTTTTATTTTTGAGTGCGGGATCTGATGCGTCGACTATGGAGGAGGGTGGGGGCCGGTCTTTCCAATGATCAGTATAGGGTATGATAAAAAATAATCTTTTGAAAAGGCTGGAAAATCAGCAATTGACGGGAATATCTTATTATTTTTAATAAAGATAAGAAACCCCGATTGACCTCAATATATGATGCTACCAAAATTACCTCTATTCCCTCTCTCCGCCAGCCTGGAAGTCTGTACTATATGGCCCGATAGTTGCGCTATGGGAGCATCTTTTGTATTTCTTCCGTCAAATAGACTATAATAGACTGTGTCACTTGAAATTATACATAATGAAAAAGATTTGCTTGCGCGGATAGCCGGAGGTGATAGGGATGCCTTTAAAGGATTGTATAGTACTTATTTCCCTCATGTAGAGCGTTATGTTATTCTATTCGAGCCTTCGAAAAGAAATCTGGATGAGCTGACGCAGGATGTCTTTGTCAGGATCTGGGAGAAGCGGGCCCGGCTGGCCGAGGTGGAGTCTTTCAAAGATTATCTCTTTTTGGTCTCCCGTAATGTGGTTTTCAATTATATACGCGCTTTGAAAGTGCGACAAAAATTAAAGGATCTGGATGATTCTGCGGAATCTTCTTCGGAGAGTGACTCGGAAAATGAGTTATTGTTCAAGCAATACTATCAACTGGCCCTGGAAGCGATAGAGAAATTGCCGGCGGGGCGGCGGAAGATCTTAAAAATGAGTGTCGATCAGGGGCTCACCCTGGATGAGATTGCCACTGAGCTGAATATTACCCGTTCCGGTGTAAAAAAGCAGCTTTATACGGCTACGGCTTTCGTGAGACAATATTTACGGGATCATGGAGAGTTGTCCCTCCTTTTGTTTGTCTTCATTTCTCTTTTCGAAAGTCATTGATTGTCAACTACTTTTGTTGGCTGTAAAAAATATTTTATTCCTGAGGTATCCCCTGCCTCACGCCAAGTGTCTTTATTTATAACACCTTATTTATGAATTTAAAAGATGCCCGGATTTTTGTTGCTCGTTTCGTAACGGGAGATTACAGTCCCGAGGAGCATGCAGCATTTTTGCGGTGGCTGGAAGGAGCCTCTGCAGATGATCTTGGTGTTATTGCGAATGAATATGAGGCTTTGCAGGAACAAGGTACTTTATCGGTTGCCGGTCCTTCTTCAGCATGGATAGAGCAATTGGAGCATAAATTAGACCGGTCCGGGACTAAGTCAAAGACTAGAGAGGCAAAGACCAGACGGGGGCAGGCCGTTGTTAAGAAATTTTATACCGGGCGGAACTTTAAGTGGATTGCCGCAGCTTCCCTGGTTGGATTAATAGCAGGTGGAGGTTATCTGCGGTATGCCCATCAGTCCGGGCCTGTTGCGGGGACATCTGACAAGCCTGTCGAAGCTCTTTCAAAATCGTTTTCCATCTCAAGGGGTGGCAGTCAGCAGCAGTTTGAACTGGCCGATGGCAGTAAAGTATGGTTAAATGCCGCCAGCACGTTGAAATACCCTGCTTCTTTCAGTGGGAAGGAGCGTAATGTGGAGTTATCCGGGGAGGCTTATTTCGAGGTAGCGAAAAATGCGGAGATGCCTTTTCGTGTAAAGATCCGGGATGCAAAAATAGAGGTGCTGGGAACGAATTTTAACGTAATGGCCTATGAGGATGAGCCTGTTAGTAAGACTACGCTGGTGGACGGAGCTATCAAGGTCGTCCGCGGGTCCGAAGAGACTTCCCTACAGCCGGGAGACCAGGCAGAAATAGCCTATCCTTTGTCGGGAGCTTTTACTCCGATAAAGCTTATACGAGGAGTCAATACCGGGTCTGTGTTATCCTGGAAAAATGGAGACCTTGAATTCAAGAATGATGATTTACATACAGTTATGAGGGAAATAGCCAGGTGTTATAATGTAGAGGTAAGGTATGAGGGGAAGATACCGGAGAAGCGTTTTACAGGTAATTTTTCCCGTAAGGATGATCTTCGTCAAATTTTAAAACAATTGGAATATCAACATATTCATTTTAGAATCACCGGAAAAACAATCACCGTAACGTCGTGATCATACTATTTCCATAACCATTGAACCGAGTCCGCCAGTTACAGCCGCGATCATGGGTAAGTAAGTATTAATTTTATATTTACTCATGATTTGCAGGCTGTAACTTTATTTATTCAAACCACTGCCTGATGGGCTCGACAAGACTGGTTGTTTTCATACTGCTGCTTACCTGCTTGCAACGGAGCATGCCCGTCTATTGCCAGTCCACCGCCGGTATTACTCTCTCCGAAAAAGATACTCCACTCGAAAAGATCCTGATCGCCATCCGTAAACAGACCGGCTATACTTATTTTGGAGATGCTGCCTGGCCTCAGCTGGCTAAAAACGTAACCATCTCCGTAAAAAATGCCGGTATCCGGGAAGTGCTGGATATTTGCTTTAAAGGCCAGCCTCTGACCTATACCTTAGTCGGCAAAAGCATCGCCATAGAAATAATTACGCCTACGGTCACTTTAGTCCGGGGAAAACTGATCAATGAAAAAGGAGAGCCTATCACCGGAGCGACGATCACGGTAAAAGGCAACCCATCTGCCATAACGACCAGTAATGATAACGGTGAGTTTGCCATCCGTGTCGCCGAAGGGGATAGCAGCCTGCTCATTACCAGCGTCAGTTATGAAACGAGGGAGCAGTCCTTCACGGAGACAAAAGACCTGGTCATAATACTGAAGGAGAAGATCAGCGAACTGGTCGACGTATCCGTCATAGCCAATAATGGTTACCAGGAGATCCCAAAGGACCGGGCTACCGGTTCCTTTACCCAGGTCAGTAATGCCCTGATCAACCGCCGGGTATCCCCGAACATCCTGGACCGGCTGGACGGGGTGACCAGCAGCCTGTTGTTCAATAAGAACCCGATCTCGGGCGCCAATGAATCCGCCATCGTGATCCGGGGGCGCAGCACGATCTCCGGCAACCCGGACCCCCTGATCGTCATAGATAATTTTCCTTACAACGGGGATATCAATAATATCAACCCGGATGATGTGGAAAGCATCACTATTCTGAAAGATGCAGCCGCCGCCTCTATCTGGGGCGCTTTTTCGGGCAATGGGGTCATCGTGATCACGACCAAAAAAGGAAGATATAACCAGGCCCCGAAATGGAGCTTCACTACCAGCACGACCCTGGGAAAGAAGCCGGACCTCTATTATCAGCCCATCCTTTCTTCCCCTGATTATATCGATGTGGAAGAGTACTTATTCAACCATTCTTATTATAACGGCGCCAATAGCGACCCCCAGCACGGTGTGGTATCTCCGGTAGTCGAGATCCTGCTTAACAGGCAACTCTTTCCGGCGGAGACCCAGGCGCAGATCGATGTCTTAAGGGGGCAGGATACCCGGCAGGACCTGGGCCATTATTTCTACCGGACCAGCCAGAACCATCAATATGCGCTCAATCTCGACGGGGGCGGCTCCAAAAATCACTATTATTTTTCCGCCGGCTATGATAAGAACCTGGCCAACCTGGTTCGGGACGGCTATAGCCGGGTGACCCTGAATGCGAACAATACTTATAATCTCCTGCCTGGAAAGCTGGAGCTGACTACCGGTCTTGCTTTGACCGCCAGCACCACGCAAAATAACAATCGTGGTTTTATCAATGTATCCTATCCCTATTTAAAGCTGGCTGATGCCCAGGGCAATGCCTTATCCGTTCCCATTAGTCTCCGTCAATCTTATGTGGATACTGTGGGAGGCGGGCGATTGCTGGATTGGAATTACCGGCCCCTGGATGAGCTGCGGAATGCCGACAATACGACCAAACTCACCGATTACCGGATCAATCTCGGGGTCCGGTATGTGATCCTGAAGGGGTTGGAAGCGAATGCCCATTATCAGTATGGGCATGGTTCCATCGATCTGGAGAATTTTCAAAGCCAGAAAACCTATTATACCCGCAACCTGATCAATGAGTATACCCAGGTGGATTCGGCGGGTATGCTTACCCGGCCCATACCTCTGGGCGGGATCCTGGATAAGACCCTTACCGGCTATGATGCCAATAATATACGTGTGCAGCTTAATTATGACCGGTTGCTGGGGAAGGGCCAGTCGCATTCTCTGAGTGCGATCGCCGGGGCGGAACTGCGGGATGTGGAACAGCGGGTGAGCATGAGCCGTCAGTACGGATACTATAAAGACCGGCAAAACGGCCTGCCGGTGGATTATACCACCTCTTTTCCCCTGTATTCATCCCCGGGCTCATTAGCGAAGATCCCTTTTTCCGACTATAATCATAATTCGGCTACTTCAGACCGTTATCTTTCCTATTATATCAATGCTTCCTATATTTACCGGCAGCGTTATGTGCTGTCGGCCAGCGCCCGGAGAGACGAGTCGAACCTGTTCGGGGTGAATGCCAATCAACGGGGGGTGCCGCTCTGGTCGGCAGGGGCCGCCTGGGAGGCTTCCAGGGAAGATTTTTACCGGCTGGACTGGCTGCCCGTTCTGAAACTGCGGGTGACGGATGGCTATAACGGGAATGTGGACCGGTCCGTCTCGGCGTATACCACGGCTTTACTCAACAATGGCTTCAATACTTATGGTGCTGCCACGGCCACTATTAATAATCCGCCCAATCCATCCCTGCGCTGGGAACGGATCAATATTTTCAATGTGGGAGTGGATTTTGCCAGCAAGGGCGGACGGGTAGAGGGGACCCTGGAATATTTTATCAAGACGGGCAAGGACCTGATCGGGCAAAGCCCCCTGGATCCTACTACCGGGAATCCCATCTTCACGGGAAATACGGCCAATATGCGAACCAGGGGGGCAGATATTACCCTTCGGACAAAAAACAGCATCGGCCCCGTCCGGTGGAATACTATTTTCTTATTCAGTTATGCCCGGGACAAAGTGACCAGCTATGGACAAAAGTTGGGAATTGTCTTGAATTATTTCAATACGAGCGCTATTAACCCAATCGTGGGAAGACCTCTTTATTCGGTCTATGCTCTCCAATGGATGGGACTGGACCCGCAGAATGGCAATCCCCAGGGTTCGTTAGCCGGTCATGTCACGGAAGACTATAGCGCTATCTTCAATTCTTCCGACCTCTCTAACCTGTTATATAAGGGACCGGCGAACCCGCCCGTTTTCGGCAGCCTGCGGAATAGCTTTAGCTGGAAACAATGGCAGTTGTCCTTCAATATCATGTATAAATTCGGCTATTATTTCCGGAGGAACTCCATCAGTTATTATGATTTATTTGTGGGGGCGTCCAAGGGGCATCCGGATTATGAGCGGCGCTGGCAGAAGTCGGGGGATGAGAAGAGCACTTATGTGCCTTCTATGATCTTTCCCGCTGACCAATTCCGGGATAATTTCTATGGCTATTCGGAGCCCCTGATCGAAAAAGGGGATCATATCCGGCTGCAGGATCTCCAGTTCGGTTATGACCTGACGAAGAAATCCTTTCCCAAATTACCGGTGCAGTCGATCCGGCTCTATGTCTATGCCAATAATATCGGTATAATCTGGAAGGCCAATCACCAGGGCATCGATCCGGATTATACAGCAAGTATTCCCAATCCCCGGACCCTGGCGATGGGGATAAAACTGGACTTTTAAATGTATTCAACCATGGTACGTCCCTTATTCTTCCAACGAATCATAATCCTGTCGTTACTGACGGGAATGGGCATGCTGTTCTCCTGTAGCAAAAGCAGTTTCCTGGATAAGAAGCCGAATACGGATTTTATCGTTCCCACCACCCTGCCGGATTTCCAG
>DASWFF010000028.1:0-79372 GCA_036394375.1 Puia sp.
CAGGGGTAAGGCGCCGCTGCCTTCATTACCGAGAAAAAGCAGGGCATGGCTTAAGCGGTTGAATTGTACCAGTTCAACCAGGCTTTGCTGGATCCGGGCCTGCCCGATGACATTAGTAAAAGACATAGCCGCAAAGATAAAAAAAGGGGGCCGGAGTCTTCGTTTAATTCAGGTATTTCGTGATCTCTTCATCCATCGGTTTGACCTTACTGGGGAATACGGCCACTAATTTCCCGTTCTCATCTACCAGGAATTTGGTAAAATTCCATTTGATCACGGGATCCGCTACGCCCAGCTTTTTGGCTTCTTCCGTCAGGTATTTAAAAAGAGGAGCGGTATTGTCTCCGATCACATCTACTTTTTCGGCCATTGGGAAAGTCACTCCATAATTTTTGGTGCAGAATTCGCTGATCTCCTTATTCGTACCGGGCTCCTGCTGTGCGAAATTATTGGCGGGGAAACCGACGATCACCAATTTGTCCTTATATTTCACGTATAATTTTTCCAGGTCGGCATATTGGGGAGTGAAGCCGCATTTGGAAGCTGTATTGACGATCAGGATTTTCTTGCCTTTGTATTTGGCAAGATCAATGGTATTTCCATCGAGGCCCGGCACTTTGAAATCATGGACGCTCGTTATACCGGCGAAAAAAAGCGAAAGAAGCAGGACTCGTAGCATAAAATAATGATTTTGATTAAAGGTATTTACATTCGGAACATTACTACAAAATTGGAACGCTAAAATTTAGGGTAGGGTCGGATTTGAATGATGAGTGGCTTATGGGAGGGGTGGATGGTCATTGTCTTTCGTAACATCCCAGATCGGGCAAACCGACAGGCCGGGGATTGCCATCGAGATCCTGGGTAAAGGCTGTACTGACCCCTTTACCTATGGCCGGTGATCCGGCTTTCAGGTGAAAATCATAATATCTCCGGGAGGTGTTGACGCTATCGAATAAAGGATCGTTATTGGCAATGATATTGGCAGTGCCGATGCCTGCCGGAGTATTTTTTACTTTCCAGAGGCAATTGGAAAAATTTACGGAGAAAGGAGTGGCGCCTTGTTGGGATACGACCACTTCATCATCGACATTGCCGTTATTCCCCCAGAAAATACAATTGATGAAATTCGCATTGAGATCGGCTGTTACCGGAGTGGCGCCCTGTAATACATAGTTGCTGACGGACAGCACGGGTGAGACATGTGCAATCAGGTCATTGGAAAAACTGGCGGCTGTACAATGGGTAAACTGGTAGTTGCCTCCGTATCCTAAAACTATATTCTTTCCGCAATTACTGATCAGGCAATTGGAAGCCTGTATACTGCTTTGGGCTCCCAGGATACCGGCGTCGTAGCTATTATCGATAACGCATTGGTTCAGTATGACCTTGGGGGTTGCGTTCAGAGAGGGGCCTTCCACCACGATGCCCTGGTATGCATTTTTGATTACAACGAATTGCAGGTTGTTATTTACGCTGGTCCCCCGGAAATAAATACCTGGCCAGCTTCCGGGAAATTCACGGTAAGGCTCATCCAGCCGATCCCCCTGGAAATACACTTTTGTGCTGTCGTATTTATCCCCGGACACCTGTAAGGATCCGTCTACCAGCAATGGGGCGTTGGCATGCAGATAGATCCGGCATCCCCGGGGGATCGTGAGAAGGACATTCGTGTCTACCTGTAATCCGCCCAATATTACATAGGGCAATGTGTTATCCCAAACAGTATTTGTTTTGATTGTTTGGTTGCGCAGGAAATGGGCGTTCTGACCCCAGGCCTGTAACTGAATATATTTCTGATTCCCGTTGAAGGAGACCTGTATGCTGTCCTGTACGATAAAGGGCAGGTTGGATGCGCCCGGTTTGACGGTAACGGCTACGAACAGGTAAAGACTGTCATTCGCTTCCAATTCGACGCCCGTCTGCTCCGGTCCCGGCGAGCCGTCTATCATAATGGAGAAATAAGATCCGGCCCCGCCCATCAGTTTCACATCGGACAAACGGAGCTTCTGATTATTATTATTGATGATCTTAACGGTTTCCGTGATGGAGCCGGAGGAGGTGAAGACCGTATCGAAGAACAGGGTATCCGAAGAAAATCGAACGGCTGCATCCTTACCGGTAATGAAAGTATCTTTCCGGCAGGAGAGTATGAAGAAAACCGTGAACGATAGTATGAGCAGCATGAGCTTGTTCATCGTTTCAAAAGTAAGTTTGTCGCTTCAAGTAAGTTGATCGGGTTCAAAAGTAATATTTAACGCTAAATGCGCAAGTCTTATGCATTAATTAACTCGGATTTAGGACATAGGCGCGAATATTAAATCAGGATTAAAATCAAAACAAGTACTGATATACTTCCTCCACCCGTCCCACCGGTATGATCCCGATACCGGATTTCTGATTATTGAGCCCTTTCAGATTGTATTTGGAGATATAGATCTTTTCAAAACCCAGTTTTTCGGCTTCTGCTATACGTTGCTCGATTCGGTGGACTGCACGGATCTCTCCGCTCAATCCTACTTCTCCTGCAAAACAGACATGAGAGGATAGGGGTGTATCTTCATAGGAGCTGAGCAGGGCGCATAAGACGGCCAGGTCGATGGAAGGATCCTCTACTTTCAGGCCACCGGCAATATTGAGGAAGACATCTTTTACGCCAAAGTGGAAGCCTCCTCTTTTTTCCAATACGGCGAGCAGTAATTGCAGCCGGCGCAGGTCGAATCCGCTGACGGTCCTTTGGGGAGTTCCATACACTGATTGGGTTACCAGCGCCTGCACTTCTATCAGCAGGGGTCTTAGTCCTTCGATGGTCGCTGCTATCGCTATGCCGCTCAACTGCTCTTCTTTCTGGGTGATCAGGAGTTCGCTGGGATTGCTGACGCCCCGCATGCCTTGTTCGGTCATTTCATAAATGCCCAATTCGGCTGTGCTGCCGAAACGGTTTTTCAGCGTGCGGAGGATACGATAGGCATAATGCTGGTCTCCTTCGAATTGCAGGACGGTATCCACCATATGTTCCAGCATTTTGGGGCCGGCGATGCTTCCATCTTTGGTAATGTGGCCTATCAGAAAGACGGGGGTGTTGGTCTCTTTGGCAAATCGCTGGAATTCGGCGGTACATTCCCGGATTTGGGAAACGCTTCCGGGTGAAGATTCGATATAAGGCGATTGCAGTGTTTGAATGGAGTCAACGATTACCAGTTGGGGTTGTAGTTTTTTAATCTCCTGGAAAATGGTCTGTGTGGAAGTTGCCGTTAACAGATAAAAATTCTCATTTTGGATATTCAGACGGTCGGCGCGCATTTTGATCTGCTGCTCGCTTTCTTCTCCGCTTATATAGAGCGTCGTACTATTTTTTAAGAGTAAACCGATTTGCAGGAACAGCGTGCTCTTGCCGATGCCGGGCTCGCCTGCTACCAGTACGAGGCTTCCTGCAACGATGCCTGATCCCAGCACTCTGTTCAGCTCGGCATCGGGGGTGACGATCCTTTTTTCTTCTGCGCTGACTACTTCATTCAGCGAGATCGTCCGGATTTCTTTTTTGTCATTGGAGAATTTTTTCCATTCGGATTCCGACAGTCGGTTGTCTTTTGTAATGACTTCTTCCACGAAGGTGTTCCATTGTTCACAGGAAGGACATTTCCCTAACCATTTGGCGCTTTCGTATCCGCAATTGCTGCAAAAGAATGCAGTTTTTATTTTGCTGGTGATCTTACTCATGCGGTAAAGTTAGTGTCTATTGATTTTTTAGGGGGAACAAATCGGAAGGAGGGAACAATCAGATCGAATTATAATCGAAGAGAGAGAATAAATAGGTCGGGTAGGTTGATGGAGTGACTAAAAAGTAAAAGGGCCAGCTAAATCGCCGGCCCCTTACTTACTAACCCATTAAATTCTTGCACTAAATTACAAATTAGCGCCACATAACAAAATAATTTTTTGGGGTGTGAATAACTTTAAAAGGGGAAGGCGCGCTTTTTTCCTGTGATCCAGCACCTCTATTATATCCTGATAATCATGTAGTTACGTGGGTAAATTTAAAACCTCCCCGTTTGGTTAAGCGGGTCTTCCTCCTTTTAAAATATTGAAAATTAACAATGGAATCCGAACCCGGACGGCTGCCGAAATTTTGCTCTTTGAGAGCATGCCGGAGGCATTCCGAGGATAGTCATTCTCATTTAAAAACGAATTAAAATTAAGTATATGTGACATATTTTGACTTGAGTGGTCAAAAAAATGTTAAATTAGGATATAAAATAAACATGCAGATTATTGAAGATATAATGGAAGAATATATCTTTGCCATTCAACTGAAGATTATATATTTGCCGTTCAACTGTCGATTCAATCCTTCTGTCAACTCCTGAGTTAGCATACCTCGATTGCTCTTCCTTATGAAGAGATTTTTTTGTATTTAAACCAAACTACTACACATGAGAAAACTTCATCAATCGATGTTGTGCCTGCTTATGCTTTTCACACTAGGCGTACAGGCTCAAACAAAAGAAATCACTGGCAAAGTCACCGATCCCTCCGGTGCTCCCATCCCTTCCGCCACCATCCGCATTAAAGGCACCAAGACAGGTACCAGCGCAGAAATGGACGGCACTTTCAAAATCAATGTCTCCAGCAATGCCATCCTGGTCATCAGCGGGGTTGGATATGAGGCTAAAGAATTTAAAACCAATGGCTTATCTACTCTTTCGGCTCAATTGAGCACTGAGTCCAAATCCCTTAGCGAAGTGGTGGTCACCGGCGTAGGCACGGCCACTTCCAAGAGACATTTGGGCATCGCCGTCGAATCGGTCACCGCGGAGAACTTACCCGCAGCTCCTACGGCATCCATCGACCAGGCGCTGGTAGGGAAGATAGCCGGGGCACAGATCTCTTCCATCAGCGGTAACCCCGGCGATCCCGTCAACATCGTCCTGAGGGGGATCAATACGGTTCAGGGCGGGACCAAGCCGCTGATCCTCGTGGATGGGGTGGAAGTCCGCGCCACCGACATCAATTCGCTGGATCTAAGTAATATCGAAAGGGTCGAAGTGGTCAAGGGAGCCGCATCCTCCACTATGTACGGCGCGCAGGGCGCCAACGGCGTCATCCAGATCATCACGAAAAAAGGGAAAAAAGGCGGCACCCAGATCAATTTTTCCTCCAGCTATTCGACCAACTCTTATATCAACAACGGTAATGTTCACAAGGCCCGGTTGCACCCCTACATGGTGGACGGGAGCAATAACCTTATTGACAAAAACGGCGCACCTCTCACCTACGATAGTGTAGGCAACCTTAAGGGTATCATCTACACCTACGGCGGAGGAGCCAGGGCAGGTATCTGGAACCCGCGCAACAACGCGATTCATCCGTACAATGCGAATATTAAATACTACGACCAGTTCAAGGAAGTGTTCCAAACCGGCACTACCCTCAATAATATCCTCAGCGTCTCCGGCGCTTCGGATAAGAGTGACTACGCCATCACTGTATCCAACAATAAGACGGTCACCCCCGTACTGAAGAACGGCTCCGTGGACCGGACCAACCTCACCGTCAACCTGGGTACCGAAGTATTCAAAGGCTTTAAGGTAAGGTCCGTCACCCAATTGGTCTATACGAGGAATACCCTCACTCCGGGCTTGGGTGCGGCAGGCGGTTGGCGCTACGGATATGGGAATGCCCAGGGTAGCGTCGGCGCCATTTACGGCTTCCTGAATACTTCGCCCTTTTTTGACCTGAAATGGCAGCATCCCAATGCCCCCACTATCTACGGAAGTGCGAACACGCCAGGCTCCTATGCCAACCACGTACAGGGCGGGGGCTACTTGAGTATCAACTCGGGCAACCCTTACTACGCCCAGGAATATTCAACTGGATTGAACAACAAAGTGGATGTCATCCAGAGCTTCGATGCCAACTACAGCCCTATCAAATTCCTCGAACTGGACGCGAAATACGGAATCAACTTCCGAAACGAAAATGCCCGGTGGAGCTTTTTCAACCAGTCGCAGAACGCCAACTCGAATTACTACAGCTATACCGATGTAGCTTACTGGAACGGAACGGATAACACCGGGGAGATCGACAATTTCCAATACAATACCACCTTCCAGAACTTCCTGGCCTCGGCAACTATAAAAACCGATTTCCAGAACGACTTCCACAGTAAACTACCCATCACTACCGCCACGAAAGTAGCGTTCGACTACCGGAAGAACCTGTATACAGAATTCGACACCTATGGATATAGTCTGCAGACCGTGCCTCCTTACAGTGGCCTGTATACTTTGTCCCAGGTTACAAAAGAAGACTATAAAGAACCGTTTGTCACCTATGGCTATCTGGTGGATCAGACGATCAATGTCGGTGACTATGCCGGTATTGCCGGCGGCTTCCGGAGCGACTGGTCATCGGCATTTGGCAAGGGCTCGAGTCCTTTCACCTTCCCCCACGTGAATGGCTACTTTGCGCCCTCATCCTTTGATTTCTGGAAGAACTCCCTGCCCGCCGTCAGCTACTTCAAGGTGAGAGCCGCCTATGGCGAGGCCGGTATCCAACCCCAACCCTTCCAAAGATATCCCGTCATCAGTGCCCAGAATATCGGGCAGACGCTTGGTTATTCTTTACAGCAGTCCCCCAGCTATAACGCAAACCTGAATGTGGAAGTAACGAAGGAGACCGAAGTAGGTACGGACTTCAGCATCAAAGGCGGCAGCGGCAAATTCTTTACAGCATTCAACGGTTCCTTCAGCTACTGGAAACGTAACAGCTCCAGTGTGATCTACCCAGTACCCACACCGCTTTCTTCCGGCTTTACGGGCCAATTGGCGAACGCGATCACCATGGACGCTCACGGGTATGAGTTTTCCCTGAACATTCCGGTCATCCGATCCAAGGACTTCAACTGGGATTTCACTACCACCTGGGGACACCAGACATCGAAGATCAAAGACATCCTGGGCGGCAACGATATCATTCTCACTTCGGCAGCCGGCAGCTCGGCATTGGCCCTGAAACCTAACATGACGATCGGTCAGATCTATGGCCACAAGACCATCACGAGTACCAGCATGACGGATCCTAACGGTAATCTCTATATTGCTAAGGGTACTGAGGGCCGCTACGTAAAGATTAACGGCGCCCTGGTGGATACCGGCACCAAGCAGATCCAGTATACGCCGGAAAAATTCGGCCTCGGCGACCCAAATCCCAAGTTCAACGCCTCCTTTATCAATTCCATCAGCTACAAGTTCATCACCCTGACCTTCCAGTTCGACTGGGTCTACGGCAGTCACCTTTATAACCAGACCAAGGAATGGATGAGCCGCGACGGTATCTCGGGCGATTTTGAGAAAAAGGTTACCATCAACGGTCAAACCGGCGCCTGGTCGGCGTACTGGTCGAGTCCCTATTACAATATCCTGGGCAGCACCCATGGGGGGGATAACGACGGTACCCGGGATTATTACTACGAAAGTGCTTCCTTCCTGCGTTTGAGGAACATCGCCCTTGCCTTCGATCTTACCAAGGTCGCCAACATAAAATGCTTCAAGAAATTAATGGTGGTAGCGTCGGGAAGGAATATCTGGACTGTCACTAAATACACAGGGTTCGATCCCGAGATCAGCTCAGGAGCCGTCAACTCCGCGTTCGACCGGGGTGTTGACAATAGCACCATCCCCAATATGAAATCGTATCAGGTGGGCTTGAACGTAGGATTCTAATTCACACACGTAAAAAGATTATTACCATGATTAAAAATAAATTTTTATACTTCGTTTTAGGCGCGGGCACGCTGCTTTTGGCAGGGACAGCCTGTAAGAAGCAATTGAACATAGGCAACCCTAATGCCGCTACCCTGGATGCCAACGTTTCTTCAGAGACAGGCTTATATTCATTTACCCAGGGCGCTACCTATATCGATGGATTCGTCAATGGGGATGGTTGGCTTGGCGATAGCTATTTTTCATTGCCCTACGGCTATAGCGAGCTGCTTGGTGACGTGGTAGGCGCCGATGCCGCCAACCAGGAGATCAGCGTGGTCTCGGTGCCCGACAAGGTCACTACGGAAGACGGCACCACCGTTATCAACACCTCCCCCCAGATACCCTTTCTGCGGAGCTATAACACAAGGGGCAACACAGGAGCCGGCAATAACGTCTATTATTACCAGTGGTTGAACATGTATGCGCTGAACAACGCCTGTAATACCATCCTCGACCGGGCAGCCAGTATCAAATTTTCCGGCGACGCAGCCACCAGGCTCAATACGATCAAGGCCTGGTGCTATTGGTGGAAGGGGTATGCCTATGCATCCGTCGGTACCCAGTATTATTCCGGCTTGGTCATCGATGCCTATGGCGGGGTCAGCAATCATTACCTGGTGCATGATTCTATTATCGCAAGGTCTAACTATTATTTTAACCTGGCAAGTGGCATTTTATCGGGTATCACCAATACCAGCGACTATTCAACCGCTCTCGCGGCAATGATACCGACCGCGTTTCAAACGGCAAGCGGAGGAGTCCCGACACCGGCACAGTGGATCCGGAATATCAACACCATGCTAGCGCGAAACCTGTTATTGAACAAGCTCAATCCCTTTGTCAACGGAGTGGTAAATTCAACCATCCAAAAATCCGCTACGACCGCAATGACTGCCGCCGATTGGACTTCCGTGCTGAATTATGCTACCAACGGCATCCAACAGGGTGACGTAGTCTTTGCGGGAGCGGCGTCGAGCACAAACGCAGTCTTTACCCCATCTGGTGGCACGGCTTCCGCCAATACTTTAGGCAATAATATTGGTTCTCTGTTCAAGATAACCGAGCGCTTCATCCAGAATTTCAACATTGGCGATGCAAGACTGTCCAATAACTTCACCACCGCCAATACCTACAATAACCCGAATTTTACCACGAGGTATTCGATGGTAGACGGCGGCAATGGCGCCTCGGGTGTATATGTGTATGGGACTAAAACGCCGCTGGCCTATATCCTATATATGGCCGGCAGCTATGAAGAAAATGCGCTGATGCTGGCCGAGGCCAATATCATGCTCGGCAGTACGGATAAAGGACTCGGCTATGTCGATGCAGTCAGGAAATTCCAGGGGGCAGGTGTAGCAGCCGTAGCTGCCACCGGGCTGACCCAGGCCCAGGCCTTGACCCAGTTGACAAGGGAAAGAAGGGTGTCCCTGGTCTTCAGAGGCCTTTCCTGGTACGATTCCAGAAGATGGGGCTGGTCCTATGACGTTTCCAATGGCGGCGGAAGCTATGGGAATACTTTTGTGACGGTCAGCGGCAAAATATACACTAATACTACTATTAACTATAATTTCCTGGATTACTGGGACGTCCCGGCGGATGAATCGGTGCTGAACCCTGCCGGATCAGCCAGCGCAGCCACGGTGAACCCCAATTTCTAACCGTGATCGGCTTACTATCATGACACGCTTCCTCACATATAGCGCTACTCCTGCGGCAATTGCCGCAGGAGTACTATTGCTGCTCCTCCAGCCCAACGCAGCCGCCGCCCAGGATGCGGTCATGCAAAATGATTTTGAGCACAAGATCAATCTGTACAATATCAATGGCAAGCCCATCGTGAACACCCCTTTGGATGTGGCGGGCACCCCATTCTTCCTTGAGCAATGGAAAAACGGCTCTATACGGCTGTTCAACGACCAGGTCTTTGACCATATCCCGCTGAAGGTCGATCTCCAGCATCAGCAGGTTCATTTCCGCAAACCCGACAATAACGAATACCTGATAGATGCAGGCGCGGTCAAACAGGTCCTATTACGTGACTCGACAGGCCCGTTGCCGGTGACCGATACCTTTCAATGCGGATTTCCGCCCATTGACAACCAAAACGGACAAAACTTTTACCTGGTTTTGGCCGGCGGGAAAATTACCTTCCTGGAATCCATGCGGAAGTCGATCCATGAAGAACAGGACGGATTTTCCGGCGAGATAAAGAAGGAATTCAGACTGTATGACGATTATTATTTTTTCCGGCAGGGAAAAATGGAAAGGATCAAAAAGGATAAGGCCTATATCCTCAATGCCTTGAAAGATAAGGATTCGGAGATCGGGGCCTTCCTGGAAAAAAGAAAGATCTCATTCAGATCGATAGAAGATATCAGGCAGCTGATCGGCTACTACAATGCGCTGCCTTAAACTCTGTGTGACTCAATGTTGACAGTGAAAGACGGCCCCGGTTTCTACCGGGGCTTCCATTCATAATAAGTTCTGAAAGGTAGGCTCCACTGGGTAAATTCACCGTTTTACCGAAAGCGGCTTTTACTTGTTTGGTCACGCTGAACTGGTCTTCGTCTGTTCACTGAGGATCTTGGCCGGCGCCACCGCTCCTTTCAGGTTATGCTGGAAGGATATGCCAACGGGAATAATTTGAAATTCAAATCATTTGACGATATTAAACGGGTAGTCGCGTATTATAACTCTCTTCCGTAAGGGCGGGAGGCTATACAATATTATATTATGAAAACAGCTCTTTAAAGAAATTTTAAAAAATTGTTAAAGAAAATTAATTTCCAATTAAAAAAGTTCGTATTTTAAATTTCCAAACTGACTTGTTTATTGGTTAAATGGTCCGGATTTTCCATAAGTGGGTACCATCCAACCAATAAAATACCCTCTCGTCATATTTTGGACCTTACTTCCATTGAAAAAAAGCTTTTACTTAGTTTTTAACATAACACACTACTACACATGAGAAAACTTCACTGTTTACTAATGGGCACCCCATTGCCTGTTGGTCACGGGCACTTAGCCCAAATCACAGAAGTGACTGTAAGGTCACCGATCCCCACAGGATCTCCCACCCCAAATGCAAGTATTCCGATTGAGCTTTGGCATCTTTTTTCCCGTTTCTGGCTTCCCGGGCGTACCCGTTCCTGTTAAAGGAAAGAGTATGTATTCCGGGCTGACTGCGGGATCCGAGATGTCAATACACACAAACTTATAATGCATTGCCAGGTGGCTTCCGGATATTTTCGGGATCGCTGGATAAAGACTGTGTGACTCAATGTTGACAGTGAAAGACGGCCCCGGTTTCTACCGGGGCTTCATTTACCTAAAGTCAATCTTTTAATTTTTTGGTTAGAAATTCCTTAATGTTTTTTTAAATTATCACATAACTACCACTCATGAGAAAATTTCTTATGCTATCAGTATTACTGATATTGTATTCAGTACTAACGTTTGCTCAAACCAGGGAAGTGACGGGTACGGTTACCAATTCGACCGGCCAGCCTATTCCACTGGCAACGATTAAGATTAAGGGCGCCCGGTCAGGCACCAGCGCCGATCAGAATGGAGCCTTCTCCATAAAAGTCGCCCCCAATGCTGTCCTGATCATCAGTGCGATCGGTTTTGAAAACCAGGAGGTCAACACGGGAAACCGTACTTCCGTTTCCGTCCAGTTAGGCCAGGACAACAAGTCGATGAGTGAAGTGGTTGTTACCGCGCTGGGTATTAGCCGGGACAAAAAAGCCATCAGCTATTCTACTCAAACCGTCAATGCGGAAACGATCTCCAGCGGCGGCAGGAGCAACCTGGTAGATGACCTGAATGGTAAGGTTGCCGGCGTACAGATCACCAATGCAGGCGGTCAGGCCGGGTCCGGTACTACGATTGTTATCAGGGGCTACAACTCCCTCACGGGAAATAACCAGCCGCTGTATGTGGTCGATGGCGTTCCCATCGATAACAGTTCCGAACAGGGAAGCGGATACGCGGTCAACGTACCGACGGCCAACAGGGCTGTAGACATTAGTCCAGACGATATCGAAAGCCTTACGATCCTGAAAGGGGGCGCTGCAACGGCCTTATATGGTATCCAGGCTGCTAATGGGGCGCTGGTAATCACTACTAAAAAAGGCAAAAGCGGCAAATTAAATATAGAAGCCGGATATAGCCATTCCCTGGCGAAGGCTAATAAATTCCCTGCTTTCTCCCATGGTTTCATGAGAGGTAGCGCCGGCAACTACAATACGGCGACCACCAATAACTGGGGTCCGATTGCTGCCAATAATCCGGTTTTTCCAGCAGGCACCAAGCTCGATTTAGTAGGCACCGGCGTACCGGTCGATGTATCGGGTCAAAAAATCCCCTACTATCCTGATAATTACAAAAATTTCTTCGTCAATGGTAACACCAATAAATACAATCTGGCTTTATCCGGAGGTAGTGACAAATCTACCTTTTATCTCGGCTTGTCCAGATTGGATCAGGATGCCATCGTGAGGAATAATACCTACAGCAAGACCTCTGCCGTATTTAATATGACCAACCAGATTACCCAGAAATTAGGTATTAGTGTAAAATTTAATTACATCAATACAGGCGGTTTGCGTTTTGATGCCGGTAGAATGATGAATGGCCTGGAGTACTATGTCAATACCTGGGATATCGTGAACTTCCCCTGGAAAACCTCCTCAGGACAGGAAACCTGGTGGCAAAAGAGCATTTCCTCACCTATGTGGAGCGTTCATGAGACAGGCGAACGTTACAAGATCAATCGTTACCTCGCCAACATCGGGGCGGATTACAAACTGGCGAGGGATTGGACCTTGAATTATAAATATGGGATGGATAACTATGCAGAGAGCAGGAGGAACGTGGATCCGATCGGCACCCTGTCTTACAACACGACAGGTTATTTAGGCGGTATGCATGAAGTAAGAATTAACAGCCTCCAGGTCAACTCGGAGTTAATGCTCAATTATGACCATCAATTCGGCAGTGATTTCCACATGCACGGTTTGGTTGGACAGAACGTGTTCTATCATAAATATGATGTAATGGATATAACGGGTAATTCCTTTGTCCTGCCGGATCTGTTCGATATTACCAATACCCAAACGCAGACCATTTATCACAATTCCTATCAGAAACAAACCTTAGGTGTCTATGGCGATCTTCAGTTCAGCTATAAGGACATGCTTTATTTGGAAGGAACCCTGCGTAATGACTGGTCTTCCAGCTTGCCACGTTATAATGATCACTTCCTATATCCATCAGTAAGCGCGGGCTGGTTATTCTCTGATATGATACACCAGGACTGGCTTTCCTATGGAAAACTGCGGGCTTCCATCGCAGGTACTGCCAACGATGCACCCGTCAATGGGTTATACACGGCCTATTCCTCCGTCACACCGACGGTAGCCTCCAACGTCCGGTTCTCGTATCCCACGACGGTCGGCAACCCGAATATCAAACCGGAGCATACGACACAACAGGAAGTGGGAGTGGATCTGGGATTCTTTAGGAAGAAGATCTTTTTGGAAGCGACCTACTATTCCAAAAAATCCTACGACCAGATCATTTATGCACCCACCTCTTATGCTACGGGCGTAACCACCCAGCTGATCAACCTGGGTGAAACAACCAACAAAGGGGTAGATGCAACGTTGACGTTTAAGGATGTCGTCAAAGCAAAAGACTTCACCTGGACCTCCGCCTTCAACTTCTCCAGGAATGTGAGCAAGGTCATTAAAGTAGGCGATAACGGCAACGATAAGGTTACGCTGGTAGGCGGATATAATTCCAACGCAGAGATCGATGCGCAGAAAGGCCAGGCCTTCGGCGCCATTTATGGGTATGCCTGGACCCGCTATGGTGTTGATTTAACTGATCCCAATTATACAAAAGCGCCTATTTTGTTGGGTGCCAACGGCAGACCCTCTATTTCAGCCGGTAAGGTCTTATTAGGCAACACGAGCCCCAAATTCATTTTGGGCTGGAACAATAGCTTAACCTACAAGCATTTTAATTTCGGATTCACTATCGAATGGAGAAAAGGCGGAGATGTCGTGAATGACTTCAATGACCTGCTGACTTATTCCGGTAAAGGAGCATTGACCCAGAACAGGTATTACAGCGCCACTTACGCCGGCGCCAATGCGACCAGGACCTTTGTTGGCGTGGACGCCACGGGCAAGGCCACTACCGGCAGCGCCATAAACCTGACGAAGACCTGGTACACCGGTACGATGACCAGCATCGATGAGAATTGGGTAGAAGACGCTTCCTGGCTTCGTCTCAGAAACGTCTACCTGGGATACTCTATTCCTGAGAGTGTGTTGAAACCCCTGCATATCAAAGGCGCTGAGATCTCTATCGCCGGAAGAAATGTCTGGCTGCATACCAAATACACCGGTGTAGATCCGGAAGTAAGTTCCGCAGGTTCCGGTCCGAATGCCGTTGTGGGAATAGATTATAACAGCGTTCCTGCTACGAAATCCTGGGATGCCAGCATAAAGATCAAATTCTAAACTGATAGAGAAGCGGAGGTTGAACGAGGTAAACAAAACAAAATAAAAAATCATGAAACTAAGACTTAAAATATTATTAATAGCTATTTCGGGCGCTACCATATTGGGGGCTAGTTCCTGTAAAAAAACGTTGGATAGCCTGGCAGATTACAATAAGAACGAAAATCAGCCATTAAAAGCTTCTTCTCCCACCCTGCTGACCGCTGCTGAATTTTCCGGGGTCATGCTGGACGAAGGAAGTTTCGTGGCCAGTGGCGACGGAGATGGTTTCTTAGGTATTTTCGCCGGGCATTTTGCGGGCAACCATGCGGAAGGCGTCAATTTCAACCAATATATTTTAAAACATGGTGATTTCCAGTTCCTGTTCAATGACGCTTATGTTTCTTCTTTGATGAACCTGAAGCAGCTTATTCTTAATGCGGGGGTCGGCGAAGAGGGATATGTCGGTATCGCAGAGATCTTACAGGGTTATCAATTGGGATATCTGACGGCCGTTTATGGGGATCTCCCCTGGACCCAGGCGCTGGACGTAATTAAAAACCCTCATCCTAAATATGACGCTCAGACGGATGTTTACGCAGCGGCCCAGTCTCTCCTGAGCGATGGCATCGCTAAGGTGAAGGCCGCCGCCGCCAGCACCACCGACGTCAGCGTTACCGGAGATATCATTTATGGTGGGGATATGGGCAAATGGGCAGCAGCGGCCTATTTGTTAAAAGCCAGGTTCTATAACCACTTTAGCAAGAAAGATCCTACGGGTTCGGCTACTTCAGCTCTCGTCATGGTGGATAGCGCCAAACTGGCCGGGTTCGCCACGAACTTCGATGCAGGCAACTTTGCCCTCCCTTACGACGGCATAACGGGAACGACCACTAACCCCTGGTACGGCATGTGGACCAATGGCATGCTGGCCGCCAATCTGCCTTTCCTGGATTCCCTGATCGCGCAAAAAGACCCTCGTTTAAACGCCTACTTTACCTCCATCAATGGGGTTACCGGCGACAACGTATATGGACTGGGTAAGGTACAAAGCGGCGTGGTGGGCAATGGCGATTATATGGGAATAGGCCCGGATGCCTGGTCTTATTATGGACAAAAGACTTCCCCTGTACAGATGGCCACTTATCCCGAGCTGTTGATGATCGAAGCGGAAGCTGCGCTCCGGCTGGGTAATACCACCCGTGCGGCTACGGCGCATAATGCGGCGATCACCGACCAGGTCAATGCGGTCCTGTCCCTTCCGGCCTCCCTGGCTGCCGATAAGGCGAAAGTAGCGGCCTATCTTGCAAAATATGCCAGCGAAACCCCGGCGACCATTACTTTGGCGAAAATAATGACGGAAAAACATAAGCTGATGTTCGCCATAGAAGGGGAATCCTGGATGGACGTAAGACGTACAGGGAATCTCTATCCTTCCTGGTTGACGATCCCGGTTGTCGATGAAACCGCAAACCCTGTCGTTCCGGTGGCTACCACCTGGATCCAGCGCCTGCTGTATCCTCAATCGGAGTTGGATAAGAACACCGCCAACGTGCCGAATGCTACTATTTTCGATAAAATTCCGATCCTGCAATAGGATCACCTGGTTTGATAATAGTAAAGCCGCTCTTTTATGGGAGCGGCTTTATTATTTAAGTTATTTAAGTGTGCCAGGCCTGCAAAAATTTGGGCTGGCTATTACAGTTTGATCTCGTCTTCCTGTTTATCGAAGAAGTGGAATTCCGTCAGGTGGTAATTGGTATTCGGGCGTATCCGGACCTTTTGCTTGTACTTCCATCTCCAGTTCCATTGCCTGGAGCCGAAGCCCAGGATCTTTCCCTTTGTGAGATAGGCATGCATGATCGGGTGTACAGCAAGGATGAGGTCCTTGTGCTGGTGATTAAGAAGATAGCTGAGGTTCTTTTCGATCTCGTCCTCCAGGATCAGGGCCGAGGATATCTTACCGGTACCATTACAGGTAGGGCAAACTTCCTGGGTATTGATGGTCACTTCGGGTTTCATGCGCTGACGGGTGATCTGCATGAGGCCGAATTTGGAAATAGGCAGTACGGCATGTTTGGCCCGGTCGGTGCGCATGAAAGACTCCATAGCTTCCATCAGCCTCCTTTTATTATCGGGGAGCTTCATGTCGATAAAATCGACTACGATGATGCCGCCCAGGTCCCGGAGGCGTAACTGGCGGGCTATCTCTTCGGCTGCTTCCAGGTTAGTCTCCAGGGCGTTTTGTTCCTGGTTGTTGCTAACGCTTTTATAGCCGCTATTGACATCGATAACATGAAGTGCTTCCGTATGTTCGAGGATCAGGTAGGCGCCACTGGGCAAATTCACCGTTTTACCGAAAGCGGCTTTTACTTGTTTGGTCACGCTGAACTGGTCAAATATGGGGGAACCGTTGTGGTAATAAGAGACAATATCTATTTTGTCCGGTGCGATCCGCTGAATATAGCTTTTGGTGTCGTTGAAGATATTCCGGTCATTAATGACGATCTTGTTAAAGTCTTCATTCAGCAGATCCCGGAGCATGCTCGTAGTCTTTGTCTGTTCACTGAGGATCTTGGCCGGCGCCACCGCTCCTTTCAGGTTATGCTGGATGGTCTTCCAGGTCGCCACCAGCGCCGTGAGGTCTTCATGAAGCTCAGCGGTATTTTTCCCTTCAGCCGCTGTGCGGACGATGACCCCGAAATTTTTGGGTTTGATCGCTTCCACGATCTTTTGCAGCCGTTTGCGTTCGTCCGATGAGTGGATCTTGCGGGAGACGGCAACGATATCATTAAAGGGGGTGATGACGACGAATCTGCCGGGCAGGGAGATTTCGCAGCTCAGGCGGGGGCCTTTGGCGGCGATGGGCTCTTTCAGGATCTGAACGAGGATATGGGGTTTGCCATTGAGCACCTCGTTGATCTTGCCGGTCTTGATAATTTCCGGCTCTACCTGAAAGCTTCCGAATTCGAACCCGTCCGGGCTGGAATCGTTCATAGCCTGCTGGGTGAATTTCAACAGGGAGCGGGCATAGGGACTGAGATCCGTATAATGCAGAAAAGCATCCTTTTCGAACCCTACATCTACAAATGCGGCATTCAGCCCGGGGATCAGCTTTTTCACTTTTCCCAGGTACAAATCTCCTACCGCAAAACTGGCATCAGTCTTTTCATGGTGAAGCTCCACCAGCTTTTTATCCTCTAATAGGGCTATTTCTACACCCTGTGGGGTCGCATTTATGATCAGTTCCTTATTCAAGCATACTAGCGTTTGTCGTTAAAAACGACTTTTTTTCAATCGAGTCATAGTTGCTGAAGAGGATTTATTTAACCGGTATCTGGCAGGGCGAGCAATCAGTAAGGATAACGGCAAATAAAGAATTCAGCTTCGAAAAGGAATTACCGGGCCTGAGACAGGCCCGGTCCTACAGAAGAAAATTACTTATTCTTTTTCTTATGGCGGTTTTTTCTCAGTCTTTTCTTACGCTTATGCGTCGCAATTTTATGACGCTTACGTTTTTTACCACAAGGCATACTCAATACTTTTTTTAGTTAAAAAATAAATCCCGATAAAATCCCAATAAACTGAACCGGGCCGGAGCCCGGTTGTGAACAAGGCCATAGGCCGAAGTTCACCGACATTAGTGCGTATTCGAGGAAAAGATTATATTTCAATTGATCTTTTTCTCGAATACTTTAGTGCAAAGACTGGATCCGCTGATCAATTTCTTTAATCAATTCCTGATTGTCCTTACCGACCAGCTTTTTGACGGCTTCATACTCTTTAATAGCATTCGCTTTATCGCCTTTTTGCTGGTAGACTTCGGCAAGCAGGAGTATTGCTTCGATGTTGGCAGGTTGATGTCGAACAACTGTTGTCAAACGTTCAATAGCTTTATCAAATTGCCCTGATTCTATTCCACCGAGGCCCAGCATGAACTGAGCATACATATTGGCAGAATCACGGCGCGCCACTTCCAAAATCCGCTGAATTCCCTGCATTACCTCTGTTGGGTTGCCGGCCGCGCTACCGAAAATGTAGCTGGCGCCCAGGCCCACTTTTGAGGAATCATTGCCGGGATTCAGTTCTAAAGCCTTTTCAAACAACTCTTTAGCATTGGTGGCCATCCAGCTTTTCAGGGCCGGATTATCCTGTCCACGCAAGTTCTGCAAAAATAATTGGGCAGCAAAGGTGAGACTTTTTTCAGAATTTTCCAATTTAGCTGATTCTCCCGTATAATAAGCATAGGGAAGGAAGCCTTCCCGCACGGAATCTTTCCAGAAATCAGCCAGTTGGTGGTAAGCATTTAATTGCTGTGTTTTCACATCCCCCCGAACGACGGAATTTTGCAATCGGTTGACGTAGGACAATTGAGCAGGAGTTAAGCGCGATTGCGCAGCCTGTAGAATATCCTGTAAACCAACAGATTTTACAATAGACTCCCCTTGAGCCCCCCTTGCTGAGGCCTCCTGTTTCTTTTGAGTAGGAAGGGATTGTCCAAAAAAATACAGAGCGAGTAGTAAGAGCACCCCGGTGCCGGCTACGAGATATTGCTGTCTCTTCATTAAAGATAATTAGAGCGCGAAATTACATCTCTTCTACATCTCTTCGTCAGGATTTGGCTGATCTTCTTTGACTGACTGCAATTTTTTTACTTCTGCCACGAATTCTTTGGCGGGTTTAAAAGCAGGAATGAAGTGTTCAGGAATATGAACAGCCACATTCTTCTTTATATTCCGCCCGATCTTAGCGGCCCTTTTCTTGGTAATGAAACTACCAAATCCCCGGATGTAAATATTCTCACCCTGGGATAGCGTCTCTTTGACCTCTTTAAACATGGTTTCCAACGTCACAAGGACGTCAACCTTAGGTATACCTGTTTTTTCCGATATTTGGTTAACAAGGTCTGCCTTTCTCATGGGGATTAAGTTTTATAAGTTTCTGATTTTAAATATATAACAAAATTTTTAATTCACAACTCCTTGTTCTAAATTCCTTTTTTGGTATCAAAATAATGGATTTGGTTTATTTGTGCAAGAATTCTCTAAAATATTGATTGTGAATTTTAAATGAGACATTGGCGGCTAAAATAATTTATTTTAAATGGCGGTAAGAAAACCTGATTTTACCCGAAATCTGTTAAAGTGGCATAAAAAGGAAAATACCCGGTTGATGCCCTGGAAGGGTGAAAAGGACCCCTATAAGATATGGTTGAGCGAGGTAATCCTTCAACAAACACGGGTAGAGCAAGGCTGGGCCTATTACGAACGATTCCTGGAGGCCTTCCCCACCATTCAGGATCTGGCCCGGGCCCCGGAACAGAAGGTATTTAAGCTCTGGGAGGGGCTGGGGTATTATAGCCGCTGCCGTAACCTGATCGCAACTGCAAAAAAAGTCGTTTCGGACCATGGAGGCAAATTCCCGTCCCTTTATCCCGATATCCGGGAATTGAAAGGCATAGGCCCCTATACGGCTGCCGCCATCGCCTCTTTTGCCTTCAATCTGCCCTATGCCGTCGTAGACGGGAATGTGGTCCGGGTACTTTCCAGGTATTTCGGGCTTTTTACTCCTATCGATACCACGGCCGGGAAAAAAGAATACGCCAAACTGGCTGATTCCTTACTGGATAGGGAGCAGCCCGGTATCTATAACCAGGCCATTATGGATTTTGGGGCTGTGGTATGCAAGCCTCAGAACCCTCTCTGCTCTACCTGTAACCAGCAGACCGATTGCCAGGCTTTTCAAAAAGGATGGGTGACCCGGTTACCGGTAAAGGAAAAAACCATTCAGAAAAAAAATCGCTGGCTAACCTACTTTATCGTCGAGACCCCGGATGAAAAAGTCTATATCCGGCAGCGGACCGGAAAGGATATCTGGGAAGACCTTTTTGAATTTGTGTGCTGGGAAACGGATAAGGAAGTCTACCCGGAAGAGATCCTCCGATCGGATTTTGCCCGGCAACTTTTCGGAAAGCAGTCGCTCACAGTCAAGTATATATCCAGAATCTATCGCCAGACACTGAGTCACCAGACCATCCGGGGGCAATTTATTACGATCCGCCTGGAAAAACCCTTACCCGCTTCAAAAGGTTACTTATCGGTTGCTAAACAGAATCTGAACGAATATGCCTTCCCTAAATTCATCAATGCCTGGCTTCAGGACCCGACTCCGGTGCAGAACCTGTTTTAGCTAGAAAAATTTATCTTTTTGGCTGAAAAAATTTAATTTTAGTTGGACTTTGTCCAAAGGCCCCCGGGGGCCTTACCAGGAATCCAAAGGGTCCCAGGGCCTTAAAAGGAATTAAGTTGCGAAAGACGATTTGTAAACTTCAAACTTTGTCGTATGAGAGGAGTAAACAGGGTGATGTTAATTGGAAATTTAGGGAAAGACCCGGATGTGCAGTTCCTGGAAGGCAATATTGCTGTTGCAAAATTCTCTTTAGCAACTACAGAAACGTTTAAAGACAGGGCGGGAAAGTTGATTTCTCAAACTGAATGGCATACAGTCGTCCTGTGGCGTGGCCTGGCAGAGCTCGCACAAAAATATTTACACAAGGGCAGTTTAGTCTATATAGAAGGAAGATTGAGGACAAGGAGCTGGGAAGACAAAGAAGGGAATAAAAAATTTGCTACCGAAGTGGTAGGAGATAACCTCATCATGCTGGACAAGCGTTCGGATGCCGGCTCTCATCCTCCCATTCATCATGAAGGGATCGAGGGCCTGGGTAATTCAGATACCCCTCCCATCGGAGAGCCTTCTGAAGATTTGCCTTTTTAGCCCACCCAAGCCCTAAAGGGAGCGTTAAGCCTTAAGAACTTATAAAAGAAATTGTTAAATTTGCTCTGAACCAGACAATAGCAGGCAGGCCGTCATGACCTGCCTGTCCGTTAATTCGCGCCTCAGGGCCTTGAATAAAAATATGCCCTTCGGCGTGAAATATTTAAAGATGGCCCTTCGGGCAACGGACCTGTGGTCCGTTTAAAATAGCTTTATTAGGATAGCTTTATTCACGAAACCTGATTATTTTGGATCACCCTTCAACGAAACTGTTCATTTTTGATTGCTTCTCGCCGGTATTCCTCGTCATCAATCCGCAGGCTACTACAATCCTGGCCATCATTATCCTGTTCCTGCTGATTATTTCTTTTGTGCTGGCAGGCTCGGAAGTGGCTTTCTTTTCCCTCACATACAAGGATATCAATATCCTGAAAACCAAGCAGGATAGCTCGTGGAAGCGGATCGTCACCCTCCTGGAAGAACCCAAAGCGGTCCATGCCTCCCTCCTGATCGCCAACAGTGTCATCAATATCGCCATCATCATTCTGGCCAATTTTCTGATCGATGAAATGGTGCTGCTCAAGCAAAGCTTCTGGCTTTTTGAATTCCTTATAAAAGTTATTTTAGTGGCTTTCGTAGTCGTGCTGTTCGGGGAGGTGATGCCTAAGGTATGGGCTACTCAGAATAACCTGCAGTTCGCCTATTATACCTCGGGTATTGTGGAGATCATTCACCTGCTCTTCCGCAGGATCAGCGTCTGGACCGTTCAGAAATCGGAAGGGCTGGAAAGGTTCTTCGGCAGCAGAAAATCCGGGTTTAGCCTGGAAAAGCTGGATTATGAAATAGACCGGTCCACAGATAACGAAGCTTCCGAGGAGGAAAAGAATATCCTCAAAGGTATTGTCAAGTTCGGCAGCATTACGGTGAAGCAGGTCATGAGGACGAGACTGGACGTGAGCGGGATCGAGTACAACTGTTCTTTTGCGGAGTTGAAGCAAAAAGTGGATGAATTGCATTATTCCCGTCTGCCCGTTTATAAGAACAGCCTGGATGAACTGGCCGGGATCGTTCATAGCAAGGACCTGATCCTTTACCTGAATGAAGCGGACGATTTTGACTGGCATAAGCTGCTGCGCCCGCCCTTTTTTGTACATGAGCATAAGCTGATCGAAGACCTGCTGCAGGAATTCCAGCAGAAAAGGATCCATTTTGCCGTGGTGGTGGATGAATTTGGCGGAACCAGCGGGATCGTGACCCTGGAAGATATCCTGGAAGAGATCATTGGGGATATCAAGGACGAGTTCGATGAGGAGGAAAGTGTCAACCGGCAATTGGAAGATGGTAGTTATGTTTTCGAAGGGAGGACGATGCTCAACGATGTTTGTAAGGCGATGAACCTGTCCGTGGATACTTTTGACAAAGTCAAAGGCGACAGCGATTCCCTGGCGGGGCTGATCCTGGAATTATCCGGGGACATCCCCAAAGTGAACGATGTGATCCCCTGCGGGGATTTTGAATTTACCATACTGGACGCGGAAAGCAGCCGGATCAAAAAAGTGAAGGTGGCGATCCGGATGCAGGTCCCGGAGAAGGGTAAATAGATAGAGATAGGACCGCCCGCCCCGGAATTAGGAGCCGGACGATCCGCCCCGGAACGGAATCCGGATTAAAAAACATAAAAAATTTTCCTGTTGAAGCTGAATAAGATAAAGTTACTGTCCGGGGCCGGCCTGTTGATCCTGGTGTCCGGCCTGTTATTCTCCTGTAATAGTGTTTACACCGTCAAACCAAAAGGGTATTTTAAAATAGATTTCCCCCCTCACCAATACCAGTCTTTTGACCAGAAAGACTATCCCTACACTTTTGAATATCCGGTATATGCCGCCATTGTCCGGGATACCAGTTTTTTTGAAGCGGCGCCGGAAAATCCCTGGTGGATCAATATCGATTTTCCCCGGTTTAATGCCAGGATCTATATCAGCTACAAAGAAATCGGCCCTAAGGGCTTTAGTTTTGACAAGCTGCGGGAGGATACCTATAAAATGACATTCAAACACGCCTATAAAGCCTCTTCTATTGACCAAACCCCGATAAAGACACCCAGTGGGGTCGGGGGTGTTTTCTTCGATGTGGGAGGGAATGCAGCTACTGCCAATCAGTTCTACCTGACGGATACGACCAAACATTTCCTCCGGGGAGCCCTCTATTTTAATGTACCTCCCAATGAGGATAGCCTGGGTATTGTCAACCGGTTTTTGCAGGAGGATATGGTGCATCTGATCAATACATTCCGCTGGAAGGCCCCGGCAAAGTAACTCCGGCATCCAGGTAACTCCGGCAGCATCGCGACGGAAAAGTGAGTAAAGGGAGGTATATTTGTAACAAATAAAACTACCGACTTTGATAGCTATCAATAATGTTTTGGTAAGTGATCTCGTCATAGAGGAGCAATTCGTCTGCGATCTGCTGAAATGCAAAGGCGGTTGCTGTGAGGATGGAGATGCGGGGGCGCCTCTTGAAAAAGAGGAGATGGACCGGATCAATGAGGTGTATGAGGCGGTGAAGCCTTATCTTACGCCGGCCGGCATCAAGGAGATAGAGAGCCGGGGCCGTTATAACTATGACCGGGAGTTCGGCTGGGTCACCCCTACTATTGAAGGGAAAATGTGCGCTTATGGGTTCAGGGATGCGAAGGGGATCCTCAAATGCGGTATCGAGCAGGCTTATTACGATGGGAAGATCACCTGGAAAAAGCCTATCAGCTGCCATTTGTACCCTATCAAGATCAGCAAGACCAAAGAACATGAAGTGGTGAACTATGAGCCGCGGGATAAGATGTGCAAACCCGCTTGTGTCCTGGGAAAGAAATTAAAAGTGCCGGCTTATGTGTTTCTGAAAGATTCGCTGATCCGCAAGTATGGGGAGGAATTCTACCAGGCTTTGGACCAGGTGGCGCAAAAATATTTTTCGACGAAACCGGGCGAAACCCGGTTGTGAACATCGGCTAAATAAATCAGTTAAACTTTCCATCGTCCCATGACAGATACTGGAGCTAACTTTATTGCCCGGAGCACCATTAAGGCGGAGGATATGGATCACCGCCGGAAGATCAATTTTAATATTGGCCGGTACAATGCGGTGGTGCCGCAGGGTAAGCAGCAATTCAGCGAACTCAACCTGGCCCGGGAGCGGGCAAAAAATATTAAGTGGAAGGCCATTGAGAACCTGGACAAGCAGTTGGAGGAGTTCGAGGCCCTCTTTACGCAGAGGGGTGGGAAAGTGATCTGGGCAGAGGATGCGGATGCGGCCCTGGCGGAGATATTGACCATTTGTAAGGAAAAGAATTGCCGTACGATCGTGAAGAGCAAGAGCATGGTCACCGAAGAGATCAAACTGAACGATTTTCTGGAAGAGCATGATATAGAAAGCATAGAGACGGATCTGGGAGAATATATACAACAGCTGGACGGAGAGCCGCCTTATCATATTGTGACGCCGGCCATGCACAAGAGCAAAGAGGATGTGGCGAAGTTATTTTATGAGAAATTGAATACCAAACCGGGGCTCACACCTGAGCAGCTCACCCTGGTAGCCCGTGAAAAATTGCGAAAGAAATATGTGCAGGCGGAGATCGGCATTACAGGAGCGAATTTTATTATTTCGGATACAGGAGGCATCGCTCTCACCGAGAATGAAGGAAATGCCCGTTTGAGCTGCGCATTTCCCAGGACGCATATTGTGATCGTCGGATTGGAGAAAGTGATCCCCTCCCTGACGGATTTAGGCCTGTTCTGGCCCCTGCTGGCCACTTATGGCACTGGTCAACGACTTACCGTCTATAATACGATCGTCACCGGCCCCCGGCAGTCCGGGGAGACGGATGGCCCGGAAGAAATGATCGTGATCCTGCTGGATAATGGCAGGACCAGGATCCTTGCTAATGAGAAGGCCAGGGAGAGCCTTTATTGCATCCGTTGCGGCGCCTGCCTGAACGCCTGTCCTATCTATAAGAATATCGGAGGTCATAGTTACGGAACGACCTATAGTGGTCCCATCGGCTCTGTCATTACCCCTCATCTTAAGGATCTGGGCGAATGGAAGCATCTCAGCTATGCCTCCTCTCTATGCGGCAACTGTACCGAGGTCTGCGCCGTGAAGATCAACCTGCACGAACTATTGCTGGACAATCGCTCAGAAGCTGTAAAGGAAGGTTACGCCACCTGGTCGGAAAAAGTGGCCTGGAAAGCATGGAAAAGAGCAAGTCTGAGCCGTTCCCTGATGAATATGGGCAACCGCCGGATGAAGAACTGGCTGGTGAATAAAGTATTTAAAGCCTGGACAGCTCACCGGGACGAACTGGATTTTTCTCCCAGGACTTTTAATGAAAGGTGGAAGGCTGAGCGGGAAGGGTGATCCATTACTATGCTTTTATACTCCTCCCATATCACTTCCCGTCTGCGTTATATTGTCGGTTTCATCAGTAAGGAATTATTCGATGAGGCGATCGAACTCACCACGGATAAAGAAGAATATGCGCGTTATCAGCAGACCCGGCTGAATTATTCGGAAGCTGCCTTCAGCGACGACGATTTTTTTATCCGATGCACCCCCCTTCTCTTCGAGACCGGCCTATCGCCCCGGGAGATCGAATGTTTTGAGCTGAATGAGCACAAGGCTTTTTTCGGAACGGAAGGAGATTTTCCTTTTGATATTTTTGCCGCTTCTTTCTACCTGTTGAGCCGGTACGAGGAATACCTGCCTCATGGGAAAGATGAATATGGCCGGTATGCGCATACTGGTTCCCTGGCCTGCCGGGAAGGGTTCCTGAATATACCGCTGGTCAATATCTGGCTCCAGGAGTTTAAAACGGCGCTCTCCCACAAGGTTCCCACGCTGGCCTTTCGCTATCCTTCTTTTAAGTTTATCCCTACCTATGATATTGATATGGCGTATTCCTATCTTCATAAGGGATGGAAAAGGAATATGGCAGGCCTGTTCCGGTCGGTAATAAAGGGAGAATGGGGGCTTGCGGCTGAACGGGTCCGGGTATTGAGGCGTAAGCAGACCGATCCTTTTGATGCTTATGAATGGCTGGATTCCCTGCATTTGTATTGCCGGATGAGGGCCTGTTATTTTTTCCTGGTGGCGGCCAGGCAGCGGGGAGTGGACAAGAATATTTCCCCTGCCGGAAAGACCATGCAGGAACTGGTACGCTATCACGCATCCGGGTATAAAGTGGGGGTGCATCCTTCCTGGCAGAGTGGGGACCAGGAGGCGCTGCTCAGGGAGGAGATCGAATGGATGGAGTGTATGGCGGAGCAACCGATCATCCGTAGCCGGCAGCATTATATACGATTTACCTTACCACAGACTTACCGGAACCTGCTGAAATACGGGATCAAACAGGATTTTTCCATGGGCTATGGAACGATCAATGGGTTTCGGGCTTCCGTCGCCTCGTCTTTTTACTGGTATGACCTGGAAAAGGAAACTGCCACGGGCTTGCGGATCTTTCCATTCTGTTTTATGGATGCCAATGCGTTCTTCGAACAAAATTATACAGCCGGACAGGCTATGAATGAGCTGATGCATTATTATCGCCTGATCCGGAAAGTGAATGGATTAATGGTGACGATCTGGCATAACTCTTTCCTGGGCTCCGACCCACAATTTGCAGGCTGGAGAGAGGTATATGAGACTTTTCTGAAGGAAGAGGTATACTGGGATGCCTGATCTCCCCCATCCTCACGGATGGGGCAATCATCTTTGATGGCGCCCTGGTCGGGCGCGAAGGCACGAAGTGCCTTCGGGGATGCTTAGTGCTTAAAATGCCGCATACCGGTGATCACCATCGCCAGCTTATTCTCTACGCAATAATCAATGGAATCTTTGTCACGGATCGAGCCGCCGGGCTGGATAAAAGCCGTGATTCCCGCCGCATGAGCGATCTGCACGCAATCATTGAAAGGGAAAAAAGCATCGGAAGCCAATACGGCCCCTTTGAGGTCGAAGTGGAATTGTTCGGATTTGGCGATTGACTGGCGTAGGGAGTCGATCCGGCTGGTCTGCCCGCAACCTTTGCCTACCAATTGTTTATTCTTCACCAGGGCAATGGCATTCGATTTCAAATGCTTACAAACGATATTGGCAAATTCCAGATCTTCTTTTTCCGCAGCAGTGCCGGGACGGCCGCCAACTTCCTTCCAGTCTGTGTAATTTCCTTCATCTTTCTGCTGTAGTAATACGCCATTCAGCAGAGACCTGTATTGAGTGCCTGTATTCAAAGGAGCTTTTTGTAGCAGGAGGATACGATTCTTTTTCGAGCGAAGGACTTCCAGGGCATCCTTGTCGAAAGCCGGTGCGATCAGTACTTCGAAGAAGATCTCATTGATAGCTTCGGCGGTGGCTTTATCCACGGGATGGTTGCAGGCTAATACGCCTCCGAAAGCGCTCTCCGGATCACCGGACAGGGCTGCGTCCCAGGCTTCTTTCAGTTTGGGGCGGAGGGCAATGCCGCAGGGATTGGTATGTTTGATGATGGCAAATACAGCCATTTCCGCCAGGGAGCCACTGAATTCCTGTATCAATTGTACGGCGGCATCTACGTCTACCAGGTTATTATAGGACAATTCCTTACCATTGAGTTGTTCGAAGAGTTCGTCCAGCTTGCCATAGAAACGGGCGGACTGGTGGGGGTTCTCGCCATAACGGAGACTTTTGGGAGCTGGAACGGACTCCAGGAAATAATCCGGTTCGGTAGGGTTGAAATACCGGGCAATGACCACGTCATAATGGGCGCACACCTCGAAAGCTTTTGCTGCCAGGGAGCGGCGTTGTTCGAGGGTGGTCTCTCCTTTTTGTTCGTCCAGGAGTTGTTCGAGGTAAGCATATTCCTGTTTGGAAGCGATGACGACGACATCTTTATGATTCTTGGCTGCTCCACGGATCATGGAAGGGCCTCCCACATCGATCTTTTCGATGATGGCCTTGTCATCGTTGGTGTTGGCAAGGGTCTCTTCGAAGGGGTATAGATCGACGATCACCAGGTCGATTTCGGGAATATGATAACGTGCCATTTCTTCCAGGTCGGTGGGCTGATCTCTTCTTCCCAGTATGCCGCCGAAGACGGAGGGATGCAGGGTTTTCACCCGGCCGCCCAGGATAGAAGGGTAGGAAGTGAGGCTTTCCACGGGTACGCAGGGCAGGCCCAGGGCCTCGATAAACTGCTGGGTGCCGCCGGTGGAATAGATCGTTATACCTTCCTGATGTAGTTTTTTTACGATATTGTCCAGGCCATCTTTGTAGAAGACGGAAATGAGGGCTGACTTTATTTTCTTATTCATGGAAGCGCAAAAGTACAAAAGGACGCTCAAACGGCAAGACTTTTCAAACTTCCGGAATTACCCCCTGCCTGGGGGCAAAAGGGTAACCGGAAACTTGAATGGTCACAGTGGTAAGCGCGAAGAAAGATGTGTAAGATTAGGCCTTATGCAGGCTGATTGAATTTTCTCATGTGTACTAAATATTGTAGTAACAACGTTCCAGATTGGATTTAAGCATCAGCATACATACCCATACACGCTTGAAAAAAACAGGATAAGGTGTTAATGGTTATGTATGCTGTTGCTGACGATAAATTCAGAGTGAACGATCAATAAATTTGTTGGTCAGTCCGGACAGTAGCATAGCACACCTTGCCTACATGTTCACTTTAAGGATATTAAATAGTAAAAACGGGACACTGGCGACATCCTTATCTAATGTCAGATAAAATATCCGATTCGGTAGAAAATGGCCAAAAAAGAATAGACGGTATTTTTTTGCGGGTTATACGTGGTTTTTGACCCCGTTTTTTTACGTGTCTTTCCTTCGTTTATTTACTGTTTTTTTATTGACAAAAAAACGTTTTTTTTGTAATGTTTTCCCCCTGAGTCTTTGATCCCCTTTACTTTACAAATAATATTAATTTATAATTACTTGATTTGTACTTTCTTGTGCCTAGTCTCGTCGAGACTTGGGGAATACTTTTATACCAGCAAATTATTCTTCAAAATTCTAAATCGACAAAACATGAGCACAGTAACTACAATTGAAAAAAAAGCAGTAAGGGTTGGAAAGTACGTAAGTACCGAACATGTGGATTCCCTTATCAGGAATTATAAAAAGGAAAGATGGATCCAGAATTCCGAAAGGCTGGGTAAAGAAGATAGTTTAGGAGGTTGGCTGAGTGCGGATGAAATGGAGGAGTTTATCCAAACGGCAAAAATGTATGGCGCTGATGGGATCCGCCTTTGTTTTGGTGTTTATGGTGAAGGAGCCAACAGACCTGAAATGAACGGCAAACAGACGATTGCTTTCGTGGCAACCTATAGCGAGGAAAATAACGCGGGAGACATCGTACAGAAGGATCTTTACGTCGACAGGAATGGAGAAAAAGGTTTATTGGCGTACAACTGGATTAATCCATTTCCGCCGCAGATGACGACCAGTAAGTTTCACGGTAGCTCGTTAGGATCAATGATGGTCACCGACAAGAATAAGGGATTGAGGGTAATATAACTAAGCTTTATTCAAAATAGGCGGGGCTGGCTTTTGGGCCAGCCCTTTTTAATTTTGAGACGGGCCTTTCCATATCAACAAATTCTGCTACTTTAGTGATATATGAACTTTTGGGTATACATTATCGCCGTTGGAATTAGTTTTTTAGCCAGCCTTACTGCCTATTTTCAGCAAAATACGAGAGTTTATCTCCGGCTATTTCCATTTTTCCTGCTATTGACTATCAGCATAGAAGTTTTTTCCAACGTCTTACCATTCAAAGTAAGGCCCACTACTATTACTATCCTCTATAATTTCTTTACTTCCTTTGAATTCTTATTTTATATGTACGTTTTACGGGAGATCATACAGAATAAACGGGCGAAGAAAATTATTTTAAACGTTTCATGCTTCTACCTGCTGCTCGTAATTTTAAATTTTCTTTTTATTCAGAAAATAACGTCTGCCAATTCGTTGACCTATGCATTCGGATGTCTGCTGATCGGCGCCACCTGTATCTATTATTTTTATGAACTGTTCCAGCTTTCTCATTCCGTCAACCTGGTCCGGCAGCCGGCCTTTTGGATCTGTTCAGGCCTTTTATTTTTTTATTGCTGCAGTTTTCCCATTTATGGCCTTATTAATTTTCTTAAAAAGGCCCCTCTTATTGTTCAGAAAAATTTCGGGGTTATCCTATTCTTACTAAATGTTTTCTTATATTCATCCTTCACTATCGCATTTTTATGCCGGCTCAGAACCAGGAAATCTACATCTTGATTTTAATAGGAATCGCCCTGGCCCTCCTATTAGTCGGCTTTATTGTCACTATGTTATTCCTCTACCAGCGAAGGCAGCACAAGCAGGAACAGCAATTGGTACATCTGAAGGACCAATATGAAAAAGAAGCGCTCCGCTCGCAATTGGAAATCCAGGAAGCTACTTTTAAAACCATCTCCCAGGAATTGCATGATAACATCGGGCAGGTCCTGTCGGTTGTCAAACTATCTTTATCCATTTTACCCCTGGACAACCAACATCCGGCCTATGAGAGCGTGCAGAACAGCCGGCAGATGCTCAATAAGGTCATTTATGATATGGCTGATCTGACCAAAAGCCTCCATAGCGATCGTATTACCCAGATCGGGTTGGTGGAAGCCATCCGCTTTGATGTAGAAAGTATCCGGAAGACCGGTTTGCTGCAAATCGAATTTTCTGTAGTCGGGAGTGAGTATTCTTTTGATAATCAACGCGGTATCTTTTTATTTCGCATGTTCCAGGAAATGCTGAATAATATTTTGAAGCATTCTAAAGCCACCAAAGTAAATATTGCGGTTATTTACACAATTGATAATAAATTTGTTTTGAAAGTAGCGGACAATGGGGTAGGCTTTGATCCGGATAAAAAAAGAACGCAGGCATCCTCTTCCAGCGGCATTGGACTGAAAAGCATGACAAACCGTGCCAAGCTCATCAATGCAGCGATCTCTATTCAGAGCCAGCCGGGAAAGGGGACTACTATAACAGTGGAATTGCCTTTGGAAATGGAAGCTTTATAATTTATCTATGGCAGCATCACTTAAGAAAATACAGGTAGGCATTGTTGATGATCATAGTCTTCTGCGTAAGGCGTTGGCTAAACTGATCGGTTCTTTCGAAAATTATGCGGTTTTGTTCGAGGGGGATAATGGGAAGGATATAAAAGTGAAGATCACGCAGCAAATGATCCCGGATATTATCCTGCTGGACGTCAACATGCCGGATATGGATGGCTATGAGACGGTCCGCTGGCTGCATAAAAATTATCCCCAGGTGAAAGTGCTGGCCTTATCCATGTCCAGCGATGAAAATACCATTATACGCATGCTCCGGCTGGGCGCCAAGGGTTATATCATGAAGAATATCGAGCCGGAAGAGCTTCAGCTGGCCCTGGATTCCATCATGAAAAAAGACTTTTATCTTTCTGAATACATCTCCGGCAAGATCATCAGCGGGCTGCATAAAGATCTGGGCAACCCGGAAGATCCTGTCGTCCTCAGCGACAAGGAAAAGGAATTCCTCCGCCTGATCTGCTCGGAGTTGACCTATAAGGATATTGCCGATAAAATGTTTATCAGTCCGCGGACCGTGGACAATTACCGCAACACGCTCTTCGAGAAGCTAAAAGTGAGAACCCGGGTCGGCCTGGTCATGTTTGCGATCAAAAATTCCCTGGTAGAGATATAACCCGGCCTGCCGCTTAACAGGTTCCCGGCCCGCCGCTTAACAGGCCGTCCTTGCGGAAAGAGGCCGGTTATTTCTTTTTGGTGAGTCCCAGCAGCAATGCCGGCAGGAACACCAGGTTGGTTACAGTGGCTATCACCAGGGTAAGGGACGTCAGCCATCCCAATGCCTGGATCCCTCCAAAATCACTGAAGCAAAAGATTACAAATCCTGCGATCAGGACCAGGGAAGTATAAAGGATGCTGATACCGGTCTTATTAATGGTGTCTATAACGGTCTGTTGCGGATCACTTCCCGGTTTTGCCAGCTCTTGTTTGTAATTCACCAGGAACCGGATGGTAATATCGATGGCAATGCCGAGAGCGATACTGAAGACGATCACGGTGGAGGGTTTGAGCCGAACGCCTGCCCATCCCATGATGCCGGCTGTTATGATCAGGGGAATGATATTCGGTATCAGGGAACAAAGTAAGATCCGCAGGGACCTGAACAGGAAAAGCATGCAAGCGGCAATTAGCAGGAAAGCCCACTGGATACTATCTTTCAGCCCTTTGATGATAAAACTGGTGCCTTCCAGGAAGGTGACGCTGCTGCCGGTGAATTCAATCTTATATTTACTGGAATCGAATAATTTCTTCGTTTTTTTATCCAGGTCCTCCAGGATAAGGGGAAGCTGCAGGCTGCCTACATCGGCCATATTCACGCTGATGCGCAACTGCTGCTGGTTGCTGTCGATAAAACTTTTCAACAGCCGGTTGAGAGGGCTGTTCCCGGCCGGCTTTGCAGCCCCGGCTTCCGGTCTGACATAGGAAGATAAAAAAGCCAGGTCGAGGGAATTCGGCACCCCATAGCTGGCGCTGTCTCCCCCGTAATAGGACTGACGAATGAATTTCAGCCCCTCTACCAGGGAGAGCGGCCGCGCCATATCCGGCCGGGAGGCAATATATTGAGACAACTGATCTATGCTGTCCAATGTTGACAGCATATTGATCCGGATCCCATTCTTTCTTTTCGTATCGATAACGATTTCCAAAGGCATAATCCCTTTAAAGTTCTTTTCAAAGAATTTCAGGTCCGTGTAGATAGGGTCTTTTTTAGGCAGATCATCTACGATGAACCCTTCCGATTTAAGCCGGAATATGCCCGCTACCGAGACTAAGAGCACGACAAAAGTGATGGTATAAATGAATTTCTGATGGTGGAGGGCCCAGATCTCCAGTTTTTTCAGAATGACGGCCAGCCATCGGTTCTCCAGGTACCGGGTATGCTGCTTCCGGGGCGGGGGCAGATAGCTCAATACGCAGGGGATCAGGATAAAGGAAATAAAGAACAGCAGCATGATATTGATGCCGGCAATCACCCCGAATTCATGGAGAATGGCGCTCCGTGTCAGCGCAAAGACCCCGAAGCCGATAGCCGCGCTGATATTACAGAACAGGGTGACGATGCCCATGCGGCGTATCATCTCCAGCAGGGCCTGCCGTTTATCGCCCGTATCCTGGTAAGCCGTATGGTATTTGTTCAGGAAATAAACACAGTTCGGAATTCCTATCACGACCACCAGGATGGGCGTCAGGGCGTTCAGGAGACTGATCTTATAATCGAACAGGTCCATCGTACCCATGCTGAATAGTACTCCGATGATCACAACACCCAGGGAAAGCAGCATGGTGCTGAAACTCCGGAAGAAGAGCAGTAATATGACCACATACAGAAGCAAAGAGCCCAGGAGGAACCCCGTCGTTTGCCTGGCGACCTTGGTAGCCATATTGGTGCGTATCAGGGGTAGGCCGCTATAATGCATTTCCAGCCCATGGCGGCTCCCAAAACCGTCCACCGCTTTGGTGATCGCTTTTACCGTGACGATACGCCCGGCTGAGTTCATAACGTCCTTATTGACGTTCACGGCCATGAGCCAGCTGCTCGTCTCCGGGTTGTATAAGAGCCCCCTGTAAAAGGGGAGGCCCAGGAATACGGCCTTACCGCTGTCTATTTCAGCCTGGTCGGCCGGATGGACCGGAAAGACAGGGACAGCCTTAAGCTTTTGGGTATTACTATCCTTCTCCAGGTTGATGGCTACCGGGACGCTGAGTACCGCATCCACTCCGGGCACTTTTTTTATTTCTTCGTTCAGAGAAATATAATCGGAAAAAATATCTTTTTGAAAAAGTTTGTCCGTCTGTACCGCGATCACCAGCAGGTTGCCATCATCCCCGAATTTCTGTCGGAAAGCCTGGTTGGCCAGGTATTTAGGATTATCGGTGGGAATGGTGCGGGTGGAATCATAGCTCAAGGTGACTTTAGTAGCGTGATAAGCCATGAAAGCGGTGGCGAAAAACAACAGGATCAATAAATATAACCGGAATTTCAGGACCAGACGGGCAATGGATTCCCACATGATAAAAATTTTACTTTGCAAAGAAACGTATTTTTACGGGAACATGCAGTTGTATAAGACAAAGGGGATGGTGTTGAGGACGGTAAAATATGGGGAGACCAGCCTCATCGCCACCTTATACACGGAATTATTCGGCCTCCAGTCCTACCTGGTCAACGGGGTCAGGACCTCTTCCAAGAAGGGCGCCGGTAAAGCAAATTTGTTCCAGCCAACCGCTATCCTCGACCTGGTGGTCTACCACAGCGATCTGAAAAACCTGCAACGGATCAAAGAATTCAGATGGGGACACCTGTACCGGCATATTTTTTTTGATGTCATGAAAAACGGCGTCGCCCTGTTCATGGTGGAATTATTGCAGAAATGCCTGAAACAGCCGGAACCCAATCCGGACCTGTTCTATTTCGTGGAAGACGCCTTTATCCACCTGGATGAAAGCGAGGGCGCCGTGCTGGCAAATTATCCCTTGTTCTTCACTTTACACCTGGCAGGCTTTTTCGGGTTTCGCATCGAGGATACTTATTCGGAACAGCAGGCTATCCTGGACTTACAGGAAGGGGTATTCGTAGCTGAACATCCCAGCCATCCCAATACGCTCGAAGGGACTTACAGTTATATCACTTCACAGTTGTTGCGGGTCCGGCGGCCGGAAGAATTGCGGGGGCTGCCCCTTAACCAGGAGACGCGCAGGCACTTATTGCAGGCTTACCAGGCTTTTTACGCGCTACATGTGCCCGATTTTGGCGAAATGAGGACCCTGATCGTATTGCAAACGATCCTGGGCTGACGGTGCCTGACGGAGGTTGACGGCCGGACTGACGGTAGCCCGCCCCTGAACAGGCCGGGAAGCTCTACAATAACCTCCTGGCAGCCGTGCCTACGGTAAATCTACCCTCTTCCAGGTCTTCGATCAGTACGAGACCCGGCTGTTTGCCGGGGGTGAAGCTTCCCAGCCTGCTGTCCAGCTGCAATGCCTCCGCGCCATTGGAGGTCGCCCATTTCAGCAGGGTGGATAGGGAAAGTTGCGGGAGTTGCCATTGCAAGGTCTTTAATTCTTCCAGGATACTGAGCTGGTGATTGGATGCCAGGCTATCGGTGCCGATCACGATGGAGCAATGATGGCGGATCAACAGCTCCACATCCGGCAATTCCCCTCCGATATATAGGTTTGCGTTAGGGCAGAGACAGAAGAAAAGATCGGGAGAGCGTTGCCCGTCGCGGTGGGGGCCGTTCATCGCGAATTGAAGGTCTTCTTCGTTCGTAGCCACATTATGTACGAGGATGAGAGATTGGTACCTGCTGCGCCCGGTTAAACTGTCCGACCCTTGGCGGGATTTGCTGTAAAAATGGGGCAGATAGCTTTCCAGGCTCCTTTTCCCCGTGCCGGGGAAGAAGGAGGTATCCAGGCCCATCGCCTGGTACAAACGGAGGAAGTCTCCCTGGCCTGACCGGTAAAATTCGTTCTCGGCTTCGCTTTCCTGGTTGTGAATGGTCAGCAGGTGATTACCCGGGAAATCGGCGATCAGCCCGAATAAGCGAGGGGATACGGAATAGGGGGCATGCGGGACGAGGGAATTGGAGGAAATGAGGGCTCCGCCGGGAACAGAAGCCCCCCCGAAAGCATCGAAGACCTTACGGCTATTTTCAAAACGATCGGGGGCGGTCTGCTCTATAAATCCCATCGTCTCAATGAAATTGTGATAATAAAGGCGGCCTTGCGTCTTTTGGGCCAGGGAATGGGTGGTATTGCAGATATCTCCCACGGCGACAATGCCGTTCTGCAGCATGGATTCTTCGGCACCGGCAATGGAAGCCCCGATAAATTCGGGGGAGGCACCCCGTTGTTGCATCACGGCCAGCAGGAAATCGACCATTCCCGTTCTTTCCGGCAGCGCCCCCTTAAGATGGGATAGCTCCAGGTGGCAATGACAGTTGATAAAGCCCGGGCTCAGGGCCCCTCTGAGATGCTCTGTATCTTCCCCCACCTCCGCGGAAGGAAGGATGGCTTGTACCGTACCGTCTTCCGTAGTGACCAGGACAGCGTCCTTTTCGGCCATTTCCCGGCCCGTGAATAAATAGTCTGCCTTGAATTTTCTATAAGTCATGTAAGCTCTGAAAGGATTAACTAACTTTGCCAACCTTTTTTCCCGCCGTCCGGAAGGATGGTATCCTAAAAGTAGTATAAAACTATGTTAGATAAATTAGAAGCCATAAAAGCAAGATTCGAAGATCTGGGAGTGGCCCTGAGCAATCCGGAGATCGTAAGTGATAACCGGAAATTCAGCGCCATGAGCAAGGAGTATCGCAGCGTTGAAAAGATCGTGCTGGCCTACGAAGAGTACAGGAAATTGCTCGACGATATTGAATTTTATAGGGAGGCCCTGAATGGGGACGATGCGGAGCTGAGGGATTTGGCCAAAGCCGAAGCGCCGGGCCTGGACGGGAAAAAGGAAAAACTGGAAAGTTATATCCGCCAGTTGCTGATCCCCAAAGAGCCCCAGGACGAGAAGAATGCCATTCTCGAGATCCGGGCCGGTACAGGAGGGGATGAAGCCAGCTTATTTGCCGGAGACCTGTTGCGCATGTATATAAAATACTGTGAAAAAAGAGGATGGAAGACGGCTATCCTCAGTGAGAGCGAGGGGACGGTAGGAGGATATAAAGAGGTTCAGGTGGAAGTCGTGGGAGAGGACGTATATGGTACGCTGAAGTTTGAAAGCGGGGTACACCGGGTACAGCGGGTACCTGATACGGAAACCAGTGGCCGGGTGCATACCAGTGCGGCTACCGTAGCCGTGATGCCGGAGGCGGAAGAAGTGGATTTCGAATTGAAGGAGAGTGATGTCAAGATGGAAACAGCCCGTAGCGGAGGCGCCGGCGGCCAGAACGTCAACAAAGTGGAAACGAAAGTATTTCTCACCCACATACCTACCGGAGTGGTCGTCGTCTGTCAGACGGAACGAAGCCAGTTGGGCAACCGGGAAAAAGCGATGCAGATGTTACGGACCAAACTATACGAAGAGCAGGTGCGTAAACAGGAAGAAGAGATCGCCCGTCATCGTAAAAGCCTGGTAAGCACCGGAGACCGGAGCGCCAAGATCCGGACCTATAACTTTCCCCAGGGACGGGTGACTGACCACCGTATCGGCCTGACCGTGTATAACCTCGATGATGTCCTGAATGGTAATATCCAGGAATTTATCGATGCGCTGCAGTTTGCCGAGAATGCAGAGAAGATGGCCCGGCAGAACTAGTTTCCCGAAAACCCGTCTCTCCGTAACAAACTTTTAACGTACCTCCCTTAAACTTAATGTTCCATCATTTGTCATATATATAGAAGTTCTTTTAAAAAAAGGCGCTAAAATTTGCTACAGATCGGGAAATTTTCTATCTTAAGAGAGCGAATGCTAAATAAATGTTATTACTCTTTCGATAGAATCCGGTGGATTGATTTGGTACGTAATTTTGACAGGTGATTAAGAAGAGCGAATTAGTGAGATGGGATAGTGAGATAATATTGGCACCTGTTTTGCGTTATTTAGTTTGTAATTAGTCTTTTCTATTTGACTCACATAAAGCAGTCAATTTTCTCATAAGCAGTTAGTTTTGGTTACGACCCCTGTTTCCACAGGGGTCTATTTTTTTGTATCCCCCACCAGAATGATATTGCTGATCCCATAAGCAATGCCTGCTCCTATTATATCGGCAATGATGTCTGCCTCATCGAAATCACGGCCGGGGATATAGTATTTCTGCACGTATTCCATTCCAATCCCATAAGCTTCAGCGAGAAGGAAGATAAAAAAGAACAGGCGCAGTAGCCTGGAGGCGGGTATGGGCCGGGTGCTCAGATATAGGTTCCAGAGAAAGACAAAACCTCCGAACAGGCTGATATGAACGATCTTATCGAACTGGGGAATGGAAAAATGGGTTTCGTTGGGCAGCATGGAACCTGGCAATGCCAGCAGGATTCCGATGATCAGGGTCCAGACGATAGGAGAATAGATATTTCCGAAGTATTTTCTCAAAAAAAGGATCATAGTATTACAAAGGGTCTAAAATAAAAAAAGTCCCTAAAAATGGGACTTTTTTTACTATATCTGTAGATTTTTTTTCCCCGTCCCGGCCAACAAGGCCAAGCCGTATTATTGGCTTTGAAGTGTTTTACCCAGGGACTGCATTTTTTTAAGGGTAGGGGAAGGGCTTCCGCCTTTTTGTTCGATCGTGATGGCAAAAGCCTGGGCCTTCTGGGTATTCTTCATTTTTAAAATGACTTTATCGTCGGTGGCGTCAAAAACACCCAGGTCTTTGGGTTTGTTGTCGATCAGGGCCCAAAGCTGGTATTGCTGGTCAGAAGGCAGTTTGGGCATATTCTTCACGACCAGGAACACATTGGAAGAAGTGGAATCCCAATAAATGTTGGCGGAAGATTTAGGCGCCGTCTGTGTGCCGACCATGTTGACCACTGTGACGTTAGGATCTTTGACGATCTTTTGCTCTTCGACGATCCTGTTCAAAATACTGTCTGTAGAGCCCAGCTTTTCTTTGAGAGCTGTGTTGGTATTCCTCAGCTCTTTCAGATCGGCATCCTGCTTATTATAGGACTGGTAGCTAAACCAGGCCAGGCCAATCAAAAGAATGACGGAAGCTGCGGCTACAAACCGCAATCCGCCGGACCCACGAACCGGAGTTCTTGAATTTTCCATGTTGATTATTTTTGGTGAATTTGGAGAAGTAATCCGCTGGGAACTGGGATTCCCGATCGCTTCCAAAACCTTCACCTTAACCAGCGACGGAGGGGTCTCAGCGTTTTCGAACGCATGGTTCTCCAGTCTTTCCTCAAAATCCCGGCGAGCTGCTACTAATTCGGGATATTGAGTACATAGTTGCTCAAATTCAGTCCTTTCCGACTCATTGGCCAGGCCCATTACATAGCTTTCAATGATGCCACTTGATATGTATTCTTTTACGTTCACTTTATTGTAAATATTCTCTTAATTGTAATAACGCATTTCTGATCCGGGTCTTTACGGTGCCAAGAGGGATACTCATCATTTCTGCGATCTCCTCATGCGTAAAACCCTTAAAATAAGCCAGTTCCACCAATACACGATGTTCTGCCTTCAGCTTTTCCAGCACCTTTTTCAAGCCGATATTATCGACATTCATCAGGGTGGTTTGGCTGGCCACGCTCTTATATACGTTATCCGGCAATTCCTGGTTTTTTTGAGAGTTCTGATAACTTTTAGAACGGAGGGTATCAATAGAGGCATTCCTGGCTATATTCAGCATCCAGGTGAACAGCCGCCCCTTTGTCTGGTCGTAGGTCTCGATCTTACGCCAGATATTGATAAAGACCTCTTGCAGGACATCGCTGGCCAGCTCCGCATTATCCGTAATTATCTGTTTTATAATACTATAGAGTGCTCCTGCATAGTTGTCATATAGGAAATTAAAGGCCTGATTATCCCTTTCTTTCAAGGCCAGCACTAATTCCTGCTCAGTATAGGTAATAGGTATTCCCAATGGCTTTGTAAATAGTTACACTAAAGTAAAGAAAAAAAAATCAGTGTACGATGTTACCGTATGCTGCTGCATCCATCAGTTTGTCCAGGTCGGCGGGATTATCCAGGGTGAGTTTGATCATCCAGCCCTTGCCATAAGGGTCCGTATTCACTAATTCCGGCGAAGCGGCCAGGGCGGGGTTTACTTCCGTGATAGTGCCGGCCAGGGGTAAAAAAAGGTCAGAAACTGTCTTTACAGCTTCTACTGTTCCAAATACTGTTTCTGCAGCCAGGGCTTTGCCTACTGTTTCGATCTCCACATATACGATGTCTCCCAATTCCTGCTGGGCAAACTCTGTGATGCCGATGACGGCTTCATTACCCTTTTCCAGGCGTATCCATTCATGATCTTTCGTGTAACGTAAATTTTCAGGGAAGTTCATGGTATCTTTTTTTTTATGCTGCAAAGATTACAAAAAAGAGACCGAATTAAGACGGCCCCCCCGCTAATTTAATTTTACTCCCGGCGTCTTACCAGTTTCATCTTCCAAATGCGGATATCTTTCAACGGCCGGTCAGAAGGAGGCCCGCTGGTAGGAGAGGCGGCAATGGAATCCACGACGTCCATGCCCTTTATTACTTCTCCGAACACCGTATAGTTCTGATCGAGATGGGGGGAGCCCCCGATCATCTTATAAACCGCTCTTTGTTCTGCCGGTATTTTTCGTCCTTTTAAACGGAAGGTCTCCAGGGAGTCCAGCCCCCGGTCTGTGAATACACGGCCTTGTACGATATAGAACTGGCTTCCGCTACTGGCTTTCAAGGGATTGACGTCGTCAGGGGTCCTGGCTGCTGCCAGCACCCCTCTTTTATGGAAAAGGGAAGAACGGAATTCAGCGGGAATCGTATAACCGGGTCCACCGGAGCCTCCCTGGCTCAGCGGCTTTCCGGGATGTCCCTGCCGGCTGTCCGGATCGCCTGCCTGGATCATAAAACGTTGAATGACGCGATGGAATAGCACACTATCGTAATAGCCCTTCTTGACGAGGGTCAGGAAATTATCCCGATGCAGGGGCGTGGAATCTGAAAGGCGCAGCAGCAGGATACCCTTGCTGGTCGTCATTTCCACGTCCTTATGAAGGTCTTTTTTTCGGAGGCCACCTGCCAGCCGGGGATTACAGGAAAGGGTAAGGGCCAGGATACTACCGGCCAGCAGCCATTTTAGCATATATTAACTCGGTTGAAGATCATCGCCGTTCTGTGCTGTTACGGCCTCTCAGCCCGTTCTGCTACGTTACAGTCCCTCAGCCCTTTCAAAATACAATAAGATATGGTCTTTCATGAAATTCTCCTGCTCGCGGAGGTTCATCTCCGGCAGGGCTTTGAGCTGACGGAAATGGGGCCAGCCATCTTCATCTACCGCCTCCAGTTCATAATATCCGCTTTGCCGGAACAGAGAACAGACGGCAATATGCATCAGGTCCTGCTTCTGTTCTTTAGAGAATTTCTTCCGGATATCGCCGAATTCCTGGACCCCGATGAGGAATAAAATGGTTTCCATATCGGGCTTTTTCCCAAATCGTTCTACCAGGCTGGCTTCCAGGTTCCACCACCGGGTCTGCAGATCATCTTGCGCTTGTTGCATGGGACAAAGATAGGTCAGTTTCGGGTTCATCCTGCTCGTTGACTAAAACGGCGGTTCTTCCCCCAGTATTACATCAACATAATGATCCCTTACCGAAGCCAATTCATCTAAAGGGTAAAGTGCATAATAATCATCGAACATGGATATCCTAACTGCAGGACTGCGTCAGTTCGGGGCTCTTAAATCTTTTCTACTACTACCGCTGTTCCATAGGCCAGTACTTCCGTTACGCCGTTCATGACTTCGTTGGCATCATATCGCATGTTGATAATGGCATTGGCGCCCCGTTCGGCGGCATGCTGCATCATATACTGGAAAGCCTCTTCCCGGGTCTTCTCGCAGAGTTCCACATAAATGGAGATCTGACCTCCCAGGAGGGTCTGCAACCCCCCGGCTAAATTTCCCAGCAGGCTGCGGGAGCGTACGGTAATTCCCCGTACGACGCCCAGGCTCCGGGTTATTCGGTAACTGTCCAAGGTGGTACTGGTGGTGATCATGGTGGGGTCTATCATATAGCAGTTTTGTAGTGAAATTACACTTTTACATTATTACCTTTGCCAAAAATCAGCAAGATGTTACAAGTGGCATTTATACGTCAACATGTGGAGTTCGTAAAGGAGAGATTGGCCGTCCGGAATTTTAAGGAGACAGACCTGGTAGATACGATCGTCGGCCTTGACGATCAACGTAAGAAATTGCAGTTGGAATCCGATACTACCCAATCCAAAATAAATGCCCATTCCAAAGAGATCGGCCAATTGATGGCCAAAGGGCAGAAAGAACAGGCGGAGGAGAAGAAACAGGAGGTGGCTGCTTTAAAAGCTTCTTTGTCGCCCATCGCTGAACAACTGGCTGTCGTGGAAGAACAGTTGAATACCACCCTGATCCGGCTGCCCAACCTTCCGGCGGCGGCCGTGCCTCCCGGTAAGACGCCGGAGGATAATGTAATGATCCGGGAAGGGGGGAATAAACCTTCCCTGCCGGCTGGGGCCCAGGCCCACTGGGACCTGGCCAAAAAATACAACCTGATCGATTTTGAATTGGGCAATAAGATCACCGGCAGCGGCTTCCCGGTCTATATCGGGAAAGGGGCCAAATTACAAAGAGCGTTGATCCAGTATTTTCTCGACTTTAATACGGCAGCCGGTTACACGGAGATCCAGCCCCCTGTCATGGTGAATGAAGCTTCTGCCAGGGGCACGGGCCAATTACCGGATAAAGAAGGACAAATGTATTATGTAGGGGAAGATAATTTATACCTGATCCCGACGGCGGAAGTCCCGGTGACCAATATCTACCGGGATGAAATCCTGAAGGAGACCCAGCTCCCTATCCGTATGACCGCTTATACTCCCTGTTTCCGCAGAGAAGCGGGCAGCTATGGGAAAGATGTACGCGGCCTCAACCGCCTGCACCAGTTCGATAAAGTGGAATTGGTCCAGCTCGTACATCCGGAGAAGAGCTACGATGTATTGGAAGAGATGGTGCAGCATGTGGAAAAGCTATTGATAGCCCTGGACCTCCCGTATCGTATTCTTCGGTTATGCGGCGGGGATATGGGATTCACCTCTGCGATGACATACGATTTCGAAGTGTACAGCGCGGCGCAGGAAAAATGGCTGGAAGTGAGTTCCGTCAGCAATTTCGAAGCTTTTCAGACGAATCGTATGAAGGCCCGTTTTAAAGATGCGACAGGTAAAACGCAACTGCTGCATTCCCTGAACGGCAGCTCTCTCGCGCTGCCCCGGATCGTGGCCTGCCTGCTGGAAAATCATCAGCGGGAAAATTCCATTGAATTGCCGGAATCTTTACATGCTTATTTCGGAGCGGCGCGGATTTAAAGGCACAGGCAGATTAAACACACATTAAAAAATTAAAGTGGCATTAAAATTTCGCTCCCGGGTGACCGGGAGTTTTTTTTGTTGGGGGGGATCTTAACATAAATGTTTGTGAAAGAGCCCTTCGTCACTAGGAGAGTTGGATTTTTATTTCAAATATTTGTTCTCAACAATAACCTTAAATTTTTTTTATGAAAAAACATTTTTACCTGCTCCTCTTCTTTTTTTCGATCACTTTTTACAGCCAGGCCCAGATTAAAAAAGGAGATATTCTTTTAGGAGGCACCCTTGGCTTTAATACACAAAAGACCACTCCTGATGGTTCCAATACCAATGGTTTGACGAAGCAGTCATCGGTGAATCTGACGCCTTCTATCGGCAAAGCGATAAAAGATAATTTGCTGGCCGGCATCGACCTGACTTATTCTGGTTCCAGTACAACGCAAGGTTCCGGTACCGGCGGTTATACGACGAAATCGAGAATGTATGGAGCGGGTGTTTTCCTTCGCAAGTATACCTACCTGGGCAGCGGATTTGCTATTTTTACGCAGACCCGGTTGGGCGGCGGATATCATACGCAGAAAGACCAAAATGAAGGAGTGTCCGTCCCTTATAACGATATAAAAGGCTATTCGATCGGTGTCAGCTTCTATCCGGGCATTGCCTATGCGATCACCAAACGGGTGCAACTGGAGACTGGCTTTGCAAACCTTGTCAGCGTGGGGTATTCTCATTCAAAAAACACTACCATTTCGGATCCTAATACCAATGCGACTACATCATTCAAAACGAATGCCTTCTCCCTGCAAACGAGCTTTAGCAACAATTTTGGCTTTGCGGTAGGCATCAAGGTATTATTAGGTTCTTAGCCTTTAAACTTTCGGTCAGTACAAGGGTCCAACCGGCAAATGTCGGGCATGGACTTTACTAATCAACGGAAGAATCAACACCTATTCTGGCGGGCAGGGTTTGGGCCTATGGCGGAAGACCTGAACGCTCTGGCTTCCCACACGCAAAAGTCCTTTATGGAGGCGTTGTGGAAGGCGGCTGACCGGCCTGTGGCTTACCTGGATGTAGCGGATAATGCTCTGAAAGGCCTGGCCATGGGAGCGGGCGACGCAGCATCTATGCAGCGCAAAGAATTGTCGGCGGAGGAGAAGAAGCAATTCCGTCAACAATCACAGCAGGATATCAGAAGCCTGAACCTGGCCTGGCTCCAGGAAATGGTGAATAGCGATGCTCAATTGCGGGAGAAGATGGCTTTATTCTGGCACGGACATTTTGCTTCCCGCAACCTGAATATTTTTTACCAGCAGCTGTTGCTGGATACGATCCGCAAAGGCGCCCTGGGGAATTTCGGGGATCTTCTAAAGGAGGTCTCTAAGAGCGCTGCCATGCTTAATTTCCTGAACAATAACCAGAATAAAAAAGATCATCCGAACGAAAATTTCGCCCGGGAGGTGATGGAGCTGTTTACGATGGGGCGGGGCTATTATACGGAAGAAGATGTCAAGGAGGCGGCCCGTGCTTTTACGGGTTGGGGCGCCAGTCTGAACGGAGAATTCATTTTCCGGCAGGGCCAGCACGACGATGGACAAAAGACTGTCCTGGGTAAGACGGGCCGGTTTGACGGCGATGATGTGCTGAACCTCCTGCTGGAACAAAAGCAGACGGCGTTTTATATTACCCGCAAACTTTACCGCTACCTGGTGAATGAGCAGGTGGATGAAGCCAGGGTGCAGGAACTTGCCGACCGGTGGTACCAAAGTAATTACGATATCTCTTCTTTGTTACAGGACATTTTTCACAGTGACTGGTGGTATGATCCCCGTAATATCGGGAGCCGGATCAAATCGCCGGTGGACCTGTTAGCGGGGATCCGCCGGCTGCTGCCCATGAAGATCGAAAATGAAGAGGTGCAGGTAGCGTTGCAGCGTCTTTTGGGGCAGTTGTTATTTTATCCCCCCAATGTAGCAGGATGGCCCGGCGGGGCTAATTGGATCGACAGCTCTACGCTGATGTTCCGGCTGCGGATACCGGAACTCATTTATGCTTCCGGTGAATTTCATTTGAAGCCTAAGGATGATGATGACCAGATGATGGGTATGCGTGATCACCTTGCTGATCCCGGCCGTCCCCGCCCTCCCGGCCAGGTGATCCGGGCGGAGATCGATTGGGCGCCTTACCTGAAACGATTTGAGCAGGTGCCGGCGGAGCAGCTCTTTGCAACGATCAGCGGTATTGTATTACAAACGCCTTCCGGGATACGGGAGGAATTGGTAAGGAAATATGCCAACGGGGATAACCGGGAGGAGTTTATTAAGGCAACGACGATCCGGCTGATGAGTACGCCGGAGTATCAATTGTGTTAACTATTCACGATCTGCCGGCTCGCCGGCTCCAAAAATCAACCAATGAATCGCAAGAAATTTCTTCAGGCAGGATCGTTGGCTACGGCTTCTTTGTTGCTGCCCAGGTTTTTAAAGGCTTTTGAGCGGCCGGTGGCCGTGCCGCCGGGAAATAAGGTGTTGATCGTACTCCAGTTAAGCGGTGGGAATGACGGCCTGAATACGGTGATCCCGGTGCGGAATGACATTTATTACCGGTCCCGTCCCCATCTGGGCATTGAGAAGGCAAAGGCTGTTCTGATCACGGAGGATGTGGGGCTGCATCCTGCGCTTGCCGGCCTGAAAGGGTTATATGATGACGGTAGCCTGGGTATTCTCAACAGTGTGGGATATCCTAACCCCGACCGTTCGCATTTCCGAAGTATGGATATCTGGCAGACGGCCAGCGATAGCCAGCAATTCCTGTCGACGGGCTGGTTGGGGCGTTATCTGGATGCTCAGTGCAGCGGTTGCGAGCGGCCCACGCAGGTGCTGGAGATCGATGATGTGGTGAGTCTGGCTTTAAAGGGAGAGCAGATCAAGGGGATGGCGCTCAAAGATCCCCGCCGGCTATATACTGCCAGTCATGAAAACTATTTCAGGGAGATCGTGGCCGCGCATCAGGGCGGGAGCCTCCCCGGAGGCCGAGCCTCGAACGGAGGGCTTGGTCTATCCGGCAGCCCGGCCACAGAGCAGCCGGTGGATTACCTGTACAAGACGATGGCGGAGACTTTGTCCGGGGCCGACTATATTTTCGAGCAGAGTAAATTACGTCCTTCTTCGGCGACCTATCCGAATACGGAGCTAGGCAGGAACCTGCACACCATTGCTTCGCTGATCCTATCCGATATCAATACCCGGGTGTATTATCTTTCCCTGGGGAGTTTTGATACCCATGTGAACCAGGCTGCGCAGCAGCAACGTCTTTTCACGGAATTGAATGATGCGGTGACGGCTTTTGTAAGGGATCTGAAGGCTAATCACCGGTTTGAGGACAGCCTGCTGGTGACCTTTTCCGAATTCGGGCGGAGAGTGGCTCAAAATGCCAGTGGCGGTACAGACCATGGTACAGCCAATACGATGTTTATGATCGGTGGAGGGTTACAGCGGAAAGGGCTGATCAATAGCTTATCCGACCTGGATAACCTGGCAGAGGGGGATTTAAAATACCAGGTCGATTTTAAGGACGTTTATGCCACTCTCTTACATAAATGGCTTGGGGCTGACGATAAGAGTATTTTAAGCAGGCAGTCTGCTTATCTGGACTTTATCTAATCAGGCTCGGCCCTTCGGGCTTTTCACGGCACGTTGCTTTTTGAGCGACGCACCCCCCTTCCGCGACGCACACTCTGCGGCACACCGCATATCGCTACGCATCCCATATCGCAACGTGCCGCCCGTTATAAAGACGCTGGAAGCGTTTGTCCTAACCAAGCGAAGCGAAGGTTACGAACGAGGGCTGAACAGTGTTCAGACCGAAGTTCTGCAGACATTAGCCCCTTGCCGGAGATGCGCTAAATTTTTAAAAGCGCATCTCCGGCATATTTTTTACCAGCCTTGTTTAGCGATACCGGCCTTGATGGCTGCCAGCGCTTTTTCTTCTCCCAGCAGGGTAGTCAGCTTGTTGCCTTTACCGTCATTTCCCTGGGCCATATAGGCGCCTTTAGCAGTTTTTGTGATGACCGCATCCTTTATGGGTACGTTTTTTTCTTTCGTTTTTACATTGTAGGCCGTAAGTGTTACCTCTGACATAATTAATTGATTTAATGCTTGCTAATTGCAATTCTGGTTAGTACGAAATATTGTAATATTACTGATTTTGCCTGATTTTGCCGGAAAAAGTTTTTGGTCCTCCGGCCTATTCTTACACGTCCAACCTGGCATATTTCGCATGAGATTCAATGAAATCGCGTCTTGGCGCCACTTCATCTCCCATCAGCATGCTGAAGACCCGATCGGCTTCCGCGGCGCTCTCGATGGTCACCTGTTTCAACGTACGGGTTTCAGGGTTCATCGTGGTATCCCATAGCTGATCGGCGTTCATTTCTCCCAATCCTTTGTAACGTTGGACGGTGACGCTGTCGTCTTTTCCTCCACCCAGTTTTTCCACCCAGGCTTTACGCTGCTCTTCGTTCCAGGCGTAGGATTGTTCTTTCCCTTTTTTAACGAGGTACAGCGGTGGCTGGGCGATGTAGATATAACCCTGTTCTACCAGTTCCTTCATATAGCGATAGATGAAGGTGAGGATCAGGGTGGCGATATGGCTGCCGTCCACATCGGCATCGGTCATGATAATGAGCTTGTGATAGCGTACTTTGGCGATATTGAGGGCCTTGGGATCGTCGGCTGTTCCTACCGTTACGCCCAGGGCGGTGTACATATTGCGGATTTCCTCATTCTCGTAGATCTTGTGCTCCATGGCTTTTTCCACGTTGAGGATCTTACCCCTTAAGGGCAGGATGGCCTGGAAACTGCGGTCGCGGCCCTGTTTGGCCGTACCACCTGCCGAGTCTCCTTCGACCAGGTACAATTCGCATCTTTCAGGGTCCCGTTCGGAGCAATCTGCGAGCTTACCGGGTAATCCGCCTCCGCTGAGCACGCTTTTTCTTTGTACCAGTTCCCTGGCTTTTTTGGCGGCGGACCTTGCCTGTGCCGCCAGGATTACTTTCTGAATGATGTTCTTGGCTTCCCGGGGATTCTCTTCCAGGTAGTCATTCAATGCTTTTGAAACGGTGGAGTCAACCACACCGCTCACTTCATTGTTCCCCAGTTTGGTCTTGGTCTGTCCCTCGAACTGAGGTTCCGGCACCTTTACGGAAATGATCGTGCTCAGGCCTTCCCGGAAGTCATCTCCTTCAATCTCCACCTTGGCTCTTTCGAAAAGACCCTGTTTGTCCCCATAGGACTTGAATACCCGGGTGAGGGCGCGGCGGAAACCCGCTACATGGGTGCCTCCTTCGATCGTATTGATATTGTTGACGTAGGAATAAATATGCTCGCTATAGCTGTCATTATAGGTGAGGGCTACTTCGACGACCACATTCGTAGTTTCATCCCGGCCTTCCACGAAAATTACCGTGGGGATCAGGGGGCTGCGGCCGGCGTTCTTATCCAGCATTTCCACGAATTCGACGATACCTCCCTCGCTATAGAAAGTTTTGGAGTAGGTGCTTCCGTCCTCTTCCAACTCACGCAGGTCGTTCAGGACGATGCGGACTCCCCGGTTGAGGAAGGATAGTTCCCGCAGGCGGCCTTCCAGGATATCTTTATTGTAGGTCGTTGTGATGAAGATGCTGCTATCGGGCCAGAACTGGACGCTGGTGCCTGTTTTATCACTAATGCCTATTTCCCGGACCGGATATTGAGGGACGCCGATCTTGTATGCCTGTTCGAATATTTTGCCTTCCCGCTGAACGGTCACTTTCAGGTCGCTGCTCAGGGCATTTACGCAACTTACCCCAACACCATGGAGGCCGCCGGATACCTTGTAGGTGTTCTTATCGAATTTCCCCCCTGCGTGAAGGACGGTCATAACCACTTCCAGGGCGCTCTTTTTTTCCTTGGTATTCATGCCGGTGGGAATGCCGCGGCCATCGTCATCCACCCGTACGGAATTGTCTTCGAAAATGGTGACGTTAATGTTCTTACAATAGCCGGCAAGGGCCTCGTCGATGGAGTTATCCACTACCTCATATACCAGGTGATGAAGGCCTTTCACCCCGATATCTCCGATGTACATAGCAGGGCGCTTACGAACCGCTTCCAAACCTTCCAGGACCTGGATACTGTCTGCGTCATATCCGTTGCTGGCAGGAGTCAGAATTTCCGGTATTATTTCACTCATATTTATAAGGGAATCTTCTAGTTAACAATAAATTAATAAGGTGGGCAAATGTACGAAAAATAAGGGGTTCCACCGGTTTTAATATCCCCAATCCGGGGGTTGATTGTGAGAAATTTAGGGATTACCGGCGTTGGTGATTTCAGGGGGTATTTTTTCCCTCGGGTCCGGAGATTTTGGCAGTGATTTTCAGAGGGATTGAGTCATCATTTTGTCAAAACTTTGCGTATTTGGCCTTTGCAGGAAGTATGGGCCCTTTTATTCGGGTTGGATTCCGATTAATTCACGTTTCTCGCCTAAATTTGTGCGATTATGTACCAGGCCCCGGATATATTGATGATGGCATACAAGCAACCTGTCATGCAGGATGAGCTGACCTTATTGGATGAAAGAGAGCGTCATATACCCGGTTCTGTGCAATATGCCATCAAAAGATATGACCGGCACCCCCAGTGGAGCCTGGATGATATGGGGATGATGGTCTACCATTACAAAAAGGAGGATCCGGGGCAGAACTACCTGGAACTGCGTTTTTGTATCGCGGGGAATGTATACTGCCGGAAAAAAGAGATCGAATGCAATTCCTGCAAGTTGAATGCCTCTCCCGGCTGTTCTGAACGGGTCGATACGGTAGATGTGCTTAGTTTCCGGTTCCTCGCCGTGCATCTGTCGCAATTCGCCAAGCCCCGTAAACTGGATAATACGCTTAGTGACGAACTATTGAACTTCAAGCATGTCTCCTCTTTTTCCAAGGTATTGTCCCTTTGCGGAAGAACCCGGATGGTGCTGGAGACTTTACTCAACCATAGCTATACAGATAGCCTGGAGAATATCTTTATCAATGCTCAGAGCCAGATGCTCCTGCTCTACAGCCTGGAATGCATGCTGGGAGAAAAAGAGGTAGAAGGCTTTCAGTGCAAATTCCTGGCGAATGAGTCCGACCGGGAAAAGATCGTCAAAGCCAGGGAAGTGCTGTTGCAGCATATCGGCGAACCCCTCACCATTAAGGAGCTCAGCCGGAAAGTAGCGATCAACGAATGTTATTTGAAAAAAGGGTTTAAGGAGATGTTCGGGACGACTATTTTCGATTTCTACCAAAGCCAGCGCATGGAGCATGCCCGCTACCTGCTCTATGAAAAGGGATTGAGCGTGACGGAGGTCTCTGTCATGCTGGGTTATTCCTCCATCTCGCATTTCTCCACTGCTTTTAAAAAGCACACGGGATTAAAGCCTTGTGAGTTGTTATTGCATTGATGTGTGTCCGCGTTGATCCTGCCGATCGTTTTCCAAACCTGGGCTATATTTCCTCTAAACTCTCTTTTACAGCCCGGATCGTCGCATCCAGATCTTCGTACGTGAGCGCATTGTTCAGGAACCAGCTTTCAAAGGCGGAAGGGGGCAGGTAAACACCTCTTCTCAGCATGGCGTGAAAGAAGGTGGAGAACCGGGCATTATTCGCGGCGGAGGCGGAGGCGAAGTCCGTCACGGGGTGATCGCTGAAATGTATGCTGATCATAGAGCCCAGCTGATTGATCTGGTAAGGTTGTCCCCAGGCCTGCAGGACTTTGTCCAGGCCGTTGCGCAGGTAAAGGGTTTTCTCTTCCAGCTCCCGGTAGATAGCCGGATTATTCTTTAACTCTTTTAAGAGCGTATAACCGGCGATCATGGCAATGGGATTGCCGCTGAGGGTACCTGCCTGGTAGACATTGCCCAGCGGAGCGATATGCTGCATGATCTCTTTCCGGCCGCCAAAGGCTCCAACGGGCATTCCTCCCCCGATCACTTTACCGTAGGTGAGCAGGTCGGCGCGGATACCCAGTCTTTCCTGGGCGCCTCCGGGCGCCAGGCGGAACCCGGTCATCACTTCATCCAGTATGAATACGATCCTTTCCCTATCGCAGAGGGCCCTGAGTCCTTCCAGGAATCCTGGCTGGGGCAGGATACAGCCCATATTTCCGGCAACGGGTTCTACGATGATGGCTGCGATCTCTCCCTTATGGGCAACCGCCAGTTTTTTCACGGCGTCCAGGTCATTATAGGCGGCGGTGAGCGTGTCCTGGGCTACGCCGGGCGTCACGCCGGGCACCGTCTGGATATTGAAAGTCGCTACGCCGCTGCCTGCTTTTACGAGAAAGGGGTCGGCATGGCCATGATAATGGCCTTCGAACTTAATGATCTTATTGCGACCGGTGTATCCCCGGGCCAGCCGGATAGCGCTCATACAGGCTTCGGTGCCGCTGCTGACCATTCGGATAAGGTCTACATTCGGCGTCATGCTACGGATAAGCTCAGCCATTTCTACTTCGAGCCGGGTGGGAGCTCCGTAAGAGGTGGAATAAGCTGCATATTCCCGTATCGCTGCCACCACCGGTTCCCAGGCATGTCCCAGGATCATGGGGCCCCAGGAGGCGATATAGTCGATATAGCGATTGCCATCCACGTCATAGAGGTAAGCTCCTTTAGCTTTCTGCATAAAAAGAGGCGTTCCTCCCACGCTTTTGAAAGCGCGGACGGGAGAGTTGACGCCACCGGGAATGCTTTGCTGGGCTCTTTCGAAAAGTTGCTGGCTTTTTTCGTACATGTATATGATTTTAGGTGGTCTTTTATTTATTGATGTTGAACGGGGCGTCGGGTCTACTTATTTAACAGTTTCGCAGCGTCTTTGGCAAAATAGGTGGCGATCAGGTCGGCCCCGGCTCTTTTGAACGAAGTGAGGGTTTCAAGGATCGCCTTTTCCTCGTTGATCCAGCCCATTTTGGCCGCGGCCTTGATCATCGCATACTCCCCGCTGATATTATAGGCGCTTACCGGTACGTCCACGGCATTCTTCACTTCCCGGATGATATCGAGATAAGGCAGGCCCGGTTTGATCATGACGATATCGGCCCCTTCTTCAATATCCATCAGGGCTTCTTTGATCGCTTCGCGGCGATTAGCATAGTCCATCTGGTAGGTCTTTTTGTCGCCGAACCCCGGCGCCGAATCCAATGCATCGCGGAAAGGTCCATAGAAACAGGAAGCATATTTGGCGCTATAGGCCATGATACCGGTCCTGGTAAAATTATTTTCTTCCAGCCCTTTGCGGATGGCGCCGATGCGGCCGTCCATCATATCGCTGGGGGCTACCCAGTCAGCCCCCGCCGCCGCATGGCTCAGGCTCATTTTCACCAGAGCTTCCACCGTGGGATCGTTCACGATCTCCCCGTTCTCTACAATGCCATCATGGCCATAGGAAGAGTAGGGGTCCAGGGCCACATCCGTCATGACGACGATCTCCGGAACGGCCGCTTTGATGGCCTTGATGCTTCTTTGCATCAATCCATCGGCGTTCCAGGCTTCCTTTCCCGTATTGTCTTTCAGGGCATCGCTGCACTTGATAAATAGCAGAACGCTTTTAATGCCCAGGCTCCATAATTCTTTCACTTCTTTTACGGTCCCGTCGATGCTCCTGCGGAAATAACCGGGCATAGAGGGGATCTCCTGTTCCAGGCCTTTCCCCTCGTCAATGAACAGGGGAACGATAAAATCATTAGGGCTCAGGACCGTCTCGGCCACCATCGAGCGGATGGCGGGAGACTGGCGTAAGATGCGGTTGCGGCGTTGCAGGTACATATTTTACAATTTTATTAATATTTTAATTCATCAAAGACTTCCCGCTCCTCTTTAAGAGGCCGGGGGGAGCCATTCCTTCGGATGCAGGCAGGCGTCTAACAACGCAGCCTCCGGTGTTCCGGCGACCGGCTGGTAGTTATAACCCCAACGGGCCCGTGGCGGGAGGCTCATCAGGATGCTTTCCGTACGTCCCTGTGTCTTCAGCCCGAAGAGAGTGCCACGATCGTGGATCAGGTTGAACTCCACATAGCGTCCCCTCCGGATCTCCTGCCATTCTTTTTCCCGCTCACCATAGGAAGTATCTTTCCTTTTCTCCACGATGGGAACATAGGCGGGCAGAAAGGCATTTCCATTTGCCTGCTGGAAGGCGAATAACTGATCGGCGTCCGTTGCATCTATCGGGCGAAGATGATCGTAGAAGACGCCGCCAATACCCCGCATCTCATTATCACGGTGGCGGTTGACAAAATATTCATCACACCATGCCTTGTATCGGGGATATTTTTCCTTTCCGAAAGGATCCATGGCATTGCGAAAAGTTTGGTGAAAATGCCGGGCATCTTCTTCAAAGAGATAATAGGGCGTAAGATCCGAGCCTCCGCCAAACCACCGGTCGATCAGCTTTCCGTCTGCTCCATATACTTCAAAATAACGCCAGTTGGCATGGGTGGTGGGAACATAGGGGTTGACCGGATGGAGCACCAGGGAGAGACCGCAGGCAAACCACGTACTTCCGTCAATTTTTAATTGTGCGCGCATCGGCTCGGTGACTTCCCCCCAGACAACGGAAGTATTGACTCCTCCTTTTTCAATGACGGAGCCGTCTGCTATTACTTTTGTCAGCCCCCCGCCGCCACCCTCTCTCTTCCATTCGTCCACCGCAAATAGAGATCTTCCATCCAGATCTTCCAGCGTCTTGCAGATATGAGCCTGCAGCGCATAAATGAATTGGATCCATTTTTCCCGGAAGGGGTCCGGTCCGGGTTTGTTAAATATAGTTGAGGGTTGATCCATGATGATAGCTGGGCCTTACGGGCGATAATTTTTCACGGTATCTACAAATGCTCTTGCGTGATCTACAGGGACATCGGGCAAAATACCATGCCCTAAATTAGCGATATGCGGAGACCCTTTAAAAGCGTCCAGCATCGCGGTGACTTCTTTTCGGATCACAGGAATGGGCGACAATAATTTAGCGGGATCAAAATTCCCCTGCAGGGCAATCTTCGGGCCGGCCAGTTGCCTGGCCATCTGCGGATGGATACACCAGTCGATGCCAAGTCCGTGTGCGCCTGTAGCCGCCATGCTTTCCAGGGAATGCCAGGCCCCTTTGGCAAAAACGATCGTGAGCACTTCTTCTTTCAGGGCGGCTACGATCTGGCGGATGTAGCGTAAAGAAATATTCTCAAAATCCTCCGGGCCCAGGAGGCCGCCCCAGGAATCGAAGATCTGTACCACGTCGGCGCCGGCTTTGGCTTGTCCTTTCAGGTAGGCGATCGTAGTGTCGGTGATCATCTGGAGCAGGCGGTGAGCGGTCTCCGGTTGTGTATAACAAAAAGCTTTAGCCTCGTCGAATGTTTTAGAGCCCTTGCCTTGTACCATATAACAAAGCAGGGTCCAGGGCGCTCCGGCGAATCCGATCAGCGGTACCCGTCCGTCGAGCGTTTTCTTAGTCAGGCGAAGGGCATCGAATACATAGCCCAATTTTTCTTCTACGTCCGGTAAATGAAGCTTATCCAGATCTTTTATCTGTCTCACCGGATCTGGTAAAAAGGGACCCTTCCCTTCCACCATTTGCACTTCCATGCCCATGGCCTGCGGCACTACAAGAATATCGGAGAAGATGATGGCGGCATCCACCCCTACCTGTTCTACCGGCTGGATGGTGATTGCTGTAGCCAGTTCAGGAGTCTGACAGCGTTCGAAAAAAGAATATTTATCTTTCAGCTTCATATAGTCGGGCAGGTAGCGGCCGGCCTGGCGCATCATCCAGACTGGAGTGCGCTGCGTTGTTTCTCCTCTTAAAGTTCTTAATAACAGATCGTTCTTGAGTGTGTTCATAATAATAGGCCGGTTCCTGGTCCCGGATTTATGGTTTGTTAATGTATTCCGGGCAACCGGGCTCCGCCCGATTATAATAATCGATCACCTGCCGGATCAACGCCTCTTTTTCGGGAGATCCGCTGAGGATCGTATAATTATCAGGGGTGTAGGTCCGGATCGTATCGGCCGTGGTTTGCCCAATGGCAAATAGTACGGTTCCGGCCGGGATACTGTTCTCCGCAAAGAAACTATGCACAGCGCTGGGGCTGAAGAAAACAATCCCATCATAGACTTGTTTCACTTTATGAGGCGTCCGTACAGTCTTGTATACGACCCATTCATTTACCCGGATCGCCTGTTCCTGTAATTTTTCCGGTAATTCATCTCTGCGCTGATCGCCGCAAAAAAAGGTGACTTCCGCAATGGCCTGCTGACGAATGATCGTGTCGGCGAGGGCGGCGGCGGAGGCGGCGGTTCCGGCGATGCAAGCTGACCCGAAATGTTGCCGGACGAGTTGTTGTGTGGCATAACCGATAGAATAGATCCGCCAGGGGAGCGTAAATGGCGCCGAGGCCACGGGAGAATCCGCGATTTTGGATGCCGATGCAGCTCCCGCGGCCGGTTGCCGCCCCAGATGGCCCGCTACTGCTTCCACAGCATTCATGCTGGTGAATACGGCGATGAGGGGGCGCCGCGAAAGCTCCCGGATCCGGCTTTGCAGCGTTTCGTCTACGATGGGCTCCGTCACGATAAAGGGAAGCGTGTCTATCATAATGCCCCTGCCGGCCGCCTGTTCGAGGAGGGCAGCCTCTAAGGGCCTGGTAGATAATATGCGTGTTTTATGATCGGCCATTCCTCGTCTTTGTCTTTTGCTCCTGTTTATTTCGTCTCGGGCTTATTGGCTGTGTTGCGTATGTTGTCTGCGATCTCTTTCCCCCCTCTTTCCAGCAATTCTTCTGCTGCCGCCCTGCCTAATCCGTCCGCTCTTTCCAGGGGAAGGATCTTTTCTATCTCCGCTTTTTGGGAGCCATCCAGGGATAACAGTTGTCCTCTGAAATAGATCTCATCGTCTTCCACTTCCGCCAGGGCGCTGATCGGGGTGGAGCAGCCTCCCAGGAGCGTCCTTAAAAAATCTCGTTCCATCCGGGTGCAAAGAGCCGTATCCGGGTCGTTAAGGACCTGGCAGGCCTGGGCGGCAAACTCGTCTTCCTGTCTGCATACGATTAGGATAGCGCCCTGTGCGGGAGCCGGCAACATCCAGTCCAGGACCAGGCTATTGGCGGGACGCAAGTGGATACGTTCCAGTCCGGCTTGTGCAAAAATGGCGGCGTCCCAGCTTTCTGTTTCCAGTTTCTTCAACCGGGTATTTACATTGCCCCGGAGATTGAGTAGCTGATGGGTAGGATATTTATGCAGCCATTGCGCTTTGCGGCGGATGCTGCTGGTGGCGATCTGTGCAATAGTTCCTTTGCGTGTCAGGAAATCAGGTTCTTTTTTGTAAATGAGCAGATCGTTTACGGGGCCTCTTTTCAGTACGGCCGCCTCTTGCAGGCCCTGTGGCAATTGGGTGGGCACGTCTTTCATGGAATGAACGGCAATGTCTATCCGTTGATTCAGAAGGGCGCTGTCGAGGCTGCGGGTGAATACTCCCTGTACGCCCATTTCATAAAGCGGGGTCTTCAGGTCGATATCCCCTTCACTTTTGATATATACCAGTTCGGAGTCAATGCCCTGTCCGGCCAATAATTCTTTTACCTGTGTGGCCTGCCAGACAGCCAACTGGCTTTCTCTTGTTCCTATCCGGATCATTTTTTGCATGATGAGAATTAATTCTTTGCGTTAACCGGGCTGGCGATATACTCGTTGATCGCTTCTATATAGTGGCAACCGCCCTGGTTATGCTGGCGCATTTTGGTAGCCATTCCGTTAATTACGCGCTGGATTTGCTGATCCGTGTGGGTGGTGGACGGAAAGGATTCACCGGAGAGCCGGCTAAATATGGGGCAGGTATGGAGTTCTTTTAATTTTGTTTTGGCGGCTCTCAAGACCGGTACATGTTTGCGCATCTCCTGCCATTCCATGAATTCGGAGATATGTTCGGCTATGATGGTCTTCGCTTTAGGCACTTCCGCTTCTCTTTTTTGCAGGGTCTCATCTTTCAGCCTGGATAGTTCGTCGACATTTACCAGGGTGATGCCTGGCAGATCGCCGGCGGATTTCTCCACATTGCAGGGAATGGAAAGGTCGATGATCAGCTTGTCTCCCTTGTTTTCCAGATGAGCCCTTAGCAGGACCGGCTGTTCGGCATTGGTAGCGATGATGATGATGTCGGAAGAGGCGACATATGCTTGGGTATGTTCCGGTGCTGCATACTGAACGCCCATTTCTTCGGCCAGTCCGGCGGCTTTTTCTTCCGTACGGTTGATCAGGGTGATATCCCGGGTATCCAGGTAATCTACGATGTTCCGGCAGGTGTTGCGCCCGATCTTGCCGACGCCGACCAGCAGGATCTTTTTGCCGGCAACTTCCTGTATTTTTTCTTTAATAAATTGAATGGCGGCGAAAGAGACAGAGACGGTGCCTCCGCTCAGGGTCGTCTGATTCTTGATGGACTTGGAGGATTGCAGTACGCAATTGACCAGTCTTTCGGTAAAAGCCCCGATAAAATTATGTTCGCGGGCGATGCGTACAGCTTGTTTGATCTGGCCTACGATCTCATAATCGCCCAGGATCTGGGAGTCGAGACCGGCGGATACCTGGAAAAGGTGATCGATGGCGGCCAGGCCGTTCTTTATATAAGCGAGTTCCGTAAAATTGGTGGAGTTGCCGATGGTCTGGGTACAAAGAAGCTGGATCAGCTGGGGGGCATCTTCTGCAAATCCGTATATCTCAGTGCGGTTACAGGTAGATAAAATAAATAATTCGTTCAGATGATAAGCGGGTGCCAGCGATAGGATTTTTTCATATTGCTCATCACTGATAGCGAACTGCCCCCTGATAGAAGCATCGGTCTTTTTATAGTTGATCCCTGCTACGAAGAATCTGGAAATATCAGCCGTCCTATTACCCATTGTATTCAGCTTGTAGAATAGATACGCAAAAGTACTTGCAGGAGTTCCTATAAAACGAATTTCTCTGTCATTTGACTGTCATTTATACAATTGATCTTTATCCGCTTCCGGCCTGAGAGCAGCCGTCAAATCTATTTCCATTAAATCTACGTTTGTTGCAGTATTGTGACAATTCCGGAACTTTCCCGTAGAGAGTCTGACTATATTTGCAAATTATTCTTTTATGAAAGCATCATCCCACAAAAGAGCTATCCTGTTAATGAATCTTGGATCACCGGATTCTGTCTCCGTTCCGGATGTACGGAGTTATTTAATGGAATTCCTGATGGATAGGAGGGTCATCGATTATCCTTATCTCTTCCGTAAGGTATTGGTGGGAGGTCTTATCGTGCCTTTCCGTGCGGCCAAATCAGCGGAGGCCTATGAGACTATCTGGACGAAGGAGGGATCTCCCTTAATCGTGCTGACCCGGCAATTACAGGATGCCCTGCAGCAGGAAATAGAGGAGCCGGTGGAGATTGCCATGCGCTATGGCAATCCGTCGATGGAGGAGGCCTATGAGCGCCTGCTGAAAAAAATGCCGGAGCTGGAAGAGGTGATAGCGGTGCCCCTGTACCCGCATTATGCGATGGCTTCTTATGAGACGGCGGTGGAATATGCCAAAGAGGTTCACCGCCGGAAAAAATATTCTTTCCGCCTGAATTTTATCAAGCCTTTTTATAATGAGCCGTCTTATCTGCGGGCTTTGAGTGAGCGGATCCGTCCCTATCTTTCACAGGACTATGATCATATTCTTTTTAGTTATCATGGAATTCCTGCCCGGCATATAAAGAAAACAGATCCTACGGGCTCTCATTGCCTGCGGTCAGCGGGCTGTTGTGACACCGCCTCTCCGGCTCATACCCGTTGTTACCGGCACCAGTGTTTCGCCACGACCCGTGAAGTGGTCCGCCTCCTGGATATTCCGGCGGAAAAGTACAGCAATTCCTTCCAGTCACGCCTGGGTAAAGGTTGGCTGGAGCCCTTCACCGATATACGTTTGGAAGAGATGCCGAAGGAGGGAATTAAAAAACTACTGATCCTTTGTCCTGCCTTTGTGAGCGACTGCCTGGAGACCCTGGAAGAGATAGCTATAAGGGGAAAGGAGGCGTTCCTGGGGGCCGGGGGGGAGGCTTATACGATGATCCCTTGTCTGAATACCGATCCGTTGTGGGTGGAAGTCCTGACGGGATGGGTGAAGGAACTGGAGGCCGGGCAGACAAGAATGATATTGGATTAATTTACTGCCATGTATAACTACGTCAAAGCCCTGCACATCATTTTTATTGTCACCTGGTTCAGCGGACTATTTTATATGGTGCGCCTTTTCATCTATAATGCGGAGGCGGCCCAAAAGCCGGAGCCGGAAAAGGCGATCCTCCAGCAGCAGTATCGTATGATGATCCGGCGGCTCTGGCTGGCGATCACCTGGCCTTCGGCGATACTGACCCTTATTTTTGGCCCCTGGATGATGATCCTCATGGGGTCGGCGCCCACCTGGCTCCTGATCAAACTATGCTTTGTCCTGGGGCTGTACGGGTATCATTTTTCCCTGCAGGTACTCTTCCGTCAGCAGATGAGAGGAGATTTCCGGTATTCCTCCCAGCAACTGCGTGTCTGGAATGAGGTGGCTACTATTTTTCTGGTGGCGATCGTGATGCTGGTGGTAGTTAAGCAAAATATGAGCTGGGCCTGGGGATTGACAGGTCTTTTTGGCTTCGTATTTATACTGATGGGCGCTGTGCGGATCTATAAAAAAATACGGATGAAGAGCTGATGAAGTAAAAAAGAAAACCCTCCCGACGATGAGGTCGGGAGGGCTTTTTTCTATCCGGGGTAAAAAGGTAGTTTTTCCGGAAAACTGAATTCTAGATGGTCATTCAGGAATTGGGATAATTTGGCCTGTTGCTTGTCGATCGGGTTCTTCCAAGGTAATATCAGAGATTAAAAACGGGTAGGTTACGGATCTCAAACGAATAAGGTGACACGGAATAAGGTAAGATGAGTGTACGGAGGGAAAGACAAAAAGGAAGGGGAGTAGGAATACCCCCCTTTTTAACCCCTAAACCCTAAACCGTAGAAAGAGTTGTCCGATTAATGTGCTTGTAATCAATACAATACATTAAGGGATTTGAAATACTTTATTTATATGAGCTTCAAGGTGTTTAAACCCTATTTTTTGTCGTTTTACTGAAAAGATAATAACCACAAATTATGCCAAAGCTCAACAATGTGGATAACTACGAGGGGTGGGTGAGCCGGGTAATACCCCTTTAAGAAGATTTTAACAAATTGGGATTGGGGGGTCGCCCTTCATCGTTTCGAGCTCCAAGTCCTTTCGAGCTTCTCTTATTTCCGGGGGCTGACTGAAGTCAGCCTCCGGTCGGCTCTTATGATGGCCCTTCGGGCAAAACGCCCGTGGCGTTTTTTTATGTAACTTTGCAGCCCTTTTCTGCCCTGAGTTCGCGGCTTTTTGCCGGATGAGCTCTGGTTTTGGCGTTAATACACAATAGTTTATAATATATGTCCAGGAAGTATAAAGAATATCAGCAACTGAACCTGCCCGCTATCAGCCAGGAGATACTGGCTAAGTGGGAGGCAGGACGGGCTTTTGAAAAGAGCGTGGAATTAAGGGAAGGGGCTACTCCTTTTGTATTTTATGAGGGCCCTCCCAGCGCCAATGGGTTGCCGGGTATTCATCACGTGATCAGTCGAACCCTTAAAGACCTGGTATGTCGTTACAAGACCATGAAGGGCTTCCAGGTCCGGCGCAAAGGGGGCTGGGATACGCATGGACTACCCGTAGAACTGGGCGTGGAAAAAATGCTGGGCATTACGAAAGAAGATATCGGTAAGAAGATCTCCGTAGCGGAATATAACGAGACCTGCCGTCGCGAAGTCCTGAAATACAAGGATAAATGGGATGAGCTGACCCTTAAGATGGGCTATTGGGTGGATCTGAAAGACCCTTATATCACTTTTGAGAATAAATACATTGAAACGCTCTGGTGGATCCTCAGCGAGTTGTATAAAAAAGGTCTTTTGTATGAGAGCATAAGTATTCAGCCTTATTCTCCTGCTGCCGGAACGGGCCTGAGCTCCCACGAGCTCAACCAGCCGGGCACTTATAAAGATGTAAAGGATACTTCCGCCGTGGTTATGTTCAAAGCTGTCCGGAACGAACGGAGCGAATTCCTCTTTGAAGCGGCGGCCAAAGGGCAAACCGATGGGCAGGCCGGCGGACAGACATCCGGAGAGGTCTTTTTTATGGCCTGGACGACCACTCCCTGGACCCTGCCTTCCAACCTGGGTCTTACGGCAGGCCCCGGAATCGAATATGTCCTGGTGAAAACCTTTAATCCTTATACGCATTTGCCTGTTAACGTGGTGTTGGCCAAAGCTTTATTAGGCAAATATTTCAAGCCGGAAGGAGAGGATGGGGATTTCGGCGGCTATAAGGAAGGGGATAAGATCCTGCCCTGGAAGGTCCTGACGGCCTTCAAAGGCCGGCAGTTGGAAGAGTGCCGCTACGAACAGTTATTGCCCTATGAGGCGAATAGGCCCGAAGAAGCCGGGGGAGATCCTTTCCGGGTGATCCTGGGCGATTTTGTTACGACAGAAGACGGTACCGGCATCGTGCATACGGCTCCTGCCTTTGGCGCGGATGACTATAAAGTGGGGAAGAAATACAATCTCGGCATCCTGGTCATGGTAGATAAGCAGGGAAAGTTTGTGGACGGGTTGGGAGAATTCAGCCACCGCTACGTGAAGAACTATAAGGATGACCCGAATTATGTGGACGTGAACGTAGATATCTGTGTAAAGCTAAAAAAAGAGAACCGCGCCTTTAAGATCGAGAAATACGAACATAATTACCCCCATTGCTGGAGGACGGATAAGCCGATCCTCTATTATCCGCTCGATGCCTGGTTTATCAGGACTACGGCCCTGAAGGACAGGATGGTGGAACTGAATAAGACGATCAATTGGAAACCTAAGTCAACCGGGGAAGGTCGCTTTGGCAACTGGCTGGAGAATATGGTGGACTGGAATCTCAGCCGCAGCCGGTATTGGGGTACCCCCCTTCCGGTATGGCGGACGGAAGTTGACGAAGAGAAGGGAGACGGGGAGCGGGAAGAAATCTGTATCGGCTCTGTTGCCGAGCTGCAGGCCGCTATCCGTAAGTCCATCGCTGCAGGTTTTATGAAACCCGCAGCCGGCGACAAAGATGTGGATGCGTGCGTGGAAAGGCTGACCGGTGACCTGCACAAGCCTTATGTGGACGATATCATCCTGGTAAGCGACAAGGGTAAACCGATGAAGCGGATCCCGGACCTGATCGATGTCTGGTTTGACAGCGGGGCTATGCCCTATGCCCAGTGGCATTTCCCTTTCGAAAACAAAGAAGTATTCGCCCAAAACTATCCGGCCGATTTTATCGCGGAAGGGGTAGATCAGACCCGGGGATGGTTTTATACCCTGCATGCCCTGGGTTCCCTGCTGAAAGAATCCGTCCATGAGACCTTGCGAAAAACCTTTCCCGGCCTGTCGGAGGCCGACCTGGAAGCCCGGTACCCGGGAGTCGCGTATAAAACTGTGGTATCCAATGGATTAGTATTGGATAAGAATGGCAATAAAATGAGCAAACGGGTGGGAAATGTAGTAGATCCCTTCCAAACCATTGGACAATTCGGAGCGGATGCTACCCGCTGGTACCTGATCACCAATGCTTCTCCCTGGGAGAGCATGAAATTCGATATTGAGGGGATCCGGGAGGCGCAGCGCAAATTCTTCGGAACACTTTATAATACCTACCAGTTCTATGCTCTATATGCGAATGTGGATGGGTTTGTCTTCAAAGAGGCCTATATTCCGCTGGACCAAAGACCGGAAATAGACCGCTGGATCCTTTCCTCCCTGAATACGCTGGTGGAAAAAGTGGGAGCCAGCCTGGATGATTATGAGCCAACCCTGGCCGGCCGGCTGATCGAGGATTTTGTGGATGAACATCTCAGTAACTGGTATGTCCGTCTTTGCCGTCGCCGTTTCTGGAAGGGTGAATATGAACATGATAAGATCTGTGCCTACCAGACCCTGTATGAGTGCCTGGAGACCGTAGCCCGGCTGATGGCCCCCGTGTCGCCCTTTTTTGCGGACTGGCTTTTCTCCAACCTGGATGAAGTGACGGGCCGGGTGGGGGTGGACTCCGTACATCATGCCGATTTCCCGGTTGCGGATGCGGCTGTAATAGATAAGTCGTTGGAAGAGAGGATGCAATTGGCTCAGGATGCCTCTTCCCTCGTACTTTCCCTGCGGAAAAAAGTCAATATCAAAGTGCGTCAGCCTTTACAGAAAGTGCTGATCCCGGTATTAAATCCTTCGATGAAGCAACAACTGGGACAGGTGGAAGAGTTGATAAAGGCGGAAGTGAATGTAAAGGAAGTGCAATATCTCTCGGATACGGACGGATTCATCAAGAAGAAGATCAAGCCGAACTTTGTTGCGCTGGGGAAGAGGCTGGGCCCTAAAATGAAGGCGGTAAGCGCGGCTTTGGGTGACTTTTCGCAAGAGGATATCTCGAAATTGCAAAAAGACGGACAATATAATTTGTTAATTCCCAATGAAACATTATTATTGTTAATTAATGAAGTAGAGATTACCAGTGAAGACATCCCGGGCTGGGTAGTGGCGGGTAAAGACACCCTCACCGTAGCCCTGGATGTAACCGTAACACCCGAATTAGCCCAGGAAGGCAATGCACGCGAGTTCGTTAATCGTATCCAGAAGATCCGTAAAGATAACGGCTATGATTTGACAGACAGGATATTAGTCAAAGTAGTCGATTCCCCCGCCCTAAAGGAATCCTTGACCCAATTTAATGAGTATATTTGCACGGAAATTTTGGCAGATTCTATTGAATTGGTTAAGGAACTAGCTAATGGCACTGAAATTGAAGTGAATGATATTCTTTTAAAAGTGTTTGTTACTAAAAAAGCCTAACTGTATGGCAACCAAGAAGAAAGCGGCAAAGCCCGCTAAAAAACCTACTAATGTCAAGAAAATAGTGCCAGCAAAAAAAGCAGTTGCGAAGCCTGTCCACTCGTCAGGCGCCTCTAAATCTGCTAAAAAAGCTCCGGTATCTAAGAGTATTGCCAAACCGGTAGAGAAGAAGAAGGTTGCCCCGGCCAGTCCGGCCAAAAAAACGGTAAACATTCCCCCTAAAAAATCTGTTGTATCCAATATGCCTAATGCCTCTAAGCCTGTCCAGAAATCACAGCCTGCTCATCCGCCTGTATCCGGCGCTGCTAAACCAGCAGTTCCTGTTGCTGCCGGTAAGCCTGCTCCCAAAGAAGAACCTAAAAAACCTGTATTGAAAACTCCCGAAAAGAAAGAAGAACCCAAGCCGGTACCTGCTCCGCCTCCTGTGTCTGTCAAGCCCGAGCCTAAAAAGCCGGTCGTTCCAGCTAAGCCGGCCAAGGTTGTAATCCCGGAAATGAAAACAAAGACGGTTCGCAAATACGAGCCGGAGTTCACTAAATCAGTATTAGATACCCATCAAGAAGAACAAACTGGACCCACTATGAGATATAGCGATGCAGAACTTGGAGAATTCAGAGATCTGATCAATAGGAAGCTGGATGCGGCTAAAAAAGAATTGGCCTACCTGCAGGGATTAATTACGCGCAAGGATGAAATGGGCGGGGATAATGACGATGCGCGGTACATGACCATGGAAGATGGAAGTATGAGTATGGAACGGGAGCAGTTGAGCCAGATGGCCAGCCGGCAGATCACTTTTATCGACCATCTCGAAAAGGCCATCATGCGTATTGAGAATAAGACCTATGGTATTTGCCGGGTAACCGGTAAACTGATCGATAAAGCGAGACTGAGAGCCGTCCCCCATGCTACGCTGAGCATCGAGGCCAAACAGATGATGAATAAATAAAAGGATTAATTCAGCTGCGCCAGGCTCCCGGCTTTGCCGGACAACTCCTTCCATAACACCAGCATTTTCCGGGCAACTTCTTTGGCGGAAGCCGGATTTTGTCCCGTAATGAGATTGCCATCCGTTACCGTATGACTGGTATAATCGGCGCTCTTGCTGTAGAGGGCGCCGGCGGCAACAAGATTTGATTCCAGTGAGAAAGGCACGACTTCCGTCAGCCTGGAAGCATGCTCTTCCGTATCGCTGAAAGCTGTGAGCTGTCGTCCCTTTACCAGCGCCGCTCCCGACTCGTTTTTCGGAGATAGCAGGGCAGCCACGCCATGACAGACGACCCCGATAACCTTCTGTTGCCGGTTGAAATCTTCCACTAATTGTTGCAGAAGAGGATTGTCTGGAAAGTCCCACATCGGGCCATGTCCCCCGGTAATGAATATCATATCGAAATCTTCTGCTTTCAGGATGGTGTCCAGGGAGATTGAATGAGATATAAGAGAGATGGCCTCCAGGTCTTTTTGAAAGCGCCTGATGGTAGCCGTGGAGGCAATGATAGATTCGCTTTTGGGATCCAGGGGAATCGGCCCTCCTTTGGGGCTGGCGAGGGTGATGACGGCTCCCGCGTCTTTGAAAAGATAATAGGGTACCGCTAACTCTTCCAGCCAGAGACCTGTCTTACGACCCGTGTCACCTAATTGCTCATGCGATGTCGCTATTATTAAAATTTTCATATACTTTTTTTAAGCTCCGCGACCTTCCTGGAAATTATTTTCGTAATCAATGGTCGTGCGCAGGATCTTAATTCGTCCGGCGATCTTTTCTCCGAATTTGTTATTTATATTAAGCTTCCGGGTCTCATTCAGTGCGTCTTCGTAATTGCGTAAAGCCTGTTTGTAGAGCCCGTTGTTTTCATTGCGTACTCCCTCGCTGTATAATTCGGTATGGCTGTTCTTTTTGTGAAGAATAAAAAGAATGACTGTCAGGCCGATAGCGATGAGGGAGATAAATAGGATCAAATACTGGGAGGGTGACATTTTAACTGATTTTAAGGTTTACCTTCCTATGTAAGCTAGGACTAATAATCTGAATGCCCGGCTTTATTTACAGTCTGTAGCAAACGGCATTCAGGTTCATGCCGGCGCCGACGGAGGCGAAAAGGAGGATATCGCCCTGAGCAAGGATATGGTCCGGCAGAACGCCTTTTCTCACCATATCAAATAAAGTGGGAACGGTGGCCACGGAACTATTTCCTAATTCCCTGATATTCATGGGCATGATATTTTCGGGGGGCTCATTTATACCGTATAGCTGATAGAAAGCCTTTATAATAGCCACATCCATTTTTTCATTGGCCTGGTGGATAAAAATTTTTTTCAGGGCGCCGATGGGGACCTTACTTTGGTCCAGGCAGGCTTTCATCGCTTCCGGGACATGCTTCAGGGCAAATTCATAAACTTTGCGGCCCTGCATTTTCATATACCGGATACGGGGGTCGGAATCGGGGAAATAGGATTTCCCCATAGAAATATAATTTGCTTCGCTCAGTGTAAAAGATTGAGTAGTATGGCCCAGAATGCCTGCTCCCTCCGGGCCTGTTTCCCGCGCCTCTATGATCGCTGCACCGGCCCCGTCGCTAAAGATCATGCTGTCGCGGTCGTATTCGTCTATGACCCGGCTCAATGTCTCTGCGCCGATCACCAGGCATCTTTTGGCCAGTCCGGCTTTAAAAAAAGCGTCTCCTTGTATGATTCCCTGAATCCAGCCTGGACAGCCAAATAAAATATCATAGGGTATGCAGGCAGGATTGCGGATGCCGAGCGCCTGTTTTACCCGGGAAGCAAGGGCGGGTACCGAATCCGACTGGATGGAATGTTTATTGACGTTTCCAAAATTATGAGCTATGATCACCTGGTCGATGGTTTCGGGGTCGATGTCCGCATCCCGGATGGCGGCTGCGGCGGCAATGGAAGCCATATCGGAAGCATTCATCTCTGAACCGGCATAACGGCGTTCATATATGCCGGTGACCTGTTCGAATTTACGAACGATCTCTGTAGCGGCGTTGGGTATGCGTTGCTGTCGTTCATCATAAAAATCATGAATGGTGAAATCACGGTTGGACTTTATATTAGCCGGAATAAACCTACCTGTACCAAGTATAACAGTTCTCATCTGACCAAACATAAAGATTATAGAAAAGATCGCGTCCGGGGTTTATTCCCCCAGTAAAGATACAACGATTCAGGGCTTGCCTGCCCCGATTTTAGTTAACTTATTCGTTAAATAACGGAGGCTATTTAACCTCCTGCATCTCCACCAAACGATTATAAAATCCCTGGAGGCGGATCAGTTCGTCGTGCGTGCCCCTTTCTACGATGCGGCCTTTCTGCAGCACGATGATCTCGTCGGCATGGCGGATAGTGCTGAGCCGGTGAGCAATGACGATGCTGGTGCGGTGTTGCATCATTTTATTAATGGCATCCTGGACGAGGCGTTCGCTCTCCGTGTCCAGGGAGGAAGTTGCTTCGTCGAGGATCAGAATAGGGGGGTTTTTCAACAGGGCCCTGGCGATGGTAAGCCGTTGTCTTTCGCCCCCGCTGAGTTTACTTCCCCGGTCTCCGATATTGGTTTGGTAGCCTTCTTCTTTGCGGGTGATGAAATCATGGGCATTGGCAATTTTTGCGGCCTCTATGATCTCCTCCTGAGTGGCATCGGGCTTACCCAGCGCAATATTGGCGGCAATCGTATCATTGAATAAAATAGGTTCCTGGGTGACGATGCTCATTTGTGCACGTACGGTTCGCAGGGAGTAATCCTTGATATTGACCCCGTCGATCAGTAATTCTCCGGCGCTGGTATCGTGGAACCGGGGCACCAGGTCGGCCAGGGTCGATTTGCCGGCGCCGGAGCTACCGACCAGGGCAATGGTCTTTCCTTTTTCGATGACCAGGTCGATATTTTCCAGAATGCCGGCATCCTCATAGGAAAAGCTGACATTGCGGAACTCGATCTTATCCCGGAAGCTGTCCAGTTTTTTGGCATTGGGATCATCCAGGATGGTGACGGGAGCTTTTAATAACTCTTCCACTCTGTCCATGGCGGCGGCTCCCCGCTGGATATTGAAAAAGGAGGTGGAGAGATTCTTGGCAGGATTAATGATCAGGGCAAATATGGAAATATAAGTGATAAGATCTCCTGCCGTGAAGCCTTTCCCGCCCGTCTGCAAGATCAGGCGTCCTCCATAAAAAAGGATAATGGAAAGGATGGCAACACCCAGAACTTCCGTAAGGGGAGATGCCAGATCCCGCCGGAAATTCATTTTATTGCGGGTATGATAGAGCTCATCGTTGATGCCCACGAACTTTTTCCTCAGCAGGGATTCCGCACCAAAGCCTTTGATGATGCGGATGCCGCCCAAGGTTTCATCCAGCACGGACAGGCTCTCCCCCAATTTGACAGAGGCAGCCTGGGACTGGCGTTTCAGGCTCCGGCTGATGCGGCCGATCAAAAAACCGGTGATCGGCAACAGGATCAGCAGGAATAGGGACAGGCTCGGGCTGAGATAGATGATATACGCCAGGTAGCCGATGATCGTAAGGGGATCTTTGATCAGGCCTTCCAGGGTGCTGACCACGGACGATTCGATCTCGTAAATATCGTTGGTCATGCGGGAGATAAGGTCTCCCTTCCTTCTTTCCGTGAAATACCCGATGGGCAGGGCCAGTATTTTTTCGTATACATCATTGCGAAGGAACGTAATGGTAGCGCTGCGGATGGGGGAGGAGATATAAGAAGACCAGTAATAAAAAACATTTTTAAGGATGGTGCTTATCAGGATAAGTACGCAGATGGCAACCAATCCCCAGATCGTTCCATGGGTATTGATGATGTTTTCGATGACAGTTTTTAACGATCCGATAGCATTGGTATTGATCGAAACCGTTTTTTGCGCAGCGTTATCTCCGCTCTTGAACAGGATAGACAGGAACGGGCTTAGCATGCCAATGGAAATGATCCCGAATAAGGTGGATAATAAGGTGAAGACGAGATATACGACTAATTTGCCCTTGTATTTCGACAGGTATTGCAGGATGCGGGAAAATTTCTTCATACTTGTTGTGTTGATGCCATCCATCCGACATTAGCCATTTGCCGGGGATACATTAAATTTCTAAATGCTTATCTCCGGCAAATTAACGGGAACGAATTCAATTGAATGACAAATAAATAAGCCGTAAATTTACATAGTATTTAGGGATAAATTCAGGAGGAGTTGGTCTGATCGGGAAAAGAAGATGAATTCCTGCAAAGAATTAGTTGAGGTGATGAAATTGTTAAAGTTATGCAAGAAGGAAAAAGACAGAAACAAGTAGGGGCCCTTTTGTTGCAGGAAATAAGCGATATATTCCAGCGTCTGGGCTTGGGCATGGTAGAAGGCGGCCTGGTGTCCCTTACGGCCGTGAAAGTAACTCCGGATCTGCTGGAAGCGAGGATCTACCTTAGTTTTTTCCAGGTGAAGGATGCGGCGGCCGCCCTGAAAAAGATTGAAGAGAGGAGCTGGGAGATCAAGCGGGAGCTGGCTACCCGTGTCAAGCACCAGTTACGGCGCATACCCATTCTGCAATATTTCCAGGATGATACCCTGGAACATGCGTCCAAAATGGAAGAACTATTTCGGAAACTCAACGCGGAAAAGCCGCCGGAACAATAACTGTCGCCGATAAACTATCCACGATCCATGAACTTTCTCTTCGCCTGGCGCTATTTCAGGGCAAAAAAATCCACCAACGCCATTAATATTATCGCCTGGGTGAGCATGGCTGCTATTGTGGTAGGAGCTGCCTCCCTGATCCTGGTATTAAGTGTTTTCAATGGTTTCGAGGACCTGGTAAAATCTCTATACACCAGTTTCTACCCCGATCTGAAAATTACTCCCTCCGCCGGTAAAACGCTGACCCTTAGCCCGGAACAATTGAGGCAGCTGGCCGGTGTGAAAGGAGTGAAGGACCTGTCGCTGGTAGCGGAGGATAAGGCCTTGCTGGAGAATGGGGAGTCGAGGGCCATTGCTTATCTGAAGGGCGTAGACGAAAAATATACCCGGGTGACGGGGGTGGCGGGAAAATTAAGGACCGGCAAGTTCGAATTGGGAACGGTGGACCATCCCCTGGCTGTTCTGGGAACGGGCATTGAAAGTATCCTGGGACTGGAAGCCGACAGGGCCGTGATGCCCTTATCCGTCTATCTTTTTAAGAAAGGGGGAGCGGATTATACGGCAGATCCCCTGGCTTCCATGAGTAATGAAAATATGGGCACCTCGGGGACCTTTCTTATCCAGCAGGACTTCGACGATCATTATGTGATCACGAACCTGGCTTTCGTCAAACGCATGCTGGGGCTGAAGTCCGATGAATATAGCGGAGCGGAGCTGGCCCTTGACGATAGCCGGCAGGCGCCCTTACTGAAGCCTGTCCTGCAGCGGTTATTGGGGTCAGCCTACCAGGTGCAGACGCGTTATGAGCAGAACCAGAGCCTTTATAATGTGATGGGTACGGAAAAATGGGTGATCTATGTGATGCTGACCCTGATCCTGGTGGTAGCCGCCTTTAATATGGTGGGTGCATTGACGATGCTGGTCTGGGAGAAGCAAAAAGATATTCACGTACTGAAGGCCCTGGGGGCTAATAATGGGATGATCCAGAAAATATTCCTGAGTGAGGGCCTCTTATTGGCCTTGCTGGGTGGCGGCTTTGGCGTGTTATTGGCCGTAATTATCTGCTGGCTGCAGTCGAAATACAAGCTGGTGCCTTTGCAGGGAGGGTCTTTCCTTATCGATTATTACCCGGTAAAACTGGTGGCGACGGATTTTCTCCTCGTTCTTTCGACGATCCTGGTGGTGGCTTTACTGGCCTCCTGGCTGCCTTCGAAGAAGGCCGCCGTCCAGCCGATAGAATTGAGCTAGTCTCAAAAATCAAAATCCCGGGCGAACCCGGGATCTCAAAATTTATTTAAAAGAGAAACGCAAACCCCGAATCCCTAAACGCGGGGCCGGAACCTGAAATCCGGAACTAATAATCTCCTAAAGTTTCGGGAAGTTGCGCGAGCGCCTTTTGCAGTTGCTCATCGTTGGGCGCTACTCCATGCCAGTGGTGGTCATTTTCCATGAAGTCAACCCCTTTACCCATTATCGTGTGCATCATGATAGCGATCGGTTTGCCTTGTCCTGTCATTCCCTTTGCTTTATCGAGTGTGGCGACAACCTCGTCCATATCGTTGCCATTCATTTCCAGGGTAACCCAGCCAAATGCGTCGAATTTCTTGTGAATATCCCCAAGATCGAGTACTGATTTCGTGGTACCGTCGATTTGCTGACCATTCCAGTCTACGGTGGAGATGAGATGGTCTACTTTGTTGGCCGCTGCGAACATAATGGCCTCCCAGTTCTGTCCTTCATCTAATTCTCCGTCTCCATGGAGTGAGAATACAATATTTTTGTCGTTATTGAGTTTTTTAGCTAAGGCTGCGCCGATAGCAACGCTCATGCCTTGACCCAGAGAGCCACTGGCGACCCTTACACCCGGAAGGTGTTCGTGGGTAGTCGGATGGCCTTGCAGGCGGGAGTTGATCTTGCGGAAAGTTGCCAGTTCTTTGATGTCAAAATAGCCCGATCTCGCCAATGCCGAGTAAAATACGGGAGAGATATGACCGTTCGATAGGAAAAAAAGATCCTCGTTCTTACCATCCATGTGAAAATGGGGATCGTGTTGCAGTACTTTAAAATAGAGTGCGGTAAAGAATTCAGTACATCCCAGGGATCCACCCGGATGGCCGCTTGCGGAACCATGTACCATACGAACGATATCTCTTCTAATTTGTGTAGCAATTGCTTTCAAATCGGCCATAAAAATGATAAGTTTTTTGAATTCGGTAGGCAAATCTAACGGTTTTTTACAAAAAAACGCTGGAAGCGTTTTGTCCGATAGGACAGACTTTAGACATTTGCCGGAGATCCGCTAATTTTTGGATGCGGAGCTCCGGACAATATTATCACGAATAGTTTGATGCATTAAACTTTTGTGCTAACTTACTGTCTTATCTCCCTTACTGAACGGATGAATGCTTGTCAGCGAATTAGTAGCTATAGACATCCCAAACTGACCTGATCGACAGGAGCAACTGACTTCCGGCTTACTATCTGCGTGGAGTTGGTTCCTATTTATTAGTTAGAAATATGGAAAAAGAATTCCTACTTTTGTTCACCAATCAAACCGTGGCTGATGTTCGATGTCCTACTTTCAATAGCTATCTCATTTACAATTACATTTCTTGCCATCCCAGCTATTATTAATGTGGCTGAAATGAAAAAGTTATTCGATATACCTGATGAGCGCAAGGTGCATCATTCGCCGATCACCCCACTGGGGGGCCTGGGGATATTCGCCGGGTTCGCATTCGGGTGCCTCTTGACGCTCCATTTTAATCAATACGCTGATCTTCAGTATTTTATGGCTTCAGCCCTCGTCATTTTTTTCCTGGGCCTGAAAGACGATATCCTTATTATCTCTCCCGTAAAAAAATTCATAGGACAGGTGCTGGCGGCCTTTATCATCATTTACTACGGGGGCATCCAGATCCGCAGTATGCATGGTTTTTTAGGGGTTTACCAGCTTCCCGAGATGTTCAGTCTCTTATTGACCTATTTCGCGGTTATTGTCGTGATCAATTCTTTTAACCTCATTGACGGGGTGGATGGGCTGGCCGGCAGCCTGGGGCTTTTATCTACGGTCGTATTCGGGGTTTATTTTTTATATGTCAATATGCTGCCTTATGCCGTGATCGCGTTTTCGCTCGCCGGCAGTCTCCTGGCGTTCCTGATCTTTAATTTTCAACCTGCCAAGATATTCATGGGCGATACGGGGTCCCTGCTGGTGGGCACGATCAACTCGATACTGGTCATTAAATTCATTAATGTAGCCAATACGGAGGATGTAAGTTTCCCCATTCTTGCTTCACCCGCTGTCGGCTTTACGATATTGATGATCCCTTTGCTGGACACCTTGCGGGTATTCGGTATCCGTATTTTGCACCGGCGCAGTCCTTTCAGCCCGGACAGGAATCATATCCATCATTTGCTGCTGGACAGGGGATTTTCCCATAGGGCGATCACCCTGACCCTCGTGTCGATCAACCTGATTATGATTGTCCTGGTCTTTTTGGGAAGGTCGTTGAATTGTACCCTGCTTATCTTTTCCGTCTTCGGCATATTCTTTAGTATTATCGCGGCGATCTATTACCTGCGTCCGGCACCCCGTCTTTTTGTCGCCAAGAATGCTATGGAAGAAAGCGCCCAGTTAACCCAGGCGTCCAAATTCGTGTCCCTTTCCAAGGATAAGATGCTGGAACAGAATAATTAACTCCGGGCTATAGAAAATTCGCCTATCTCTTTGTGTATTTTCCCTTTTAATGTAGGTTTGCACCGTTGTCCAACGCAGTTTGGCCAATATCCATTAAGGATTTATTTAATTTGTTGTCAACCATTTATATATGTCAGACGATCTAATGCTGATCCTGGAAGATGCACAGGATAACATGCAAAAAGCGCTCAATCACCTTGAATCTGAACTTGTTCGAATAAGAGCTGGAAAGGCGAATCCTCAAATGCTGGATGGGCTCACGGTCGATTATTACGGTACTCCCACTATTTTGAACCAGGTAGGGAATGTCTCCGTCATAGATTCCCGGACTTTGACCATACAGCCCTGGGAAAAGAATATGCTCCAGCCCATAGAAAGGGCTATTATTAATGCCAACCTGGGAGTTACTCCTCAAAATGACGGAAATATCATCCGCCTCTTTTTGCCCCCGCTGACGGAAGAACGGAGAAAGGAATTTGTAAAAAGGGCCAACGGTGAGGGTGAGCATTCCAAAGTAGCTGTCCGCAGTATTCGCCGGGATGCTATCGAACAAATCAAGAAATTGCAGAAAGACGGATTGAGTGAAGACGAAGCCAAAGATGCCGAAAAAAATATCCAGGAAATGACGGATAAATATATTGCCCTGGTGGAAAAGCATTTAGCCGCGAAGGAAAAAGATATCATGTCCGTATAAGTAATTACTCCCCTTCCCTTCCCGCATCCTGTCGCAAGGATCACTTTCGTTCTGTGTTCCGGAACACAAAGATCCGGAATTACCGTTGCCGGATCGGCGTGATCTGGTAAATGCCTGCTATTATTTAGCCGCTGACTGCCTGGCTATATAACATCCGGTGAGTGGGTATTTATGGTATTAGAGGAATGTGGCTTCGCGTCTGCATAGAAAAATAATTGATACATTCGAACGACTAAACAAGAGGGGATCATGGGAAAGCAAAAATTGAAAGAGATCAGCACCAGGGCGCCGGAAGGGTGGGACAAAAAAGAGACTAAGGAGAAACTGGAGGAGATATTGCAGGAACTGGATGAATTGCAAAACCTCTTGTATGCAGAGTCAAAGAATTCGCTCCTGGTCATTCTTCAGGGAATGGATGCCAGCGGCAAGGATGGCGCGGTCCGAAATGTATTCGGCAAACTGAACCCCCAGGGTGTGCTGGTAAAATCTTTCAAGACGCCCACCGCCGAAGAATTGGCCCATGATTTTTTGTGGAGGGTGCATGCACATGCGCCGGCTAAAGGGGTGTTGCAGCTATTCAACCGTTCCCATTATGAAGACATTCTTATCACACGCGTACATAAATGGATCGACGACAAGACTGCGAGAAAACGGATGGATGCCATCAATGATTTCGAGCGTTTACTGGTGAAACATAACGATACCCCTATCCTTAAATTCTACCTGCATATCTCTCCGGAAGAGCAAAAAGCACGGCTGGATGAACGCATCAATAATCCGGCTAAACGGTGGAAATATAATGAGGATGATTTTAAGGAAGCCAAACTATGGGATGAGTATATGAAGATGTATGAGGATTGCTTTGAAAATTGTAATGAGGCGCCCTGGACCATTGTACCGGCAGACCAGAACTGGTATAAGGAATATGTGATAGCCACTACGGTGAGGGATACGTTGAAAGCGCTGAAGATGCAATATCCAGGACTAAAGAAATGATTGCCGGAGACGCCGCAGGCCTCTTATTGAGCGAGCCAATTACATTTAATCAATAACTAAAACCGATCTATTATGGGAATGCTTAAAGAATTTAAAGATTTCGTAATGCGCGGCAACGTGCTCGATCTTGCCGTGGCAGTAGTTATCGGCGCAGCATTCAGCGCCATTGTTTCTTCCCTGGTTGAGAATGTGATCACCCCGCTCTTACTAGCACCGGCCCTTAAAGCGGCCAATTTGCAGGACATAGATAAGCTTGCCTGGGGCGCCGTCAAATATGGCAGTTTTTTAGCCGCCATTATTAAGTTTGTCATTATAGCATTTATTCTCTTCCTGATTGTGAAGGGCTTTAAGAGCCTGGAAAAGAAAAAAGTGCCGCCGGCCGTAGCACCCTCTGCCACGGAACAATTGCTCACCGAAATCCGGGACGAGCTGAGGAAAAAGCCGACGCTTCCCGCGTAACGGGAGCATCTGGCCCATTATAAAACAAAAGTCTTCGACTGACAGCCGGAGAAGTAGAAGTATTGCCGTCTGGTCTGTGAAGTATTTAAAATAATATAGCCGAAACCAAGGCTTGGCAGCTTTTTTGTTTAGTTCCCTTTTTAATCAAACTAATTTGATATGAAGAACCTTTTTTTTATGAAGCTATTGGCGAGGCCACTGTTTGTATTTCTGTTCACGGTAGGGGCCTTCTCTTTTTCACATGCTCAAAATAAGATACAGAAGCTGAGGGATGATGCCAGTAGCGTTACGGTTGTCAAAGATCCCAACGATACGGTGAAGATGACCTGGAAGACGGGGGGACTCTATAATCTGAACTTCAACCAGGCTGCTCTTAGTAACTGGGCGGCCGGCGGAGATAATTCCGCTCTTTCCTTATCGACCCTGCTGAGTGTGTATGCGTTTTACACGGACGGCAGACGGTCCTGGGATAACAGCCTGGATCTGGCCTACGGGATCGTGAACACCACCAGCCTGGGCACCCGCAAATCGGATGACCGGATCGACCTGGTATCCAAATATGGTTATGACCTGGGTAAAAAATGGTACCTGAGCGGATTGTTCCAATTCAGGAGCCAGTTTGCAGCGGGGTATAACTACCCCAATGCCAATACGAAGGTGTTGACGTCCGACTTCCTTGCTCCTGCCTATGTTCTTGAATCCATCGGTATGGATTATAAGCCGAATGATAATTTCTCTCTTTTCCTGTCCCCTATTACGGCCCGCGAACTGCTGGTGCGAAATGATAGTCTGGCTAAAGTAGGGGCATTCGGAGTCGATTCCGGTAAAAAATTCCGTTTCGAGCTGGGCGCCTTCGTCTCCGTCAATTATACCGCCAATATCAGCAAGACGGCTATCTATAAGACCAAACTCGACCTTTTCTCGAATTATCTCCACAATCCCCAGAATATCGCCGCCAACTGGACGAATATCCTGGCTGTCAAAGTTACCCGCCTGATCAGCATGAATCTGTCGCTGAACATGATCTATGACAATGATATCAAGTCCACGAAGAGCGATGGCACGGCCGGCGGCCCGAAAGTGCAGATCCAGGAAGTGATGGGTATCGGTCTGGCTTATAAGTTCGATAATAAGAAGAGGTTACCTCCTCCTCCCAAGCCGGCGGGCTAAAAGCGAACGGCGGGGGGATCCTGGTGGCTCCGATTTAATGCCCCCGAGCCCTGGAAGTTCCGCCGCAATGCTGAAAACTTGGGGAAAACCGGGGTATAAGGTCCCGGGCAGGCAATGAGATTTTAAGGTATTTTCGCTTGGTCGCGGGAGGAACTGCCTGCCCGCGTTAATCAGCGAGTACTATGTCAACAGCAATCAGTTACCAGATCAAATTACCTCAGTTCGAAGGGCCTTTCGACCTGTTATTATTCTTTATAGAGCGGGACGAGCTGGATATCTATAATATTCCGATCAACCGGCTTATCCAGGATTTTCTGACCTATATTCATTCCGGGGAAAAGCTGAATATCGAGCTATCCAGTGAATTCATCCTTTTTGTCTCCACCCTGATGCGTATCAAGGCAAAAATGTTGTTGCCCCGCAAGGAGCTGGATGAGCAGGGGAATGAGATCGATCCCCGCCAGGAGCTGATCGACAAGCTGCTGGAATACAAACGATATAAAGAGGCCGCCTCCACCCTGGCCGAAATGGAAGCCATCCGCCACCTGATGGTCCGCAGGGGCAACCTGCAAAAAGAGCTTTCCCATATCGGGGAGGAATCGGGGGAGGGTACGGAGATCCAGGCGATCACCCTCTTCAAGCTGATGAAGACCTTCGAACGGCTGATGCTGCGCATCCAGCAGCGGCAGAACAAGCCTGTCCATACGGTAGTGAAATACAACTATACGATGGAAGACAGCCGGGAGCATATCCTGACCTTCGTTCAGCGGGAGAAGACCTTGTCTTTCGAACGGCTCTTCGATATTTGCGAGAACCGCCTCCATGCTATTTTCCTCTTCCTGTCCATGCTGGAGCTTGTGCAGCAGAATTACATGAACATCCTGATCGGTGAAGGCCGCAATAATTTCATTGTTGAATTTAATCCGGATCGCCCGGAGGACGAGGATCAATCTCTCTTCAATGAGGATGGATCGTTCAGGGAAATTCCCCGGAAAGAAGCTCCCCCGGAAGACAGACAAGGAACTCTTTTTGATAAAAAGGAGGATGAGGAAGCTCCCCGTTTTAAGAGTGGGCCGGCTGATGAGAATGGATTCCATTTAAACTGATTTTATGCAAACGGTGTACTATCCCGCTTCTGAGAGAGGACATGTTAATTTCGGGTGGCTGGACAGCCATCATTCTTTCAGTTTCGGCAATTGGTATGATCCTGAAAAAGTACATTTCGGCGCATTACGGGTATTGAATGACGATATCGTGAAAGGAGGAAAGGGATTTGATACACATCCTCATGAGAATATGGAGATCATTTCCATTCCCTTGAAAGGAGCGCTGGCGCATAAGGACAGCACGGGCACAGAGGGCATCATTTACAGCGGAGACGTACAGATCATGAGCGCGGGCAGCGGGATCCGTCATTCGGAATACAATGCCTCCCATTATGACCCTGTGAACTTCCTGCAGATCTGGGTCTTCCCCAAACAACAGAATATTAAGCCCCGGCATGACCAGAAGACCTTTGACCAGACAGGCAGAAAAGGGGAATGGCAGATTGTGGTGAGCCCGAAGACGGAGGAAGGAGGTGTATGGATCAACCAGGATGCCCGTATGGCCATGACAAAACTGGAAGCGGGAAAAGAAATATCTTTCAGTCCCGCCTTTCCCGGCAACGGAGTATTTCTGTTCGTGCTGGAAGGTGAGGTAGACGTCGACGGAAAAAAATTAGAAAGGCGTGACGGCCTGGGCATCTCCGCCACCAGCCAGTTCACTATCAAGGCCGGTCCTGACTCGGAACTACTGGCTATTGAAGTGCCGATGTTCGCGTAAGGACGCCACGGGCGGGCGGCCCGAAGGGCCATCAATCAAAAACCCACAATAATACCGGCTTCTTCGAGTGATCGATCAGCGGCTCCAACTGCTTCAGAAAACCAGGCGACACCATGGCGCATCCCCGGCTGTTACAGATAGGATAGGGGTCTGTCTCACCATCCGGCACCCCGGAATAGGCATGTAGAACAACATCCCGATTATAAGCCTGATCATTGGTACTGTCCAGCCCATACAGTTTATACGCCTGCCCGAATTGCCCCTGGTAAGGTTGCCCGACGCGGTATTTGCCCAGTGAGGTACAATTGCTGCCGTTGACATTGGAGAAAGAAGGAGTAAGACTAAATCTATTATTACCGCAGCCATGGGCTATCAGCCCCGACAGGAGGATAGAGTCCTTATTGAGATCATAGACGAAGAACCGGTTCTTCCCCGACGGGAGTTGCATGTCCACCAGGAAACACAGGTTGGTATTGAAACCCTGCCGTTTCAGGAATGATCTTTGGACAGCTGCTTTCTGACGGATGCGCTCCTGCGCGGTAGTCGTCAGCGATGTTGGTTCGTGAAAAAGGCCGGATCGGTGATGGGCGGGCCTGTAAAATCCCCTGTAGTAATAATTGCCTGCAACAGCGAGCACTACTGCGATCAATATTCCGATTGATAGGGCGATTCGGCGAAGCCATCTCA
>DASWFF010000029.1:0-5458 GCA_036394375.1 Puia sp.
GCTGACCATTACTCTCATTAACGAAGATTTCCATTCCCCCTATTCGTAGCAATTGCCTATTTTTGTAAAACCGAAATTTCTTTCCCTAACGGAGAAACTAATTCAAAAGAACCATGTCATTCCAGGATAAGCTGAAAAAAATCGAGGATTTACAGGAAGCTATACAAAGGCATGGGAAACTATCCGATGATGTTCTAAAAAAGATCAATTATAAATTCCGGCTGGATTGGAATTATTACTCCAATAGTATGGAGGGAAATTCCTTAACCCTTCAGGAAACCCGCACTGTAATGATAGGCAATATTACGGTAGACGGAAAGCCTATCAAAGATATTTGGGAGATGAAACTGCATGATGATGTTATCTCCAGCATCATTAGAATGGGAAGAGGGGAATTGAATATTTCGGAAAAGCGGATAAAAGAGATCCATACCGGGATCATGTATGATGAAGATCCGGAAAGAAGCAAACAAATAGGGCAATGGAAAAAAATGCCCAACTATTTACATAATTATAAAAAGGAGCGTTTCGATTTTGCCGCGCCACAGGAAGTTCCGGAGCGAATGCACAAACTTATTGATTGGCTAAACGCTCAAAAAGAAAAAATTCAAAGAGGCGCTAAAGACGCCTTACATCCTGTCTTTTTGGCTTTTAAATTTCACCTGGACTACATCACGATTCATCCATTTTACGATGGCAATGGCAGAACTTCCAGGATCTTAAGTAATATTATTTTGATTTCTTATGGATATCCTCCTATTTATGTCAAGACGGATGAAAGAAGTATCTACTATCAATATTTAGCCGACATACAAGGTTATGGGGGAGAGCCCGACCTGTTTTATGAATTTATGGCTGGCCTGCTTATCCGTTCCCAGGAGCTCATCCTGAACGCAATCGAGGGAAAAGGCACATCCGGTACGGAATAAGATCCGGACGACAAGGGTGCGGTGGAATTTCTATCCGTCTGCTGCAACATAATTACTTTCCGCCCGTCTTTACAGGCAGGGAAAGTTAATATGGCAAAAATCGCTAATAGAAACAATTGGCTGGATTATCTGCGTTCGTTCATCACCATTTTAGTGGTTGCGCACCATTCTTCTTTGGCCTATACCACGTTCGCGCACTTTAACAAAGACGCCTATATTCTATCGACTCACCCGATTGTCGATACCCACCGATGGAAGGGGTTGGATATTTTTGAAGATTTCAACGATATTTTTTTCATGTCGCTGATGTTCCTGATCAGCGGCATTTTCATCATACAAAGCCTGGAAAATAAGGGCGTTCAACGATTCATCCGGGACCGGTGGCGGCGTTTGTTCATTCCGTTTGTCATCGGGGTGACCATTCTCATGCCGCTTGCTTATTACCCGGCCTATTTGCTGGCGCATGGGCGGGACGGGCTGCACGGGGGCACCGGCTTGCCGGGGATGAGCGGACTGTTAGGGGTGAACGAGCTGCTCGGGGGAAGCGGCTGGCCAAGCATGAGCGGGCTGCGGGCCTACCTCGTTGACTTCTTCACCGTAGAGGCCTGGCCGGTAGGGCCGCCCTGGTTTATCTGGGTATTATTCTTATTCAATCTTGTTTTTGCAGGATGTTATCCTTTCATAAAGCAGGGGGTACACAAACTAAGCCTATTTCTTTCTTCGCAAACGCAGCATCCGGTAAGGGTAGGTATTGCCTGGCTGATCCTGACCTGGCTTGCCTATATCCCTTTCGTCCTTTGGCTGGGTCCGGATAGCTGGACGGGCTTTGGGCCTTTCGATTTCCAGAAGAGCCGGCTATTGCTGTATTTCTGTTATTTCCTGATAGGAGTATTGATCGGAGCGGCGGGATTGAATACCGGAATACTGTCCGGGGAATCCATTTTTGTAAAGTCAGGGTCTTTTTGGCTGGTGGGTTGTCTGGCGATCTATGCCTTATTGAAAATGCGCGAGGCTCCCCTGGCAGCCGCGGTCGCCCAGCATCAGCTAAATCCTTTGACCGCAAGGCTGATCTATCGCTCTATATGGGTAGTGTCCTGCACGTTCAGCTGTATCGCCAGCCTGACGACCTTTAAAGAATGGGCCGGGCGATCGCACGCCTGGTGGGAATCCCTTTCCGAAAATGCTTATGGCATTTACCTGACCCATTATATTTTTGTGGTTTGGTGTCAATACTGGCTATTGAATTACCATCTGCCTGCGGTGATAAAATTCTTTATCACTTTTGTCCTCTCCCTTGTGCTGAGCTGGCTGCTGACTTATTTGATCCGGAGAAACAAGCTTATCAGGAAATATCTTTGAGTCGGCGCCCCGTTTTGGCAAAGAGGATTGTCATTTCGGCAAAATGGAGTATCTTGCAGGAAAGCTATCTGTATTAAACGATATCAATCCATAGACTTTCTGGGTCAAAATCTCGACTTCCTCGATCATCAGCTCTGACGATATCGCCCCCTGCCGGTAAGATCTGCACCCTATCCCGGTCCTCCGGCAGCCTGTTCCCCAATCAATATTTCTCATTTTTTATTTTATTTCTATGCAAGCTATTTCTGCCGGAACGGCCTTATCGGATAAATCCCGTCATTACCTTGAATTGGAAGAGCAGTATGGCGCTCATAACTATCATCCCCTTCCCGTTGTGCTGAACCGGGCTGAAGGGGTGTATGTCTGGGATGTGGACGGCAAACGCTATTTCGACTACCTGAGCGGGTATTCCGCTGTGAACCAGGGGCATTGCCATCCCCGGATCATCGCCGCCTTAGTGGAACAGGCGCAGAAGCTCACCCTGACCTCCCGGGCTTTTCACAGCGACCTGCTGGGGGAATATGCCCGGTATATCACGGATTATTTCGGCTATGAGAAAGTGTTGCCCATGAATACGGGAGTGGAAGCCGTCGAGACGGCCATCAAACTATGCCGCCGCTGGGGTTACCAGGTGAAGAATATACCGGAAAACGAGGCCAAGATCATTGTCTGCGCCGACAATTTCCATGGAAGGACCAGCACGGTCATCTCATTCAGCACAGATCCGGATTCCAACCGGCTTTTCGGACCTTATATGCCGGGATTTATCATTATCCCTTATAACGATGTGAAAGCCCTGGAACAAGCCCTGCAGGATCCCTATGTGGCGGGCTTCCTGGTGGAACCCATCCAGGGAGAGGCAGGCGTGGTGGTGCCGGAGGATGGTTATCTCCGGAAAGCCAAACAATATTGCAAAGAAGCGGGAACCCTCTTCATCGCGGATGAAATACAGACAGGCCTCTGCCGCACGGGCAAGCTGCTGGCCTGCGATCACGAAGGGGTACGCCCCGATATCCTGATCCTGGGAAAAGCCCTGAGCGGAGGCGTGCTGCCGGTATCGGCCGTTTTAGCCGACGATGAGATCATGCTGACAATCCGTCCCGGGGAGCATGGATCTACCTACGGAGGCAATCCCCTGGCCTGTAAAGTGGCTATGGAAGCCCTGCAGGTGCTGAAAGAGGAGAAGATGGCTGAAAAAGCGCAGGGTTCGGGCGAGTTGTTGAGGCAGGAACTGAGAGCGTTGAATTCCCCCCATATCCGGCTGATCCGGGGAAAAGGATTGCTGAATGCCATCGTTATCGATCACCCGAATCCGGGAGCGGCCTGGGAACTCTGCATGGCCCTGAAAGAAAACGGGCTGCTGGCCAAACCTACTCACGGGGATAAGATACGGCTGGCTCCTCCCCTGGTGATCACCCGGGAAGAGATCCTCGAATGTGTGGGGATCATCAGGGAGAGTCTGAGGGTCTTATAGAATTGTTACAGATCACTCTTAAATATCGAATATGGTCGAGTCTAGATTTAAGACTTCCGGGATTTTCTCCATCGTCTTCAACCTATTCCTCTGTTTGGTGATCCTCGTCATGATCTATATACTGGCATTCCAGGTCATTCCCGGTAAGTATCCGCAGACGAAAAGAGGGTTAACGCCTGCCATGGGAGTTGTCTTTTTACTGTTTTTCGGATTCCTGCTTTTTGTCATTATCTACTCCCTGCTCCGTTATGCCTTCCTCATTAAGATCGATCCCGAAGCTCGGACGATCTCCTTCAGGAACATTATAACCTTCCAGGATAAAACATATGATTTCGATGAGTTTGAAAGCTACCTGGATACGTTCGCGAATTCTAAATCGGGTCAGTATAAAAATATTTATCTCATAAAAGGCGGAAAAGCGGAGAAAATAATAACCGGAATGTATTACGAAAATATTGACGAATTGCAAGCCGCCCTGAATTCCTTAAAATATCTTGGATTCCATGAAAATTCTTCCGGGATAGCCCGTAAAGCGCTTTTCAACAAACCAATCATAGACTGATTAGAAAAAGGATTAATTTTATAGGCTATAAACTCCAGGACTCAACCCAAGATGAACATGGATACACATTCACTCCACCACCACGAACAGAATCATACCGAGGAGCATATGCGGAGCTCGGATATATTGAGAGACATCGTCATCGGCATGTCCGACGGGCTGACCGTACCTTTTGCCCTGGCGGCGGGGCTAAGCGGGGCCGTCGGTCCGGGCAATATCAACCTGGTCTGGATCGCCGGGCTGGCGGAGATCGCAGCGGGCTCTATTGCGATGGGGCTCGGCGGTTACCTCGCCGGCAATACGGAAATGGATCATTATAATTCCGAATTGAAAAGGGAATACGACGAAGTGGAGCGGGTTCCGGATATGGAAAAGGAAGAAGTGCGGGAGTTCTTTTCCAAACTGGGTCTCAGCCGGGAGGTACAGGCGCAGGCCGTGGAAGAAATGACCAAGGATAAGGACCAATGGGTGGATTTTATGATGAAGTACGAATTGGGCCTTGACAAACCGGATCCCCAACGGGCGCGAAAGAGCGCTTTCAACATTGGATTTTCCTATGTCGTAGGCGGGCTGATCCCGTTGAGCCCATATTTTTTCGTCACCGAAAGCCTTAACGGGCTGAAAATATCGGCCGTCATCACCCTGATCTGTCTCTTCATTTTCGGCTACTTCAAGAGCAAAATGACGGGTGTGAATCCCCTTGGCGGCGCAATCCGCGTCATGGTCATCGGCGCCCTGGCGGCAGGCTGCGCATTCGGCGTGGCGAAGCTGATACAGCATTAAAAATGCCCTTCACTGACGTGAGGGGCATTTTTATGTTATAGATAGAGCGCGTTATTGATTGATGCCAAATTCTTCCCATCCCTGTGCCACGGCTCGGGTACAGGTCATGGCTTGGGTGCCGTTCTCGCTTGAAACAAAGAGGCCATTGGTGCTTCTCAAGGTTGTCTTACCATCGGAGGCTGTTATCCAGTCAAAAATTTCCCAGGTGCTATAGCTGGTACGGTTACAGTTGATCGCCTGCGTCCCGTCTTCGGAAGAGACATATTTACCCTGGCTCTGCAGGGCGACTTTACCATAACCGGCATTGACCACCAGGAATTGTTCCCATCCTTGCGCCACGGTCCGGGTACA
>DASWFF010000030.1:0-22806 GCA_036394375.1 Puia sp.
CTGATCCTAGATCAAACCAGCCGGATACTCGGTAGAGATTGATAGAACCGGCACAATGGAAGAGTTTTGGAATATAATTATTAATTTCAAAACTCATACAATGAAAAGAAAACTCCTGATCCTCCTTTCCTTCCTGGCAATTTATGCCTGCCGTGCTCAAAATACAGGGACGCAATCCGGAAGAAAATCTATTAAATTCTATCTGGACAACCAGTTAGGTTATGGCCAACGGGATGCAGCCATGGGAGTATATATGACACAAAGTGTCCTGATACGTGACACTGCCCTGTATGACTATTTCTCCTCTATTTATAGCCTTTCCAACACAGACAAAAATAGTATCGGCCTGGGACTGGTTACGAATAAAAATGAGGGTTCAGAGCAGCTCACGGGTCCTGTTGGGAACCCCGTCAGGAATGGGACAAAAGAGTACCTCCTCTATCCTTTAAAAGATACCGCCGAGGTGGAAATTATCACCATGGGTATTACCCCTGCGAATAAAAAGCAGTTTGAGTACCGGGTGGTTGAAAATGATAGTTTCGAAATCAAGCGCTGGCAAACAATAAACACGTTCCGACAGGAATACGGCGCCAAAAAACCTTATGGCGTGATCGGGAAATTTCGACAGACCGGCAAACAATTACTGATAGAGGTCAGGAAAAAAAATAATTTTAGTATCCGGGATGGAATATACCTCGATTGGAGGCCAATCGCTGCTCCTAAAATAATATGGGGAATGGTGGAGGTCGCCCGATCGAAGGGGGCTACAGAAATGTCTTCCATTTTTAACAGCAGTTCTGTAACTCATCCTTTCGTACAGGAATTTGACAAGGTCAGCGGACTTGCCAAAGACCTCAAAATACCTGCAGGAATGGAAGGCTGGGAGTTTTTTCCCGGTACCTGGAATCTGAAAATAGGGCTATCCTCCCATATTGGTTTCCCTTACGAAGTCCGGATTAAAAACCTGGCTGGTAATAACCAGGATGACCTTATCATAAATCCGGAATTTACCGGGCAAATACTGGAGATCCCGGGAAAATTTTTCAGTCAGGCAGGAAAATATGAGTTGACTATTCAGAATAGAGTCGGTGGTAGTTATATCGTTATACCCTTTAGTGTCCTCCCTCCTCCCTTCCTGCAAAAAAAAGCAACCCTAAAACAAATCCTGCTCTATACGGTCGCTGCACTTGCCGGGATCGGCTTATTATTCCTTGTTTATTACAGGAATAACAAAAGACAACTGGCCCGATCGGCCCGGAGCAAACAGACCATGAATCTTCAGCTTCAATCTATACGATCCCAGTTAAATCCGCATTTCATGTTCAATGCCCTGAGCTCCATTCAAAACCTTATGAATAAAAATGATATAGCCGGGGCTAATCATTACCTTGCTAAGTTTGCGGACCTGGCCCGCAAAGTGCTGCATAGCGGAAATCAGGAAATGATCAGCCTGGAAGATGAGCTAAAGATTTTAGAAGATTACCTGCAAATGGAACAATTGCGCTTTGGGTTCGAATATAAAATAAAGGCAGATGAAACGATCAACATAGCCAATACGGAAGTCCCGGCCATGCTCCTGCAGCCTTTCGTTGAAAATGCAGTCAAGCACGGTGTGACTGCTTTGCAGAAGAGCGGGATGATCGAGATAGACATTGGCCGGCAGAATAAAGACCTGGTCTTGACAGTCTCAGATAATGGAAAAGGTTTTGAGAGGAACAGGAACGATCACACAAGGGGCGATCACACAACGGAGGGGTTCGGGTTGAAACTGAGCGGGGAAAGAGTGGAATTGCTCAACAAAATATATAAGACCCAGCCCACCACGCTGGAGATTACCTCCCAACCATCCGGCACCACCATCATGATTAAATTGGAAAACTGGATATGAATATCCGTAGTATAATCATCGACGATGAACCCAATAATATCGAAAACCTTCGCGCTATTTTAGCCGCCTGGTGCGAGGGGATAGAGGTGGTTTCAATCGCCATGAACGCCACAGATGGTATTGCTGCGATTAAAATGCATCAGCCGGACCTGCTGTTTTTAGACATTCAATTGGCAGAGAGCTCCGGATTTGACGTCTTGCGGGCATTTCCCCGGATCGATTTTGAGATTATTTTTATCACGGCCTACGATCAATATGGCATCCAGGCTATTAAGTTCTCGGCCCTCGATTATCTGCTAAAACCCTTGGACATAGAGGAGTTAAAACAGGCCATTGAAAAAGCAAAAAACAAAATTGCTACCAAACAGAAAAACTCAAATATTGAGAATTTACTGGAATACCTGGCTGCGGGTAAAAAAGAACCCCACAAAATAGCCCTGCCTACCCTGCAGGAGATCCGCTATGTAAAAATAGAGGAGATCATTCGTTGTGAAGCCTCCGATAACTACACCCGGTTTTTTATACAGAATGGCGAACAGATCCTCGTTTGCAAAACATTGAAAGAGTTTGCTGAATTACTAAGACCCCATAATTTTATACGTACTCACCAATCCCACCTTGTAAATATCCACTTCGTAAAAAGCTTTTTGAAAGAGGACGGAGGAATGTTGCTTATGAAAGACCAGGCAAAAATACCGATAGCAAGACAGCATCGGGAATTTGTAAAAGAGGCATTAAACAGCCTGTTATAGGCCGACCCCAACAGGCCGATGGTGGAATTCACCAATGAAATGATCGGTCATTCGTATTTTATAAGGTTCAAGCCAGTAATCAGTCCCGCTATGGTTTCATATTCCTGCCATTGGCCTTGGTATTCCAGGATCCAGCTTGTTCTCCCTCTCTCTTCCGATATCCGTATAGAGGGGAGGGCCGGGCTTACAGCAAGGCCCATAGCAACAAACCCCTGGCGTTGAAGAGCCCTTTTCGTCCAGAAAGCGGCTGCCCCTTCTCCGATGAGCCCGACCTGTTTTGAATTACCTTCATGCATATTGAAGGTGCCGGTCGTCTTATCAAAAAAGATCCCTTCCTTCTCAAAGACGGTTTCAAACGTGCCGTCCAATACCAGGTCTTCCGGCGTCCCCTTACTGAGTCGTCCTCCTGTCTGTAACAGCCATACCTGGTCTGCGACCTGTAGCGCCAGATCCAGCTCATGCGTAGAAACCAGGATGCCTTTGTTGGTTTGCCGGGCCAGTTGATGCAGCAGCCGCATCAGTTGTATGCGGCTGGGGAGATCCAGATGGGCCGTAGGTTCGTCCAGCATCATCAGCGGTGTGTCCTGCGCCAGTGCGCGGGCCAGCATCACTTTTTGACTCTCTCCGTCACTGAGAGTGGCCACCTTCCTGTTTAAAAGACTTCCTATCTGCGCCGCTTCGATGGCCCGGGTTATGATGGCCTTATCCGCCTCGCTTAAGATTCCCAGCCAGTTGGAATAGGGATACCTTCCCAACGCCACCAGGGAATAAGCGGTTAGGTTACTGTTCTTCACGGAATCCGTTAAGACCAGGCTGATCTTTTTGGCAAGTTGGGCAGGCTTTAATTTATGTGCATCGGCTCCCGTTATTTTAATACGCCCTCCCAGGGGAGGCTGAAGGCCGGCCAATGTCCTTAGCAAGGTGGATTTCCCTGATCCGTTAGGGCCGAGCAGGCAGATCAGCTGTCCCGCATAGATGTCTACCGCCAATGGCCCGGCTATAGGCAGGATCTTTTTTTGGCCGGATACATATCCCGCCGCCAGGTCCATGGTTTGTAATAAGGGTAGATTATTATTCATCAGGCTCCTCTTAGGTTATTTCTGCGCAGGATGATCCAGATTACGGCCGGAGCGCCTACGAGCGCGGTGATTATATTGATGGGCAGGACGGTTTGGCTGCCGGGTAATTGCGCGATGATATCACATAACAACATCAGGACAGTCCCGATAAGACAACAGCCGGGGATGAGGATACGGTGATTGGACGTATTGAAGAGCGAACGCGCCATATGGGGAACGGCGATCCCGATAAATCCGATCGGCCCGCAAAAAGCAGTGATACTGCCTGCCAGCAGGCTCGTACTGCAGATGATAATGACCCTCGCCCTTTGCGCCGTCAATCCCATGCTGCGTGCATAATTCTCCCCTAACAGGAGCGCATCGAGTAATTTCGAGGAAAGAAAGGAGAGGAGGAGACCCGCGACAACAGCCAGTGCCAGGATATACAATTGATTGCCGGTTACCCCACCCAGGGAACCGAATGTCCACAACAGGTAGTCTTTGATGAGTTCAGGAGCGCTGAAATATTGCCAGATGCTGATGATGGAAAGAGTGATCGTACCGATCATTATGCCGACGATTAGCATCATCACATTGTCTTTAAAACTACCGGAGATGGCTACTACCAGCAGCATAATGCCGGCTGCTCCTAGGCAAGCCGCTCCTATGATGAGCCAGCTCCCGGATATTCCCAGCTCTTTGATCGTATCCAGGGTAGTGATACTTCCCCCGGCCAGCATGATCATCGCCACACCCAGGCTTGCCCCCGCCGTAATGCCCAGGACGGACGGGTCGGCCAGGGGATTACGGAAAAGGGTTTGCATCTGAAGTCCGCTTACCGATAGCCCGCAGCCTGCCAGCACTGCTGTAAAGGCCTTGGGGATCCTGATTTTTTCTATGATATATTGCCAGGTAGTATCTTCCGCGGGCAGGGAAAAAATGGATTTAAATACCTGCCTGAGCGGGATCTTTACAGAGCCGATCGCTATATCCAGCAGGAATACGATCAGCAGGAGCAGCAACAGGGCCGTCAGGCGCAACTTTTTACTTCGGATCATAATATCTTTTATCTCGGGTCATAATGTCTTTTAGTGGTCTCGATGAGCCCGGCAAAGCCGGGGTTTAATGGCCTCCCTTCGGGGTTATTCGCCATCATATTTGTCTTTTAATGGCGCTCATGATGGCTTCGCCATTCGCCGTTCCGGGGGATAGCTACCATTATTTTAATTGTTTATAATATACCAGGGAATGATCGGGCAATAATTCCGGATGCAGGATCCTGATGAGGTCCGCTAAGATCACCTGGGGATTCACCGCACCGGACTCCCAGTAATCATTGGACCCAATATCGTTCACCTGCTTGTTATTGTTATAGACCTGGCCTGTTTTAAAAGGCTTAAAGCTGGCATAGCGCTGATCTTTGGCGACAATATCCGCTTTCGTATCCACATAGCCTATATTCAGCCAGTAATCAGCCGTCAGCGCCTCGGGCGCCACCGCCTCAAAATTAAGGGACAGACTCCCGACTCCCTTGCTGTCCGACCATTTATAGGTGGCACCCGCATCCCGGAGGAACTGTGCCATATAGCTTTCGCCCGCCGGTACGAACCAGGAGCCTTTATAGGGCATGTCGATGATCACACGCGGTTTTACGGCCGCCTGCCGGCCTAGTTGCGCCAGTTTATCGTAGGCTTTCGCCAGGCTGTCGAATTTTCTATTGACCAATTCTTCCTTGTTCACCAGCGCCCCCATCAGTTTCACCCATTCAGCCCGGCCGAGCGGGCTGGTCTCCAGCCATTCTACATTTAACAGCACGGGTATCCCGGCATCGGTTAATGTTTTATACCGGCCAAAGCCCACATCCGGGTTGCCCATGTCTATCAATATATCCGGATGCATCGTCAGGATCAGTTCCTTATTGATATTGCCGTCCAGGCCTACCGTGGCTATTTTACCGGCTTTAATATTTTTTCGAACTTCCGGGGAGGTGACATACTGCAGGCTTCCCAGGCCGATGATCCTGTCCGACACTTCGGCAAAATCCGCCAGGGCGACATGCATGGAAGACATGCCGATGATGGTTTTTACCGGGATGGGGATCACCTGTGCTTTAGGATAGCCGGATGGTACGGGAGTACCCCGCTGCACCAGGAGATACTGGAGCGTATCCGATTTCCCTGTCAGGGTGTTCAGCACACGCACCAGTTTGTAGTGATCGTAATAGTCGATCGTAAAGCTATGCGCATATTTAATAACGGCCTTGCCTGGGAGACTGTCTTTGCCGGTATCGGCGCCTTCAGCAGCGGTGGCCTCCTTCTTCGCTCCCTGCTTACAGGATACGATCAGGACAATAAAACCAATAATAAAGATTGGCCGGAGACATTTTTTGATTTTCATTTTTTTAACAGCTTAACATCAGCCACTGGCTGGACAACATTCCTTGCTTTTCACCCGAAAGCCGTGAATGATTAAATGAATCTGGCAGGTCTTCTGACTTGCTCTGCTGTCCGGCACCTTCCCATCGTTGATTGGACAGTGGTATGTAGATCGAACAGACGTGCTTTTGCACGGGAGAGCTTACAGCTACGGGGATAGCGCCGGATTTACACCGGACTTCCCTTTTAATGGCGCCTGGCGCCAACCAAAATCTGCACGAATATATTAATTTTTCCTTCATCAGGTCCCGTGTTCTGCTATGCCGGGAGATGCGCTTACTCAGGGGCAGTCCGTTGGCGAAATCATTGATTTTGGCATTAATATTGTTTCTCTTAGAGAACCTATCCTATAAAATTGAAAAACCATTAATCCACCCAAATCCAACCTTGAGAATGACCCGCAATCAACTGATCCTCTCCTTTGGCCTGCTATTGTCAGCCGCCAGTTGTAAGAAAAGCGATAATACCCCCGGGAATACGAATACCGGATCCGATACGGCCTCTGGTAAGAAAGGAGCCGATTTCAGCACGAATATGACCTATGGCACCTGGAATGGAGATATCGTCAACCTGAAAGCTTTCTGGTATTATACCTGGGGTACGCCTCTTCCCTCCTCTTCTCCGCAAAATTGTGAGTTTGTAACCATGTTCTGGGGGCAATCCAATGTGACGGATGCGAACATTTCGGCTGTTCAACAGCTCAAGACACAGGGAAAAGTAAAGTATATCCTGGGATTCAACGAGCCTGACCGGGCCGATCAGGCCAATATGACCGTTTCGCAGGCGCTGGCCTTGTGGCCGAAGCTGGAAAGCATCGGGTTGCCGCTCGGTAGCCCGGCGGCGTCCTGGCCTACGGCGCAATGGATCTACGATTTCCTGGATTCGGCGATAGCAGAGAAGAAAAGAGTGGACTTTATCTGTGTGCATATGTACGTAGGGACAGATGACAACAATTTCGTACAGGTGCTGCAACAGTTGTATAACAAATATCATCTCCCGATCTGGATCACGGAATTTGCCACGGCGGATTGGAATGCGGCTACTCCCCAGGCCAATAGGTATAAAGCGGCCGATGTGTTGGGCTTCATGCAAAGGCTGTTGCCTAAACTGGAAGCGCTGCCTTTTGTACAAAGATATTCATGGTTCTCCGGCTCGCCCGCCAGTGCCAGTTTATGGCCCTCTGCCCTGATAGACGCCAATGGCAACCTGACGACCCTCGGCGCCTGGTACGCCAATTACCAACCGAATAGCCTGGTAACAAAATAGCTGTCATTCCGGGGATGCAAAAGATCTTGCGTCTCCGGAATCACCCTCAGTGCAAAAGATAATTTAAAGATACTCCCCCGAAATAATTGACCCCAGGCGCCCCATTGTAATAACGGCCGGCTGCCGCATTAAAATCATTCCCCAGGCTATACTTAATATTGAAGGCATTGTCTACCCCTGCAAAAATATCCAGCTTTATTTTCCGGACTAGGATTTTTCTGTATCCGATCCTCCCTCCCAATAAATTATAGGAACCGGCATAAGCCAAATTTGCATCGTTTAAGGGGATACGATCTGTATAGGTATAAGTAATATTGGTGTAAAACCCTGCCCGTACTAATATATCCAACCCAGCTACTACGGTCTGTAGCGGAACGCTGGGCAGTCGTTTGCCGGAGAAATTTGTCGTATTCTGTGTGAAATCCGTATAGCGAAAATCATGCAGGGTATGGCTGATCCATAACTTCACATTGCTGAAGAATGCGCGGGGCTGATCGGCAAGCTGATAAGAAACAAAAGTTTCCAGGCCATGCTGGTCCGTCCGTCCTGCATTGATCGAATAACCGACGCCTGACGTATCGATCCTTTGTACGATCGTATTGTTCAGATGGAAGAAAAAAGCGTTGATATCAAAATAAAGTTTGTCATGGAAAAGACTGCCCCGGGTGCCGACCTCGTAATCTATTCCGTCCTCAGGCTGCAAGGACGGCCCGATGATGCCATTCGTCTTCTGCAGCTCCTGCGTCGTAGGGGTCGAGAAACCCCGGGCCGCGCTGGCATAGAGGGATATTTCCGGGAAGATCTTCTTTAAGATCGCCACACGCGGAGCTATCTTATTGTCAAAGCTCCTGGTATTGGTGATGGCCGGTAACACGGACACCCGTGTTATCTGTACGGAGGATTTATTAAAACTGGCGCCCGCCGTCAATGTCCAGCCTGCGCCAAATCTCCAATCGGCCTGCGCAAAGACCAGGTACTGCCAGTTGTTGATATGATCATCCGTCTGTAAGATATCCCGGGCCCCCAGCTTATTCGCATAATCCCGGGTCTCGAAAAACCCTTTTTGCGCCTCCGCACCGGCATTCACCTGCAGGCTGCTCTTCCCGAGCTGCGTCTTATACTGAAATAAAGTACGCCCGCCGAAATGCGGCTCCTGCCTTACTTCATACACCCGGATCCCGGGATTGGTGAAATCGGTATAGGCTCCATAGACCGCCGTCGTATTCTGCCAATGCTCAGAAAAATGATATTCATTACTGAATCCTGCCGTAAAATTTTTCTGGTAAATGGCCGCCTGGGCCTGCACGGCGCCGGGCTGAGTCCCCACAGCAGGCCGGGCCGCCCGGGGATCCTTATTGTATTCCGTCAGCGTCAGGGCGCCCGGCGTCTGGTAAAAGAGATCGCTATATAATATATACGCATGGATCGATTGCTTATCGCTGGCTTTCAGCAAGGTCTCCCAGCTGGCAATATCCCTGCGCATCTGCGTTTGCACCCGGTAGCCATCACTGGCCTGATGCGAATACGCAATATTGTTGCGGTGATCGCCATCTCCAGCCCTTATATTTACATTGAGACTATTCGTGTTGTAACTCCCGTGCAGATAATCCGCGCTAATACCTTGCTCCCAAACAGAAGGCATACTGTTGATCAGCATAGCCCCTCCGATACCGGCGCCATATAAGCTCCCGGCCGTTCCCTTGAGGATCTCGATCGACTGAAAATTGTAAAATCCCAGTTCATTCAAATAAGTGTTGCCCCCCGGATCCGTCAGCGGGATCTCATTCCAATAGATCTTGATATCCCTGACTCCGAAAGGCGAACGCAGAGAGCTGCCCCGGATATTTAAACGATAACTGCCGGGTGAACGTTCTTCCATCCTTACGCCTGGATTGGTATTCAGGGCTGGTAGAATACTGGTATTGCTGAATCTGTTAAGAGCGGCCTTGCCTACAAAACTGATCGGGGCCCCTACCTCGGACAATTTCCGGTTTTGCTCATAGGCTTTTACCACCACCTCACGCAAAGGCCTGGTATCGGATGAGTCCGCCAGAAAAGCCTCCGGGTGGGCTTCCTGGGCAGATAAAAAGTAACCTTGAATAATGAAAAAAGACAGGAGTATAATTTTTTTCATTCGATCGGATTTAAGCTACGACTTTACAAAGTTAGAACAGAATATTCATTATCTTCAAACTGTTCGAAAACTTAGCGACTACAAGTCCTTAACTACAAACCGGCATTCCTGGATAAACGATACGCTTATGAGTCAAAAGAAGCTGGGCCTTTTCGATCTGACTATGATCGTGGTAAGTCTCACGATCGGAATGGGTATCTTCCGCACGCCGGTAGTAGCTGCCTCTAAAGCAGGCACCCCCTCCATATTTTTCCTGGCCTGGCTGATAGGCGGACTGGTGGCCCTCTGCGGAGCGCTGACCTACGCCGAGATCGGTTCCCGGTATCCTGTAACCGGCGGCTATTACAAGATATTCTCCTATGGCTATCACCCTTCCCTGGCTTTTGCCGTCAACTGTATTGTTCTGGTATCCAATGCCGCCTCCACCGCCATCGTCGCCGTGATCGGCGCAGAATATATAGGACATTTTTTTTATACCGGTCCCCCGCCCGAACTGTTTAAGCAGGGTGTCACTATCGGCGCCGTAGCTGTTTTTTATATCATCAATATGCTGGGATTGAAGATGAGCAGCCGGGTACAGAACTTCCTCATCCTGGTAAAAATCTCACTCATCCTCTTATTGCTGCTTTCCGTCTTCGGTACCTATCCCGTTCCTGCAAATCCCTCCGCCCACTCCGTTCCGGTATCTGCGATCTCCCACTCTTCCTCCGCCATCCTGAATTTTTTAAAGGCCTTAGGCATCGGTCTTATCGCCGTCTCCTTTACCTATGGCGGATACCAGCAGAGCATCAATTTCGGAGGAGAAGTAAAAGAACCCGCCCGTATCATGCCGCGTGGGATCACTTACGGGATCTTCATTATTATAGGTCTCTACCTCTCCCTCAATTTCGTATATGCAAAAGTGATTGGGTTTGAACACCTCAAGACGGCCGATTCCATCGCCGCCATATTGATCAATCACCTTTTCGGACCCATCGGGGAGAATATCTTACGGGTACTCATGTTCCTGTCCGTCCTGGCCTATGTGAATGTTCTCCTCATGAGCAACCCGCGGGTAATGTATGCAATGAGCGAAGAGGGTATCCTGCCGGCCATTTTTAAAATTAAGACCCGCCGGCACGATGTGATCCTCTATTCCCTTACCGCCTTTTCCCTGGTTATTATCATTACCTTGCTTTTTAGCAGCACCGTGGAAAAGATCATCAATTACACCATTTTCCTGGATTCCATCGGCATGTCGACTTCCGCGGCAACGATCTTTATACTTCGGAGAAGGAAGGTCGGCGAAGGCGGGGAGAATATCTACCGGATGAAGTTTTTCCCCCTGATGCCACTGATCTTTATCCTGGCATATTTCCTGGTAGCGGTTAGCATCGTGGTCGATGACCCTTCCTCGGCTAAATATGGCGCCGGGATCTTTGCTTGTTTTTTTGTGTTGTATTTTGCGGCCCGGGCGGCCCGGCCGAAGGCCAATAAATTGTGATCGGCCGGACGACGTTAGTCGTCCGGTATAAACTATAAACGTATGGACATCTCTTACATAATCAATGAACTGGGTGAGGACCGCGAACATTATTTTAATGCGGTCGCCCCCCCCATTGTACAGACGAGCAATTTCAAAGTCAACACCGTAGCGGAATTGAAGGCCTTATTTGAAGATGAATACAGCGGCTACCTTTACAGCCGCGGACTCAATCCCACCGTAGAGATCCTCCGCAAAAAACTGGCAGCCCTGGACGGCGCGGAAGATTGCCTGGTCTTCAATAGCGGAGCCGCCGCTATTTTCGCTTCGGTACTGGCCAACGTAAGATCAGGCGATCATATCGTCTCCGTGGAAAAACCATACACCTGGGCCCAACGGTTGTTCGATATTATCCTTCCCCGTTTTGGCGTAACGACCAGCTACATCGACGGTACCCTCATCGAAAACTTCGAACGGGCCATTCTGCCCAATACAAAGATCATCTACCTGGAGTCGCCGAACTCCTGGGATTTTAAGCTCCAGGACCTCGCCGCAGTCGCCGAACTCGCCCGGTCGGAAAATATAACCACGATCATTGACAACAGCTATTGCACCCCCCTCTACCAACGTCCGGTTGAAATGGGGATCGATATCGCTATGCAGACGGCTACCAAATACATTGGAGGTCATAGCGACACGATCGGCGGCGTACTCTCCGGTACCAGGGCTATGATGAAAAAGATCTTTGACAGCGAATACAACAGTATCGGCAGCGGTATCCAGCCCTTTAACGCCTGGCTGCTGATCAGGGGGCTCCGGACATTACCCGTCCGGCTGGACCGGATCACCCAAACCACCCAAAAAGTAGCGGCATTTCTCAAACGGCACTCAAAAGTGGAAGGGATCCTCTTCCCGTTCGATGAGTCTTTTCCCCAATATGTCCTGGCCCGGCAGCAGATGAAGGGGGCCTGCGGCCTGCTGAGTTTTTATGTGCGGGCTTCCTCCGCCGAACAGATCGTTCATTTCTGCGAATCCCTGCAACATATCATGATGGCCGTAAGCTGGGGAGGCCATGAATCCCTGATATTACCCAAATGTGCCTCCCTGAACCCCGGGGAGTTCGACCCCGCCAATAAAGAACACCGGATGCTTCGTCTATACACGGGGCTGGAAGATCCCGGTTATCTGATCGGCGACCTGGAGCAGGCCTTGGACCGGGCGGAGCTCGGTCGCTGACCTTATACTATAAAAGCATTATAAAATTGGTTGAATGGTAGCTTTCTCCCTTGCCGGAGAGGATGGAATGTGTATTTTAGCCAAACTTTTACCGGGGCTGCTTACCTAAAAACCTGTTTCCGGAAGGAGACGCACATTAAATTTGTTGCATTACTATGAAAAAAGGACTGCTGCTGTTATTATTACCTGTGCTGAGCCTTACCGGCCATACACAGGATAAATGGGATCTGAGACGGTGCGTGGAATATGCCGTGGCCAATAATATCTCTGTAAAACAATCCGATGTCCAGGCCAGGCTCTCTGCATTGACCCTGCAACAAAGTAAACTGACCCAGTTGCCTACCCTGGGCTTCAGTGGCTCAACAGGTTACAGCGCGGGGCGCAACCAGGATCCCACAACATATAGTCTTACCACCCAGGGTTATGTATTCAACCAATACTCCCTGCAGACCAGTATCAGCTTCTTCAACTTCAACAGCCTCCGGTACAATGCCCAGGGTAATAAATATGCGCTGGAGGCCGCTAATTCTGTCACGGACAAGCTGAGGAATGATGTGTCCCTGAATGTGGCCAATGCCTACCTGCAGTTTTTACTGAGCTACCAGACCTCGAAGACGGCGGAATTGCAGATGAACCAGTCCCAGACTCAGTTGGAGATCACCCGCAAGCAGGTGTCGGCAGGCACTTTACCGGAACTGAATGCGGCGGAACTGGAATCACAGGTGGCCCAGGACAGCTCGGCCTATGTTACTGCCCTGTCCAATGTGCAACAGGCCGTACTTAACCTGAAGGCCTATATGAGCATGGATGCCGCGGTGCCTTTTGCGCTGGATACCCCTTCCGTAGACAAGATACCTATCGAGAGCCTGGTAGAGCTACAGCCGGAAATGGTCTTTTCCCTGGCCCTGGCCAACCAGCCCCAGCAGAAGGCCGATGCCTTCCAGCTCCAGGCCGGACGCAAGTTCGCAGATGCCAACAAGGCCGCCATGTATCCGACTTTTTCCCTGTTCGGTTCGCTGGGAACCAGTTATACTAATCAAACGGTGAACGTTGCAGGCGTTAACACCGGCCCCCCTTCCTCCCAGCCGGTAGGAACCGTAACGGTAGGAGCAACGGACTACAAGGTCTATTCAACCTCTCCCACCTTCAACTACATTTACAATAAACCGACTTATTTTGACCAGCTCAATCAGAATTTCCGGCAACAGGTCGGTGTCCAGGTGAATGTCCCCATTCTCAGCGGAGGCGCCCTGAAAATAAATTACAGGCGGGCACAGGCTAACCTGCGTAACTACGAGCTACAGCAGCAGCTAGATAACCTTACCTTAAAACAGAATATATACCAGGCGTACAATCTTGCAGTGGCCGCCCTCCAAAAATTCGAAGCCAATAAAAAAACAGTGGCCGCTACCCAAAGAAGTTATGACTACGCACAGAAAAGATACAAGGTTGGAATGCTCAACACCATCGACCTGCTCACCAACCAGAACAATTATTACAAAGCAAAAAATGACCTCTTATACTCCCAGTTTGATTTTGTATTCAAGATGAAAGTGCTTGAATTCTATAAAGGCATGGGAATAAAATTGTAAAAAAGAATAACCTGTTAACGTATGAATAAGAAATTTCTCCGGATCATCATAGGGTTGATCGCCTTGATACTATTGCTCGTGGTATTAAAAAAAGCAGGGGTACTGGGAAAAGAAGAAGGAATAAAAGTATCTGCTGAAAAAGCAGTCCGGCGCAATATCACGGAAATCGTCACGGCAAGCGGTAAGGTATATCCTGAAAAAGAAGTAAAGATCAGCCCGGATATCTCCGGAGAAGTGGTCGAACTCAACGTGCTGCAAGAAGGTGACAGCGTTAAAAAAGGGCAGGAACTGGCGAAGATCTACGCGGATATCTATACGACCCAACGCGACCAGGCTGCCGCCCAGATGAACCAGCAGCAAGCCCTGGTCTCCAACATGTCAGCGCAGTTGCCCGGTCTGAAAGCTTCCATGGACGCTACTAAAAGGACCTTCGACCGGCAGAAGCAATTGCTGGATCAAAAAGTGATCTCCCTCTCTGAATATGAGGCTGCCGAGAGCGCTTATAAAACAGCCGAAGCTAATTATATGGCAGCCTTGCAGACCGTAAGAGGGAATGTCGCCGGTGTGGCCAGCTTCAAGGCCAACCTGTCCATAGCCGCCAAGAACCTCAGCCGTACTACCGTCGTCTCCCCCATTGATGGAGTGGTCTCCCTGCTGAGTATAAAGAGAGGAGAACGGGTCGTCGGTAACTCCATGATGGCAGGTACCGAAATGATGCGCGTGGCCGATATGAGTAAGATCGAAACGATTGTGGACGTAGGAGAAAATGATATCCCGAAAGTCCATCTGGGCGATTCGGCGCTGATTGAAGTAGACGCCTATAACAATCGAAAATTCAAAGGCCTTGTTACCCAGATAGCCAGCAGCGTCACAACCGCCTCCGGCTCGACCACCACGGTGTCCACTAATGACGTGACGAATTATAAAGTTCATATACGCCTGATCCCCGACTCCTATAAGGACCTGATCGACCCGGCCCGGCCCAAGAATTTCCCTTTCCGCCCGGGTATGAGCGCCAGCGCAGATATCCAGACCCGGACCCATGTCAACGTGCTCTCTGTACCCATTAATTCCGTGGCGACCCGGGAAAAAAATACGGACAATGCCACCCCGGGTAATAAGGACAACAGCGAAAAAAAGGACGGGGACAATACGGCAGACGATGGCAAGACGGCCGTATCGGCCATGGGAGACCTGGATGAAGTGGCATTCGTCCTGCAGCCGGGCGACACCGTGAAAAAGGTCAAAGTAAAGACCGATATACAGGATATCAACTATATAGAGGTGCTGGATGGACTGAAAGAAGGCGACCAGGTGATTACAGGACCCTATAGCACCGTCAGCAAAACACTGAAAAGTGGAACGAAAATAAAAGTGGTCCCGAAAGATAAATTGTTCGAAGGGAAAAAAGATTAACACCAAATAGTATGCGTTTTGGAGTGATAGGCAGCGGCAGTTGGGCAACAGCATTGGCCAAGATCCTTACCGATAACCGAACCCCCATTCAATGGTGGATAAGGAATCAGGCAACTATAAGCCATTTATTATCCCGGCATCATAACCCCCAATACCTGCCCTCGGTTTATTTCGATACCAGCCTGCTGACCCTTAGCTCTGAAGTGGACAAGGTCGTGGCGGCATCGGATTGTATAGTGATCGCCGTTCCTTCCGCTTATGTGACGGGCACCCTCGGCGTCCTGGACAAAAATGCCTTTAAAGGAAAAAAGATACTCTCTGCTGTAAAAGGCATCCTGCCCGAAGAAAACCTGCTGTTAAATGATTTCCTGGCCCGGGAATTCAAGGTGGGGATCAACGACTATTTTACCGTCATGGGCCCCTGCCATGCGGAAGAAGTGGCTGCGGAAAAACTCTCCTATCTGACTTTTTCCGGCCAGGATGAAACCCGCACCCGGGAAATGGCGTCTTACTTTACAACGGAATATATCAACACGGTAATAAACAACGATATATACGGCGTACAATTTGCAGCGGTCCTGAAGAACATCTATGCCCTGGGCGCCGGGATCGCACACGGATTGGAGTATGGAGATAATTTTCTCAGCGTGCTGATCGCCAACTGTGCAGATGAAATGGCTGGCTTCCTCCTGAAAGCAGGAATCCGACATCTCGAAGTAGGCATCCACACAGAAGAAGATCCGGTATCTCATAAAAAGAGCGCTAACTATGCGGCTTCAGTCTATATGGGCGATCTGCTGGTGACCTGCTATTCACTCTTCAGCCGCAACCGGACCTTCGGAAATATGATCGGCAAAGGCTATTCCGTCACCGCAGCCCGGCTGGAATTGAATATGGTAGCGGAAGGCTATAATGCCAGTAAATGTATCTTCTTGATAAATAAAGAGATAAAGGCGGAAATGCCCATAGCCGAAATGATCTACCGGATTTTATGGGAAAATGTTAAAGCGGAGGATGGATTTAAACAAATTGAACCGTACCTTGTTTAAGTATTAGGAACAAAACCCAATTTTATGCCTCTTTCATTCCAGGGATTCGGACTAGTGGCCATCTTATCAATGGTGCTTATTCTGACAGCAGCGGAAGGGCTTAACTATCTCAAAGGGAAATTCCACCGAAAATAATTCCCCGCTTACCACCAGTAGGTTTACATTTATTTATTACCCCTGTCAGATTAGGAAGGCATTTTACTTTATTGGCAACCAATGTTTTTATGGCATTTTTAACGGGGATTTTGTGTTTGGATAAACCCGTTTAAAAAATTAAATTTGTACCAAATGGCGCATATGGCAAAAGCATTGGATAATGAAATGTATAACTACTTCACGCAGTTAAATGAGGCTGAAAAAAAATCAGTTATACAAATGCTTAAAACTTTTTTAAAGGGTAGGAAAGCAACGCCCGAACGAATTAGTATTGAGCAATACAATCAGGAACTGCAAGAAGCAGAAGCAGAATATGAAAGAGGGGAGTATTCTACCCATGAGGAATTTGTAAAGCAGATCAAGAAGTGGTAGAGAAACGATACGAGGTGGTTTGGACAAAGCGGTCGCAGAAACAAATGAGGCAGGCATATGATCATATTAGTAAAGACTCGCCTAAAAATGCCACCAAAGTGATAGAGGAAATTGCAGAAGCGGTACATAAAGCGATCCCTAACCCTGAAATATACAACTCCGATAAGTATAAGCTTGATAATGATGGTAGTTACCGGGCTTTAGAAAAACATCGTTATAGGGTTTCCTATCGATTTTCCAAAAGTACAATCCGGGTTTTACGGGTACGTCACACCAGTATGGAACCACTTGAATACTAGCTCTTTCATAGATCCCTTATAGCAAATAACACCGGCCCCGTCATTCTACGCATTTTTATGGAGCCTTTACACACTAAGTGATTTTAGCCTGTCGGCTCGAAGAATAATTCCGCCGCGATTCCATCCGCCAGCAATTTCCCCTTCTGCGTCAAAATGAGCCGGGTATTTTTTATCAGCGCTTCTTTCATAGAGGAATCTTTCCGATCTCCGCCCGGTATAGGGCCTTCATACTCCTTTATCATTCCCTCACGTACATATCGCTCCGCCTGCTTTTGCAATTCCCGCGCTTCCCTGACACCGAACCGCTCCGATACCTGTCGCAGATCACAACCTTCCATCGTCCGCAGTGAGATCATGATATATTCGTTCAATTGCTGAACAGGCGTCAGCTCTTCTTTTTCGAACAACAACTTTCCGGATAGGAGCGCATCCGTATACCGGGCATTGTTGGCGACATTCCACTGCCGGGAACCTCCGTTATACGAATGAGCGGAAGGGCCCAATCCCAGGTAAGGTTTCCCCTGCCAGTAAGAAGAATTATGACGGCTCCGGTGACCGGGCAGGGAAAAGTTAGAGATCTCATAATGCTCATATCCGGCGACAGCCAGCCAGTCCATCAGCAAAAGGAATTGCCGGGCCTGGTCATCCGGACTGACGGCCTCCTTTTTTTTCTGGTGGATCATCTTGTCCAGCGCCGTCCGGGGCTCCACCGTCAATGCATAACAGGACAAATGGGGAATGCCGGACGCGACAGCCTGTGCTACATTCTTTTCCCAATGGCCATCCGGCAGGGTAGGCCCTCCATAGATAAGGTCGATGCTGATATTGTCAAATCCCTCTCCTTGCGCCATCCGGATACTGTCAGCTGCCTGACCGGCGTTATGGGCCCGGTTCATCCATTGCAGGTCTTCTTCAAAAAAAGACTGGACGCCGATGCTCAGGCGGTTGATCCCTGCCTTCTTCCATGCCTTCAGTTTCCCGGCCATCGTAATATCGTCCGGATTGGCTTCCAGCGTAATTTCAACGCCGGCTTCCAGCGTAAAGAGATCCCGAAGCCGGCCCAGGATCTGTCCCAATTCCTCCTCTGTTAACAGCGAAGGAGTGCCGCCTCCGAAATACACCGTTTCCACTGCCGCTGACCCGATATAATGTTGCTGCAATTCCATTTCTTTCAATAAAGCGGCCACAAAATCGTTTTTACCGTTCAATGAGGTAGAAAAATGAAAATTACAGTAATGACAGGCCTGCCTGCAAAAAGGAATATGAAGATAAATACCTGCCATACAGTTTGCTTATTTTTAGCGAATATTACCAAAAGCGAACCACAGGTTCGTTAAAATCTCTTGACGCACTGATGGCAAAATTAAGGGGATATGGCCGTACACTTTTATTGCTGCTGTTATTAGGCAATTCCAAAGGATTTGCACAATTCACCTTACATATCATTCCCGTCGATAAGGATTCCCTTTTTATACAGAAGAAGCTGGGCCTCGCTACCTCTTTCAAAACGAAAGACGCCTGTACGGAATATATCTACAATATTTCCACGCTGCTGCAGGCAAAAGGCTTCATGACCGCCTCTGTAGACAGTATTCACCTTGACGCTTCCAACGCTACCGTCCGTTTATATGTGGGAGCTGCGTATAAGTGGGCTTATATCAATACCCGAAAGATCGAACCCGCCCTCCTGACAGCCGTCTCCTGGAATGAAAAGAATTTTTCCCATCGCCCCCTGGATTTCCGCTTATTCCAGACCAGACAGCAAATGCTCCTGGATTACCTGGAGAACAACGGGTATCCTTTCGCAAAGATCAGCCTGGACAGCATCGTATTAAAAGAGGACGGCGAATTGTCGGCCATGCTGAATATCGATAAAGGCCCCTTGTACCACATCGACAGCATCCGCATTTACGGAACGGCGAAAATATCCAATGATTTCATGCAACGTTACCTTAATATTCCCAATGGCAGCATCTACCGGAAGGAAAAGTTAGAGGCGATCAGCAAAAAGATCCTGGAACTGCCTTATGTGCAGGAACTGCAGTCCTGGAACCTGACCATGCTGGGTACGGGCTCTGTCATCAACCTCTATCTGAAACCCAAAAAGAGCAGCCAGATCAATGCCCTGATCGGCTTTCTGCCCAGCAGCGATCCCACCCTCGGTAATAAGGTACTGGTGACGGGGGAAGCGACGATCAATCTTAAAAATGCCCTGGGTAACGGGGAAAGCATCGGCCTTAACTGGCAGCAGTTACAGCCTCAGTCCCCCCGCCTGAACCTGTTATTTCAACAACCTTACCTGTTCAATTCACCCTTTGGTCTCAGCACCTCTTTCGACCTGTACAAACAGGATTCCTCCTATCTCAATATCAACCTGATGCTGGGAGTGCAATACGCCTTATCGGCTCATCAGACCGGCACGGTCTTCATCAGGGATATGATCTCTAATTTATTAAATGTGGACACCCTGCAGGTCATTGCGGCTCATGCCTTGCCCAACGAAGCAGATATCAGCTCTATTAGTCTGGGCGTAACCTATGAATTCAATAATACCAACTACCGCTTCAACCCGCGGAAAGGAAATGAATGGCAGTTTATGGGGTCGGCAGGAACGAAAAAGATAAAACAGAATCCCCAGATCCTGAAACTGAAAGACCCTTCCGATACGGCATTCTCCTTCGGATCCCTGTACGACACGGTGAAACTGAGCTCTTATCAATTCCAGCTGAAATTGTCCGGAGCACACTATTTCCCCCTTACACGGGCCTCTACGGTAAAACTGGGATTCAGTGGAGGGATCTATAACAGCCCCAACACCTACCGGAACGAGCTTTTCCTGATAGGAGGCTACAAGCTGCTGAGAGGATTCGATGAAGAGAGCATTCCGGCCTCCCAATATGCTGTCGGCACCCTGGAATACCGTTATCTCGTCGGGTTAAATTCATTTTTATTCACGTTCGTGGATGCCGGCTGGGCTAAAAATAATGCCCCCGGCTATAACCTCAACAGCACATTCCTGGGGCTGGGCCTGGGAATGGCCTTCGAGACAAAAGCAGGCATTTTTAATATATCCTATGCCCTGGGCAAAAGGGATAACACCAATCTTAATTTTCATGACGCAAAAATTCATCTGGGCTATGTCAGTTTCTTTTAACCGGGCGGAGCCCGGTTAGCGAACAAGGCCAATAGGCCGATGTTCACCGACAAATAGACTTATTCCAGCAAAGAATTACTTTTCGACTGATTCTTTGCTGGAATTCATTAAAGAAGGCGGTGGCCGGTCTGCGGGCAATAGCCCGCTTCAAAAATCAATTTCGGGTAATCAGCATACTATGATATTTTTGTAACAGCAACCAACTATTGTGACTAAACTTTCTTTTCTCCTTTTTTTATACCTGTTGTGCTTCCACAATCTATCTGCTCAAACGGATTCGACGCCCCCCCGGTCCCCTATTCCCGCCGAACGGATAAAGGACACGACGATCCCGGCGCCCAAACCCCATAATGGACCGCGACGCGACTCCACTTTCCGCCACGACTCCGCTGCCCGGCATAATTCCATACCCAGGCATGACTCTGCCTTTCGCCGTCGTGATTCGGCACGTCGTGACTCGGTAAGTCGGAGCCTGGCACGTCATGACCCGGTTCGTCGTGATTCGGCCGCCCGTTCCAATGGAGCGGTCCGCCCGGATTCCATGATCCGGCGTGATTCCCTGGCTTTGGTGCCGGCTGTGCGCCTCCCGGCAAAGGAAGGACCACCTGCCCTCACTTTCTGGAAAGCCGTGCTCACAGCCAATCCCGCATTCAATTTTACGGGCAAGCCGGTACGGCAGCCTTTCGAGGTGCACCGGCCCAACTCCAAGGATAGCCTGTTTTACCTGATACTGGGGATCTTATTTTACTTTGCGCTGATCCGGATCTTTTTTGAAAAATACTTTGGCAACCTGATGACCCTTTTCTTCCGCATATCGCTCCGCCAGCAACAGATACGGGAACAGGTTCTGCAAACTCCTTTGCCGTCTTTATTGCTGAACCTCCTGTTTATCCTCACCGCGGGACTCTATGCCAGCTTCCTGTTCCTTTATTCCCGCTTCGGGGCAGCCTTCAACTTCTGGATCCTTTATGCCGATTGTATGGCAGGATTAGGGGTCATTTACCTGGTCAAATTCCTAACCCTCAAATTTTGCGGATGGGTCTTTAATATCTCAAGAGCTACCGATACTTATATTTTTGTGGTGTTTTTAGTGAACAAAATGTTGGGTATTTTTTTACTTCCTTTCTTGATCCTGATCACTTTTTCGGGTCCTGACGCCCGGGAAATTTTTATAACGATCTCATTAGTAATGGTTTTCGTATTGCTGGCCTATAGGGTGTTAGCTGCCTATCGACCCGTACGGAATGAAATAAAACTAACCCCATTTCACTTTTTTTTGTACCTTTGCGCCTTCGAAATAGCACCCCTGCTATTGATTTACAAGGTGTTATTGACTTATTTGGAAAAAGTGTATTAATTTTGCAAATATAGAGGGGCACACACAATGATTAAAAACGGGGATAAAAAGAAGATTTTAATCACGCAACCCAGACCAGAGACAGACAAGTCGCCGTATTTCGAATTGGCTAAGAAATACGACGTGGAACTGGCTTTCCATCCATTTATAAGACTGGAACCTATCCCTGCTAAAGATTTCCGCAAGCAAAAGATAGATATAGCACAATACTCGGCCGTGATCTTCACCAGCCGCAACGCGATCGACCACTTCTTCCGGATCTGCGAAGAAATGAAGGTCATCGTATCCCAGGACACCAAATATTTTTGTATCACGGAAGCCGTTGCTCTTTATCTGCAGAAATTCATTCTGTACCGCAAACGGAAAGTGTTCTATGGCGCTGACGGAATGAATAAAAGCATGTTTGATGTCATTAACAAACATAAGGAAAACGAGCGCTTCCTCTATCCCTGTTCCGAGAACCAGCAGGACAACGAGATCATCAATTGGCTGAAACATCATAATTGCGGGTTCGCTACCCCCTTCATGTATCGCACCATCAGCAATGACCTCACCGTGATCCTCGGCCAGAGCGAATACGATATTATTTGTTTCTTCACCCCCAGCGGCGTAAAAAGCCTTTTCGATAATTATCCCACCTTCAAACAGAACGGTACCAAGATAGGGGCCTTCGGCAGTAATACTTCCAAAGCGGTGGAAGAAGCCGGGCTCACCCTGGATATCAAAGCTCCATTGCCACAGGCGCCTTCGATGGTCTCTGCCCTGGAGAAATACTTAGCCGTAGTAGGACGCAAAATATAGCGCTTGCTATTTTTGGCCTGAAGCTTGTTACCTGTAGTTTTGCACTATGCAGCACACAAACCGACTCGCCAGAGAGACCAGCCCTTACTTGTTACAGCATGCTCATAATCCCGTGGATTGGTATCCCTGGGGCGATGAGGCCTTGCAAAGGGCCCGGACGGAAGATAAGCCCGTCCTGGTCAGTATTGGTTATGCCGCCTGCCACTGGTGCCATGTGATGGAGAGAGAAAGCTTTGAGAATGAGGATACGGCCCGCTTTATGAACGATCATTTCATCAACATTAAGATAGACAGGGAAGAAAGGCCCGACCTCGACCATATCTATATGGATGCGGTACAGGCTATCACCGGTAGCGGCGGCTGGCCGTTGAACGTATTT
>DASWFF010000031.1:0-28026 GCA_036394375.1 Puia sp.
GGATTGTTCTGCGGCAACCGGTTGTTGACCGACCGGCCCCTCACCCCCGAAAAGCCGGCCCTGAACATCGCCCCGGTCCGGACGCTGCTTCCCGCCGGCAACCGGCTGTTCCCAGGGATGGTCCGGAAAATACTCCCGGGCAAGACTGATGACCAGGGCGCTTTGAAACCATTTGGGCCGGAGATAGTAAGACAGGAAATCCCGGGTGAGGGCGGCTAATTCCTTTTGCGAAAAAATATCCAGCCGGTCCAGGTCAGGGAGACCTTCTATCATCCGGGCAATCTCCGGTTCGGCAGCGGCTTGCTTTTCAAACCAAAGCCCGAGAGCCCGGCTGCGGATAAAGTTTTCAGGATGCGTAGGGGTTGCCACCTGGGTGTCGGGAGAGATCGAGAAAATTTCTTCCGCCTGTTTGCTATAGCTTTCGGCATCTACCACGGAAAGCCCGGTCGCAATCTTCAAAAGCATATTGATGACAGGGGTGGGCTCTCCCAATACGGTCAGGGCTCCCCGGTCGCAATAGATCTCCGTATAGAGTCGGAATAACCGCGCTGTTTCGTGGTACGCGGCCTGGCTATTGTCATTACCCGCGATCGCCGTAATGATACGATCAGCCACCTCCAGCTCTCCGTCGAGAAGGGAAAATAATTTTACATGCGCCAGCTCATGGGCGATGACGGCCAGCAACTCGTCCCCGTTGAGCCTTTGGGTGAGATCGCCGCTAAAGACCAGCTGAGCCTCCTGATCGAAATAGGTGATACTAGCGTTGAGGTGGTCTGTATATTGAGCCTGGTAGGCTGTCACCCCGAGCCCTTCCAGTCCCAGTTTCTCTTTAGCAAGAGCAATCTTATCATAAATGTATAGATCGGTATCCGGCTGGAATTTATACGAGTTCTTTAATAGCTCCGTTTTAAAAGAAGCCTGCTCCTCCTTCCCGGCGCCGGCAGCCGTAAAAAAATCCCAGGTTTTCCGTTGTTCTTTGAAATGGTCACGGACTTTCAGGTGATAGGGTAGTGCGACTGATAGCATAAATGTGGGTAGTTGATCCGTAAATCTAAAAAAACTTATCGGACTCGCAGGCCCAAAAGAGCGTTTCAGTCACTATGTGCAAGCTTCAAGCCAGAAACGACGGAGTGTTAATTTATAATGCTTTGAGGATCAATCAAGAGGGATTTACCCCCCATCGGCAGCGAGTTGCCATTCGGAGCTTGAAGCTTACCAGGTTTTAAGTACCTTCGCAGCATGCGAGATTATATCAGTGAATTGAATGACCGGCAGAAAGAAGCGGTATTGCATAAGGATGGCCCTATTATGATCGTGGCGGGCGCCGGGAGCGGTAAAACAAAAGTGCTGACTACCCGTATCGCCCACCTGATGGCGCAGGGAGTCTCGTCGTTCAATATATTGGCCCTGACCTTTACCAATAAGGCTGCCAAAGAGATGAAGGAAAGGGTGGAAAGAACCCTGGGCAATACGGATGCCCGTAACCTTTTTATCGGTACTTTCCATAGTGTCTTTGCCCGCATTTTACGGGGAGAGGCCCACCACCTGGGTTATGAAAGAAATTTTACTATCTATGATACGGACGATGCCAAGAGCGTGCTGAAGACCGTTACTAACGAACTGGACCTGGATGACAAGGTCTATAAGCCCAACGTGGTTTACAACCGAATCTCCTCGGCAAAGAATAGCCTGATCGGGCCGGTGGAATACGCGAATGACTATGCTCTTCAGCAGGAAGATATGCGGGCCAACCGGCCGGCGATCGCCCAGATCTATATGGCTTATGCCAAACGTTGTTTAAAGAACGGGGCTATGGACTTTGACGATCTGCTCGTCAACATGTATAAGCTGCTTAAGAATTTCCCCGAGAGTCTGCATAAATTCCAGCATAAGTTCAAATATATCCTGATCGATGAGTATCAGGATACCAATCCGGCCCAGTATGAGATCATCAAGCTCCTGGGGGCCGCTCATGAGAATGTCTGTGTGGTAGGGGATGATGCCCAGAGTATCTATAGTTTCCGGGGAGCGACGATCGAAAATATCCTGCAGTTCCAGAAGGATTATGATGATGTAAAGGTGGTGATGCTGGAACAGAATTACCGGAGTACGCAAAATATTATCAATGTAGCGAATGAAGTCATCAAAAATAACAAAGGCCAGATACCCAAGAACCTTTGGACGGATAATGCCGGCGGAGAAAAGATCCGTCTGGTGCGGATGATGACAGATAATGAAGAAGGTAAATTCGTAGCCGACACCATCCAGGAGCAGAAATTGCGCAATCATTATAACAACCGTGATTTTGCCATTCTCTACCGGACCAATGCCCAGAGCCGGGCTTTTGAAGAAAGCCTGCGCCGGATGGCGATCCCTTATACGATGTATGGGGGGGTAAGTTTCTATCAACGGAAAGAGATCAAGGATTTCATTGCCTATCTGCGGATCATTGTCAATGGACGCGATGAGGAATCCCTGAAACGGATTATTAATTACCCGACCCGGGGCATCGGCAAGACCTCGATCGACCGGGCTGTCTTGGCCGCCAATGAACAGAATATCTCCTTATGGCAGGTATTGGAAAGGGCCGCAGAATTCGGCTATAAGGCCGGCACCCTGGAAGCCATCGAGAACTTCGTGCTGATGATCCGGAGTTTTGCCAGCATGCTGGAGACGAAGAACGCGTATGAAGTAGCCGTACATGTGGGCAAGCAAACGAACCTGGTAAGGGATCTCTTTTCCGATAAGACCACCGAAGGCCTTGCCCGTTATGAGAACGTCCAGGAATTGCTGAACTCTATAAAAGAGTTTACGGAAAGACCGGATGAGGACGGGGTGCTGGAGTCAGAGACCAAGGGGTTAGGAAATTATTTACAGCAGATCACCCTGCTGACGGATGCCGACGAGAAAGATCCCAATGCGGATACGGTGAAGCTGATGACGATCCACGCCGCGAAGGGCCTGGAGTTCTCCTGTGTTTTTGCCGCAGGCCTGGAGGAAATGCTGTTTCCCAATGCGATGGCCATCAATACCCGGGAGGAATTAGAAGAAGAAAGAAGGTTATTCTATGTGGTGATCACCCGGGCCAAGCAGAAATTATGGATCACCTATGCCAATACCCGCTACCGGTTTGGTTCGCTGGTCCAGAATGAGCCCAGCCGGTTTATCGAGGAGATACCGGGGGAGTACCTGGATCGTAGTTTTGCCGGAGGCGGCGCGCGTAACCAGGGTGGCAGCAGCCCTATAGGCTTTGGCAATACTTCGGCTTCTTTTGACCGAATGAATGCCGGCAGCGGATTTGGGGCCTCGGCCGCACAAGCGGAGAAAAAATATGGCCCTCCCCCGAATAAAAAAGAGACCAAGCCGGCTTATGTTCCTCTCAAGCCGTATATGAAAACAATCGAGCACAATCCCAGCCCTGATTTTACAGCCAGCGATACTTCTGCATTACAGGTAGGCCAGAAAGTGGAACACCAGAAGTTCGGTTTTGGAGAAGTGGTCGGTTTGGAAGGATCGGCGCACAACCCGATCGCCACGGTAAAGTTTCAGTACAACGGGGAAAAGAAGATCATGCTGAACTATGCAAAATTGCGGATCGTTCAGTAAATGCTGAAGGCTTTGGCTCCTCGGGCCCGGGCGCTTCTCAGCCCCGGACGCAGTGTAGGCATAGTTATCGGCCTCTCTGACCGGGAATCCGTCCCTCCCTGGGAAAAACAAGAGCGTCTATACGGGGAAAGCAAAAAAATACCCTTTAAAGACTTCTGTAGTACAGGCGGAGCTATTGATTTTACAAAAAGTTTGCTATCTTTTACGCATGACCGAAATGTACAAGATACAGCCTAAGGGATTGTATTTTGTAACCCTAACCGTAGTTGGCGGGATTGATATATTCACCCGCTACGAATATTGTGATCTGTTAATAGAGAATCTAAACTATTGCATTGATCACAAACGGCTACGGGTATACGAATATGCGATCTTACCCAGCCGGCTTTGTATGATAGTAGGAGTTGAGCAGGGGAAGGGTAACCTACCTAAGGTACTGAGAGATCTGAAAAGTGTTTCGGCCAAACAAATCCTCCGGGCCATTGCAGAGCACCCCGAAGAAAGCCGGAAGGAATGGCTAATGCGTCTGTTCCAGTTTTTTGCCAACCGCTATCAGCATGATTCCGAGCACCATTTCTGGCAATTCGGCAATCAACCCGTCGATCTGGAGAAAATGGTTAAAAAAGACCAGGATCTGCCCTCCGCCCTCGAAAGCCTGTTAAAGGAAAAAATAGTCGATGGCGCCGAACATTATATTTATTGTAGCGCCTATCCCCTGCAAAAAGTTAAATTATGGCCTGGGGACCCCGGTCCGGAATAACAAAAAATTAAAAACCCGGGTGCCTTAATGAGGGACAGATTTAGTAACTTTAAAACTGCCCCCGATCCCATACCTGTTGGATTTTTTATTTTGTCATCCAAAATAAGCGGTTATGTTGCCACACGACAAGCCCATGGTTCCCAAGGACGCCTGTTATTTTCTTACCTTGAATGTAGTCGACCGGATCGACGTCTTCGTTCGTCCTGTTTATAAGCAGGTGATCGTGGATGCGTTGAACCGTTTTATTGACGTGCAGGGACTGGTAATCTATTCCTGGTGTCTGATGACCTGTCACCTACACTTACTCATCCGGACAAAGGAAGGGTATGGCCCGGCCTATTTCGAGCGGGATTTTAAAAAATATACTACTCCGGAAATAATAAAAGCGATCGAAATGGAAATGGATCCCCGGCGTGACTGGATGATACAGCGTTTTGAAGATTTCAGTAAATCCCTGAAGCGGATAGAAAAATTCAATGTATGGCAAAATTGCAGCAGCCCATCGCATATAGACTGTGAACAACCTGGCCTGCTGTTGGACCGTATCGACCATATTCATGAAAATCCCGTACGGGAGAGGATCGTGGAATCGCCGGAATTCTATTTGTTCAGTTCCGCGCGCGATTATGCCGGGATGAAGGGCCTGGTAAAAGTAAAAGTCATTCAGCAGCAGGGGCTCTCGAAATTCAAAAGGTTGTCGGCGAACTAATTCATGACGAGGAGGCGGCTATTTTTAAGCCTTCTACGGACTTCGGATCGCTTCCCACGAATATCCTGCTTCCCAAGAGGGCTACGGGGCGTTTCAAAAAAGTATATTCTTCCAGGATAAGCCGGCGGTAATCTTTTTCGGTGAGGGTTTGATCTTTCAGGCCCCTTGCCTTGTATTGAAGGGATCGCCTGCTGAAAAGGGCTTCGTAGGTGCCTGCTTTTCCCTTTAGCTCATCCAGTTGGGCCGGGGTTATCTTTTCCTTCTTAATATCCTGGAGTTCGAATCCTTTTTTCTCCGCTTGTATTTCCTTCAGGATCCTGTTGCAGGTGCTGCAGGTGGAAAGGCAATAGATTTTTTTCATGATGCAAATGTAATATTTTCGTCATCCGGGCGACGAATGCATTGTGGACCACAGGTCCATTGCACGAAGTGCCATTATTAGACTTTTTGCGCCGGAGGATATATTATCCAATTAACCGGAGGCGAAAAAAAAATTGCTAAAACCATTCTATTTGCAGGAACCCGCCGCACAGGAGGAATTTGTGAAGCTGGTGCAGGAGCACCGCGCCATGCTGTATAAAGTGTGCAGGCTTTACTGCTTTTCCGAACATGACCGGCAGGACCTTTTCCAGGAGATCATTATCCAGTTATGGAAGTCCTATCCCAAATTCAGGGGCGAGTCGAAATTCAGCACCTGGCTCTACCGGATCGCCCTGAACACCGCCATTTCCGACCTTCGTAAACAGAAGCGCCGGATCACCCCCCTGGACCCCGACCATTTACCCACTCAATTACAGGATATGCAATATCCTAAAGAACAGGAGGAGCAATTGCAGCAATTATACGCCGCGATCAGCCAGCTGACGGAAGTGGAAAAAGCCCTGGTCATGCTGTACCTGGAAGACAGAAGCTACGATGAGATGGAAGAGATCCTGGGGATCAACCAGAATAACCTGCGGGTAAAAATGAACCGGATCAAAGAAAAATTACGCAAACTCACAAAAGAGACCGCTTATGGAATTGGAGAGCCTTAAATATGTATGGCATAGCCTGGAGGTCAAGCCTGATCGGGAAGCCGGTAGTGAAGAGGAAATTATCGCCCTGATGCATAAAAGATCGAAAGGGCCTGTCGCTCAAATGAGACGCAATCTTTTGGGAGAGTTGATCCTCGTCCTGGCGACCTATATCCCCGCCATCCTGTTCTATCTTTTTGATTTTGAAGGAAGGCTATCCGAGATCGCCTGGTTGCTCGGCCTCCTGATGGCTTTATTGGCCGTATACTATTACCGGAAGAACCGGCTGCTGAAAGAAATGCAGTGCGTCAGTTGCCAGGTCAGGTCAAATCTGAAGCTGCAGGTAGGGACCCTGAAAAAATATATCCGGTTTTACATCCTGGCAGGTACCCTTATGATACCGGTCATGACCCTCTTTGCTTACGGGATCATCCGGTGGAAATACCCTTCTCCCCCGGGCTCCGCCCTATTTTACCGGATCAGCGGAATTTCCTGGTGGCAAAACCCTTTGATCTGGATAAGTTTACTGGCCCTGTTTACGATCGGGATCTATTATGTCAATGTCTGGTATGTAAACAAATTGTATGGCCGTCCTATTAAAAAACTACAGGAATTGCTGGAGGAAATGGAGGAAGAGTGAGTATCTTACCAAAAAAAACTATGAGGATTCTGTTAGCCGTTTCTTTTCTTTTTCTGACTGCTGCCGGTCATGCCCAGTCAAAAGACGAGTTGGCTATCCGTAAAGTCATGGCGGATCAGGCGGAGGCCTGGAACCGGGGCAGTATCGATGATTTTATGAAAGGCTACTGGCAGAGCGACTCCCTGTTATTCATCGGTCAGTCGGGCATTACCTATGGGTATACCAATGCCCTGAATAACTATAAAAAGAATTACGACAATGCGGATAAAATGGGGAAATTGTTTTTTACCCTGCTTAAGATAAATAAGCTTTCTCCGGACTACTGTTTTGTGATCGGGAAATGGCTGTTAAAGAGAAAGGTGGGAGATGCCGGAGGCATTTATACCCTCCTCTTCCGGAAGATCGACGGGCATTGGGTGATCGTGGCGGATCATACGGGCTCTAATTAATTAATAATTTCCTAAACTCTGCCGAGTCTCCGTTGAAGACATCGAAATCGACCCTGGTGAGGATCCCGTTGACCCTGCCCCCTTCGCTATGCTGCCAGAAAGTCCAGTCCCGGTAAATGCGGGGCCTTTCTTTTTGCAGGTAATGCGCTACCCACAGGGGATATTGATCAAAATCATCCTTCAGGTACTGCTTGTAGAAGTCCACATTCGTATAAATAATGGGGCGGGCTTTGTAGTACTCCTCGATCGTTTCCAGCCATTCCTTCGCTCTCTCCCTTAGTTTATCGGCCGGAACCCCATAAGTCTGCTCAATATCCAGCACCGGGGGAAGGTCTCCCGGCTGTAGTTCGACGGAATTGATGAAATTCTCCGCCTGGGCTTTACCGCTCTTGGTCGCCAGGAAAAAATGATAAGCCCCCCTGGTTAAACCGGCTTCTTTCACCTTTTTCCAGTTACGCTGGAAAAAAGCGTCTTCATTGCCCAGCCCTTCGGTAGCTTTGATAAAGGCAAACCCCATCTGTACATGCCCTACTTTCATGTCATGCACGGACTCCCAGTCGATAATACTTTGATATTTAGACACATCGATGCCATAAATGGTATAATTTACAGGAACTTCGATGCCGAACTCGGGGTAACGGACAAAATGAGCCCTTCGCTCCTGCCACCAGTCATATACTACAAAACCTAGCATGATGATCACCGCAACGGTAAGAGAAAGCAATAGGACCTTCCAGGCTGTATTTTTCCTTGTTTTATTCGCCATCCGCTACAAATATAAATTTAGTACCAACGAAATACCAGGTTTCGTTGCCGAATAATTGATAAAGTTTATTTTTATAGTTCCATGCCCGCAATTAACCGGAACGATACCATCAATCTTTTATCCAAACTCACGGGAAGACGCCTGTGGAATGGGGTAAAAGTATTAAGCAGCTACTACCTGAGTAAATGGACTAAAAAAGCCGTCCAGTGGGGCTATCCTATCTCTATTTCCTTCGAGCCGACCACTTCCTGCAATCTCCGTTGTCCGGAATGTCCCAGTGGTCTGCGGGCTTTTACCCGGCCGACGGGCATGTTGAAAAAGGACTTTTTTACCGATACGATCGATCAACTGTCCAAAGAGCTGCTCTATTTGATCTTTTATTTCCAGGGAGAACCCTATCTGAACCCCTCTTTCCTGGATATGGTGTCCTATGCGTCGGGGAAAGGGATCTATACGGCCACCTCCACCAATGCCCATTACCTCACGGATCAGCATGCGAAAAGGACCGTGGAGAGCGGACTGGACCGCCTGATCATTTCTATCGACGGGACTACCCAGGATGTATATGAGCAATACCGGGTAGGGGGCAAGCTGGAAAAAGTGCTGGAAGGGGCCCGCAATATCGTGAAATGGAAAAAAGAGCTGAAGAGCCGGACACCCTTTGTGTTCTTCCAGTTCCTGGTGGTAAAACCCAATGAACATCAGCTGGACGAGGTCCGGAGACTGGCCCGGGAGATCGGCGTGGATGAGGTCCGGTTCAAGACGGCGCAGGTCTATGATTATAAGAACGACACGAACCAATTGATCCCCACGAACGGGAAATATAGCCGTTACCGGAAGGACCGGAACGGCGAATACGAGATCAGGAATACCCTGGATAATCATTGCTGGCGCCTCTGGCATGCTACGGTCATCACCTGGGATGGACTGGTGGTCCCCTGTTGCTTCGATAAAGACGCCCAGCATCAGTTGGGAGATCTGAAAGGGCGGCCTTTTAAGGAGATCTGGAATAACGAACAGTATGTGGATTTTCGCCGAAAGGTCTTACAAAGCCGGAAGAATATCGATATTTGCGCCAATTGCAGCGAAGGGACGAAAGTGTGGGAGGATTAGAATACTTACCATTAATGTGTATAAAGTATAAATGAGTGGCGGACATGGCACTTGAAAAAGAAATAAACCAACGCAAATTCCGGAATGAATACCAGAAATCCGCGATCAACATTATTTATACTTATAATTGGCTAACGGAAAAAATAAACAAGGTCTTCGATGAATGGGGCATCACGTCCCAGCAATTTAATATCCTTCGAATTCTCCGGGGAGCCGGAAAACCCTTATCCACCTTACAGATCCGGCAACGTATGCTGGATAAGATGAGTGATACGAGCCGGATCGTGGATCGTCTCGTAAAAAAAGGCCTGGTAAAGAAAACGGTCTGCAAGACGGACCGGCGCCTGGTGGATGTGACCATCACGGAAAAAGGGAAGAAACTGCTGGAAAAAATTGACGCCTATGACGAGCAGATGGATGGGATCATGATGAACCTTACGGAAGCGGAGGCAGCAGCGCTGAATGGGCTGCTGGACAAAGTCCGCAATGGGGAAGAAGTCATTGACGGATGAACGGCGAGGCTCCGGCTGCTCCTTTCACGGATAAAATTGTCGGACGATTAAAATTTTGAAAAAAGGATGAGGAATGTCTCTTTAACCGGCAGGAAGAATAGATTGCTTGCTACCTGCCTTCTGGCCATCCCGGCCCTGGTTTTTTGTCAGCCCAAATATGAATTCAGAGCTGCCTGGGTGGCTACGGTGGAAAATATAGACTGGCCTTCCAAAAAGGGCTTACCGGCGGACAGTCAGCGGGCGGAGTTCATCCGGCAGCTGGATATGCATAAGCGCAACGGGCTGAATGCGGTGGTCGTCCAGGTGCGGCCGGCTACAGACGCCTTTTATCCTTCGCCCTACGAGCCCTGGAGTGAGTGGCTTACCGGTACCCAGGGCAAGCCCCCTTCCCCTTATTACGATCCCCTGCAATTCATGATCGAGGAGACGCACAAGCGGGGAATGGAATTCCATGCCTGGTGTAATCCTTACCGGGCCGTATATGCCATCGGGAAATCATCTGTTTCCCCCAACCATATCACCCGGCTGCACCCGGAATGGTTCGTCCGTTTCCAAAACACTCTCTATTTCGATCCCGGTAACAAAGAGGTGCAGCAATATGTCACCATGATCATACGAGATATCGTTCGCCGGTATGATATCGATGCCCTGCATTTCGACGATTACTTCTATCCCTATGATATTGTCGAAGGCAATCCCGCAAAGGATTTCCCGGACAAAGCCACATTTGCGAAATATGGCAACGGACTACCGGTAGGAGACTGGCGCAGAAGTAACGTAGATTCCGTTATCCTGCGGATAAGCCAGGCCATCAAGGAAGAAAAGAAGTATTGCAAGTTCGGGATCAGCCCTTTCGGCGTCTGGCGTAATAAAAGCAAAGACCCGGAGGGCAGCGATAGCCAGGCAGGCCAGACGAATTACGACAACCTCTATGCGAATATCCTCTTATGGCTGAAGAATGGCTGGATCGATTATGTCACTCCCCAGCTTTATTGGGAGTTCACTTTCTCCCATGCGCCTTATGGGATCCTTTTGGACTGGTGGAGCCGTCATACTTATGGCAGACAGTGTTATATCGGCCTGGGGATCTTCAAGGCCAACGTCAATGCCGCCTGGCGGGATCCCACCCAGCTGACCCGCCAGATCCAGGCTTTACGCACCTATCCCGATATACAGGGGGCTGTCTACTTCAGCAGCAGGTCCTTTGAAAACAATCCTAATGGCTGGTGCGACAGCCTGCAGCATAATTACTACAACTATCCCGCCCTCATCCCGCCGATGCCCTGGATCGATACGGTAAAACCTCATGAGCCCTTTACCCATAGCGAATACAATCCAAAGGATTCTTCCCAGACGATCTGGCTGGCAAAAGGAGCAGCGGGGGATACCCTGCGGGGATATGCTGTTTACCGGTCGGACACGTCTAATCTCTCCATTGATTCGGCTAAGGTGTCTGAATTTATCCCCTATGATCCGGTGGCGGGTTTTTCGGTAAAGTCTACCGCCCTGTCCCCGGGGAAAAGCGCTTATTATTTCATTACGGCGGTGAGTAAGACCAATGTCGAAAGCAGACCCGTTACGATCATTTTTTCTACCTTTGCGTCGGAATGAGTGTTCCCTTGGAAAGATCCATTTGAAAGATAATCCTTCTCAGGAGTAGAAATCATCTAAAATCCTTATAATCATGCCTGGTTTTGAATTATTCGGTCCCGAAGAACGTAAAGAGATAAACGATGTCCTGGAAACCGGTATCCTGATGAGATATGGTTTTGACGGTCCCCGGAAGGGCATCTGGAAATCTAAGGAACTGGAAGCGGCGATCTGCCAGCGATTTGGCTGTAACTATGCCCAGCTGACCTCCAGCGGCACTTCCGCCCTGACGACGGCGCTTACCGTGCTGGGCATCGGAGCCGGCGACGAGGTCATTATGCCTGCTTTTACCTTTGTGGCCAGTTTTGAAGCCGTATTGAGCGTCGGAGCCATCCCCGTGCTGGTCGATGTGGACGAGACCCTGACCCTGAGCCCGGATTCTGTCCGCCAGGCGATCACTCCCCGGACCAAATGTATCATGCCGGTACATATGTGCGGCGCTATGGCCGACCTGGATGCTCTCCTGGCTATCTGTAAAGAGCATAAGCTGCTCCTGCTGGAAGACGCCTGCCAGAGCATCGGGGCCCGGTATAAGGGCAAACACCTGGGGACGATCGGGCATGCCGGCACCTTCTCCTTTGATTTTGTAAAGACCATTACCTGTGCGGAAGGCGGGGCCGTTCTGACCAATGATGAAGACCTCTACACCAAATGCGATGGTTTTACGGACCATGGCCATGACCATAAAGGGGTCGACCGGGGTGCGGACCTGCATCCTTTTATCGGCTATAATTACAGGATCTCCGAACTGCATGCTGCGGTCGGCCTGGCTCAGATCCGCAAACTGGATCAGTTCTTAGCCATCCAGCAAAAAAACCACCAGCAATTAAAGAATATTCTCTCTAAAATACCGGAAGTTTCTTTCCGGCAGATCCCGGATCCGGCCGGCGACAGCTGCACTTTCCTCAGCTGGTTCCTCCCCTCGGAAGAGGTGACGAGGGCCGTCATAGCCGAGTTGAAACAGCAGGGCGTTCTGGCCGGTAATTTTTACTGGTTTGATAATAACTGGCATTATTTCCGCAAATGGGACCATCTCCGCCAGGTTATCACCCTGAATAACCTGAATGATGGGCAGAGGCAGGCGTTGCAAAAGCTATCTCCTGAATCCTTCCCGGCCAGCGACCGGATCATGAGCCGCTGTATTTCCACGGCTATCGGGCTGTTGTGGACGGAGGAGCAGACACAGGAAAAAGGAGAGAAGATCGTAGCGGCCATCAGGAAAGCGCTTAGCAAAAACACGGTTTCCAGTCTCTAGTCGTCAAACCCGGACCCGGGAACCAGGAATCATCTCTTTCCTTCCAGGTAATTGCATTGTTCGAGCGAACCCAGCCGGAAACGGAGGGGGATGCGGGTCGTTTTTTCAAATTCCAGCTCTTTTTTACAGAAGAATCCGAAGTGACGGGTATAATAATCGTTTTCCAGGGCCTGGAGCGAGGGGCGGGCTGTCCTGTCCGCAGCGGGTCCTGTGCTGCCCGGAAAGGTTGTCCTGTCCGGGGTGAAAGAAAGCCGATCCGAATGGAGGAAGACCTGATTCGGGGAGGCTATTGCCTGATGCCCATAAAGGCTGGCATTCCAGGCAGGGATAGGGATAGGTATCCGGGCAAATGGCTGGTCAAAGAGGCTAACCGGAATATTTTGCGCCTGAGTTATCCCCATAATAACTGTTGAAATACATACAACAAGAAAAGTTTTTTTTCGTTGCATGGTGCATCCCTCCTTTTTATGTAGATTTACGGCCTGATTTTTGTGGTTCGCGTGCTTTTTTCCAAAAACCGGAAAAAGGTGCGGAGCAAAACCCCTGAAAATAAATGTCGTTAAGTCAATCATTACAGCAAAAGTTACTCCAAAAACTGTCACCGCAGCAAATTCAGTTAATGAAACTGTTGCAGGTGCCTACGGCCATTCTTGAAGAGAGGATCAAAGAAGAGCTGGAGGAGAACCCTGCTTTGGAAGTAACGGAAGAAGATCATGAGGATGGGCTGACAGATGATTCAAAAGATGAATTCGAGACGCCGGAAGAATTCGAGGAGAAGGATGGCAGTGAGGATGAATATGAAAATATCGATATCAGCGAATATGTGAACGAGTATGATGACGACGTAGCGGACTATAAATTGCGGGATGACAACTATCCTGAATTAGATGAGGACCGGGTCATGCCGCATAGGGTGGAAACCTCTTTTCATGAGCTTTTATTGGATCAGTTGGGGATGCTGGTAGTCGATGACCGTACCCGTAAGATCGCCGAGCAGATCGTTGGGAGTATCGATGACGACGGCTATTTGCGCAGGGAAACGGCCTCTATTGCCGATGATCTTGCTTTCCGGCAGAATATTGAAACGACGGAGCAGGAGATCGAGGGTCTTATTAAAAAGATCCAGCAGTTCGATCCTCCCGGCGTCGCGGCCCGGGACCTGCAGGAGTGCCTGTTGATCCAGCTGCAACGGAAAAAAGGGAGTGGGAAAAGTGTGGAGATGGCTATCGATGTGCTGACCTACTATTTTGACGAGTTCACCAAGAAACATTACGATAAGATCCAGCGGGGACTGAACCTGAACGACGAGCAGTTAAAGGACGTCATCAACCAGATCATCAAGCTCAATCCCAAGCCGGGCGGCGACGTTAGTGAAGGCAATAAGGGAGAAAGTTATGTGATCCCCGATTTCTTTATAACCAATAGCGCGGGAAAGCTGGAATTGTCCCTGAATTCCAAGAATGCCCCGGACCTCCGTATCAGCGAGGGGTACAAGGAAATGCTGAAAGAATATGACAGGGGCAGTAAAAAAGACAAGCGTCAGAAAGAAGCGGTCTTATTCATCAAGCAAAAGATAGATGCGGCCAAATGGTTTATCGATGCGATCAAGCAACGGCAGCAGACCTTGTATAATACCATGCATACGATCATGGATTATCAATATGAATTTTTCCTCACGGGCGATGAGACCCGGCTAAGACCGATGATCCTGAAGGATATTGCCGAGAGGACCGCCCTCGATATTTCCACCGTGAGCCGGGTGGCCAACAGTAAATTCGTACAGACGGAATTCGGCACCTACCGGCTTAAATTCTTCTTTAGCGAATCGCTCAGTACGGACAGCGGAGAAGAAGTATCCACCCGGGAAGTGAAGAAGATCCTGAGCGACCTGATAGAAGGGGAGAGTAAAAAGAAGCCCCTGAGCGATGAAAAGTTAACGGAGCTGCTGCAGGAGAAAGGATATAATATAGCCCGCCGGACGGTTGCCAAATACCGGGAGCAGCTTAATATACCGGTGGCAAGGCTTAGAAAAGAGTTGTAAAAGACACCCCCATGAACGATTTAAATATTGATATAGCCGCGAACGCTCCCCGGACAAGTAATTCCCATCCGGTCCTGCGGTTTTTCGGGGAACTCATTTCTTATGTTTTTCATCCCTTATTCATCACGAGTTATGTGATGGGCTTTCTGATCTTTTTTCATCCGTCGGCCTTTGTAGGGATCGATGACCGGACGAAGGTCCTTCGTTTTATACACGTTTTCATATTCGACGCCTTATTCCCCGCCTTTTCCGTATTCCTGTTGTGGAGATTGCAGTTCATCACTTCCATCCGTCTCCGGACGACTAAGGAAAGGATCCTCCCGTACATCATCGCCATGATCTTTTACTGGTGGACCTGGAATGTTTTTAAGAATTTATCGGACGTTCCGCCGGTGGCCGTCCATTTTTCACTGGGCGCTTTTCTGGCGCTCTGCGGCGCCTGGATGTGTAATATCTATTTTAAGATCAGTATGCATACGGTGGCGGTGGGGGGAGCGCTGATGTTCTTCTTCCTGCTCTCTTTTAACGATGACTACGCCTCCGGCCTTTACCTTTCCGTGGCTTTATTGGTGACGGGCCTGGTATGTACGGCCCGTCTTCTGACAGGAGCCCATAATCCTTTCCAGATCTATTCCGGTCTTTTTATCGGCCTGCTGGCGCAATGGATAGCCTGGCAGTTTTGATTCGCGCCTCGGGTTTCGGTGGGCCGGGGGGAAAAAGAAAAGCCCAATCATAGGGTACGAACCTAAATTGAGCTTTTTCACCTTCAAACCATCTGAAGTATGCGTCCATGCTAGCCGTTAAGTATCTTCGATCGGGTAATGTATTTTTTGGTAGGGTGATAAATGAATAAACAGGATCCTTCCTTGATGGCGTCGATCACTTCCTGCGCCTCATCCGAAGGGACGGCAGGGCATCCATAACTTCTACCGCCGAAGCCATTCATGCGGCAGAAATCGGGGCCGACATATTCTGAGCCGTGTACGACAATATTCCTTCCGTTCGCTTTGTCGTTAAACCCTCTTTCCAGTCCCTTGATCTTAAGGGAAAGCCCATTGTCTCCATAGTAAGTTTCTTCCGTCACATAGAAACCCAGGCTGGTCTTATGAGAAGAAGGGTTGTTGGAGAAAGAGCGGGCGTATTCGGTACCGGAATTCCGGCCATGCGCCACATAGGTATTGATCAACACCGTTTTCTGTTCCAGGTCCAGCACATAGAGACGTTTATTGCGGGAAGACTGGCTAAGATCACAGATAGAAAGAATATTGGTCTTATTCAGCCGATGATGATCCAGTAAATAATAATATCCTTTGAGGGCATATTCAAACGCTTTACGGGTCAGCCCTAATTCTTTTAAATTGATCTGTTCATACAGAAGGGATACTTCTTCGGCAAATGCGGCTTTTGCCGTGCTTTTATGGTTCGTGGGACCCCCACCGGCTTTTAATCCGCTCACAGGCATCAGAAATGCCATCAGGACACACAAAAACAGGGGAATTAAAAGACTACGACGCATGTATTAAAGGTTTTTAAGTTGTTTTCAGTCAGGCCCTTCGGCGTAACCATAAACGGAAGGGCAAGTAAAATATTATCTTATTTCCAATTGTGCAAGAGCCCTTTAACAAATCTTTTTATTGTGTCCTTTCTCTTTTTCTCCGGAAGTTAAGGTAAAGCGCTTACCCCCTCTATACTTTCACTTTTTTCCACCTGCCTTTCCTGAAAATGAGAAAGCTGGTAATGGTCACCATTATTTCTGTCAGTAAGATGGCCAGAAAGACGCCGGTAGGCCCCAGATCCAGGATAACGGCCAACGTGTAAGCTACCGGGATCTGGAAAGCCCAGAAACAGAACAGGTTGATGACCGTAGGTGTTCGGGTATCCCCGGCGCCATTAAAGGAGTTGGTCAGGACCATTCCGACCCCATAGAATATATATCCGAAACTTACAATATTAAGGGCCCGAATGGCGACCTTCCGGACTTCGGGGTCCCTATTCATAAAATCGACAATCGGCGCCGCTGCAAAAAAGAATAATAAGGAGACAAAAATCATGAACAGGGTGTTGTACAAGGCGGCGGTACGGACGGATCGTTCTGCCCGGTCCGGGCGTTGCGCACCCAGGTTCTGTCCTACCAGGGTCGCCGCCGCATTGCTCATCCCCCAGGCAGGGAGGAGGAAAAATAACAGGATGCGGATAGCTACCTGGTAGCCGGCGGTGGAGATCTTACCAAAATGGGCAATGATCCTGGCCATGACGATCCAACTGGCCGAACCGATCAGGAACTGCAGGGTTCCCGTCCAGGCGATCTTTGATAAAGCTTTGATAAGGCCCATATCGGGCCGGAAATATTTCCGGACTATCCGGATGAGCCCGCGGCCCCTGAATAGGTGGTAGAGCTGATAACAAACGCCCACCCCTCTGCCGATCGTAGTGGCGATGGCGGCCCCTCTTAAGCCATAATAATGAATGAGGAGAGGGCATAAAAGGATATTACAGCCATTGGCGATCCAGAGGGACCACATGGCGATCGAGGCGTTGCCGGCGCCGCGGAAGATGCCATTGATCAGGTATAACAGCATGATCACCATACTGCCGCCGAAGAGGATACGGGTATAGGGGGCTCCTGAAGTTACCGTCTCCGGGGCCGCGCCCATTGCCCGAAGGATATCCGGGGCCAGGAAAAAACCGGTTAAACTGATGGCCAGTGTGAGGACCAGCGACAGGTTGATGGCCTGTGCCGCTGCCCGGGCGGCTTCTTCGGGATTTTTCTCTCCGATCCTGCGCGCGACCATCGCTGTGGCGGCCATGCTGAGGCCGATGGCTACGGAATAGACCAGGGTGAGCACGGATTCGGTCAGTCCCACGGTAGCTACGGCATCCGTGCCGATACGGCCGACAAAGAAGATATCTACTACGGCGAAAACAGATTCCATGCACATTTCCAGGATCATGGGAATGGATAGGAGGAATACGGCTTTCCGGATACTGCCGGTCGTATAATCCTGCTGCTCTCCCGAAAGGGCCCTTTTGAATAAGAGATAGATAGATTTAACAGACGGTGCTGTTTGAGAAGGTTCGTCAGGTGTCATTCCGGTAGGTTTTAAATTCCGACCCGGAAAATAAGAAATCTTTAACGGCCTGTCTACCTGTTTTTTTGAACTATCTTGAGGCTCTGTTTATTTTTGAGTCGCACTAACTATGAGTATCTCCCAGGAACACCTATACGGACGGTTTCAGACTGTCTTTAATACCTATTACAATTCCCTTTGTAACTATGCTTTCACTTTTGTAAAAAATGAGGATACCAGCGAAGACATCGTCCAGGATATATTTATGAGGATTTGGGAAGGGCGCCGGGATCTTCTCCTGGAGGATACGGTGCGGTACTATCTTTTTACGGCTGTCCGGAATAATAGCATCACTCATTTACGGCAGCAAAAGAATACGGAGGAATGGAACGGAGAGGATATTCCGGATGAAACGGTACCGGAAAAAGAACGGGGAAACGATAGGGATTATAGGTTGTCGCTGCAAAAAGGGATCGACCGCCTGCCCCCTAAATGCAGGGAAGTATTCCTGTTGAGCCGGTTCAGTAATATGACGTACAAACAAATTGCCGCCAGCCTGGGGATCTCCGTAAAGACCGTTGAAAACCAGTTGGGAAAGGCATTAAAGAACCTGCGGGTGTTCCTGAAGGAGGAAGGTATTTATCTTGTCGGACTTCTTATCGGCTTTTTTTTGTAAACAGATAGGGGTAAACCCCGTTTTACCGTTTTTAGTAAAAGAAACGTTAAATTATGGAGGAGAATGAATACATAGAATCGCTCATCCTGAAACACCTGAACCAGGAAGCATCCCCGGTGGAAGAGTCCGCATTACAACAATGGCTGGATGCCGATCCGGGACGCCTGCAGGATTACCAGGCCCTGGAAAAAATATGGCAGGGCAGCGGGCCGGCTCTGCATCGGCATCTGTTCGACAAGGACCTTGCCTGGGAAAAGATGCGGCCCCGTATGGTGTCTGCAGGGGTGAAACAGCTATTTCCGGGGAAAAAATGGGTGGCCGCCGCCGCTGCTTTGTTGATCCTGGTATCTGCCGGGTGGTGGTATTCTATAAAAGACAGGGCAGGAAGAGACAGGGCAGGTTCCCGGATGATCCTGGCGCAGGATGCGGATCAGCGGGTGTCTTTACCCGACGGATCGATCGTTTATCTTCGCAAAGGAGCGATGATCCGATACACAGAACCTTTTAAAGGAAAGGAAAGACAGGTAGAAATGAGCGGAGAGGCCTTCTTTCAGCCGGCACAGGACCCCGGAACACCGTTCAGGATCAGCACCCCCCATGCCATTATTGAAGATATCGGCACTTCCTTCCTGGTAAAAGAGCGGGAGGGAGCGGACGAGGTGATCGTTGCGACGGGCAAGATAAAATTTACCGATAAGTCCCAATCCTCCCATAGCGTCATTCTCGTTTCCGGGCAAAAAGCTATATTGAAAGAGAATCGGTTTATTGAGTCCGTTCCGGCGGATTCAAATTTTATGGCCTGGAAGACGGGTGTGCTGAACTTCCAGGGTACCCCTCTTGATCAGGCCGTACAGGATATCGCTGATTTTTACCGGCTTACTGTTTCATTCGCTGCTGATCTGCAGGCAGAGGCAGGAAAGATCAAGATTACCGCCCGTTTTGAAAACCAATCGCTGGAAGAAGTGTTAGAAGAGCTTCAATTGACGACAGGACTCAAAATAAACCATGAAAAGAATACTTTATTCTTTCGCCGACCATGAAGAGCTCACTTCTTTACCTTGTCCTATTGCTTGCCGCCAGCTTATTGACCCTGAGATCAGCGGCGCAAAAGAAGAGTATTTTATACCATCCTTTTCACTCGAATTTACAAAAAGCCCCTATTAAAGAATTCCTGGCGGAGATCAATGCCCGGAGCGGAGTACAGGTGGAATATGCTTCCGGCAGTTTCCGGGAAGATAAAATAGTTTCGCCGGGTAATGACCTTGTAACGCTGGGCGCCTTATTACAGTTCCTTCTCTCCGGAGAGAAGGTGAAAGTCCTTGAAAAAAATGATAAGATCATTCTGACTCCGGCATCGATGCCTCTTGCAAACGATGCCCTGCTGCCACTCTATTCTTTTTTCGGAATCGTCAGCGAAGAAGGAAGCCGGGAACCGTTAAATGATGCCGCCGTTTGGGAGCCATCCACTCATAAAGGGGTGTTGACGAATACGCACGGATACTTCAGCCTTTTATTACCGGAAGGGAAACACCTTCTTGAGATCACCTATACCGGGTATAAATCAAAGATCCTGGAACTGGATCTGCATTGGGATCTTCAGTCCGATGTATCCTTAAGTCATAGGGAAGAGATCCCCGAGGTGATCGTCTCGGCGGGTAACGGGGTAAAGAAAAGTGCGGGAGACAAGATCAGTCCCGGTCAATACGATGCCTATAACAGTTTCCTGGGTGAAAATGACGCGCTGAGATCCTTGTATATATTGCCGGGAGTGATGAATGTGACAGATGCTTCCAGCGGGATCCTCGTGAGGGGAGGGGAGGGGAGCAGGATGGGAACCTGTTCTTACTGGACGGCAATCCCGTCTTCAATCCCACGCATATGCTGGGGGCCTTGTCCATCGTGAACCGAACCTCTATGAAATCCATGCAATTGTTTAAAAGTGATTTCCCCTCGAAATTCGGAGGAAGACTTTCTTCTGTGATTGACGTATATACCAAGGACGGTAATATGCAGCAATGGGGAGGGGAGGCCAACCTGAATTTCCTGGCCGGATCTCTTACGGTGGAAGGGCCCCTGAAGAAAGACAAAACAGCTCTCATGGTCTCCTTCCGGCATAGTATGTTTAACTCCCTGCTGAACCTCTTCCAAAAGGACTTCAATAGCAATTTTTATGATGTCCATTTTAAGCTGACTCATTTGCTCAACAGGAATAATAAACTGATGATGAATTTTTATTCCGGGCAGGACAATCTCAACCTGCAGGTGAATGATAACAACCTGAATAACCGGCAGCAATGGGGCAACCGGGTGGCATCGATCGGCTGGACGCACCTGTTAGGTACGAATGCCTTTGTAACCACCTCGGTCAATACCAGCAATTATTATAACCTGGCCGGGTTTATTTATACTATTTATGACGACTCCACCGGCCAGCCGGTAAGCCGACGTTCTTTCAATACTTATTCCTCCATAGCCCATTATACCGCTAAAACACAATTTGAAGTACGCGCCACCAATACCGTCAAATTCAATTTCGGAGGGGAGGCGGCCTATACCCGGATCAAGCCTTTTGAAAGTAAAATCGACTCTACCCTTACCATCGACCCCGCGGCTTTCCTGTCTTTTACACCGCTCCCTTTCCGGGAGTATACTTTGTATGGGGAGAGTGAGATGAATATAGGCCGGCATTTTCTGTTGAGGCCCGGTATGCATTTGTCTGCCTACCGGTTCAGGGGTTTTCACCATAACTCTTATCAGCCCCGGCTCTTTGCCGCCTATAAATTGAATGCCACCCAACAGGTATTCCTGTCTTATGCCAGGATGACGCAATATTTGCATTTATTGACCAATCCTTCGCTGGGTATCAATAGCGATACCTGGGTGCCCAGTACGGCTTCTCTGAGCCCGGAAGAAAGCAGGACGATCGATCTCGGGTATTCCTTTAAGGGCAAAAAAGGGATTTCTTTCACTGCGGGAACCTATTGGAAACGGATGGATAATGTGACCAATTATGCAGAGGGGAAGAGTTTTTTTATTAACACGGATTCTACCTGGGAGCAAAACGTAGAGACAGGGAAGGGCTGGAGTTATGGATTGGAAGTGATGGCGGAAAAGACCGGCAAAAAACTGAATATCCATATTGCTTATACCTTATCCTGGAACTGGAGGAAATTCGATCAGATCAACCAGGGGAAGCGGTTTCCTTTCAAATACGATCGTCGTCATAACCTGAATATCGCGCTGACCTATAAAATAGACAAGAGCAAGGACCTTTCTTTGTTGTGGATGATTGCCTCGGGGGATGTCTTTACTTTGCCGGAACGGATTTATCCGGATTATGACAATGCCCAGCAAATTTCCAGCCCGGATGACCTGTTGCGTAATTACCGGTTCATTTATCATTTTTCCGGGGTCAATAACTATCGTACGGAGCCCTACCATCGCCTTGACTTTTCGGCCAGCTTCCACCCTGTCCGGAAAAAAAGATTCGGGTTTAACTGGACTGCCGGTATTTACAACGTCTATGGCTCCCCCAGCCAATACAGTTACGGCCTGGAAGGAACCCTGCATGGGAAATCCATCGTGATTGTCATGAAAAATAAACTATTCAATATAACTCCCTATATTTCATCCACTGTTGATTTCTGACACATGCGGCACCTCCCTCAACGATATAGCAATAGGAAAAGAAATGAGCTGATGGCTCTTGTTGGTGTTTTTAGCCTGTTGTTTACTTTTTCCTGCCGGAAGAATGTTTACCCGGACCTGCCAAAGGACAATCAATTGGTAATACTGGCGGAGATCACGGCCGGCGATTCCCTGAAAATTCCGGTCAGTAAAAGTATACAGGTGGGTAGCGGAGGCATCATCAGCTTTGAAGAGGTCATTTCGGCCAGCGTCCTTATATCGCGATCATCGGACGGCAGGTCCTGGAAGCTCCGGCTGAATACTTCCCCGGATTTTTCCGGCAACCCGGCCTCTGTTTATACCGGACCGCAGAGGCCCCATTATAATACTACGTACAATCTCCAGGTGCAGGATCCTTTGTCAGGGACCGTTACTGCCAAAACGACCATTCCTGCCCCTGTCCGGCTCTCCAGGTTTGACACGATCGCGAATAGCCGGTATGGCTTTCCGACCCTGAAATGCCGGTTCACCCTTACAGACTCTCCGGGTGTAAACCATTATTATGTTTTCGAGGCTGTCAAACAATTGGTGCGCCTGTCCCATTATTTTTACTGGAAGGGGACCCGTTATAATTATGATAAGCCGGAGGGAAAAAAGCTCTATGAAGAGGTGAAAAATTCGCCAGGGGTAAAATTACTCCGGGATACCCTGCCCTCGAATATTTTTAAACGGCTGGCTATTTTCACGGATGATCTCAATGTGGACAATGCGCAGGCCAGCAGCCTGGATAGTCCTTTCCGAAGAATATTCCTGCCTGGCCCGGTTGTCAGCGGGCAGTCCTATACTACTGCCTTTTCCGTCGACCGGAAATATTTTACGGCGGATAATGATTCGTCACGGGGAAGAGTATTGGTACAGGTCAAATCCGTGAGCCCTGAGTTATACAACTATTTATTCTGGTACGAGAAATATAAATCCGACATAGGCTCCGTTCCCCCCGGGCAGCTCTACTCTCCCCCCGGGAACATTCAAAATGGGTTGGGCATTTTCGGGGGAAGCGCCAGGCGGGAATGGGTCTTTTACTTTGACCGCCTGCTGTAAAATACTTTGACCGCTTGCCGTAAAAAAAAGTTTTCTTCTGAATAGGGGTAAGGCACCCTTCCAGCGTCTTTATACTGAAACACCATCGCCGGCAAAAATAAAACGCTGAAAGCGCATCGCCGGCAAATTATTTTCGGGAAAAAAGCCGTTGCTGACAACGATACATGAAAAAGTATTGTCATAGGAAACAAGTAATTTAATTATGCTAACCATAAGGGAGACACCTCCAAAAACCCTGGAGTACTTAAACGGAAACAGGGTTTTTAAGCCTCATATTGCCTCCGGAGTAACAAAAGTAAGCGCCGTGATCATTACCTGCAATGAAAGCAGGAATATCCGCCGCACCCTTTCAAAATTGTATTGGTGTGATGAGATCGTCATTGTAGACAGCTATAGTACGGACGATACGGTAGCTATTTGTGAAGAATTCGGCTGTCGTATATTTTCAAAGACCTTTGAAGGATATGGCGCGCAAAAGAAATTTGCGGTTTCAAAGGCGTATAATGACTGGGTGCTGTGCATTGATGCCGACGAGGTGCTATCCGATGCGCTCATTACTGAAATCAGGGAGGAGCTGGGAAAAAATCATTCTTTTGCGGCCTATGAATTGCCGATGAACCTGGTGTTCCTGGATAGGGAATTCCGGTATGGAAAAGAAAGCCGGAGATATTTCCTGCGTCTTTTTAACAGGCGGAAAGGGAGTTTTAATGAAGGGCTCGTACATGAAAAGATAGAGGTAAGGGGGAAAACAGGCAGACTGGAGAATAAAATACTGCATTACAGTTACGATGATATTACTCAATGGCATGAGAAATGCGGCAGTTACACTACGCTCGGCGCAAGGGGGGCCGTGAGCAGGGGCCGTTCGAGATCTGTATTTGCCGTAGTGTCTGCGCTGCCTTTTTATTTTTTCCGGTATTATTTCATCAACCTGAATTTCCTCAATGGTCTTCAGGGGTTTTACTGGTCTGCATTCAGCTCCTATTCTCATTTTATGAAATATGTTAAGATCAGGGAGCTCCATGCCTCCCGCTCAACCAGACCTTAAATGCCTGATCCTAGCCATCCATTTACAAAACAACGTCTCTTCCGGCATGAAAAGCTAAGAGTCCTGATGTATCATGGGGTGTCCGGAGATGGGCGCAGGGATGCATTGACCGTAGACAGCGGGCAGCTGTCAGCGCATTTTCAATATCTCCGGACGAATGGATATCATGCTATCCTACTCAGCGATCTCATCGCTTATTATGACCATCAGCGGCCGCTGCCTCCCAAGCCCGTTCTGATCACTTTTGACGATGGCTTCCTGAATAATTACCAGATCGCCTATCCCCTGGCGGAGAAATACCAGGTGAAAATAAATTTCTTTGTCGTTCCGGCCTTTATAAAGAGCGGAGTCTACCGGGACGAGGCCTGCATGCAGGTGGAAGATCTACAGAAGCTGGACCCCTCCCTCGTAGAAATAGGCCTGCATTCTTATGCGCACTCCAGTTATGCGGCGCTGATCCCTTCCAGGATAGACGAGGATCTGGAGTGCTGCCGGACCGGCCTGGCAACGATGGGGCTATCCTACCAGCCCTGCCTGGCCTATCCTTATGGAGCGTATCCCCGGAGAAAGGGATATGACCAGACCCGGCTCTTCGAAATCCTGGAGGAAAAAGGGATTCGTTTGGCTTTCCGTATCGGCAATCGGATCAACAGATTGCCCCTGCGGAATAAATTTTTGATCCAGCGCCTGGATATAAGAGGGGATGAGCCGTTCCTGCTATTCCGGATAAGCCTTGCCTTCGGAAGGAAATTATTCGGATTGCCCAAGCTAATCCGTTTTTCGGCTGAATGGATGGATAAGGTGTCTGCTAAAAGAGTAGCCGCCTTTTGCCTGGGTATGGCCTGTTTCCTTCTGATCATAGAGTTCCTCAGGGCCTGTCACGGATGATCCCATTCAGTCTTCCGCCCGGATAAGTTTGCATAGTGTTGACAAGCTTATGATATAAACTTTTATAATATTAGTATTTTTGCGGGTAAATAATTACATATAAGCACCTAATAGTTCTTTTGTATGAAGCTTACCTTATCCCGCATTCTCGTTAAATTCCTGAAAATAACCGGGATAGCTCTTGCGGCTATCCTTGCCCTGATGTTCCTGCTGCCCTACTTATTTCCGGATTTTGTAGGGGGGAAGATCCGGCAATGGGCAAAAAGCAGTATCCGGAGCGAATTGAATTTTTCCACAGCCCGCCTGTCTTTTTTCCGGCATTTCCCTGCTCTGACGCTGACACTGCATGATTTTAAGCTAAAGGGCTCGGCCCCTTTTGAAAAGGAAACCCTGATCGAAGCGGATGAAGTGGCTTTAGGGGTGGATCTTCGCAGTGTATTTTCCGAGGTGAATATCGACAAGATCTTTCTTACGAATGCCTTTATCAATATACAGGTGGATACGGCAGGCAATGCGAATTATAATATCTACGCCTCGAAAAAGAGCAAGGGCCCTTCTTCTGCCGCCGATTCGGGCAGCGCATCCCTGAAGATCCAGAAAATACTCATCGAGAAAAGCAAACTCGTCTATAACGATCGCTCGCTGCCGATCCTGATCAATGCAAGGGACCTCGATTATGAAGGAAACGGGGATCTGAGCAAGGCCATCTTCGATCTCAACAGCCATGTAGCGATCGGGTCGATGGACCTGTATTATTCCCGGCAGGCCTACCTGATCTCCAAGAAAATAAATGCCGACCTGGTGACGAAGATCAATACGAACTCCCTGGCCCTGCTCTTCGAAAAGAATGATCTGACCATTAACCAGTTGCCGGTGGCCTTCACCGGGCGGTTTGAATTCCTGAAAAATGGCTATGATATGGATTTCAAGCTCAAGTCAACGGATTCAGACCTACATGATATTTTTACGGCCCTGCCGCCGGACATGCTGGATTGGCTGAGCAAAACGGAGGTGAAAGGATTCGGGGATATCGACGCGTCTCTCACCGGCCAGTATATCGCCGCCAGCAATACCATGCCGGGGCTTGTCCTTAATATGAAGATCCGGAACGGGTCTGTTTCGAATGCCAGCGCTCCTTCGCCGGTAAAGAACCTTTTTCTCAACTTCCAGTCCCGGATGCCGGGAATGAACCCGGACAGCCTGTCCGCTACGGTGGATTCCATTTATTTCAATATCGATAAGGATTATTTCAGCGCGGTGTTGCAGGTCAAAGGGATGAAAGAGCCCTGGGTGTCTGCAAAGATCCGCTCGGAAATGGACCTGGAGAAATGGGCGAAGGCCTTCGGGGTTAAGCCCTTTGCCGTAAAAGGCCACACGGTGCTTAACCTGGAGGCGGAGGGTAAATATGCCACCCGCATCGTTCGTAAAGAAAGCCTGAGAAAAACAACGGTGGATACCGTCATAGCGAGCATACCCCGGTTCACGCTGAAGTCGTCCTTAACGGATGGTTATTTTAAATATGCTTCCCGGCCGGAGGCCGTAAAAAATATCAGCTTCAACCTGGACGCGTCCTGTGCCGATAATGATTATAAGCATATCCGGCTGGCCCTGGAGAATGTCAATGCCACGGTGCTGAGCAATTATATCAGGGGTTATTTCAAACTGGGTAATACCCGTGATTTTCCTATCGATGCGGGACTGGACGCTCTTTTTCATTTATCGGACCTGAAAAAAGTAATTCCTTTGGATAGTATGGACCTGGCGGGGGATCTTAAAGCGAAGGTCCGGACAAAGGGGAATTACCTGCCGTCTAAAAAGATGTTGCCGGTGACGGTGGCCGAGCTGCAACTGGACAACGGGAGCGTACAGACGAAATATTACCCTCACCCCCTGGAAAAGATACAGGTAAACGCCCGTATCAGTAATTCCAGTGGATCCCTGAAAGATCTGGATGTGGCTATTACTCCTGTTTCTTTCCTGTTCGAAGGGCAGTCTTTTACGATGAAGGCTGACCTGCAGAATTTCGAAAACCTGAAATATGCTATCAGCTCCCGGGGAACGCTGGATATCGGCAAGATCTACCGGGTATTCGCGGTACAGGGCTATGATGTGAAAGGGCTGATCGAAGCCAATCTTTCTCTGAAGGGGCGGCAAAGCGACGCTATGGCCGGCCGCTATGACCAGTTATTCAATTCCGGCACGTTGAAGGTAAAGGACCTGGTCGTCAACGCCGAGCTTTTCCCCCTCCCTTTCCGGATCCGGACAGGCTTGTTCCGCTTTGACCAGGACAAGATGTGGTTCGATACTTTCAATGCCAGTTATGGTAAGACGGACCTGGTCCTGAATGGCTGGCTTTCCAATGTGACCGGTTATCTGACGGATAAGCATACTTCATTAAAAGGAAGCTTTGATCTGACAAGCGACTACCTGCTGGTAGATGAGTTCATGGCTTTTGCAGGAGGCGGATCCGGTCCTTCGCCGGCGGCAGGACCCAAAGCGACTCCCGGGGCGCAGGGGCGCGGCGCTGCTGCTGCGTCCGGTGGGCAGACGGGTGTCGTTATCGTCCCTGGCGATCTTTCGGTCAGCTTTAACGCTTCGGTAAAAAGAGTGCAATATAATGGGATGGAGCTCGGTGATTTTAAAGGAGGGATGACGATCGACAGCGGCGCGATCCGGTTGAACAAGACGGGCTTTACCCTGATCGGGGCTCCGGTGGAAATGGATGCCTTCTATAAAAGTCTTTCTCCGCAGCGGGCGCAATTCGACTACCATATCAATGCGAAGGAGTTTAATGTTCAAAGGGCCTATAAAGAAATAAAACTGTTCAGGGACCTGGCGAGTTCCGCGTCTAAGGCAGAAGGCATTATCTCATTGAACTACCAGCTTGCCGGCAAGCTGGATGGTAACATGCATCCGGTCTATCCTTCCCTGAAGGGCGGTGGTGTGCTGTCTGTCAGTAAGGTCAAAGTGAAGGGGCTGAAGTTATTCAGCGCGGTCACTAAAGAGACGAATAAGGATGTGACGGACCCGGACCTTTCTAAAGTCGATATTAAATCTACGATCAACAATAATATCATCACGATCGAACGGACCCGGATGAAGGT
>DASWFF010000032.1:0-107888 GCA_036394375.1 Puia sp.
GGGTTTCTTCCCATACTTTTAACAGGGTTTGCGTGAAAGCACTCACCGGCTGCGCCCCGGAAATCGCATATTTGTAGTCAAATACAAAGAAGGGAACTCCGCGGATCCCGATGGACTGAGCAGCCTCTTCATCTTTTCTTACTTCATTGGTAAAGGCATTGCTGTTCAGCGTTGCCGTAGCATCGATTCCTAATTCGGCGGCAAGCGCCTGCAGGGATTCATTCTGCCCGATATGTTTGCCTTCTGTAAAGTAAGCTTTAAAGAGCCGTTCTTCCATCTCATCCTGTTTGCCGTGGCTGGCGGCCAATTGGATCAGGCGATGAGCGTTGAAGGTATTGGTAGGGATCACTTTGTCGAAATCAATGGTCAAGCCTGCCGCTGCACCCGATGCCGCCGTCCGCGCAGTGGTTACTTTTGCCTGTTCGGGGGACATCCCGTATTTGCGAGCCACCACTTCATACAGATTTTCTTTCTTATCGGCGGGTGCGTCAGGGTCCAGCTCAAAGCTATGCCAGGTCACCTGGACCTGATCTTTATGCGGAAATTGTTCCAGGGCCGTCTCCAGGTGTCGTTTGCCTATATAACAATAGGGACATGCTACATCTGACCAGATGTCTATCTTCATATATACTTTATTTAACCCTACAAATTTACCGCTTTTTAAACCAGGAAAATGTCGGGGGAATGACTTGCACAAGAGGGCTGCAGGCCAATGCCCCGGAGGCTGACTACCCGTTCGGGTCCGCCGCACCTGCCGAACCCTTGGGATGCGCCTGCGCGATCTCATATTCCAGCTCGGGGTCGATGTTCTGCTGCTCCACCCTGCGGGCTTTTTCCATCAGTTCTTCATGGTGCGCCTGCAACCAGGCCAGCTGTTTTTTACCGTAAGACAGGTGGGTAAAGATCACATAGAGGACGGGAACGATGAAGATGGCCAGGGAAGTGGAGGCCAGCATGCCTCCCAGTACGGCAAAGCCGATGGTATTACGGGCGACGGCGCCGGCGCCGGTAGCCAGCACCAGGGGCATCACGCCCAGGATGAAAGCCAGGGAGGTCATAATGATGGGGCGCAGCCGGAGGCGAACGGCTTCCAGGGTGGACTTGATTAATTCCTCTCCCCGGTCGACGCGGACCTTGGCGAATTCGACGATCAGGATGGCGTTCTTGGCGGAGAGCCCGATCAGGGTGATGAGCCCGATCTGGGCGTAGACGTTATTGGTCAGCCTGGGCACCAGGGTGAGGGTCAGGATGGCCCCGAAGGCGCTGATAGGCACGGCCAGCATGACGGACAAGGGCACCGACCAGCTTTCGTACAGGGCTGCCAGGAACAGGAATACAAATACGATGGAAAACAAAAAGATATATACGGTCGTCGTTCCTGCCTTGATCTCTTCATAGGTCAGTCCTGAGAACTCATAGGTATATCCCTGTGGCAGGACTTTAGCGGCGATCTCCTTCAAGGCTGCAATCCCCTGGCCGGAACTATAGCCCGGTGGTGTCGACCCGTCTACTTCGGCGCTGCGGAAGATATTGAAATGGGTGATCAGGGGGGCCGTCTCCACCGCCGTATAGCTGATGAGCGTACTGAGGGGAAGCATCTGTCCCGCCTGGTTGCGCACATAATATTTGTCCATATTGGAGATGAGCGTGCGGAAAATCGTATCGGCCTGGATCACTACATGGAAGGTCCGGTTGTACAGGGTAAAGTTGTTGACAAACAAACTGCCCATATAGGCCTGCATGGTATTGAAAACATCGGAGATGCTTACTCCCATCTTCTGGCATTTGTCCCGGTCGACGGTCAGGTTGTAACTCGGGGTATGGGCGCCATAATAGCTGAAGGCCGTGGAGGTGGCCGGATTCTTCTTACAGGCGGCCACGAATTTCTTCACGACGGTCTCGAAAGCGTGTACGTCGTCATTGGTATTTCCCTGCTCTATCTGCATGGAAAATCCAGCGGCCCGGCCGATGCCCCGGATGGGCGGGGGCGCGACGACGACGACATTGGCATTCTTGATACCGGCGCGGGCGACCTCGCCCTGGATCACACTGATCAGGCCAGGTACCTGCTCTTCCGGCTTTGACCGCTGCCCCCAGGGGGCGAGTGTGACGAAGATGGTGCCGTTGTTGGAATTGGAGCCGCCATTGAGGATATTTAGGCCCGACAATGCCGCATAATGACTTACGCCCGGCGTATTGCCTACGATCTTCATCAGCTTCGTGATCAGTTCCACGGACTGGGTGACGGAAGAGGCTTCCGGCAGCTGATAGGTCACATAGAGCCGGCCGTCATCCTCAGAGGGGATGAAGCCCGAAGGTTTGGTCTTGAATAAGAGGATGGTGCCGGTAATAATGCACACGAGGATAATGATCACATACCTGGCGCCTTTGATAGCGCGGGCGACTCCGTTCCCATACCGGTCGGTCATGCGCTCGAATAAACGGTTGAAGCCGGCGAAGAACCGGGCTACCCAATTACGTTTACTCTCCTTATTGGTAGGGCGCAGGAGCAGGCTGCAGAGGGCTGGCGTCAGCGACAGGGCCGTGAAGGCGGAGAGGATCACCGAGATGGCGATGGTGATGGCGAATTGCTGGTAAAGACGACCTACGATGCCAGGGATGAAGCCGACAGGGACGAATACTGCCGCCAGGATGAGGGCGATGGCCACCACGGGGGCGGAGATATCCTTCATGGCATGATAGGTGGCTTCTTTGGGCGACATGCCCTTTTCATCGATATAATGTTGTACGGCTTCCACGACGATGATGGCGTCATCCACCACGATGCCGATAGCCAGCACGAATCCGAACATCGTGAGAGTATTGATGGTAAAGCCCAGGGGGATGAAAAAACAGAAAGTGCCCAGGATGGATACGGGGATGGCCAGGATGGGGATGAGGGTAGAGCGCAGACTCTGTAAGAACAGGAACACGACGACGGCTACCAGGCCCAGGGCTTTCAGCAGGGTATCCAGCACTTCGTTTATGGAGACCTTGATGATGGTCACCGACTCAAAGGGCACTTTATAATCCACATCCGGCGGGAAGAATTTCTTTAGTTTCTCCAGTTCGGCGTAGACGTTCTCGGCCGTTTGCAGGGCATTGCTGCCCGGCGCCTGGTAGATCATCAGGTAAGAAGCCCTTTTGCCGTCCACGAAGGAGTTGCCGGAGAAGGTGAATTTCCCTAGCTCTACCCGGGCCACATCCTTCAGATAGATCAGCCGTCCTCCGCGTTGGGCGCTGTCGGGGATAGTCTTAATGACGACATTCTCATAGTCCACTGCTTTTTGCAGCTGACCATTCGGCAGGACGTTCAGTTCATAGGACTGGTTCGGATTCTGGGGAGGAGCGCCTACCGCTCCCGCCGCTACGTATACGTTCTGTGCGTTCAGCGCGGCGGTCACATCTTTAGGCATCAGGCCGTAGGCAGCCATCTTATCGGGGTTGAGCCAGATCCGCATGCTGAACTGGTCGGTCCTTACCTGGATATCCCCTACGCCTGGCACCCGCGCCAGAGCATCTTCCACAAACACATTGGTATAATTATCCAGGAAGGTGATGTTATGGGTTCCTTTCGGCGCATAGACGGCCACCATCATGAGCTGATCCGGGTTACGGGCGCGGACGGTCATCCCGAGTTTGCTCACCACAGAGGGCAGCAGGGGGGCGGCGATGCCTACCCGGTTCTGCACGTTGAGGGCGGCGATATGAACATTCGTACCGATATCGAAGGTGACGCTGATATTCATATTACCGGAATTGGTGTTCGTGCTCTGCATGTATTCCATGCCGGGCGATCCGTTGACCTGCTCTTCGATGGGGATGGCCACGGTCTGTTCCACCGTCTGGGCGTCCGCTCCGGTATATTGGCCGGTGATGGATACGGAAGGCGGGGAAATATTGGGGTATTGGTCGACAGCCAGGTTGAAGATGCTGATCGTGCCTGAGATGATCAGGACGATCGATATAACGATGGCCGTTACGGGTCTTTTTATGAATGTATTGGCAATCATCCTTGAACAGGGTTGTATTGACCGTCTTTCGGATCCAGTCCGTGGAGGTCGCGTGATTTTTGTATTTCGTATTCCAGTTCGGGATCGATATCCTGCTGTTCTACCTTTTTGGCTTTTTCCAGCAGGTCATCCCGATGGGCCTGCAGGTATTCCAGTTTCTTCTTTCCATAGGCGGCCCGCGTGATCAGCACGAAGAGCACCGGAACGATGAAGATAGCCAGGGTGGAGGCGGCCAGCATACCTCCCAGTACGGTGAAGCCGATGGTTCTCCGGGCGACGGCGCCGGCTCCCGAAGCAAAGACCAGGGGCAGCACTCCCAGGATAAAGGCCATGGAGGTCATAACGATGGGCCGCAGACGCAGGCTGACGGCTTCCAGGGTGGACTTGATCAATTCTTCTCCCTGATCCACCCGCACTTTGGCGAATTCGACGATCAGGATGGCGTTCTTGGCCGCCAGGCCGATCAATGTGATCAGTCCGATCTGAGCATATACGTTGTCGGAGAGGCTTGGGACGAGTACCAGGGCGAGGATCGCTCCGAAGGCTCCGATAGGTACGGCCAAAAGGACGGAGAAGGGCACCGACCAGCTTTCGTACAACGCCGCGAGGAAGAGAAAGACGAAGGTGATCGACAACAGAAATATATAGACGGTGGTCGATCCTGCCTTGACCTCTTCGTAGCTGAGTCCGGAAAATTCATAGGTATAGCCGGCGGGCAGGACCTGGTCCGCGACTTTGGTCAGCGCCTGAAGGGCCTCTGTACTGCTGTGTCCTGCAGCGGGAATCCCGTCGATCTCTGCGGATCGGAAAATATTGAAATGCGAAATCAGGGGGGCCGCCTCTGTCGGGTGATAGCTGATGAGAGTGCCGAGGGGCAGCATGTTTCCGGCCTGGTTGCGCACATAATATTTATCCATATCGGAGATCATACTGCGGAACACGGTATCAGCCTGCACAACGACATGGAAGGTCCGGTTATAGGCGGTGAAATCGTTGATATAGAGACTGCCCATGAATGCCTGGATGGTGGTGAAGACATCCCCGACGTTGACGCCCAGCTTCTCGCATTTCTCCCGGTCGACGGTGAGGTTCCAGGCGGGGGTATGTGCGGAAAAAAAGCTATAGGCGTTGGCAATGCCGGGCGTCTTATTGGCAGTCTCGATAAATTTGTTCACGACCTTCTCGAAGGCATGCACATCGTCATTGGTGCTGCGCTGTTCGATCTGTAAGCTGAAACCGACGCTGGCCCCGATACCGGGGATCGGGGAGGGCTGGATGACTTCCACGTTGGCGTTGCGGATGCCGGCATCCGCGATCCGCTGCTGCATCACATCGATGATGCGGGGGACTTTCTCCTCCGAAGAACCCCGTTCGTCCCAGGGTTTGAGCTGGCAATAGATAGTGCCGCAGTTGGAGTTGGTGGCATTGGTGATGACGTTGAGGCCGGACAGGGCGGCATAGTGGGCTACGCCGGGAGTGGAAGCCACCACTTTCATCAACTGGTTCATCAGGCCGACCGATTGCGCCGTGGAGGAGGCGGGGGGCAGCTGGAAGGTGACATAGATATTGCCGTCGTCTTCGGAAGGAATGAAGCCGGTCGGCTTGCTGCTGAACAGGAAATAAGCGCCTGCGCAGACGCAGATCAGTAAAATCAGGATATACCGCGATCCTTTGATGGAGCGCTGCACGCCGTTGGAATAGAATTTGGTGATCCGTTCGAACCAGGCATTGAAACGGAAGAAGAATTTATTGATGCCTTTGGCTTCCTGGTTGATCTTCGTGGGTTTGAGCAACAGGGTGCAAAGGGCCGGCGTCAGGGACAGGGCGATAAAGGCCGAGATGATGACGGAGATAGCGATGGTGATGGCAAACTGCTGATAAAGACGGCCTACAATACCCGGGATAAAACCTACAGGCACGAATACGGCTGCCAGGATCAGGGCGATCGCCACCACGGGCGCCGAGATGTCTTTCATGGCATAATAGGTGGCCTCCTTCGGCGACATCCCTTTTTCATCGATATAATGCTGGACGGCCTCCACGACAATAATAGCGTCATCCACCACGATGCCGATGGCCAGCACGAAGCCGAACATGGTGAGGGTATTGATGGTGAATCCCAGGGGGATGAAGAAGCAGAAGGTGCCGAAGATGGATACAGGGATCGCCAGCACGGGAATGAGGGTGGAGCGCAGGTTCTGCAGGAACAGGAACACTACGATGGCCACCAGTCCCAGGGTCAGGAGCAGGGTATTGACGACATCCGACATGGAAACCTTGACGACGGTCACGGATTCGAAGGGCACGCTGTATTCGACGTCGGCGGGAAAGAATTGCCTCAATTGCGCCAGCTGCTTGTAGATCCCCTGGGCTGTCCGGAGAGCGTTGCTACCGGGGGCCTGGTAGATCTGCAGGTAGGAAGCCCTTTTGCCGTCGACGAAAGAGTTGCTGGAGAAGGTGAACTTGCCCAGCTCTACCCGGGCTATATCTTTCAGGTAGACCAGCTGGCCGTTGGCGGGGATGGTCTTTACGATGATGTTCTCAAATTCCGACACTTTACTGAGGCGGCCATTGACGAGGATGCCGATCTCGAAGGTCTGGGTCTTTTGCTGGGGGGGAACGCCGGCCGAACCTGCGGCGACCTGGACGTTCTGGGCATTCAGGGCATTGATGACATCCTGCGGGGTGAGGCTATAGGCCGCCATTTTCTCGGGGTTCATCCAGATACGCATGCTGAAGTCGTCCGTAAAGCGGGTAATGGTGCCTACGCCGGGGACGCGCAGCAGGGCGTCCTGCACGAACACATTGGTATAGTTGTCCAGGAAGGTATTGTTGTGCGTGCCATTAGGGGCATAGATGGCAACCATCATCAGCATGCTGGGGTTCACGGCCCGCACGGTGACGCCCAGGCGGCTGGCCACCGCCGGCAGCAGGGGAGATGCGATGCTGACCCGGTTCTGTACGTCCAGGGTGGCGATATCGATATCGGTACCGATATTGAAGGTGACATTCATGGACAGCAAGCCGTTATTGGTGCTGTTGCTTTGCATGTATTCCATGCCCGGAGTACCGTTGACCTGTTGTTCGATGGGCGTGGCGACGGTCTGTTCTACCGTCTGCGCATCGGCGCCGGTAAACTGAGCGTTGACCTGTACGATCGGAGGAGTGATATCCGGGTATTGGTCGATCGGCAGGGCGATGATACAAATAGCGCCGGTGAGCACCAGGACGATGGAGATCACGATAGCGGTTACCGGCCTTTTGATGAAAGTATTAGCGATCATATAAATAGAGTAATATCAATTATGTTTTGCCTTGTTGACGGTGGTAATAGCTGAGCCGTCGTGCAGGGCCTGTACTCCGTCGACTACGATCTGGTCTCCGTCATGGAGGCCGGATTTTATCAGGACGTTAGCGCCGATGGTCTGGCCTTCCTCTACTTTTACCTGGATAGCGTAGAGGCTGGGGCCCTTTTTGGCTGAGCTGTCGGAGGATGCAGTGGCGCCATTGCCGTCTTTATGGTCGGCGGCATCCTTGCCGCCGGCGCTGGCTGTCGAGTCGCCGGCGTGGCGGATCATGGTATCTTTTGCCAGGTATACGAAGTATTCTCCCATCTGTTCGACAACGGCCTTTCCGGGGATAAGGATCTGCGGGGTAGCTTCCAGGTTGTGTACTCTGACCACGCAGCTCATACCTGCCCGCAGGTCCAGGCGGGGATTCGGAAATACGAGGCGGACGCGGATCGTTCCTGTCTGGGGGTCGACGGCCCGGTCGATGACGGAAATATTCCCGGTCAGCGGGTAGAGGGAATGGTCGGGCAACAGGATGGTAAACAGGGAATCGAGGTGTTGTTGTTTGTTCCGCTGCAGTACCTGGTAATGGGCCAGTTGCGATTCGTTGATCAGGAAGTCGACGGCCATGGGGTTGTCGCTGGAGACGGTGACCAGGGTGGTCGTGCCGACCGTGACGAGGTTGCCCAATTTGACCTGGCTGAATCCGATGGTGCCGTCGAAAGGAGCGGTGATGATGGAGTACGTAAGATTGGTGGCGGCCGTCTTCAGGGCCTGCTCGGCCGCGCGGACTTCATTATCCGCGTTCTTCAAGGCGATGACGGCATGGTCGAGGACCTGTTTGGCAACGGCATTATGCGTGTTGAGGTATTGATAGCGATCGGCGTCCTGCTGGGCCTGTTCGCGGTTACCCTGAGACACTCTGAGGTTGGCCTGGGCCTGGTCGTAGGCAGCCTTATAGAGCCGCTCGTCGATCTCGTATAGTTTCTGGCCTTTTTTCACGTGAGTCCCTTCCGTGAAGTAGATCCCGGTGATCGCGCCCTGTACTTCCGCATGCAGGTCTACCTGGTTGAGGGCCTGAGTCGTCGCGGGGTAATTATCGTAGTAGAGAACGGGCTGCGATTTTACCGTGATCAGGTTAACAGGCGTGGGGAGAGTGGGGGCAGGCGGTTTTTGCTGGCAGGAAAAAAACGTTCCGCTGCTGATTAAAACCAAACTCAATGCCAGTCTATTCATAAAAGGGGGTGTATTAATGAGGTGATGTGTTTGACGATAATGTGCTATTGGGCGATATGATGATGTTGCTTTAATGAGGCCTGCTATTTTATGCTTTATTGATTGACGTTAATGACCCCCATGGATTTTTGCAGGTCGATCTTACTGGACAGCAGTTGGAACAGGGCATTCAGGTAGCCTATTTCCGAAGTGATCAGGTTCGATTCGGCTGTGATCACATTCAGATAGGCCACCACTCCCTGCTGGTACTGCAAGGTGACGATATCATAGGTACGCCGGGCCAGATCTACATTTTCGCGCTGGAAATTCAGATCGTAGAGGTTGCTTTTATAGCTGGCCAGGGCGGAGGTATATTCGGTATAGATCTGCGATTTGAGGTTTACTTCGCTCCAGTCCAGCAGTTGTCCCTGCAGGTGCGCCCGGTGCAGGCTCTGGGTCCGGGCGAAGCCGGTGAAGAGCGGCAGGTTGACGGACAGGCCAACATAAGAATAAGGATAGGACTGGGAAAAAAGGCTGCCGAAAGAGTTATTCTGAAATTCGTAAGGATAATCGAAAAAAGCTCCTACGGTAGGCAGCCAGGATTTTCGGTAATAGTTGACCAGCTGGCCCTGGATCTTTTTGGAGGTCTGGAGTTGTTGGAATTCTATGCGTTTGGGATATTGTAATTGTTGGGTCGTATCGAAGGCGATGTCCTTCATCATCTGAAGGGTGTCAAAGCTCACATTGAATTGTTGTTCCGGAGAAAGGCCCATTGCCTGTTTGAGAGCGGCGTATTGAGGGATGATATTCTCCGTAGCCGATTTCAGCTGTGTCATCGAATTGTTGAGGGTGATCCTGGCCTGATCATAATCCGTCTCGTCGACGATGCCACCAATATATTGGTGGTAGGTATCCTGTACGTTCTTGGCGAGGCGGGCCGTATCTTCTTTGAGGACATTGATCTGTTGCAGGGTCAGCAGGAGGCTGTAGAAGGTCTTGCTCACCGTCGCGACGATGTTGATCTTCGTGCTGTCGGTGATCTGTTCGGCCTGGTGAATGTATAAAGGAGCGACATGGGCCGCGTAAATCAGGGAGGGATTGAACAGGGTCTGGGTAGCGGACAGCACGGGGATGGCGGTATTGATGACGCCCGACTTCTGTTGCGCGGTGGCGCCGGTGGAGGAGTTCTTCACGAAGGAGGTCGGCAGGGATATATAATGGGTCAGGTTGCCGCTGATGCCGACCTGGGGCAGCCATCCCGACAGACTGATGGCATTGGTGGCCCTTGTTATGTCCGTATAAATCAGCGATTGATGGAGGGCAGGCTGATTCTTCAACGCATAGGTCACGCATTGATCGAGTGTCAGGGATTGACCCGTGTCCGGTTGATTACGGATGGGTGGAAGGCCGGCGGGCGATATTTGCCCTGCCGGCGAGGCCGGCGGCATTGGTGACGTTGGCGACGTTTGCGAAAAAACGCCGAGCGAACTACCGATAAAACTGATAATAAGAAGGGGAAACTTCACCGCTGCTGTAATTTTTAGCATATTCTTTTCAGGATCTTTTAAAATAGAAATGCAAACTGCGTACCGTATCAGCGGGGCAGATGGCATCTTTAGGCTAGCCGCCGTAAAAAATCATCAGGCAGTTGGAGTGTTGAGAGGCCGGAGTTCCAGGAGAGAAAATCCGGTTGAAACAAAGATGCTAGAATTTTTATAAAAGAAAAAGTAATTTCTTCATTATCAATGAATTTTAATACGTTTTAATCCCGGTCCGGGAACGGAAACCGGGCAAAGAAGGGGATTGGCCCGGTCAAATGATTTTTGAGCCTTTGGGCCGTTAATTATGGAATTTGCAGGAACTGAAGATGCATTAATATTTAATACTGTCCTCCGGCTCCGCCGCCTCCTCCTGAGCCGCCGCCAAACCGGAAGTCGTTGGAGGGTGTGGGGGGAGTGGTAAAGGATTCGGCAATTACGAGGGATTCGATAGGAAGGCTTTGTAAAAGATGCCGGTCGTCCGTCACTTCCCCCGTGAATCCATGCCGGGGCACACGCAGGTGTTTAATAAGCACATAGGATACGGCTATCAGCAGGGCGCCTCCCAGGACCAGGGCCCATTCCACCGGCAGGACATGATAATAATTCCGGATGGTCAGAACGGCGGCAGCTATCAAGCCAAGGCCTACCCATAAGAAAATAACGTCTTTTTTGCGGATACCCTGAAAGATATAAAACAAGGGCGTGGCTATCGTCAGGATCCAGAAGAGCCAGCCCATGGGAAGGCTTTGCCCGGGTTGAAGGGGTAGGTTCAGCAAAGCGACACCGGCTTCCCGCACGACAAAATAGTTACCGGCGAGGTAGAAGCTGAGAAGGCAGGCCGCTTTGATAACCACCGTAGTACAAACATGGTAGTGCCGGAGCTTGGAGTTAGAGGAAAGGGCTGCTGCCAGGAAGTAGACCGCTATGGAAACGGCCATGATCAGGAAGGGAAGGAGGGTATTAGCCAGCCCGCCCAGCGACGTCATCGCCTTAAAAAGAATGGCCAGTAAAGCGGCATATGCCAGGAGGGCCATCAGTTGATCGGCAAAGCGGAGGGTCGAGTAAAGAGCCACCGTGAAGATCAGCAGAAACAGGGTGAGCATGGGAAGGTGATCGACGGCGATAGAGATGCCCGACAAGACTAAGATGCCGGCCATCAATAATAAAGCGTCGTCAACTCCCGATTGGAAATGCCGCTTGCTGTGCACCATTGCTTCCAGGATACCATAGCAAACTAACCCGGAGAAGATGAACAGGACTCCGAAGCTATTCGAGCCTGCGCTGGTCAGCAGGGCGAGCAGCCCCAACGTAAAGACGGCGATAATGACGGTCAGTATGAACAACCCGATACGGATAAAAATATTGGGGGTATAGAAGGGGACGGGATAGGCAGCACCAATCTGCGTGTGCTCTTCTTTCGTGATGCAATGGGTTGCCAGCGCCTCAGCGGTCTGTTCCTCAATGATCCTGTTATCCAGGCTGGTGCTATTGTAGGCTATCATGGGCTTTGATTTTTTTGTTCCAGTACATCAGGAGACGGATTAAGCCTACTCCGGAAAAGATAAAGTACAGCAGTCCCAGATAGATGGGCGTCGCATCGCCGGACTTGTCAACGAGGACCCAGAGGATCCGCACGACTACATAGCTCAGCGCGATGTAAGTATAAAGGGTAATGATCAGTAAAAAATAAAAGGAGCTTCTTTTGATCGCCAGCCGGTAGAAAAAATAGGCTAAACCCAGGAGCAACGAGAACCAGAGTCCGTAAATATGGGCATGGACGAACAGGCCTGCCAGGCCGGAAACGAACAGGATATGAACGCCGAAGTTGGTAAAGGTAAATTCAAAATGCCGTTTGAAATTCCTGCGTTCGCTGGTCAGCCCCATGAGGACCAAAAGAACTCCCAGGGCCAGGCCCGTATAGATAAGCCGTTCATGGTCGAAGTTATTCTCTCTCAGTATAGTCAGAGGCGTCACGGCGATACCAGCCCAGGCGGCCAGGTTGGTAATGGCAAGGCTAAGGATACCCAGGTGATCGAAATAATAGGCGCTGAAAAACAGGACGATCATGGGTATGAAGGTCGCTAACCCATAGGCTTCGCCAAAAAAAGCATATTCAAATTGCAGGTAGCCGATGAAGGTGATAAAGGTAAGGCAGCCCAGGAGCAGGATGTAATCAAAAAATGAATTGGGTGCAGGTACCTGGAGACGGGAGAAGGGGGGCTTGTTACGAAAGCAGTAATAAAAGCTGCCGGCGCAGACCAGGGCTATAAAGATCAAAATGACCTGGTGCCCGATCGTGTCGATATTCTTATATACCAGGACGCCCAGCCCTCCGCTGAGCAGGATGATCCCCAGGTAGAGGATCGTTCGCAGCTCCCAATGCAGGGAGAAGAGGCGGTGTTCTTCGAGGGCTTTTACTTTCTGTGCTGCATTGTCCGAGATCAGCCCTTCTGCCTGTAATTTTTTAAATAAATCCGGGTCCATATTGTAGAATTCCAGAAATATAATATAATTATTTGATTTTCTTTCCCGGCATCTGCCGGCCGTTCTGATAAAGCACCAGCTTTTCTATTTTCCCGTCGGCACCTTTGATGAATTCGATCTGTGCGTCTACTATTTTCAGGAAAAAGAAATTCTCTTTTTCAGCAAACAATTCCGCTTTGCCTTGTCCGGTAGCCTGGCTGATCAGTTTCCCATTTTCCAGGGTAATGGTTATGACAAATCCGGGCGTCAGTTCATATCCACCGGTATACTGTTGCAGGGTGGCCGTATCCAGGGTGATCTCTTTTCGTTCTTTGGGTAAGATCACTTCTTTGCCGTTCAGCAGGGTGTTGATCTCTGTAGCGATTTTTCCGAGAGCGGGCGAGGGCTGGTTATCCAATAAAATGATACAGGTTCCGTCTTCCGGCACCCGCAGGATAAACGACACAAAACCGGTTATACCGCCGCCATGCATCACGATTTTCTTACCAAAGGCGGAATCAATGCCCCAGCCATAGCCGTAGCCTGATTTATAGGGGGTGAACGCTTTTTGCAAAGAAGCCTGGCTGATGATCCCGCCGGTGTAGAGGGCCCGGTCCCATTTATACAGATCTCCTGCGGTGGTATACATAGCACCAGCGGCAAATGATACGGAAGAGTCAACGATATCGGCCGGCTGGTCCGATGATGGAGATGGATAGCCGATGGCTTTATCAGGGCTGGTCAATCCGGTAAAATCAAATCCGGAATGCCGCATTTGCAGGGGCTGAAAGATCTGTTCCCTTACCACCCGGAAGTACGGTTTGCCGGTTATTTTCTCTATGATATATCCCAGGAGGATATAGCCGGAATTGCTGTAACTGAATTTTTCGCCGGGGGAAAAGTCCAGGGGGGTGTTCTTAAAGCGGGCGATCAGGCTGTCCCGGTTAATGGGGTGGGTCGTTTTATGTTGCATGAAGTCCCCATCATTCGTGTAGTTGTAGATACCCGAAGTATGGGTCAGCAGGTTTTCGATCGTGATCTCACCACCATGTGGATAGTCGGGGATGTATTTCGATAATTTGTCCTGCAGCGACAACTTGTTCTTTTCCTGTAACTGCAGGATGATGGCCGAGGTAAATTGTTTGGTAATGGAGCCTATCTGAAAAATGCCGTTGCTATCATTCCAGGCATGGTCCTGTAGGTTCTTATAGCCATAGCCTTTTTGTAAAAGGACGGTTCCTTGCCGGGCAACCAGGGCCGAGCCGTTGAAAGAATGTTGTCTTGTGTAGGCTGTCAGCAGAGTATCCAGCTTTTGGGGGAGGGTCTGGGAATGCGTGGAGCAGGCAGGGAGGATCACCCACAGGAAGAGAAGGATCTTTTTCATGGAGAATGTTTAATTATGGAGCTAATGTAAGCCAAGTTTTTCAGTCAAACGCATCGGGGCGTGATTTTTAAAACCGGGCATTCCCTGTATCAAAACCGTACGCTCATGGCCGTGAGCGATCATTAATTAATTGATTTGTAAGGCGTCATAAAATTGGTATTGTCTTGGCGGGAAAAACGCTAATTCCCCCACTATGCTGAAAAACTATTTCAAGATCGCCTGGCGCAACCTGCAAAGGAACAAGGTGTTTTCCTTTATCAATATTTTTGGCCTGGCTATCGGGCTGACGGGTTGCATGTTGCTTACGTTGTATATCTGGCAGGAGAACAGTTATGACAGTTATCATCCTCATATTGACCGGCTGTACCAGGTTGCTGCTGTTTATACGGATCATGATGGCAAGGGAAGTCGTTTCGCGGGTTGTCCCCACACGCTGGCGGAGATCTTCAAGGCCTCGTATCCTCAGGTGGAGGTTACGGCCCGGATCTGTGGTCTGTTAGGGACGGACAAGACCTTGCTGCAATATTCTGCGCCGGGAGAGAATACGCGGTCCTTTAATGAAGAGAAGGGGTATTTGGCGGATTCCGGTTTTTTCCGGCTGTTCAACTATGATTTTGTGGAAGGCAATGCGGCATCGGCGATCAGCGGACCCTATTCCATTGTGCTGTCCAAAGAGATCGCCGACAAAATCTTCGGCGAGAAGCCGGCATTGAACAAGGTGGTCCACATCAGCAGCAATTTCAATGGGGAGCATGATTACACGGTCAGCGGGGTCTTTCAACCGATAAAAAGCCCTTCTCATATCGACGCGCGGTTCTTCTTATCTATGTATGGGGGTGAGACGGGTGATTTCTTACGGACGAACGACAACCCGAGTATGATCTCCAATACTTATTTCTATACGTATTTATTGTTGAAGGAGGGGAGCGATCCCGCCCAGCTGGAAAAGCGATTTCCTGCTTTTGTCGATACCTATATCGGCAAAGAACTGAGGACGGTGGGATCAAAATTGAGTTATTTCCTGCTCAGGGTGAGGGATATTCATCTGCATTCCAATATGGAGTACGGGGATATGACGCCATCCGGTAATGTAACGTATCTCTATATCCTGGCTTCCATTGGTCTGTTCACGCTGCTGATCGCCTGTATTAATTTCATGAACCTGGCCACGGCGCGATCTACCAAGCGTTCGGCGGAGGTGGGGGTGCGCAAGACGCTGGGCGCCGGGCGGGCTTCGCTGGTGCGTCAGTTCCTGGGAGAATCCTTATTGATGGCGCTGCTTGCTTTGGGGATCGCTGTGTGTCTTTGTAATCTTTTGTTGCCAGCCTTTGCCCGGCTGTCGGGGAAGACGATCGTTTTGTCGGCGTCCGAGGTATTCAGGATCGGATCGGGTTTTTTCGTGCTGGCTATTCTCACGGGTTTAGTGGCCGGCAGTTATCCAGCCCTGTATCTTTCTTCTTTCAAACCTGTTACGGTCCTGAAAGGGAAGATCACGAATTCACTGGCGGTCGTGTCCTTACGGAAGGGGTTGGTGGTCTTCCAGTTTTGTATTTCCATTGTCCTGATCATCGCGGCAGTCATCATTGCGAACCAGCTGCATTTTCTCCGCAGTGCCGACCTGGGATTTACGAAGGATCAGCAGCTGATCCTGCCGCTACGAAGTGATAATGCCCACCGTCTTTTTATTCCGATAAAGGGGGGGCTGCAAAAGGGGCCTGGTGTTCTTTCGGTGGGGGCTTCATTTTTTTACCCGGGGTTTACAGGATGGAATGGGCTGTATTATGCCGAAGGGAAGGGCAAGACGGACGATCAGCATTTCGATATCAATATGGTGGACTACGACTTTATGAAGACGTTGCAATTAAAAGCATTGGCGGGGCATGTTTTTTCGGATCAATTTCCTGCCGACAGTGTGGACGGGATCGTGCTGAACGAGAAGGCCATGCATCAGTTGGGGTATACTCTTTCTACCTGCATCGGCAAATCGGTATACCATGATAACGGGCAGAATGGCCGGTTCCGGATCGTCGGGGTGGTAAAAGATTTTCATTTTGAGGATCTGCATAAGCCGATCAATGGGCTGGTGTTCATCGTGAACAACCGTCCTGTTTACAATTATATGATCGTGCATGTCAATGCTGCACAGATGTCGTCCACGCTTGCTTCGATCAGGCAGGTATGGCATAAGCTGAATCCCAATGAGCCCTTTGAGTATTCTTTCCTGGATGATCAGTTCCAGCGACATTATGAGGCGGATAACCGCCTGGCATCTATTGTAGGGTATGCCACGGGTATCGCTATTTTCATATCCTGTCTGGGATTATTTGGACTGGCGGCTTTCAGCGCCGAGCAGCGCACGAAGGAGATCGGCATCCGCAAGGTGCTGGGAGCCAGTGAGCGTAGTATTGTGGCGCTGCTGTCGGGGGATTTTCTAAAGCTGGTGGGGATTGCGGTGCTGATCGGAACTCCGGTGGGGTGGTTCGTGATACAGAGGTGGTTGGAGAGTTTTGCCTACCGGACGGCTGTCAGCTGGACCTTATTTGTCTATACGACGGCGGCGGCGCTGCTGATTGCCTTGCTAACGATCAGCTACCAGGCCATCCGCGCCGCGACGGCGAATCCGGTAGAGAGCCTGCGGTCAGAGTGAGAGACCGCATTTCAGCGAGTGCCGGCGCGGAGTGAAAGACCGGTTTTTTTTCTTATATTAGCTATAACATGACAAAGTTAATAACGACTATATTGCTGTTGACGAACCTGGCTGGTTATGCTCAGGTATCCGGCAGCAGGATTGCCGGGAAATATTCCGATTATGAAACAGAGCTGGAGTTGAAAGCGGACGGCAGCTTTACGTTGAAAACGGCTGACTATGTATTTCCTTACACCTATGATAGCTATCAAAGCAAGGGAGTCTGGACAGCTTCTTCCAATGTAGTGACGTTGAATCCCGGCAAAGAGAAAAGGAAACCGCAGGTCTATCTGACGGAAAAGTCGGCCGGGCGGTCAGACTCCATCCGGGTTAAGATAAATTATTTTGTCGAAACGTATGAGAATGAGGCGCCGGTCAGCAGGGAGCCGGCCGATTTTCATATGTTGACACTCTACGTCAATAAGCATAGCCATTACCTGAACCTGGTTCGTGCGCCTCAGAGAAGGGTTTGCACTTTCACACCCAGGATCAGGAAACAGTTGGTCGTCGATTCAGGCAATGTAGTCACATTCCCGAAGCAACGGGTGGAGCGGCTGGGTGTGTATACGTATGGGTTTGATCGACCCATCGAGCTGACAAGTACGGATCCTGCTGCCAATTATTTCGAGATCGACATCATCCAGCCGGTTGATAAGGATAGAATGCCAAGAGGTAAAAAGGTAGTGATCAAGCATAATCGGGCCTATTTTTATGAGCGGCATAATGAGGTGGTTACTTCGGGGTTGACGATCAATTCTCTTAAAAAGGTTGATTAAAGCAGCACATCTGTGGCTATCATGTGATACGGCCAATTCAAATAATGGGGACATCGTAAAGGTATTAGCAACAGTGATTGAAATTTTAAAAAATTTCACCGTTGAGTACCCGCAGGTCGAGACAAGAGAATACCCTTTGATCCAAAAACCGATATGCAATATTTGGCTTTTTTAATAAAAAGAAATGAGTAACTTTGGTAACATGCCTTTAGCAAAAAAAATCCTCAGCAATACGCAGTTTTTGTAGCCTCTTATCTTTGTAATTGAATATTCCCCAAACCTCAGTAGTCTGAATAAGCTGATGCCTGCGCTCATAAAATTGGCGGAATAGTAAATAAACAACAAAAGTTAGTGTAAATTTATTCATAATGCTCAGCGTATGGATAAACGGACATTTTTGAAAGGAATGGCGATTGCCGGTCTGGGAGCGCCTTTGTCCAGGAACGCCCTGGCGGAATGGGTAGGCCGTTTCGGGCAGGAGCCGGCCGGGTCGCTGGCAGACAAGGAAGATTTTTGGGCCGGGATCCGGGGAGGCTACCGGCTGAAGCCGGAGTATATCAACCTGGAGAACGGGTATTATAATATTCAACCCGGGGAGATCCTGGAAGCCTATATCGCGCATATCCGGGCCGTAAATTATGAAGGCGCACATTACATGCGTACGGTCCAGTTCGATAATAAGAAAACCGTCACCAGCAAACTGGCTGCTTTGGCCGGCTGCTCCCCGGGGGAGCTGATCGTCACCCGCAATACTACCGAATCCCTGGACATGATCATTGCCGGCTATCCCTGGAAGGAAGGAGATGAAGCCATCATGGCGGAGCAGGATTATGGCGCCATGCTCAAGATGTTCCGGCAGGCAGAGCGGCGCCACGGCATTGTGCGCAAGGTCATTTCCGTACCCAATCATCCTTCTTCCGACGAGGAAGTGGTAGACTTATATGCCAAAGCCATTACCCCCCGAACGCGCCTGCTGATGGTCAGCCATATTATCAATATCACCGGCCAGGTATTGCCGGTACGGAAGATTGGCGATATGGCCCATGCCAGAGGGGTGGAAGTGATGGTAGACGGGGCGCATTCCTTTGCTCAGATCAGGCATGCCATCCCCGATCTGCATTGCGATTACTACGGCGCGAGCCTTCACAAGTGGCTAAGCGTTCCCCTGGGCGCCGGCTTGTTGTACGTCAAAAAAGAACATACGGAAAAGATATGGCCGCTGCTGGCGGAGCCTGACGATTCGGCCAGGGGTATCTCCCTGCTGAATCATACCGGCACCCTGCCGGTCCATACGGACCTGACCATCAGCGACGCCATCGACTATTATAATACGCTGGGAGCCGAAAGAAAGGAGGCCCGCCTCCGTTATCTGCAACAATACTGGACTTCCCGGGTCCGGACGCTGCCGAATGTGGTAGTCAATACCCCGGCGGATCCTGCCCGCACCTGCGGGATCGCCAATGTGGGCATTAAAGGGATGAAGCCCGCCGACCTGGCGGACAGGTTATTCCATCAATATAAGATCTATACGGTAGCCATCGATTCTCCTGCCGCCGGGGTACAGGGTTGCCGTATCACTCCCAATGTATTCACCCTGCCGGAAGAACTGGATGTGCTGGTGCGGGCGCTGAAGGAACTGAGTGTCTGACAATGATCGCCGACCAATAATTAACCTTAAAATATCTCCTATGGCTGAAACAAAAACAAAAGTCACCCAACAATCCGTCGAAGATTTCCTGGACAAAGTTACTGAAGGGAAAAAACGGGAGGACAGCGAAGCCCTGATCAAGCTCATGAAGAAGATAACGGGAAAGCCCGCCAAAATGTGGGGGTCGAGCATCATCGGTTTTGACAAATATCATTATAAGTATGAGAGCGGGCACGAAGGGGAAATATGTCTGGCGGGCTTCTCTCCGCGAAAGCAAAATTTCTCGCTGTATGTGATGGCGGGCATTCCCGGTCAGGCCGAGCTGCTGAAAAAACTAGGCAAACATAAAGCCGAGAAGGGATGCGTCTATGTCAAAAAGCTGGAGGATATCGACCTCGACGTCCTGGAAAGCCTGATCAGGCGATCGGTGGAATATCTGAAAAAAAAGTATCCTGACTGAGATATTTACTCGCTCCAGGGTGACTGTAAGATACAATCGCAGAAGTTCTTGCGGTGAAAGTTGGGGATCATGTAAGCGCAAACATCCGCTTTGATATTGCCGAAGGTAGTTTCCGTCTTGTGTTCAAATCCTGAGAAGAAAGTGGGGATGATCTTTTTCTTGAAATCGTTGCGGGGAAATGCTTTGATAATTTCTTCCCGATGCGCCTCGGACAGGTATTCATACCCTTCTCCCATAACATCCAGCCCGACTCCGGAATACATTAGCGCTACTTCCGGTTCCTTATATTCAGCAATGCCGATGGTAGTATGCAAGGCGATGGTATCCCATACCAATTGCAAGGATTCTTTTGGGAGTCCATGAGATTTCAGAAAATCGCGGGCGGCATTGGCGCCATCCACTTCAAAGCGTTTGTCCGGGCTGCTGTAATGAGGGACCAGGCCCAGGTCATGAAAGACAGCGCTGACATAGAGCAGCTCCGGGTCATAAGAGAGCCTGTTCCGTTTACCATTCAGCGAGGAAAAGAGGAAGACCCGTAAAGAGTGATTGTAAATGAAGGGCGTACCGTGCTCCAGCAGGAGTTCTGTGGCCTGCCTGGCAATAACGCTGTCGGGGATTGAAATTCCTGCGATGGACTTCAATTGACTGGTTGACTTCGAATGATTAGCTAACATAATTAAATGATTTGTATCACAAAATTAGGTCGGCCCGGCAACCGGGGGAATGTCAAAGATGGAGGATCACCTGCCAATATTTACAAAAGCATTGCGGTAGACGAGGGGAGAGACCCATGCATGGGCCTTGAAAAAATGGCTAAACTGCTCCGGCGTATGAAAATTAAGGTCAAAGGCAATCTCCTTGATGGGTTTTGAAGAAAACTGAAGAAATCGCTTGGCTTCGGCAATGAGATGGCTGTTAATAATTTCCTTGGCGCCCTTGCCGCCCTGTTCTCTGCACAGGTCCGATAATTTCCTGGCGGAAATATTTAATTGCCCCGCGTACTCCGCCACATCACGATTCGTCCGGTACTGGTGATGCAGCAACTCCAGGAACTGCCGGTAAAGCTGGCTGGCTGGTCCCTCATAGCCGTCGACCAGGGAGGCATTGATATTGGCAATCTTGATCATGATAATTTTCAGATAAGCGGCCATCGCGTCCGGTTTATTGATGTAATCCACTTTGACGAATTCCTCATAGAGTGCCCGGAAAAGCGAATCCAGTTCGTGGTAGGCAGGCGCTCCAACCGGCAGTCGCTGATGGGTAGTCACATCATTAAATAGTACTGCTTTGCAATTACTGGCGCTGGCGGGCGCCTTCTCCCAGAAATAATCGCCGAAGGAAAGCTCATACCCGGAGATATTGCTATGCGGTTGAAAGGAAAAGGTTTGTCCTTTGGCCATTAAGAATAGTTCTTTACCTGTAATCGGGCAATGCCGGTCGTCAATACAGAGGGCGCCCATACCTTCGTTTATAAGATAGATGCGATGGTAATAAAGCCTGACGGCCGAATGGGCCGGAAAATTTTTGCCATCCAGGTATATGATACTAAAGGAGTCTTTAATCTCCTGTTCCATAGTCAGTTCTGCCGGTGGCTTTCTAATCATAGTAGACCTCTGATAAAATGCAAAATTAGTTTTTTTGGAACAAATGGTTTTCAAACTTATATTTATCGCTTATGAAGAAATATTTTTTTACCGTCGCTTGTTTCGCAGGGGGCATCAACCTGTCTGCGCAGCAGGGTGTCCCCGTAACCGTAAAAGATTATGAACATGCGGAGAGTCAGCTGATCTATAATACCCGGCAACTGGTGGATCATAGAGGGGTTAGCCCCAACTGGCTATCCGGCGACCGGTTCTGGTATCGTGTGCTAACGGCGCAGGGCAGTGAGTTCCTGCTGGTGGATCCGGCCAGAAAAACACGTACGGCTGCTTTTAATCAGCAAAAGCTGGCGGCAGCCCTTTCAACGGCATCCGGTAAACAAGTGGAACCATCCAGGCTGCCATTCCAGACCTTTGTTTTTTCTCCCGACGAAAAATCTGTTTTGTTCCGGGCCAATGGTAAAAAATGGAGCTGCGATCTTATCACCTATACCTGTATACCCGATAATTCTACGTTGATAACCCCGGCGCCGGCTAAAGAAGAAGGTCGTCGCAGGAGCATCGGAGAAGAAGTAGTATCTCCGGACGGAAACCGGGCGGTCTTTATAAAGGAAGACAATTTATGGGTCCGTGATATTAAGACGAATGAATCGACCCAACTGACGACGGATGGCATCAAGGATTTTGGGTATGCTACGGATAATGCCGGCTGGAAGAGCGGTGATGGTCCTATCGTTCTATGGTCGCCCGACTCCAAAAAGATCGCCACGTTCAAACAGGACCAGCGGAATGTCAGCGACATGTACCTGATCACTACCAATGTAGGCAAGCCTACCCTGAAATCGTGGAAATATCCCTTGCCGGGCGACAAAGAGATCGCCACCATCCATCGGGTCATTATCGATGTCGATAATAAAAAAGTGATCCCGCTGCAAATTCCGCCCGATCCACACAGGGGAACGCTCAGCGATGATATCTCCAGCAGCGGCGCTTTTGATGATGTGGATTGGAACGATGGGGAGCAACTGGCTTTTGTGTCTACGTCCCGTGATCATAAAAATGAAAAATTCCGTATCGCCGACCCTGCTACGGGTGTCGTGAAAGAAGTGTTTGAAGAAACGGCGCCCACGCAGTATGAATCGGGATGGGGAAGCATTAACTGGCGGTATCTACATAAGTCAAAAGAAATTATCTGGTTCTCCGAACGTGACAACTGGGGGCATCTTTACCTGTATGACGCCGTAACCGGAAAGCTGAAGAACCAGATCACCAAAGGAGAATGGGTGGTTACCCGGTTGCTGAAGGTAGATGAAAAAAATCGTCTCCTCTATTTTGTGGTCGATGGACGCCAGCCGGAGAATCCCTATTTCAGCCAGTTCTATAAGATCGGTTTTGATGGCAGGGGGCTAACGCTACTGACCCCCGAAGATGGGAACCATGTTATCACCTTATCTCCCGGCGGCAGCTACTTCATCGATAGTTATTCAAAACCAAACGTTCCTTCCGTCACGGTATTACGTGATCTGAACGGCAAACTGATCGCCAACCTGGAGAAAGACGATATTTCCCGGCTCACCGCCACCGGCTGGAAGCCGCCTACACCGATCGTGGTGAAAGCCCATGACGGAAAGACAGACCTGTATGGACTGCTGTTTACGCCGTCTACGCTGGAACCGGCTAAAAAATACCCTATCATCGATTATATATATCCCGGTCCCCAGGGTGGAAGTGTGGGCAGTTGGTCCTTCGAGACGGCAAGAGGCGATAACCAGGCGCTGGCCGAACTAGGGTTTATCGTGGTAGAAATAGAAGGTACCAGCAATCCCCTGCGTTCGAAGAGTTTTCACGATATGAGCTATGGAGACATGTCGGAGAACACCTTGCCTGACCAGGTCGCCGGTATCCGGCAGTTGATGCAGCGGTATGCATATATCGACACGAACCGCATTGGGATCTGGGGACATTCGGGAGGAGGTTTTGCAACAGCAGCGGCCATGTTCCGCTACCCGGACTTCTTCAAGGTCGGTATCTCCGAATCCGGGAATCATGACAACCGGAATTACGAGGATGACTGGGGAGAGCGTTATGATGGGTTGCTGGTCCCGCGAAAAGACGGAGTCTCCAATTATGAGGCACAGGCCAACCAGAATTATGCGGCGAACCTGAAAGGGAAGCTGATGCTGGCGCATGGGCTGATGGATAATAATGTACCTCCTTCTAACACGTTGCTGGTGGTAGAGGCGTTGATCAAGGCCAATAAGAATTTTGACCTGGTGGTCTTTCCCAACAGCGCCCATGGCTATGGTAGTTATTCGCTGTATATGATGCGCCGGCGCTGGGATTATTTTGTGAAGAACCTGGCAGGCGCCGAACCTCCGCAAGAATACCTGCTAAAATCAAAACCGGATCCTCGTAATTGAGGTCCGGTAAATGAGCTATTTCGTATATTAGGGAGGTTCTATGCCTTTTTATCGTCAATATCAACCAGGGGTCCGGTTATCGGACCTGATCGAATGCTACTGGGTCTATCGTTCTTCGGGTGTAGTATCCCGTGAGGAGCGGTTGATCCCGGGAGGCCGGGTGGAAATGATCTTTCCCCTGGGGACTTCTTATCGCTGGCTGATCCATCCGGAGGCGCCCGAAGGGGACCTGATCAGCCGGGTGCATTTCATGGGTCAGCGGGACCGGATCTATTTCGGTCGTCCTTCCGGTCATACGGATATGCTGGGGGTCCGGTTCAAACCCGGTGGTCTGGCAGCCTTCACTTCGGTGCCTGTCTCGGGACTTCTAAACAGGATGATCCCTGCCGAAGAGATCCTGGGCACCGGCATAAAAGAGTGGGAGGAGCGGCTATCGGAGGGGATGGATGACAGGGCCAGGATCTTTTTGCTGGAAAAGCTGCTGAGTGGAATAATCAGGGATCAGCGGGCGGGGCCGGGCATGCTGACGGCAGCGCTGGCCATCATCCGGGATCATCCCGATGAGGTCTCCATCCAGGCGATCTGTCAGCAAACAGGCTGGTATTACAAAAAGCTGGAGCGTGCTTTTAAGGGAGCGATAGGTTATACGCCGAAACAATATTGCCGGATCATCCGCTTTAACAAAGCGATCCGGCAAATAAGCCGGGATAAGAGCAGCTCTCTGACAAAGGTGGGCTATGCGTGCGGCTATTATGATCAATCTCATTTTATCAGGGATTTTTACCGGTATGCGGGGATGGCTCCGGGCAGCTGGGAACCGGAGGATCAGAGTATCGCCGATTTCCTGATCCGGTATCAGCCTGTCTAAAATTTACAATTCCTGCCCTGTTGAAGGGTATAGCTTTGACATATGAACCCATCCCAAAAATTGACTGCCTTTTTCGGGGTCCTGATCGCAGGGACCTGCTGGTATTTATCTTTTGATCTCTCGCTTCATGTCTGGTGGGCGCTCTGGCTGGCGCCTGTGCCTGTGCTGTATCTGATGATGCGGGTCAAAGGCTTTACCGCATTCGGGATCGCCTTTGTTGCTTTCCTGATAGGTCGGCTTAGCTGGTGGTCTTACCTGCATGAGGTGCTGCCGCTGCTTCCGGCATTGCTCTTTACGATCGTCTTTCCGCTGGTCTTTGGTCTGGTCATCCTGGTTGTCCGGAAAATCAACCTGCGCGTTCCGCCGGCCGTTGCGGTCTTCGCTTATCCTGTTCTATGGACGGCGTTTGAATTTCTGCAATTCCTTTTTTCCCGTGACGGCACCATCGCGAGTGTCGCCTATACGCAATGTAATTTTCTTCCCCTGGTGCAGATCGCATCCATTACGGGCGTGTTGGGTATGACTTTTTTGGTGAGCTGGGTTTCCTCCGTCATGGCATTGACGATTCATTATCATCGTCGGGGAGTCAGGGTCCGTGGGCTCGTATTGCCGGCCGTTTTGGTTGTCGTGGCGGTGATGGCATATGGGTTGGTCCGTCTTTATGGGCAGCCGCCGCAAAAGGGGGTAAGAGTAGGGCTGGTGGCTATCTCCAAACAACTCTATGGCAATGATTATGATCCCCGGCCGGAAGTGGAGTTACCGATCGTCAACCGTTACCTGCAGGAAGTGAGGGCGCTTGCCGCCCGGGGCGCGACGATCGTAGTGCTCCCGGAGAAGGGCTTGCCGGTATCGGACACTGCCGCGGTGGACATTACAGGGCTATTAGCGGAGGAGGCGCGTCATTCGGGCGTCACGATCATCGCCGGGGTTACGCGTCTTTATAAAGATCATCCCGAATGCCAGGCCTGGGTATTCTCTCCCGGGGGGCGGTTGCTGCTGAATTACCGGAAAGTGAAACTGTTCGAGGGAGAGGTGTACGATGGATTTGTGCCGGGTAAGGCGCCGGGCTTTTTCAACCTGGATGGGAAGATGGCGGGAGGAGATGGGCTGGTTGCGGGGGTGGCCATTTGCAAGGATATGGATTATGAAGATTATATACGTCTCTACCGGCGTCAGGGTGCGTCTATGTTATATGTACCTGCCTGGGATTTCAACCGGGACGGGTGGTATCATTCCCGGATAGCGATGATGCGGGCTGTCGAGAACGGGTATAGTCTTGTCCGGAATGCGCAGGAAGGAAGGCTGACGATCAGCGATGATCGGGGCAGGGTTCTGGCGGAAGCAAGCGCTGAAGATGGGCAGCGGGGATTTTTAATAGGTGAAACGGGGCCTTCGGCAGGCCCCACGCTGTATAATCGATGGGGGGATTGGTTTGGTTGGGTCAATTTGGGCGCTGCCATATTGCTCCTGATTTTTCTTTTCTTTGGGACAGGTCGTCATCCGGAATAACGACGATGAACCAGGGGGTATCCGGCGAGGTGATGGTGGCGCGCCATTCGATGATCCCTGGTTTATCGTGTTGCAGGGTGATGTCTTTGGTCGGGACGGGGAGTTGGGAGGCGCCTGCCACGCGGAGATTATCCGTACGGATGCTGAAATGATGCGTCCCCAGTCCGCTTGCATTCACGCGAATGAGGAGGTCACGATTGCCTTTGCCTGTCCCCAGGGTAGAAATTTCAAAGGACACGGATTTCCCCGGGCGCAGGTCCAGGTGATAGGTCCCGCCGGGCAGAAAAGTCTGGTCTTGTATCCCGGGATCGGATGCAATGGCGCCCGTTTTGTCCCTGGTTTGCACGGTATATTTCCCTTCGGGCAGCAGGATCCTGAAATGTTGCGTCGTCCCGTCGGGTTCGGCCATTACTTCCTGCCCGGTCGTAAGCTCTTTAAATACGACCGTAGCGGCGGCCTGTCCTTCGATCAATGCCGGTCCCCTGAGGTCCCGCATCAGCCAGATCCATCTTGCTACGGGATGCACCCAGATCTCTTTGTAGGTCCAGGTGGCCTGCACGGGCCAGTAGGGGGCATCGTTCTCTTCTTTGGTTTGGATACCCACCGGTAAGGCGCCGACCATATCTCCGGAGGAAGGCGTATACAGCGGTGTAAAGTCATATCCTTCTCCCCACATAGCGCTCTGCGAAAACGGATTGCGGCCGATCACCCATTCGAGCTGATGTTCAGCGAGCTTTGCGGCGGCCAGGTCTCCGCGCAGATGGGCTGCCCCTGCCAGCGCCTGCGCTTCCGGCAGGATCGTTCCGAAATGGCCGCGATAATCCATCCATACCGGAAACAGCCGCAGGTAATTGCCTTTACCCAGTGGGATGCCATTCAATACCTGTTTGCGGAAGGACTCCCTCCGGCTTTCGGGTACTTTCAGGTATTCGCTATCGTTATAGACAGAGGCGGGAAGTACGTTATACGGCGCCGTATAGGTGGAGACCGACTTCACATATTCGTCATAAAGGGCTACGGACGAGTACCATTTCATCCAGTCGGAATGATCGGGAAATGCCTGGCAGAGTTCTGTCAGCGCCAGGATATGCGCCTGCTGGCGGCCGCGATGTACGAAGTGGAGAAGCCGGTCCTTTTGCGGGCCTGTATAAAAGAAGCCGGTTAGGGGGAACTCCCAGTCGGTGCGTTGGCGTTGCTGCGACTGAAGGATCACCTGCGACCATTGTGCCGCCTGGTCCTCATATTGCCGGTCGCCCGTTATTTTCCATAGGTTCACCGCTGCCAGAATGCCTTCCGCAGAAACTTCGAAGGCAATATTATCAGAGTCGAAAGTGCCAGTCCATAATTGCTTCGCAGAGGAAGTCCGAACGGTCTTCATGCCTTCCACCGCAAATTTATAATCGGACCGGGCCATTTGCAGGGAGTGAGCAGCCAGCCGGGGATCGCTGCTTTTCAGAACCCTGGCGGCGATAGCTTCGGCGGCAGCGGCCACAAAATTATCCTGGGGGCTGTTGCGGGCCGTAGCCGTGACATCGTCAAAATCACCGATGATATCGTTGGTTCTCCGGCTGCTGATGGAGCCGACATCGCGGAAGCCATCGCCGAAACTCGTTTTTAAGATCCAGTCGAGTCCCCATCGCCCTTCTTCGATGAGCCGGTCGACCAGCTCCGGTTTTTCATCCCGGGTCTGTAACTGTTCGGCTAGGCTGAAGAGGCCGTAAACGATCTCCCCCGTATTGCCCAGTCCCTGGGTAAGGTCTCCGGCGTCATGCCAGCCTCCGTTGATCGCGATCCGCCGGTCGTTGTGAACACAGGTCCAGTCCCGATGGCAAATGCCATGTATACCGGGGATTTCAGTCCCACAGCGTTCGGCATAGAAAAAATTAAGGGCTTTCCAGATGGAAGCATCCCAGACATCGGGGCCGATGGGAAAGGGGTGGGTGCTGACACCGCCGGCCTCCAGCACATAGGTGCCTTCTTTTCTGACTTCGGAAAAGTCCATCACCTGGAAAGTACCCAGGTGGGTAGTGGTATTCTGGATGGGTCGGGATAAGACCACTTCTCCGGTTTGTTGGTCGATCAATTGGAAGGTGCTGGCGTCGAGACCATTGGCCACGGCGCTCTTTTCAGCGCCGGCCTGGTATCCTGCGTGGCTGTAGGAGATACGGCCCGGCCAGACATCCCAGCCTTCGATCTTGTCCGGCTCTACCCGTTCCAGGTCCAGGCAATCGAAATAGAACCGGATAGAGTCGACCTCGCCGGGGGCATTGCCGGACAGTCCGTAAGAAATCTCGAAGTCCTTGATCTTATCCCGTTCTACGTTGCCGATCTCCCATACGATGTGGTTCCATTCGTGATTGCGGAGTACGATGGAGGTCTCGCCTTCCTGTCCGAAAAGGGCGGGTAGTTTTTTGACGCCGTCGTTATAAATTTTAAAATCCAGCGCGGACGTATAAAAGCCGGGCAGATCGGCGTAAATCCAAAGGGAAAGGCGATTGAAGTGCGTCCAGTCCTCTCCGTCGAAATGCCGTTTTACGCCCGAACGGCCCCATCCGCGGCCATTAGACGGGCCTGGCCCTTCGAGTTTGACAGGGGTGCGCATCAGCAGGGAACGGCGTCCGCTATGGATGGTTTGTGTGTCCAGGGAAAGGGCCGCTACGTTGCTTCTTTCTTTTACTTTGGCAACCACGCGGGCATCTACAATTTCATCATTGCCGATGGTAAAGGCCTCCCAGCCGGACAGGTTTTCCATATCGTCCAGTTTACGGCTTTCCAATACCTTCTTATTAAGCCAGCGATAAGACGCGGAGTTTTCGAATTTGACCTTCAGGGGTTCACGGGGAGAACCTAATCCAAACCAAAAAAACGACAGTAAAAGGGTGGACGTCAGTAATTTCATGCAGCCAGTGGTTTAGGGATGAAAGTACGCACTCTTTATAAAAAATCGGGGAACTAGCGTATTTTTAAGAGAAAAAAAGTTTATGAAAGAGCCCGTAAAAACAACGTTTGTGCCCATGTTGGCGATCAGCGGCGGCACTATGGAACTTAGCTTTTACCAAAGAGCTTTCGGCGCCATCGAATTGAGACGCTGGAGCAATGAGGATGGCAGTATTCATGTTGCGGAGCTATCGATCGATGGAGCGATGTTCCATTTTCATGAAGAGAAGCCTGAGGCCGGCATTTTCAACCCGGAACGAGCCGGTGGCGTTACCACGACCATCGGGTTAATGGTCGCTGATGTGGATACGATCATGGCCCGCGCCCTGGCGGCAGGCGCCCGGGAGACATCTCCTGCACAGGATTATGATTATGGCTACCGGCAGGGAGAGATCATAGATCCGCTGGGGCATCGATGGATGATCGAGGCGGTGATATGAATGTTAAAAGGTATAGCATTGCTTTTCCGCTATCGGTTTGACCATAGCCGTTTGATAACGGGTAAAAGGCCGATGGAAAGGAAGATGCTTCCGATGAGCATCCAGTTGTCCATGTCCATGAAAAAAAGAAAGAGGAGAGAGCCGAAGAGGATGCAGATCATGTTTGCCCTTGGGAATTGCCTGCTCCGCAGTAAGCCTGCGGCCAACAGTATCAGGCCGATAAAGGCAAGGTAGGAGCCACCCGTATTCCATTTAAGGAATCCCTGTTTATTCGTCAGTTCGATAAGGGCCGCCCGGGCTCCGTCATAATATTCCGGTTGAACACGGCCAATCGCCGCAAAAGACAACCAGGAAGATACTACTCCCGCCATCGCCACACATCCGATGATACCGATGGCAGCTCCCAGGAAAGCAAGCCATTGGTTGGACCGGAAAAGGAACCAGGATAGGATCAGCATAATGACCAGCAAAAAAGGGGTGGCCAGGTAAACAATAAAATGGGCCAGGATAAAGCCATGGCCCCGTCCTGCGGCCAGTCCATCGAAGAGATGGCCGGCATCATAAGGAGGGCGCTCTAATTGAAAGTTGAAAAACCCATGGATCGAGTGGAAATGAAAGGCAAATCCAAGGATGGACAGGAGAGGCCATAGCAATAAAGAACCGGCTAACACTTTTTTGGCAGTGGAATGATCAGGCATATTGTAAGATTTATCCGGTAAAAGTATAACCGGGCCGCCTGCGAAAATGTGACCGTGGTCAAGAAATGGAAAGACGCCTCCTTTTTACCCTGCTGAAAGTCTCCCGGCTCATTCCCAGATAGGCTGCGAGATAGGTCTGGGGGAAACGCAGGATCCAATCCGGGTGAGTTTCCAGGAGTAAGCGGTACCGTGCATCCGGGTTATCATCGATCAGAGAAGTATACTGATGGGTGCTGACCGACCATCCTTTCATAACTCTTCCCAGGATTAAAAAGAGCTTGTCTCTGGCGATCAATTGATGGATATCCTGCAAGGAGATGATTGCTACTTCGGCTTTTTCCGTTGCCTGTATATGGTTGACGGTCGGCTGCTGTCCGACAAAGCTTTCCAGGTCGCCGACCCAGTCGTTCTCCGTAAAAAAGTGGAGCGTATGTTCCTTTTCCTCCTTCCGCTGGAACATGCGGAAGCCACCCCGCAAAACGATCGCCGTGAACCCGCACACTTTTGGAGGCGCCAGTAAATACTCGTTCTTCCGGAAGGGCTGTATATGGAGCTTCTCCAGGAATAGCTTTATTTGTTCCGGGGTGAAGGGGTGAACTTTTAAAAGGGCTTCTTGTATGAGAGATTCTATGTTCAAGGGGTGTTCGTTAATGGATGCCTTTATGGGGCCGTAAAAATAAGCAATATTTTATGGAAATCCTTCCAATTGGAATCTTCACAAAACCAAACTAAGAAGGACGAATGCGTTCCTAAAATGACCGAATAAATAGATAACTATGTTTAAGAACTATTTCAAGATCATCGCCAGAAATTGCTGGCGAAATAAATTATACACCCTGATCAATATCATTGGCCTTGGGGTGGGGATCGCCACCATGGTATGGGGCTTTCAAAATTACCGGTTCAGTTTCAGCTATGATAATTTCCATAAGGATAAGGAGTGTATTTTTCGGGCGCTCATCAAAGTTGCCGGCAGCGATGACCTCAAAGGCCCTTGCCCGATGCCTTTGGCGACCTTCGCAAAAAATGATTTTCCGGTCGTAAAAGAAACGGTAAGATGGGATGGCCGTCCCCTGAATATCAAAGCAGAAGGGAACGAGCCTTTGGCCTCCCAGGCGAACTTTACCGACCCCGCATTTTTTAGTGTATTTAATTTTCCGCTCCTCCGGGGCGCCATCGACCTGAATGACCGCTCCACCGTAGTGATCACGGAGAGGACCGCCAAGAGATTCTTTGGGGATACAGAGGCCATTGGAAAAACCCTTCTTTTCTATTCAGACCAGGCCTATAAAAAACCCTTAACGGTCACCGGCATCTTAAAAGACCCACCTGCCAATTCTACTATCCAGTTTGATATCCTTACCCATATTGACAACCGGCTCCGGCCCGATGGCTCCGTCGTCAAAGAGGATGACTGGTCCTGGTTCGCCAATGCCATATTCCTGAAACTGGCCCAACCCGGCCAGGCGGCCCGGCTCAAGGACGATTTTAAAAAATATCTCCCGCTCGAACAATCGGCCAGGAAGGATATAAAGCTTACTTCCATTATTCTTGAGCCCATTTTGCAGGTAGCCAATCAATCCGGATATATTGACAAGAATGCACTGGACCAGCGTCCCCAGGATGCCGCAGCTTATGGCCCGCTCATACTGGGCATACTCATATTGCTGTCGGCCTGTTTGAACTTCGCTAACACTACCGTGGCGCAAAGCAATCGAAGGCTCAAAGAAATAGGCATGCGAAAAGTGATGGGAAGCTCCTTTCGGCAGATCATGGGACAGCAGCTATTGGAATGCGCCCTGATCGTATTGCTGGCTATCGGCTTTTCTGTCCTCATCAATCTCTACTGGCTGCCTGCTTTTAATGCCATGTTCGGTTATATACAGCTTACCGCTCATTATTGGAGTGATCATACTTTGTTTATATTCCTGGTCGCCCTGTTTCTGGGCGTAACCTTGCTGGCCGGCGCCTACCCGGCATTCTATATCAGCCGATTTAATGCCGCCAATATTTTCAGAGGTTCGGTAAAGTTCGGCGGCCGCAATCTTTTTTCGCGTGGTCTGCTGGGATTGCAGATCGCCATATCCTTTATCACGGTCATTGCAGGCGTGGCATTTTCCCGCAATGCCTCCTTTCAGCGTAATTATAACTATGGATATACAAAAGCCAATGTCATGGGGCTGAACCTGCAAAAAGAATCGGCCTATATAACTGTGCGCGATGGGTTGAGCAAAACGACAGGGATTGAACGGATTGCCGGCACAAGGGATCAGATAGGGTTCTCTTACCACACCTGGCCGCTCGGCGCCAATGGAACAAAAAAAGAATGTACCTACCTGGACGTCGGGGAGAATTATACGGAGCTGATAGGCTTGAAGCTGGTTGCCGGCAGGAATTTCCATCCTTCAGGGACAGGCGACTATGGACGATCCCTGCTGATCAATGAGAAGCTCGCCTTTGCATTTGGCTGGCGTCCGGCAGAAGCCATCGGTCAGCAAATAAGAAAAGATGATAGCACGGTCTGCACAGTGGTGGGTGTACTAAAGGATTTTACACAGAATTCATTCTTTGATCCCATAGCGCCTGTAGCCATTTGCCTGGTCACACCGGAACAATGTACGCAACTGATCATCCGGACAAAGCCTGGTTCCCTTGGCAGCGTATATGATCGATCCAGGGCATTATGGTCAAAGCTCTACCCGTTGCAGCCCTTTTCCGGATATTACCAGGACGCGATCGGAGCACGGGCAATCTACACCAATAACATGGTTGCCGGAATATTTTTCCGGTTCGCCTTTATTTCCATACTCCTGGCAGCAACAGGGCTGTTTGCATTGGTGTCCCTCAGCGTGTTGAAAAAAACAAAAGAAATAGCGATCAGAAAAGTCGTCGGAGCGAACGGCCGGCACATTTTCCAACTGGTGCTGAAAGGATACTTCTGGTTATTCCTTTTATCTTCCGCCATTGGCTGTTATGCCGGCTATTCCCTTTCCAAACTGATGATGGATCTGATCTTCCGGATCAATGCCGGCGTCAGCCTATCCTCCCTGACCCTATCCTTTACCGGTGTATTACTCATCAGCGCCCTCACCACCGGAGCAAGGGTCTGGCTCGTAATACGCACAAAAGCAACAGAGGTCCTGAAAGCGAATTAATCATTCGCTGTGGGAAATGGAAGACCTGGTCAAATCCTGGTACAACCAGCTTGCGATTTTATAATTATACGAAAAGAAATCAGGCGAAGGCGGATGTGTGGCGTTATATATGAATAAAGGAACTTTCGCTTCATAAAGGGAGCCATGCGACCGGTAAGTAGCCGGAAGAGCCTCACTTTCTGTATCCAGGTCTCCGAATACAGTAGTGGAATCCCCCAGCACCATCAGGTCTCCGATCCGTTCAGGCATCAGGTGAAATCGTTGCACCGCTACCTGTTTGGTAATCACTTCATCCACTCCTTTCAAGCCTCTCAGGGTTTGCGCTACTGCTGAACGGTCCCCTGTATCCCGGAGATAGATATAAGAGGTCCCTCCAAATCCCCGGTGATGCTTGAAGTATTTATCCCGCTCGGGGGATATAGCTATCTTGATGGGGGTATTCCTGCTGAGACAGGCTTTTTCCAGGTCCCAGCAAAGAGACTTATGTTTTACGGTATGGTCCGCCGTTATCAGGACCATGGCATCCGGCTCGGCCTTAATGATCCGGGCAATAAAACTGTCTATTTTATGGAGATGCTCTTTGGATTCCTGGCTCTCCGGCGCCCAGGTATGCATAGGGTAATCAGTAGTATGGATATAAAAAAGACCTATGCCCGGATCATGCTCCATGCTGTATAATGCCGCCTTCATCAGCCAATAATTTACCTCCCTGCTATAGATATCCGGGGCCGGGCCTATTCTGTCAATCCATTTTTGAGAAGCGGTTTCCGGGGAAATAGCCTCTTCGGTACCCCTGGGCAGCAGGCCAATCGTCTTTTTCTTACTGGAGAAAAGAATAGACCGCACCCCCTTCCCTTTAGCCCTTTCAAAAATCGTAGGGGCCAGCACCAGGCTATCCTCTTCCATAAACTCTTCCGTAGAAGTGGCTGTATTATAAAATGAATTCCCGGTGATCCCATGTTTTTCGGGAAGCTCTCCGGTGCAAATGGATGTATTATTAACATTCGTAACGGAAGGCATTAGGGATGTTACCACTTTGAACAGGCCGTGCCGCTCCATATAGTTTAAGGTAGGCATGTCGCTCATGCGATAGTACTCCTCTCCAAACCCATCCAGCATAATGATAATTACTTTTTGGGCAGGGCCAGATTGTTTTTGGGGTGATTGGGCCCTTGTAACCGTTATCAACAATAACGGGCTCATGACTGAAAGCAGCCATCTTGATAAGATTGATCTCATATAGCTGTAAATGTAATTACTCCGGGGACACGATAGTTTCGGACAATATTATCTTTTTGTGATTAATGGATGGGGGAGGGAGTGGTGTAATATTTTTCTTCCCGCTTACACTTATATCAAATAAGGTATCGGGCAAAACAAAAAACTATGCACTTCAAAAGCTATTTTAAAGCGGCCTGGCGCAGTCTGACCAGCCACAAATGGTATTCCGCCATCAATATAATGGGCCTGGCCACCGGCACGGCGGTCGCGCTGCTGATCGGTTTGTGGATCTGGGACGAATTGTCTTTCGATCAATATCATGCGCATTACGGGCGGCTGGCCCAGGTGATGGATGTGCAGACCATCCAGGGAGAGGCAAGTACCGACGAGGCCATTGCTATTCCCTTGTCCAACGCCCTCCGCAACCAATATGGGAATGACTTCAGACGTATAGCGCTCGTGTATCCCAATTTCACCCATACGGTAGCCGTCGGTGATAAAAAGATCCCTGCCTCCGGAATATGGGCGGAGCCGGACCTTCCCGAAATGCTCACGCTGAAAATGAAGAAAGGGAGGAGGGACGCCTTAAAAGATCCAACTTCTGTGCTGATCACGCAATCGCTGGCCAAAACCTTGTTTGGCAATGAAGACCCCATGAATAAGGTTGTCCGGCTGGATAATATGGCAACCGTGAAAGTGGCGGGGGTGTATGAAGATCTTCCTCAAAACACCCGCTTTTATGGTACCAAGCTGATCCTCGCCTGGGATAAGGCATTGACGGTAATGCCCTGGTTGAAGGATTACCAAACAAAATGGGATACCCGTTACTGGTGGTTGTTTGTGGAAATGAATGAAGGGGTGCCGATCGATAAGGTCAGCGCCCGGATTAAGGATATCATCAAATCCCTGGTGAAAGGCAATAACGAAGCAATCCTGCTGCATCCGATGAGCCAATGGCATTTATACAACGAGTTTAAAAACGGCCAGGTAGCAGGCGGCCGGATCCGGCTCGTCCGGCTCTTTGGCATTATCGGCGCTTTCGTGTTGTTGTTGGCTTGTATCAATTTTATGAATTTGTCTACGGCCAGGAGTGCGCGGCGGGCGAAGGAGGTAGGGATCCGCAAAACCATCGGGTCTTTGCGGAGGCAATTGATCGGGCAGTTCCTCAGTGAGTCGTTGCTGGTAGCCCTGCTGGCTTTTATACTGGCGATCGGGATGGCGCAGCTGTCCCTTCCTTTCTTCAACCACCTCACGGAGAAACAAATTTCCATTCCGTATGGGGCGCCGATGTTCTGGGTATTGATGGTGGGTTTTATTGTCTTTACGGGGGTCGTTTCCAGGAGTTATCCGGCTTTGTATTTGTCCGGTTTTCGTCCGGTAGAAGTGTTAAAAGGCTCGTTCATCGCGGGGCGATCGGCGGCGCTGCCCCGTAAGATATTGATCGTGGTCCAGTTCTCGGTATCCGTCATTTTGATCATCGGCGCCGTTGTTGTCTACCGGCAGATCCAGCATGCCAGGGACCGGCCGGTGGGATATACCCGTGAGGGGCTTATTACCGTTACCATGAGTACTATGGATATCTATGGCGCTCCGTATAATACGCTGCGAAATGCCTTACTGGAGACGGGGGCGGTATCGGATATGGCAAAATCATCTTTCCGCGCCACAGAGGCTCCGGGGAATGATACAGGTTTTGACTGGAAGGGAAAGGACCCCAACCTGGTACCAATGATGGGGGTCTTCGGGGTAACGCATGACTTTGGTAATACGATCGGCTGGCATATACAAGAAGGCCGTGATTTCTCCAGGAGTTACCCGACGGATACGGGTTCGGTGATCATAAATGAAGCGGCAGTGAAGCTGACCGGTCTCCGGCATCCACTGGGTGAAACGATCCGTTTTTATGGGAAGAGCCATATTATTGTCGGTGTCGTCAGAGATATGGTGATGGGATCGCCTTATAAGCCCGTTCAGCCTACGATCTTCTGGCTTGAATACGGCTCTAACAATGCGATGACGGTTCGTTTGAAACCAGGGATTCCCCTGCGGGAGGCACTGGCTAAAACGGAGGGGGTATTTAAAAGGTTTGATCCGGGTGGGGCATTTCAATATCAGTTCGCCGATGAAGAGTATGCCAAAAAATTCGTCAATGAAGAACGGATCGGCAGCCTGGCCCTGCTGTCCGCCATTCTTGCCATCTTCATTTCCTGCCTGGGGTTATTCGGTCTTGCCTCTTTCACGGCCGAGCAGCGTACCAAAGAAATCGGCATCCGGAAGGTGCTGGGAGCTTCCGTCGTGAATCTGTGGGGCCTGCTGTTAAAAGAGTTTGTCAGGCTGGTGATCCTTTCTCTGCTGATCGCTACGCCGGTGGTCTACTATCTGATGCATAACTGGCTGCAGCAGTATGAATACCGGACAGCGCTCTCCTGGTGGATCTTTGCCCTGGCAGGGGCCGGAACGCTGATCCTTACTTTATTGACGGTCAGTTATCAATCCATTAAGGCGGCCCTGATGGATCCGGTGAAGAGTCTCAAAATGGAGTGAGAGGAAGTATTTCCCGGGGCGATTTTTTGGTCAGCGTTTGGCCGGAGGCGCGGTGGGACGAGCCAGCGCTGCTTTCATCCAACCATTCCTGGTCCCTTTCTTATTAATGTACGCCACATTTAGCCATCCATCTTTGATACCGCGAATAAAAACTACATCGCCATTTATTAAATAGGCTTTTTGTTGGCTGGAATCATTGGGTTGAGTATAAAAGAATGCTTTGGCGGCCTTAATGGTCCGGCAGGCGATAAAATCGGTCCTTTTGACCAGGTTGAAAGACCAGCCTTGTCGCAGATCGATAAGATTCTGACAGGAGAACGGTTCTTTTATCTGAATAAACACTTCCTGCTTTTTAATGCGTATTATACCGGAGCTGCTCGTTTCTCCCGTCGTATCATCCGGGTATCTTGATTCTATGGAATAGTCGTTCAACGGATCGGATGCAAGATGATGCCCGGTAAAAAAAAGATCACAGGATATCCTTACCCGGCCTGGTCCTTCATCAGCATTATCAAAGGATAGCGAGCCGGATATTTCACTGGTCGTCGAATCATAGCATATTTGCAGCCCCATCTCATAGCTACCTTTAATAACAGGGATGATGTCCTTCTTTTGACTGTAGGTATTCAAGGAAATAAATGTCAGCAGAAGGGCCGTGAAGATGGAAGATCTCATGAAACGGAATCTTTTGCGATGACGGTCCAGTCGTTGTTGCCATAGCCTTTGTCTATCCAGCGATCCATTTCGGCGGCGATGGCGGGTAGGACGGCCAGTGAGGTTCCGCCCTGTTGTGCAGCTTCCATGAATAACCGGGTATCTTTTCTCGCCATGTTCAGCTCCCAGGATGGCTGGGTATAATTGCCGCTGGTCATTCTCTTTAACCGGGCGGGCAGCATAGCGCCGGGGTTCCAGGAATCAAACAAGGTAGTCAGGTCGCTAGTGGGGATATTCATTGCCTTGGCCAGGGAGAGGGTATCTGCGATTCCTGCGGTGAAGGCTACCAGGAAGGCATTGCCGACCAGTTTCATGCCGGCCGCTCTGCCTGGTTCCGGCCCAAAATTAAGGACCTTGCCCGTCATTTTGGATAAGACAGGTTCCAGCTGGCTGATAAGGGCCTGATCGCCGGAGACCAGCATATAACCAGTGCTTTCCAATGCATTGGGCGGTCCCATGAATACCGGGGCGTGCAGGTAGGTAAATCCGCGTTGTTTCCATTCCCGGGTCCTTTCGATGGCTCCTAAGGCCGATGTGGTGGTGTGGTCGATGATGATCGCGCCTTGTTTGAAGCCAACGCTGGCTGCGCCCAGTACTTCGTTGACCGTAGCGTCATCTTTCAACGTGAGATGGATGATTTCCGCGCCTTTTACCGCATCCGCCACATTCGCAAATGCCTTTGCGCCGTATTTTTCCAGCTCTGTCGCTTTGGACGGGGTCCGGTTCCATACCTGAACCTGCGCTCCTTTATTGATCATGGCCCTGACAAAATTAGATCCTAAGAGGCCCATGCCTAAAAATGCAGTCATTGTTTTTAATTTTGGAGGATAAAGATAGGCAGGCTTTTCCTTATTCGGCCACGAGATATTCAAAGCGTTTGGTGATTCGGTCCCTCGACCCGTCGGCTGCGGTTGAGTATATTCATGGCATTGAGTCCGAATGCCAGGGGCCCTCTGTTGTCCGTATTCTCGAGAACAATGACGGTGAGGCGGGTCCGGAGGTTGCGGAGAAGAATAGTAGCAATGCCGGGACTACCCCCGGTGTGGGAAACGACTTTACCAAACGATGTATCTATATCGATACCCCAGCCCAACCCCCCGTATAAGGGAGCCCGCTGAAGACGCGCAAGACTTCCGTCGGACAGTTTAACCGGTGTGAACATTTCTTCCTGGCTGGCAGACCGGAGTAAGTTCCCGCCGTATAATGCCTGATCGAAACGGAGCAGGTCTTCTGCCGAACTCACGACCAGACCGGGACCAATCATTGTCTGGATCGGGTCTGTAAAATTTGTTTTGACGGAATCGGCCGCCGTCAGCGCCGCCGAGGAGGCGCCGGGATTCGCATAAAGGAGTGCGCGCGAGGGATCCGGCACCGGAGAATACGGCGTATTGACATAGGTGTGCTGCAAGCCGGCGGGCTTACAGATATACACGGACACATACTGCGGGAAAGAGAGTCCTGAAATCTTCTCTACCAGCAACGCCAGCAATGCCATGCCGGGGCTTGAATAACTCCATCGGGCGCCCGGTGGAGCAACCAGTTTGTCCCATTTTTTTAAGGCAGGTATAATATCCTGATTGGTCAGGGGCCTGTTCGAGCCTGGGGCCTGATTCGATGGAAAGATCTCCATGAAGTCAGGTAAGCCAGATGTGTGGGAGAGTAATTGCCGGATGGTGATCGCCGGATAGGGAAAATCCGGCAAAAACTTCCCGAGGGGATCGTCCAGCTTCAATTTGCCATTTTCCTTTAATTGCATCACCGCGACGGCAGTGAATACTTTAGACAGGGAGGCAAGGCTGAAACGGGTCGCCCCACCATTCATTATTTTCTTGTCTATATCGGCATACCCTACAGCATTCCGGTAGATGATTTTGCCGTTCTCCGCCACGAGCACAGTCCCATTGAAATGCATGGCAGGGTCGCTCACAACGGCCCTGAACAGGCTGTCCAGGCGCTGGGGGGTATTTTCCTGCGCCGATAGCCGCAACCCGGAGAGGAGTATGACCAGGCTACTAATCAATAGCTGTTGGTTGCCATTCAGTTTCATTGTACAATAAGTTTCGTAATACAATATTAAAACTATTTTTGTAATTACAAAACTACAACTGTAGTTAAATTGTTAACTATTTTATCCACGAACGCATCTACCTGTCCAACTAAATGGTGAAGAGCAGACAAGGGGGAGGATATCGGTAGCCAGGGAATGTATTTGGTGTATCCGGGCGTGTCTGTGACGCATCCGGGTATGCTGATGGTCAAAACCTTTTACATTCATCAACGGAATGATTAATTTTATCAGACAGGAACAGGAAGCCAGTCACCCGCTAAAATTCTCCGGACATGGATATCACCCAACCCAATAACACTCCCCCCCATTTATCCCGCAGAAATTTTATCCGGCAGACCGGGCTTTCGGGCATTGCGCTCACCCTCGGGGCCTGGCTGCCTGCAGGGGGCGATCCGAAGGGGCGCGCCGGCGAGGGAGGGGTTCGGATCATCCATGCCGCCGCCACGGAGCAGGCGGGTCCGGAAATCGAGCTGATGTCCTGGATCTCAATCGACTCCGCCGGTCAGGTAACGATCCTGAGCCATCGTTCGGAGATGGGGCAGGGTACTTACCAGGCCATCCCGCAAATGGTGGCGGAGGAACTGGAGGTGAGCCTGGACAAGGTGACGATCGGGTTCGCCCCGGCCAACCCGAAGAAGTTCGGTCCCCAGCCGCAGGAGGGCAGCTTCTCTGTCCGGGGATGGTATCAGCAACTATTGCGGGTAGGCGCTTCGGCCCGTGAAATGCTGATCGAAACGGCTGCTAAACAATGGAACGTTCCGGCGTCCGAATGTTATGCGGAGAATGGAGAGGTGATCCACCGGCCTTCCGGAAAAAGATTGGGCTATGGCTCGCTGGTAGAAGAAGCATCGAAGCTGCCCCCGCCGCAGAATGTGGCCATAAAAGAGCGGAAAGATTACAAGATCATCGGCAAACCGATGCCCCGGCAGGATATTCCGCTCAAGACCAATGGCAGCGCCATTTTCGGATTGGATAAAAAACTGCCGGGCATGCAGTACGCCGTGGTGGAACGCAACCCCCGGTTCCGGGGAAAAGTAAAAAGTTTTGACGATTCGGCTACCAGGGCCGTCTCCGGGGTAAAGCAGGTCTTCAAGGTACAGCGGGCCGTTTGGTCCCAACTGTACGAAGGGGTAGCTGTCGTCGCCGATACGTTGTGGGCGGCGATGGAAGGACGTAAAGTGCTAAAGGTAGAATGGGACGACGAGGGATTCGATCATGCCGATACAGAACAACTCTTCGAAAGAATGCGGGAAGGCATCAAAAAGGTCGGTCCGTCCAAGAACTTCGAGGCGGCCCTTCAGCAGGCTGCTAAAAAGGTGGAAGTGGTCTATGAGACGCCGTATCAATCCCATAGCTGTATGGAGCCGCTCAATTGTATTGCCGATGTGCGGGAAAACAGCATTGAAATCTGGGGGCCGGTTCAGGAGGCGAACTGGACACAGGCCGATCTGAGTGAGCGAATGGGGATCCCCGTTAAAAATGTTACCGTTCATATGACTTTCCTGGGAGGCGGATTCGGGCGTAAGGCCTTCACGGACTATCCGCATGAAGCGGCGCTGATCTCCAGAGCAATCAAAGCACCTGTACAGGTTGTCTGGACGAGGGAGGACGATATGAGCATGGGGCCTTTCCGTCCCGGCGCCGTCTATGCCTGCAAGGGAGGCCTTGGTCCGGATGGCAGGATCCTGGGGTTCCAGGCGGTCGTGGGGACCCAGTGGTTCGGGCAGGAGAGGGGAGGCGATCCGGGTCCTGTTTCCGACAATGAAGGAAATATGGATGGGATGCCCAATACCTACCTGGCGTCTATTCCTCATTATAGTTTTGGCGGGGCCGGCATCCTGTCGACGGTACCGGTGATGTGGTGGAGAGCCCCATCCGCCCACACCAGTGGCTTTGCCAGCGAAAGTTTTATAGATGAGCTGGCGCAGGCAGCGGGGAAAGATCCGCTTGAATTCCGGAGAACCCATCTGCAGAACGCCCGCTACCAGGCCCTGATCGACCGGCTCGAAGTCCTCAGCGGATGGAAGTCGAGAGGAAAAAATAAGGGATGGGGGGTAGCTATTACCGAATGCTTCGGCAGCATCGTGGGCCAGATCGTTAAAGTGTCCTACAAACCGGATGACGAGACTGCCCGCCGTTCGGATAACGGAAACGCCCGCCGTTCGCCCGGACATACTAGAAAAATAAAGATCGATAAGGTGATCGCGCTGATGGATTGCGGCTGGTATGTCAACCCGGATATCATCCGGGCGCAGGTGGAAGGAAGTATCGTCATGGGCCTGGGCGCCGCCATCTCTCACGAGACCCTGTTCAAAGATGGGAAAGCCGTGCACAAAAACTTCAATACCTATAAAATGCCCCGCATCAACGATATTCCGACAATCGAGGTACATATTATGGAGAATGAAGAGAAAGCCGGAGGCGTGGGCGAGCCCGGTCTGCCTCCCCTGGCGCCGGCGCTTTGCAATGCCATTTTTGACCTTACCGGCAAGCGGATACGCAGGTTGCCTTTTAATTTGGAGGAGGTATAAGGTCCGCCCCCTTGGTATCAGTGCATAATGAAAATTTTTCTCTTTTTTAAGCCCGTTTATTTTTTTGATTGACAACGAAAACTTTCGTACATTTCTAAACAATCAACAAAAATATGAAAACCCTCCTTAGAAAATGGGCTTTGCGGGTTGCCATAACGGCACTGTCTACCACCTGTATCGTAGTGAATGCATCGGCGCAGGCAGACCAGGTAGAAGCCTTGGTCAGGCGGGAAATGCGGGAACGCCGGATTCCCGGGCTCCAGCTTGCGGTAGTGCAGCAGGGAAAAATAGTTCTGCTCCAATCGTATGGCATTGCCAATGTAGAGGATTCGGTGCCGGTCACTGACCGCAGCGTCTTCTCGATCAATTCCTGCACGAAGTCCTTCACGGGTGTGGCCATTATGCAGCTCGTCGAAGACGGAAAAGTGGAGCTGGCGGCTCCGGTCTCTCGTTATCTTGACAGCCTGCCTGCGGCATGGCAGCCTGTAACGATCCATCAATTATTAACACATATTTCCGGCCTTCCTGATATTAACCGGGTTTTAATGCCGGCTACCGGAGGCCTCGGGGATGCGGGAATCGAACAGACGGCCTGGGCGAAAGTCAAGTCTTTGCCAATGGATTTCCCCACGGGGGAGCAGTTTAGCTACAACCAGACCAATTATGCGTTGCTGGGGAAGATTATCGACAAATTCAGCGGCCTGCCGTTCGCGCAGGTATTCAGCAAGCGTCAGTTCGAGGTGGCAGGTATGGCGCATACCGGATTTGGCGATTCCCGCGACGTGATTCCGCACAGTGCGGATACTTACCGTTGGGTCAAATACATGGATGGGCAGGCATTGGATAGGGAGAAGCTCGTGCGGAATTATGAGGAGTTCCCTCCTTTTCGCCGTTCTACTTCCGGGATGAAAAGCACGGCGGAAGACCTGGCCCGCTGGATCATCGCGCTGCAACAAGGTAAAATTATCCGGACGAAGACGGCGCTCGACACACTATGGACAGCAGGGACTTATAACAATGGAACGCCTACCCAGTGGGCTTTGGGATGGGTGACCAAGCCACGCCCGAAACATTCTGCCGTGATCATGACCGGAGGCGGCCGGGCGGCGTTTGCCGTTTACCGGGAAGATGACCTGGCGGTCGTTGTCCTGACCAACCTGGGGGGCGGCTACCCGGAGGAATTCATCGATGAGCTGGCGGGTTGTTATCATCCGGCCATCGCGGCCTCCGATCCCATTACGACGCTGCATATTGAATTGCGCAAAAGGGGGTTCGATCAAGCCATCGACATTTACCAGGACGAAAAGAAGAAAAACCCCGGTTTCCAGCCTGTGGAAGCAGATCTTAACGATTGGGGTTACCGGATGCTGAGCAGGGGGCTGAAGAAGGAGGCGCTCGAAATTTTCAGGCTGACGGTATTCATCTATCCACAGAGCTGGAATGCCTATGACAGTTATGGGGAAGCGCTGTTGGAAAACGGGAAGAAGGAGGAGGCTATTCAGATGTATCAGAAATCTGTCGACCTGAATGCGGACAACCAAAATGGCAAAAAAATACTGGAACGGCTATTAAAAGGGAATAGTAAATGAAAAATCTACGGGATACGATCCTCGGCAGATTAGAGTAACGATTTGAAAAAAGGGTACAAAAAAAACCATAAAGGCTCTCTTTTCGTAAATTCTACCAAAGCATTCGCTTGAAAAAGATCCTTCTCATCCTGCTCCTGCCTGCCGGCTTCCTCTACTCCTGCAAAAACGACGAAAAAAAGCTGGTAAGCCCTCCATTCATCGACAGCCTGATCCAGCATTATACCCCGCCGGCCATCGCCGTCCAAAATGAAAAGGAAATCCTGTTCTGGAAAGGCAGGATCAACCCGGCCTCTCCCGGTTATCTCAATGAATCGAGATATGCCGGATGCCTGAATATGCAATTCCGTTTCTTCGGGGAGATCGACAGCCTGAAAAAGGCCGATAGCATTCTGCAAAAAATAGACCGGGACTTTAATCATAAGGAAGCTTCCCCCAACCTGGCCCTGGTGTCGCATTGTATCACCGAACACCGTTTTCAGGAGGCCGACAGTTTCCTGCTCAAAGCAAAGCAGCTTGGACTGAGGCCTTACGAATCCATTTCTACGTCTTTCGATGTCGACTTTGAGCTGGGAAGGTATTCCGAGGCGAAAGCCGATCTCAATGCCATCCGGTCTCCTAATGATTTCGGCTATTACTTCCGTAAATCCAAGATGGATCATCTGGAGGGGGAACTGGATAGTAGCGTCCATGATATGCTTGGAGCAGCCGGGCTGGCCGGGGCCAATGACTATCTGAAAGGGGTGGCGCTGGCTAATGCGGGAGACCTGGACATACATGCCGGAAACCTGCGCGACGCCAGGGATGCCTATGTTCAATGCATCGGCCTGAACAGCGCCGATTTTCACAGCCTGATGGGATTGGGATGGATAGCGCTGGTGCATGACCGGGACGATTCCCTGGCGGAAAGGATCTTTCGTTTCGTGCAATCGAAGACCCGACTGCCTGATCCCTTGTTCAAGCTGACCCAGATAGCGGGCGTCCGGCGCGACACTGCCGGGCAGGTACAATGGGCCCGGGCTTTCGTCCGGCAAGCCCGGGAGCCGGCCTATGGCAGGATGTATAATAAATACCTGATCCAGCTATACACCGGGATCCTGCATGATACCGCTCTTGCCGAATCGATCGCCAAAGATGAGCTGAACAACCGGGCTACGCCCCAGACTTATGCCTGGTATGCCTGGACATTATTCTCGAACGATAAAAAGGCGCAGGCCTACAAAGTCTATCAGCAGTATGTCTCCGGCAAGCCGCTCGAAGGGCTGGAGCTATACTGGATGGGCAGGCTGATGGAAGGGCTGAACAAGAACTACAATGCCCGGGAATTCTACAAGGCCGCGTATCAGACCCGCTATGACCTCGACCCCGCCGATGCAAAATATATTCAGGAAAAGGAGGAGGGGAAGAATTAAGATCGGGGGCAGTAATCAGCCGAATAACCTTTGTACTGTCCAAAAACCGGCCACCGCCGCGATGATAATGGATAAAGGAATGACGATCTTTTTGCGGTAATAAGGCTTTCCGCCAAACCATTTTCCCACCAGAAAGAAAGCAGCCAGAATGACCGTAAGCTGTCCCAATTCCACGCCCAGGTTGAACATAACCAGGGATAAGAGATAGGAGCTTTGTGGCAGTCCTAATTGCCCCAGTGCCCCGGCAAATCCCATTCCATGTACCAGACCGAATAAAAAAGCGATGCCCACCCGTGAACGCTTCCAGCCGGAGGAAAAGATATTTTCAAGCGCTACATATAGGATCGAGATCGCAATCAGGGGCTCTATGATCCGGGAAGGAGGAGTGATGACATGGTACATGGCCAATCCTAAGGTAACGGAATGAGCCACGGTGAAAGCCGTGGCTTGCCAGAGGACGGGTTTCAGCCGGGAGTCCAGTAAAAAAAGGCTAAGGATAAATAAGATGTGATCGAAGCCCAGGGGCAGGATATGCTGGTAGCCCAGCTTCAGATATAGAATTGCTGCATGTGCATCCGACATTTTTTCCAGCTCCCCAACGATGACATGGGCCGATACAGGCTGGCAGCAGAACAATCCCACTAAGCAAAAGGTAGCAATTTTCCGGGGATGCTGATTTTTTATGGTATTAAAAAAATACACAGAATTTTAATTTAGCGAAGAAAGGTGTTCCGGGTGTATAGCTTACTTCATCGACAGGTTGCGTCTCCTTTTTCAGCCGGGAAGTATAGTCGAATTGCGATTCATTCCAGGTGACATTAAAAAGGTTTTCGATGGCGAGGCCAAGTTCATATTTCTTCCTGGTATAGTTAACCGTCAGGTCCGTGACCCAATAGCCCAGCGCTGTCAATGTATAGTCTTCATTTGCAGGCCGGTTGTGCATATACCGGTAGCCGATGGACCCATTGAGGCCATTGCTGAACCGGAGATCCAGGCCGCCGGTACTGGTAAAAGTGGGCGCCAGCGGCAAATAATTCCGCCCTTTGGACGTCCCGATGCTCCTGGGTTTGGCCAGGTCGATGTTTAAAAAGGAGTACAACCACCGGTTAAACTGGTATCGCAGGGAAAGATCGATCCCTTCCCGCTGCGTCCTGCCTCCGGGAGATACGGCCTGGTCACCCAGATCGGCTCCATAGGTGAACTCCTGTTGCAGATACAAGTACCATACCGCGGCATTGATAAACAGATCGGGCTGCGGCTTCCAGTTGACGCCGAGGTCTGTCCCATATGCTGCCGGCAGGATCTCATGGCCGTCCTTAGCAATTACGATGCGTGCATCATTGGAATGAAAGCCTTTGCCAGCCTTCACATAGAATTGCCATTGGGGGCTCACGGTGTATTGGATATTTATTTTAGGACATAAAAGGACGGCTTCCCGCCGGGGCGACAGGCCGTTATAAATAGTTGCCGCCGTATCGGAGGCAGGCGCCATATTATCATAATAGAAATGCAGGTAATCCAGTCGCAGGGCAACATTGAACAACCATTTACCCGATTGGAAACGCTCATCGATCCAGGCATTCATATTGGCTTCCCGGATCTTCCCCCATTGAACATAATTCAATATCTTTTCGCCAAGGGTATGGGCCAGGTAACTGGGATAAATGGCATCGTATCTTATCCCAGTCCCGATGGTGGAACTAAGTGTTCCGTTGTTGAGAATGGTTTGATGAGAAAGGCGATTGTTATAACCCAGCAGATTTCTCGCCTCGTGTTGCCTGAATTCATCACCGGTCTGTGGATAGAAATAGTAAAAAGTGAAATTGGAAAGAAGATTGAAAAAATAATAGGAATAATAAGCCTGGTTCTCCAGGGTGAAATTATGCGGAAGGTGGGAGAGGATCCTGATATTCGCATTAGTGCGGCTCGTATATCCACCCTGGGCGCTGTCGAGGACACCAAAGCGATCTTTGATATAGCCTTCACTTACAGCCCGGTTGGGGATCTCCCCGGAGGCCCGCCACGCGGAGCTCAAGGTAGACAATGTCACTATTAATTTATTATCGGGGTCCAGGGGTGTAATGAATTTACCGAATAGGTTGGCCCGGTGGAAATGTTCGGGATAATCGAATGGTCCGTCGCTGTACAATCCTTCTCCGGCTATGTACGCGCTTTGTCCCCTGTCTTTTGCTTGTCGGCTCAGCAAATTGATCATGGCCATCACGCGACCGGTATTGAAGGGGCCGCCTTCGACCTTGATTATATTTTTATCGGGTACGTTCATCGTGTTATATCCCACATAGCCGGCGGTGGTGAAATCTCCCTGGTTGGCATAATAGGGCCCCTTGCCGAAATCATAATTGGCCACTGTCTCCGGAATAAGGAAATGCAGGTCAGCATACCCCTGGCCATGACTATTGGATACCAGGTTGACGGGCATACCATCCACGGAAACATTGACATCGGTGCCGTGGTCAGCATCGAAGCCGCGGAGAAAGATCTGTTCGGCCTTGCCTCCTCCCTGGTGTTGCGCGATGAATAAACCGGGCACCAGCCGCAGCAGGTCCTGTGCAGACCTTGCCGGTTGCCTGTCGAGATCGATCTGGCTGAGCGTATGGAAGACGCCTGCGCCTGAATTGCCGGTGATCGTGACCGTCGTCATATCCAGCACGCTCTTTTCGAGTTCGATGACGGCATTGGCATTCCCGGCCCTGACCCCGATTTGCCGGGAACGATACCCGATAAAGGAAACCTCGATCCATAGGGAATCTCCGGATACTTTTAGCGGGGCAAAATGCCCTTGCCGGTCTGTAAGCAGTTTTTTTCCTGTCCCCAGGTCATACACGACAGCCAGCTCCAGCGGCTCCCGGGTGGCCTTGTCAATGACCTTTCCGGCGGCGGTGTGCTGCGTAGCTATGTTTTGCGCTTGCGAAAAAGTGCAGGCAACTAACATCAAAAAAGTAATGATTGCCTTCATTGTTAAGACCTGGTAAGGAATTCAAAAAAATGGAAAATATGATAATAAAGGAGGGAAGGAATGATTCCTTCCCTCCTTTATCTACTCATTAATGGGGCTGCGCGAGATAAGGAAAATCAGTGAGGAAGGGAACGTCGTTGCCATTTACGTGATCGCTGGTGAGACCAGGATTGGCCGCTCCATTCGGTCCGCCGAATAGCAAGGTAAGCTCCACGTCGATCACATCATCGGCTAATGCTCTTCCCGTCAGCACATTGGTGCCATCGTAAAAAGTGGTCTTGCCCGTGGCGGATACGTTGAGTACATCCGTAGACAGAACGCCGATGAACTGGTTGGCCGTTAAACCAAGCAAATTCGTGGTATAGCCAGGGTTCAGGGCAAGCATGTTCGACTTCATTTCTGCGGAAAACACGGCCGGCATGTTGACAGGCACTGTTTCATTGAACTTGTCCTTATCCGCAGGACTGATGAAGACCGTATTGATGGCGGGCCTTCCCATCTGGTCTGCCTGATCGAAAAAGGGGGAAGGGGGAATATGCACGTGCTTCTGGCAAGAGGCGCAGCAGGCAATCGCCAGCAACCAGGATAGATAATTTTGGAGTAATGTTTTCATTTTCAAGTTGATTTAATTTTTTAAGAGATCATGACAGGCGGGGATCATTCCGTTACATGTCATGCACATCTTCCTGTACACTGGTGGTCAGCCAGACATTGATCTTTCCCATTTTGGCATGTAACTGGGACTTGGGGACTTCAATAACGAGGCTCAACACGTTGGTGCCGGCAAATGTGTCTTTTCCGGGATTGTTGAAGCTGGTAGCTGTTCCGCCGGTAATCCTGTGGAACTGGTCGAGATCGAAAAAGAAAGGATCGTCCCGGGGGCCGGCAAAGAACTTAATACCATGTTCTCCGGTCGCCACGATCGGAGACTGAGACCCATAGGGTGTTACAGCGACTGAGCCCAGGAAATCACCTTTCTCGATCTTAGTCCGGGCGCCGGTCAAAGAAGGCCGGTCGAGTCCGTAGAAATTGACCTTCCCGTCCTGGTAGATGGCCTGAATGACGAGGTCTTCTACATTGTCCCCGTCATTGTCGATCTTGAATTGAATGAGGGTATGGGGGTCGAACTTTGCGGCGCCGGTGACGGCGGGCGCCATCAATCCCTGAGAATTTCCGACAAAGACAAGGTTGTCGGTATTCTTTCCCTCGAAAACATAGAGGTCAGTGATGTCGGTAGTCTGACCCTTGACGGCTGGTGCGTCCATATGGTCGGCGGCATAAACGATGCCGCCCAGAATGAGAACTGCAGAAGCAGCCAGGATAGCAACTCTTTTTCGTTTCATTGTAATGAATGTTTAAAAAGTGATAAAATAATGAAAGTGTTAAGTATAGGAGTCAACGGCTCTCCTTATGGGGGAAGGCCCGCCATGCAGAATTCGCCAGAAATCCATTAAGTACAAAGAATTCAATAAGGATGGAGAAAAGGGTTGGAAGGGTAGGTGAGAATTAATTCCTGATTAATACATACGGTCAGAAACGGAGTTCGGATTGGATATTTTTAAGAATTGTAATTATCGGGAGTGGGGATGATCCAACTATTTGGCTTTGACATTGAGGGACATCCTTCGGTTCAGGGTCCTGCCGGCAGCGGCGCCTGCCGGATGGTTGGTGACATCTCCTTCCGCACCGATGAGTTGAGAAGGTTTTGCCCCCAGGTCTTTCAATTTTTTCAATAGGTTGTCCACCCTTTGCTGAGAGAGGCGGGCATTCTCCCTGGAATCGCCGGTGTTGTCAGAATAGCCGCCGATCCTGATCTTAACTTTTGGAAATGCCCCCAGGATGGCTACTATATTCTTCAATTGTTCTTCTGATCCCAATAAGAGGCTGGGGCTATTGCCGGCGAAGCCGATCTGCGTGAAGTCAAACCAGTTTCCATTCTTCTTATCCAGTTTGGCGTGTGGATCGTTCAGGAAGTTGACCAACCGGTCTTCTGTCCCGCCCTGGTATACCTTCAATACTTTTCCATTGGGCAGGGTTACCTGGATGGAGGAGAATGCAGCGGTATTCCTGCCTGCCTCCGGAGCCGTAGTAGTGTCCTTTGTAGCGGAGGGAGTGGTCTGGGCCGTTCCGCAGGACCGGTAAAGGAAGAAGACCATCAGCGCAAGGACTACAAGTGTCAATAGGAGATACAGGCCCTTGTTCTTTCGGGCGCTTGCCGGTTCTTCCAGGGGATAATGGTCAATTCCCAATGCCGACCTGACATGCAGGCCCACAGGGATCGCGTGCAGGATGCTATCGGCTTGCGCTTTAAGCCGGTTCCCCAGCCCGCTGTCATCCACGTTGAAATTCATTATATGCCGGCCAATCGCATCCAGGGAGACAAAACTGACCAATTCTGTTATAAAGAAGGCGGAGGGGATACTGATTCCAGCATACCGGCTGATTTCGCCGATGACAGGATCGGTATGGGAAGCGAGCAGGTTTCTTGCAAAGTCCGCTCCTTTCTCTGATACGGAGCTGCCTGCCCCCGGGCCACCCATATTGGTGCTCAATGTGTGAAAATGTTCGGAAAAATCACTGGCGGCCGCCAGTCGTGCCAGGTTGGTTATTTTGGTAACCCCTTCCGTAAAATGGGCCTTGTGTATGATATCCGTCAATACCATCGGTATGGCTCCGTGAACCGCATTATGAATATCGATCTCCGTTTCGCCCAGCAGGACGGAAACTTTTGAAAGCAGGTTATCGGTAAAAGCTGATTTGACGGAATCGATTAATGTGCTGGACATACATGATTTTAATTAGTTGTATAAACCGGTCGGGGCCCGGCGGTGAATAAGGCCCAAAGGACAACAATAATGCCAGGGGTTTCAGGGGAGAATGTTGTGAATTCCGGCCGCATGAGGCATAAATTCCACACCAGGGCGGGTCAAACCGGATAGGCGCGCTTGCAGGAAATGGGATTTTGGCTTAGATTTATGCCACCTATGATCTTACAAGAACATCTTCCTCCTTGGAAAAAAATTCAGGATTTCACTATCGATGACGCAGCCAGCTTTCGCGGCGGCTGTGGGGGAGGAGGGGGAGATTGAGTATGAGAACGTTATCCATTCTTCCCCATCCCGTCCTTTCGGATTATGTAAGTCACATACTGGTGATTGAAAATTGTTATTTGCAGGGTGAAGTGGGGCTGCCATTAATAGCTAACGGTTATCCCTGCATACTCTTTCTGACCACTGATGCGGGGGGGATCTCCTACAGAAATGAAAAGACGGGTAATCTGCTCCTTATCGGTCAAAATATTAAACCAACAGCCATCACTACTGCGGGGCGACTGACCCTTATCGCCTACTTCCTTCATCCACATATTGTAGCTCCTTTTTTTGGCTTTTCCTCCAGGGAATTGACGGATGCCAGCATCGATCTAAGCCTTTCCCGGCCAGCGAAAGAAATGAATCTTGAAGAACGGCTCGTCAGTGAAGCGGGTTTAGACAAGCGGCTAAACCTGTTGAATAGTTTTGTGTGTAAACTTTCCAAACTGGCTCATTCAGACGTCAACAAAGGGATTGCTTTTGCTACCCAGGCAATCCGGAAAAGTACGGGCGACCTATCACTAAAAGCCATTCAAAGCGAACTTAAAATAACCGAAAGGACCTTTCAACGTTTGTTTGAGTTGCATGTAGGCGTATCGCCAAGGATGTTCAGCAGGATCTGCCGGTTCCATTCCGCCTTTCAGCAGCTCAACCAACGGCAATTCGACAACCTGAGCGATATTGCTTATGACAACGGCTATACGGATCAAAGTCATTTTATCCGCAGCTTCCGGGAGTTTACCGATTATACGCCTAAAGAATATTTAAAGAATTGCCATGATTTTCTAATGCTAAATCCCTAGTCCCGGTTCTGTCGGGTTGGTACTATTTTTCTTCTCCTGGCATTCCTAGTTTTGCTCTTATTCATTAAAAATTGAAATCAAATGAGAAAGTTAATAGTTTCAGCGTGGATAACCCTGGATGGCGTTTTTGATGCGGGGAATATGAACCAATGGTACAATCCCTATGACAGTGGGGAAAGGCAGGAGTCTATCCGGTCCGGCATCCTGGCAGCAGATGCCCTTCTTTTTGGGCGTAAGACCTACGAAATGCTGGCGCCTTATTGGTCTTCCCTGAAAAATAATGAAATGGGGGTCGCCGCTAAACTGAATAGTGTGCCTAAATTTGTCGTGTCTTCGACGCTGGAAAAAGCGGAATGGAATAACTCAACGATCATTAAAGAGAATATCGCGGAGGAAATCACCCGGCTAAAACAGCTTCCAGGTCAGGAGATCCAGATCGAGGGGAGTGCTACGCTTGTACAATCGTTGATGACAACCGGTCTTATCGACGAGTACCGGTTCCTGGTTCATCCTGTTATTATGGGAAGCGGGCAACGTTTCTTCAGGGACGGGATGCATTCCAAAGGGCTGAAGCTTGTCAAAACCAAGGCGTTCGATTCGGGGGTGATCCTGCTTTGTTACCAATCGGCAAAATGATATAAGAAAGAATGTCCAATTTGTATCATTCCGGGTGTTATTAAGGTATAGTAATCACATTCAATAACACTAAAACTTACGAAAATGGAAGAATTCATGTTGATTTTCAGGCACCAGGATGGCAAAAAGCTAGTTTCTCCGGAACAAATGCAGGCCTGGATGAAACAAACCATGAACTGGATAGGGGGGATTGCCGCTCAAAACAAATTCAGCGGGGGCAATGGGCTGCCTTTTGATGACAGCAAAGTTGTATGGCATAACAATATCGTCACCAATGGTCCTTTTGGCGAGATAAAGGAAACCATCGGCGGGTATATTATTGTCAAAGCGGATTCCGTTGAGGAAGCGGTTGAATTCGCCAAGGGCAGCCCTGTTTTACAGGGGGATGGCAATAGTGTGGAAGTACGAAAAATTGCCAAAGGCGATGGCGTCCACTAACCCCGAATTGATCCCGCATCTATTCAGGACAGAATTCAGGAAAATAACGGCTGTCCTTTGTAAGGCCGTCGGGATTGAAAATATGGAAGTTGCCGAAGACCTGGCCAGTGAAACATTTTTATCTGCTCTTGAAACCTGGCCCTTCAAAGGCATTCCCAATAACCCGACGGCCTGGCTGTACCTGGTGGCCAGGAATAAAGCCAGGAATTATATTCGGAGGAACCACCTTTTTTCCGAAAAGATCGCCGGTCCGATAAAGCATGCTACGTCCGGAAATGAGGAAATCGAAATCGATTGGTCCGACAAAAATATTACGGATAGTCAATTACAGATGTTGTTCGCCATTTGTCATCCGTCCATTCCGAAGGAAGCTCAAATAGGCTTGTCACTCCGTATTCTTTGTGGGTTTGGCATTGTCGAGATCGCCAACGCCTTTTTAACCAATAAGGAGACCATCAACAAGCGGCTGTTCAGGGCCAGGGAAAGATTGCGACTGGAGAAAGTGCCTATTGAATTTCCCGGTGAAGCAGCAATCGGTAACCGGCTGGAAACGGTGCTGACAACGCTGTATTTATTATTCAGCGAAGGGTATTATTCCGAAAGTCAGGATGCGGTATTGCGGGAAGACCTTTGCCTGGAGGCGATGCGGTTAACTTATTTGCTCATTGAAAACGAAGCCACCAATCAACCCGATGTAAATGCGTTATTTTCTTTGATGTGTTTTCATTCGTCGCGATTCGAAGCAAGAAAAAGTGAAAATGGGGAGCTTATTTTATACCAGGACCAGGACGAAAGACTTTGGAATAAGGAATTGATCGCCCAAGGCGTATATTTTCTTCACCAGGCATCCCGGGGAAGTAAGCTCTCCAAATATCATCTGGAAGCCACTATCGCTTATTGGAATACGCAGAAATCCGATACGACGGAAAAGTGGGAGCAGATTTTACAACTCTACAACCGGCTGTTGCAGCTGGAATATTCGCCGATAGCAGCGCTGAACAGGACTTATGCGCTTTCAAAAGCCAACGGAAAAGAAGCCGCCATTGCGGAAGCCGAAAAGCTGAAGCTGAAAGACAATCCCTTTTATTATACCCTGCTGGGAGAGCTGTATACGGGCATTGACGATCATAAGGCAAAGCAACATCTTCAAAAAGCCTTGTCCCTGGCCAGGACGCTGGCAGACCAACGAACTATTCAAAAGAAACTGGAGGGGTTGTAGCTGGCTTACTTCGTTTTTGTTTTCGCGCGCTCCCGGTTTTTCTTCACTCTGAATTTTACGATCCTGCTGATCAGGGTCAGGGGCATGGGTTTGTCTAATGGAAATTGTACGGAGCCTTTGGCTCCTTTATAGGCGGAAAGTTCTTTTGCAAATGAGGCAATGCCTGTCGGCGTAGGATAAAATCCGATATGGTTTTTGAAGGCTGCGAAGTGCACTAAATTACCGTTAAGGGTAAAGGTCGGTATGGCATATTTAATGGCTTCTTCAGCTTCTGGCGCTGCTTTTCTGATGGCAGCCCTTACGTCTTCCAGCATTTGCTGAATGTCTTTCGGGAAACCGGCAATGTATTCGTCTATATCGGTGGCATGGGTATTTTTCATTGTCATTATTATTTAATTTAATAGTATGTTACAAATCTACTATTCCGTTGTAAGATCGATGTTCCGTGAAAACGACATTATGAGGGGGAGAATGCGACACCCACCAACTCATTTTTTTGCATAGGGTGAAGGCCATGGGTTGTTTGGCATCTATCGGGTAGCGCCCGGGCGGTAGCCCCTTCTTGTTGTAGCAAACGGCAGCCTGGCGACGGGCGGATCGAGAAAGGCTGTGATCGCCGGCAGCACCTTCTGTTGTTCTGAGCTTAGTGCGAAATGGCCTGCGTCAGGGATGACGGCCAGTTCAGCGTTTGGAAGGAACTGAAAGGCCTCCAGGACATGATCGAGCCGCACCCAGTCATGATCGCCGACTGCGATGAGGACTGGCGTGTTGAGCAAGGCGAGCTGTTTCTCCGAAAATCCGTTCCATTGAATGCTATTGAACTTCGACCATATCGCAGGCCAGTAGGTCGGATCGGGAGCTACCTTCCTGTAGTTCTCCCGCTGGAATCTGACAACATCCGCATCAGGGGTCAGGGTCCTAAAGCCTGCCAGGATTTCCGGCTGGTAGGCACGCTGGAAGGGGCCAAAGACCGATCCGTAGGTGACTACCCGGTCGACAAGCCCGGGGTGACGGATCGCAATCATCATCGCTACGATACCGCCGACGCACTCGCCGAAGAGGTCGGCTCGTCTGATCCCGAGGTGTTTCAGCAAACAGACGACATCTTCGGCTTGTTGTTCGAAGCTCAGCGGGCGGTCGATGTCGGCCGTGCGTCCACGCCCCTGGAGGTCGACGGAGATCAGCTTCCGGTTCCTGGTCAGGGTGGGAAATGTGGTTGTCCCTGCAACCCCGAATCCCATAGGGATGTATACCAGCGGTTTCCCCGTGCCCTGGATCTCGTAATACATGTGGAGGCCGTTCACAGGTGCGTAACCGGACGTTTTTTTTACCGGTGCGAGGGACGTTTCGTTGATGCTTGTCATCGTTTTTGAATTTGCGGTTGTTTTAGCAAGACTACTTAATGAGTCCTTAAATGAAACCCTTCGGTTACAAATTTAATGAAACCTTTTGATTACGCAAATTTTTCCGGATGGTGAAGAAGTTATTCGTATTGCCGGTATAAGGTATAGAGGATTTTTGCTTCCGGCGCCCCCCAGGAGCGGAGGGTATCCTGTTCAAAATGACGTTTGAATGCCAGGGCCGCGGCGCTGCTGTCCCTTATATCATAACCGATCAGCCGGAGGGCCGTCAGGCTGCTGAAGTGATCAGGAACGCATATGCCGGTGGTATCTCCATACCATAGACCGAACCCCTTATCGGCAAGATCTTTCCAGGGGAACAGGAAACTGGGATCGTTCTTACGGGTAGGCGCGATATCGCCATGCCCGATGAAATTGGCGGCAGGTATATTGTAAGAGGTTTTTAGCCTGGCCAGCAGATGCAAGAGGCTATTGATCTGAGTATCCGGGAATGGCTCGGCCCCATTATTGTCCAGTTCGATCCCGACAGATACGGAATTGACATCCGTTATATTTCCCCATTTGCTGGCGCCGGCCTGCCAGGCCCTTAAATAGTCGTTCAGCATATGGTGGACGGTACCGTCCTTACAGATCACGTAGTGGGCGCTGACCTGGGTAGGGGTGATGGTAAAAGTATGCAAAGTCTGGGGGCAGCTGTTTTGAGCCGTATGGTGGATGATTACAAAGTTCGGTTTGCGCAGGTTGAAATTGACCGTGCCCACCCAGTAGGGGGGGACCGGAACCGAGTCGACTCCTGTAGTCAGAGGGGACTGGCCGATCATGCGGGCATACACTCTGGCCTGTTTCTTATATTCCTTATTGGTGGTCTTATAGGGATTGACGGTACATCCTGACAACAGGAGCAGAAAGAAGGTACAAAAAAGGGGATACTTCATAATTATAATCTTTGATCACTTTGTGTGGGTTGAAGATATGAAAAGGATAAGAAAAGGCATCATTCATACAGGTTCATTTTTTTTATCCTCATAGCGATCGACCCGGTTGTCCTTTCGAAGATCTTTGCTAATTCTTTGACCGACCGCCCCTCGTGAAAGAGCTTTATTAATTTTTTATCTTCGTCGCCCGTCCATGGTGCGTAAGCGCTTTTGTTTTTCTCCCTGACCGATTGATAACTATCCTTTTTTTCAGCGGCCTTGACAGGCTTGTACAGGTCACTTTTTGTTCTGGTTATTGCCACGTACAGCAGGTTTACTTCTTCTGATAATTTTGCTGTATTGGCGGGGAGTTCCTTGTCTTCCGCCAGATCGATGATCTTCTCTTCTGTAATGAAGTCGTCAGCCAGGGTCACTTCATCATATTCCATTCCTTTGGCACGATGTACGGTTGAAAAAATCATATCGGCCTTATTCTTATCGTCATGATCCAAGTGGCTTTCCTTTAGTTTTTTTACATAGCCGGGAATTTTACTGCCATATTCCTTTACCATTTCGACCAACATCCTTAACTGTGCATCAGCCGTATTTTCTATGTATTCTTCCAATTCAGTCATATCCTTCATAGAGGCGATCATTTTGTCCCGGATCCTTTCTTTTTCCCCGTTATAAAGGTTCAGTACATCATAGATGGATGCGCCTTCATTGGCATAAGTATAATTTTCGATCCGTCCTTCGAAATAGACAGACTTAATTTCCTTTTTTTCGATCAAGAGTTCGATCGCTTTCACCAGGAGTCCCGTATTCGTCCTCGCAATGACCGCCCTGGTTTTTATTTTTCCAGGCTTGCCTTTTCCGGTGATCTTTATTTCCGATGGGATATTTATATGTTTTTTCCAGCTTATTACGTCTTTGGCGAGCTGAGCAATCTCCTGGTTAAACCGAAAGCTGACACTTAGATTATAGGAAGGATAGTTGACTTTGGCAAGAGAATTTACAGCATAGCGCCATCCGTAGATCTGCTGATGACTGTCGCCGACTATTACTTTTGTCGCTTTCTGGGAAAGGAAAATGTCCAGCATCGTCTCTGACGCGTCCTGCCCTTCATCAAAAAGGATGCTGTCATAGGATAAGGTTGGTTTGCTAAGCTGCAATTTCTTTAGATAGAAATCATGTATGACCGGGATTGCTCCCTTGTTCATTTTATCAAGAAAGAGCCTGGTTTGATGCGATATTTCTTCTTTAAAATTAATCGCAAACTGTTTGGCAGCGGGATCACTGACCACTTCTTCATAATTTAATTCCTGAACTTTCGATTTATCACTATTGCAGAAGTAGGAGACGAATGCATTGATATGGGTGGCCAGGATATATTCCGTGTGTCTGCCGGTATAATTACTGAGATCAAGTAATTCAACGATCTCAGGTGTTTTGTAGCCTTCGTTCTTCAGTATGTAATTCGTTCCCCTGACCACCCGGGAAAAAGCCAGAGAATGGGCCGTCTCCACCCGAACGTTGGAAATCCCCTGTCCGGCAAATTTCTTTTCCGCTTCCAGCCTGACCGTTTTATTAAAGGCAAGATATAATATTTTATGGCCGGGTCTGGCCCTGGCATATTCAATCAGCGTGGTTGTCTTTCCTGAGCCTGCCACGGCATTTATTTTAACATCCCCTTCGCTGGCGACGATCGCGATTTGTTCCCCGGTTAACATCCTGCGAATTTACGACCAAAAGATACCATTTCCCCGCTTTGGCACATGGCTTGTGGGAAATATAGGGTGGAACATACCTCAAAACTTTTAAATTCTATCAGTTATGGCAAAGCAACTTTTCTTTGACATAGAAGCCAGAAACAAAATGAAACGAGGCGTTGACATTCTAGCCAATGCCGTAAAAGTTACCCTGGGCCCCCAGGGGCGTAATGTCGTACTGGAAAAGAAATACGGCGCCTCCACCATTTCCAAGGATGGGGTCAGCGTGGCAAAGGAAATCGAACTGGAGGACCCTATCGAGAATATGGGCGCCCAGATGCTAAAAGAAGTCGCGTCCAAAACGTCCGATATCGCCGGCGACGGCACTACTACCGCTACGGTGCTGGCCCAATCCATCATCAGCGAAGGGTTGAAGAACGTGGCGGCCGGCGCGAATCCTATGGACCTGAAACGGGGCATAGAGAAAGCTACCGCCGTCGTCATCGAAAATCTCCGGCGGCAGTCGCAAACGATCGGCAATGACAGCGGGAAGATCCGGCAGATAGCTACCATATCGGCCAACAACGACGAAAATATCGGGAAGCTCATTGCCGAAGCATTCGGCAAGGTCGGTAAGGAAGGAGTGATTACCGTGGAGGAGGCAAAAGGCACCGATACGACCGTCGAGGTCGTTGAAGGCATGGAATTCGACCGGGGATATATCTCGCCTTATTTTATCACCAATGCCGAAAAGATGGATGTGGAGCTGGAGAACCCTTACATACTGATCCACGACAAAAAGATCTCCGTGATGAAAGACATACTGCCCTTGCTGGAAAAGTCGGCACAGAGCGGCCGGCCCCTGTTTATTATCGCTGAAGACCTGGACGGGGAGGCCCTTGCTGCCCTGGTCGTCAACAAGCTGCGGGGCACCCTTAAGGTGGCGGCGGTGAAAGCCCCCGGATTTGGAGACAGGAGAAAGGAAATGCTGCAGGACATTGCCATCCTGACGGGAGGCACCGTCATCAGCGAGGAACAGGGATATAAGCTGGAGAATGCAGACCTCAGTTACCTGGGGACCGCCAATACCGTCAGCATTGACAAAGACAATACCACTATCGTGGGCGGCAAGGGTAAAAAGGAAGACATTACGGCCCGTGTAAACCAGATCAAGGCACAGATCGCGGCCAGCACCTCCGACTATGATAAAGAGAAACTGCAGGAACGTCTTGCCAAGCTCAGCGGCGGCGTCGCCGTTCTCTATGTGGGCGCCGCTACCGAAGTGGAGATGAAGGAGAAAAAAGACCGGGTCGAAGACGCCCTGCACGCTACCCGGGCAGCCATAGAAGAAGGCATCGTTCCCGGGGGAGGCGTAGCCTATATCCGGGCCGTTGAATCCCTGGAGGGTCAGAAGGGGGATAATCCCGATGAGACTACCGGCATAGCCATCGTAAAACGTGCTATCGAGGAACCGCTACGCCAGATTGTAATCAACTGCGGCATCGACGGCAGCATTGTCGTACAAAAGGTGAAGGAAGGGAAAAGCGACTTTGGCTTTAATGCCCGTACGGAGGTATATGAAGGGTTATTGAAGGCAGGCGTTATCGATCCTACCAAGGTTACCCGGATCGCCCTGGAAAATGCGGCTTCCATTGCAGGCATGTTACTGACCACCGAATGTGTGATATCGGACAAGCCAAAGGAAGAAGCGCAGGCTCTCCCCACCGGATCTCCGGGCATGGGAATGGACTATTAAGATACTTTTTCCGGGTCAGCAGGGCCCGGCACGCTGAGCGCTCGTTGTTACCGGAACCCTCCGGGCAACGAGCGCTTTGATTTTTTTGGAAGGATATAAAGCAATTTGTAAGTTTAGAACCAATATGAATCAGGCAACGGAGATAAATAAAAGCGGGATCGAGGGGATCGCTCCCTTAGGGTTCAAAGATCCGGATGGTTATCAGATCTGTTTTCACTGGCCGGTAAAATGACTTTCATGCGATGATCAAAATAATAAGAACCAACTCAGACAACCCGGATTTTATCGGGCTCGTGAAGCGCCTCGACGCCGATTTAGCCGAAAGAGACGGGAATGACCATTCATTTTATAGCCAATTCAATAAAATTGATAAAATCAGGTACGCAGTGGTGGCGTACGAAAACAGTAAACCAATAGGCTGTGGCGCTATAAAAGAATATAGCCCGGACAGCATGGAAGTTAAACGAATGTATACATCGCCCGACAGCAGGGGAAAAGGCATTGCCAGCCAGGTTTTGGCGGAATTGGAAAGATGGGCGGCTGAGTTGTCCTACGGGAAGTGCGTCCTGGAAACCGGGAAAAGGCAGCCGGAAGCCATCGAACTTTACAGGAAGAACGGATACAAGGTCATTCCTAACTACGGGCAATATGCCGGCATCGAAAATAGCGTATGCTTCGAAAAAGAAATGAAATAGACCGGAAGTATTATCTTTTGGGAACAAGGATGGCATAGATGACATACAGCCAACCCAGTATGCCATGTATGATCGCCCATAAGATGGATTTGTTCCTGCTCCAGGAGACCACTACGGCGATAATGGTTCCCAGCCCCACGCCAGGCCCGATGTACACCGGGGTCGAATAATAATATTCATGGGGGCCTCCCACGCATGATCCCAGGAAAAATGTGGAGAGCAGGGCCAGGGCCCCGGGAAGCAATGTGTTACGCATGATGCTCGATTTAAGAAAGGCGATTCGTTATTGAAAAGTGGTTAAAATAATTTCCAATATTACAAAATTTACCGGTATAATAAATTTGCATATACTAAGTATGCTTATTATATTAGTACATACAATAAAATACTATGTGGACAAAATCTTATTCTATCCTTACAAAGGAGGTCAGCAAAGAACAGATGTGGAAATTATTTACGGATGTAAACCATTGGCATACCTGGGATGAAGGCATTGAATATGCCAGGCTGGAAGGGCCTTTTGAAAAGGGAAACCGTTTTACATTAAAGCCAAAGGGCGGCCCGGCCGTAAAAGTCACCTTACTTGAAATGACAGAGAATCATAGTTTTCTCGATGTTACGGCATTTCCATTAGCTAAAATGTATGATAATCATACCTTTGAAGAAACGCCTGAGGGTCTTAAGATCACCAATACTATTTCAGTGAAAGGACTGCTGGCTTTTCTTTGGATTAAATTGGTAGCGCAGAACATTGTAAACGCTTTACCTGTTGACATACCAAGACAAATTGAAGCGGCCGGTAAGCTATCAAAACTTTAAAACGTACGCATGGCAAAACCGAATCCCAATTTTAGTATAAAAGAAGCGGAGGATAGTTCAGGCTTTCTGTTATGGCAGGTAACTACTCTTTGGCAAAGGGGTATCAAAAAAGCCCTGGATACGATTGAAATCACGCACCCGCAGTTTGTTCTGCTGGCCAGTTTGCTGTGGCTCTCGGGGCAAAAGAAAAGTGTTACGCAAATCGACCTGTCGCAGCATAGTCAGATCGATCCAATGACAACCTCCACCGTCATCAGGACTTTACAAAAGAAAGGGCTGGTCGAAAGGCGGGAGCATGAAACCGATACCAGGGCCAAAATTGTGCTGCTTACTGCGAACGGTTTAAAAGTCACCAGGAAGGCCGTAAAGATCATTGAAAATTTCGATGCGGATTTTTTTCAATCACTGGGCGATAAGGCGGATGCATTTAATATTGCGTTACGGCTCTTGCTGCGTCCGGGGCTCGCGTAGTTACTGCCGGATCTGGCTGTAAAAAGGAGCGGTGTTGATGCTGTAAACATTAAAAAAGTAGCATATGATTGATAAAATAACAGATGGACGCACAGACCTGGTATTTGAGTATATCCAACAAGGTCATGACGCCCGGTCCTCCGATAAAAACGGGGTATCTCTGATTCAATGGTGCGCTTACTACGGCGATGTGAGCGCTATAAAACATCTTATCGCAAACGGCGCCTTTTTGACCGACTTAGGTAATAACTATGACCTGAATGGCGCCGTCTTTCACGGGCATTGGCAGTTATGCCAGTTCCTGCTTGAACAAGGCGCCGATGTCAATTACGAATTGCCGGATTCGGGTGAAACGGCCTTGCATGCGGCTTTGTGTAAAGCCAACAGACCCGTCTACAATATGATTTTGGAGCTTCTTCTGTCTTATGGAGCAAACCCCAATAGCCAAACGAGACCGAATCAGCCAACGGGAGGGTTCATGAGAGATGTCTTTACCAGGCAGGAAACTCCGCTACATCGTGCGGCTGCATTTGGCGATGCCGATGGTATCGGGTTGCTTTTAAAAGCTGGCGCCGACAAAACCAGGAAAGATATGAATGGAGACACCCCGCTTGCCTGGGCCAGCTGGCATCTTCGCCCAGCCAGCATCCTTTCGCTGCTTTGCTATGGAGAGCATTCCATTCATCCGGATCGCATAAAAAGAGCGGTTAGCGATCATGGCGCCGGGTGGGGGGATGGAATGGAAATCTATCTCCTCGGGAAAGTGCATGTGTGAGGGTCAGCCCTCTAATTCTCCCAAAATTTTCTCTGCGTCTGTGGTCACTTTAAGATAGTATTTAAACAACCATCGGGAAAGGGGGTAAAAGAAGAGGAATAACACGGCATACCAGATCCAGAAGCTGGAAATTTTAAACAGGTCTTTTCCTCCCATAAGCTGTCCCATGACAGGCAGGGTGACCACCAGGAGGATGGATGACAAATAAAAATTTATCTTTTGAACGAGCACAAATTGCCTTTTGCCTGCTGCATATTCCAACAAGGATTGTTTGTAATTTATTTTTGAAATATTAACAGAGCGGATCTTCTGAATGGCCTTTACAGACAGAAGGATCAATAAAGACAGGGTCACGACAGCACTGATCCCGCAAGCCAGGAGATACCAGGGGGTCAGTTTTTGGAGGTTGATAAGGATATACAGGATCTCCGCAAAGCAAACCAATGAGCCCAGTATTTCAGGGATCCATATTCTATTCATCTTGTTTCTGAAACTTGTTTGTGTCATTTTAATAATTATTGAATCCGTTATTGTTTTTTGTTTTTCAAGCTCTGCGGACATTTCTCCCCATAGAGTCTTCATTTCTTCCAGTTCCATACTATGTTTATTTTTTAATTTGAGTCGTTATTTTTTGTCGGATCCTACCCAGGCGGGTGCCTATATTGGTAGTCGTAAAACCGGTTATAGCCGCTATTTCATCATAGGATTTCCCTTCCAGGTAAAGAAGTATAATCCCTTTTTCGATCGTATTGAGCCCTTTTATGACAGCATATAAAGCTTCAACCCGTTCTTCTTTCCAAGGTTCGTTCGGGTCCGTTGTGTTTATCAGGCCTTCATTGATGGGTATGTGGTTCCCTTTTCTTTTCTCTTTGTGTAAAAAAGCAATAGACGTATTCAACGCTATACGATACATCCAGGTGCTTATTTTAGAATCATTTCTAAAAGAATCAAAAGATTTCCAGAGCTGGTAAACGATGTCCTGGTATAAATCCTGCTCATCTTCTTTGTTATTGGCATATACTTTGGCGACCTTATAAATAAGACCGTCGTTTTCTTTTATGATCTCTATAAACTCTTTTTTATCAGGCATTGAAAAAGGGGCTACTTCTAATTAGTAGGGGATGGGGTTAAAAAATCACAAAAAATAGGAAATATTTCCCAAAACAGTAACGTTTTCGTATCTATATTCTTACATATATAGCAATTAATAGTCAATTGTTTATATGGTATTTTCCTATCATAGTCCCCTGGCGGGCATTTTAAAATTTAGTTAAAGTTTTAACCATTAAACGCCTAACTTTGTATAAGAAATGACAAGGAAACAAAACAAATATGATACCGTCCTCGGGTTTGTGGATGCCTTGATTAATGTAAGGCAGGCTATCAAACAGGTTGCTCAACAAAAAATAAGGGAATGGCATGATCGGGAAATAACTTATGAAATGCTCCAGGTATTGATCGTATTGTGGAAAAAAAACCAGGTTAATCAGCAGGAAGTCGCCAATACAGTTCAAAAGAACAAAGCAAGCCTTACACCGCTTATTGATAACCTGGTCAAAATAAAATTGGTAACGCGCTCGGAAGATCCCATTGACAGAAGGAATAAAATTATTTCGCTGACAAGTCGGGGAAAGGAATATAAAAAGAAATTTACTCCCATGATCAATGAGATCTATACTCTTATTAAGGGTAATCTGCCTGATGAAAAGTTAAAGGAAATAACCGGATTATTATTAATTGTGAGTGGAAATATAGCCAATGGAAAATAATTTTTACCCCATATAGTTAAACATTTGACCGTATAATATTTTACTATTTATCAATTTTAAATTTAATATTATGAATGTCACTCATAAAATCAGCAACTGGGGGGATCGGCATCACCCTAAAATTCTGGATCTCCTTCGTATGGTCCTTGGACTATTTTTAGTTGTTAAAGGAGTTATTTTCTTAAACAATGCAGCTTATCTCCGATACCTGATCATTGAAAACAGAGCCATCAGGCAATCGCCTGAAATCATTACAGCGCTTATATATTATGTAACCTATATGCATGTGTTGGGAGGGGGGCTTATTTTTTTGGGTCTTTATACAAGACTGTGGGCATTATTGCAATTGCCGATTGTTTTTGCAGCCGTATTTTTTGTGAATATTACATCTCCCTATGTTAATTCCGAGCTTTGGCTGTCAATTTTGGTGCTTGCTTTACTGCTCCTTTTTCTTGTAATTGGATCCGGGCCATTATCACTGGATCGTCTTTTGTCAAATATGAAACTAACGAAGGAGGAATAATCATGAAAACATTGCTGGTCCCTGTCGATTTTTCAGCGTCCTCGAATAACGCGGTCGCCTATTCTGTTGATCTTTCCAATGACCTGGAACTCAATGAGATAGTTCTTATTGCCAATTTGTATGTTCCCCTGTTTGAACAGATCATTCCCACACCTGATTTGATCCAGGTAAGTGCAGAAGATATTCAAAGCAGGAAAAAGATGCTTATGCAACAATTTGAAGAGTTGAAATTGCAGTTATTAAAAAAACTGGATCCGGATATCATAGTCAGGATTGTCATAAGCGAATTCCCATTAGTGCGTTCGGTTCTGGAACAAGTCGTAAAAGCTGACCCTTGCCTGGTTATTATCGGAAGCAACAGTTATGACATAACGGAAGATAGTATTATAGGTCGTCAAATCATCGAACTTACAAAAGTGATCCCTGTACCGGTACTCATTGTTCCGCCAAAAAGTAGCTATCGGCCGATTACAGAGGCCCTGGTGGCCTGTGAGCTTAAATCCTTAGTCAACATCGACTCTTTGCAGCGCCTGGAAAACATAAGCCTGTGGCGCCATCCCAAACTATTATTGTTAAACGTTGATGGGACGCACAGGAACAACCTGCCAGGTGAACCTTCTCCCGAAACAAAAGAAATTTTAAGTCATCAGCTTAAAGATTTTGATTATCAATTATATAATTTGGAGGATAGAGATATTCTTCAGGGAGTCCTGAGATTCGCAGACGATAAGAAGGTGCAATTGATCGTTGCTTTACCTGGCAAGCACAGCTTTCTATATAATCTGACACACCAAAATATACTGCATGGAATATTAGCGAATTCGCTGAAACCGGTCTTGATCCTCAAGGAGAAGACAGGCCGGACCAGGCAAATAAAATGACTACCCTAAATACAATGAAAAAGACAACCATATCAATGCCAGGAGAACTCTGTTAGGCTATTCTTCCGCCAAAGCCGCTTTGAATATGTTTACAGTTTTACTTTTATAAGGCGTACCGATAACTTTCTACGACGGAACAATCGCCTTCACTATTCAGGCTGACCGTTATCCAATACTTCGGCCCCTCCAGTTTTACGAAATAAGCGATCTCGGAAATCGTGGTGATCTCGGTTACCCCGAAAATTTTTTGACCGGGATATCTCTTTTTCAAGCTGTTGATCAGGTAATAAGGTAAATCGCGTTCTCCATAGTAACGGAACGAACTGATAAAGCTGCCGTTTTTTTTATAGGTGATCCGGTTAAGGATCCCCCGTTCCACAAAACTAACGATGTATCTATTGTCCGACTCATACCAATTTATCCGTTCGGCATTCGGAAAGCTTTCGTGGAATTCCTGCAGCAATTTTTCGCTGACGGCCAGTTTGGGTTCGCTGACGGCGGGAAAAGATCCTGGTACGGCGGGGTGAGCTTCGGCGAAGGCTTTATTAGGTTCATTAGCCAGGAAGGCAAGCAGGATGGAAAGGCTTGCCAGAAAAATCTTTTTCATAATTTCTTTTTTATGGATGAATGTTTACTCCTCGAAATTATAAAAGTATTGGACTATTTTAGTGACCGGTTTTAAGATAGCAGGTAGTCCGGTTTGAAGAAGGGGGTACTAATTATGCCATCGATCGTATGGTGGAGATAAGGATGTCGAGGGCTTTCTCCGATTCTTTTTCCGTCATCCATCCGAAGCCTATCCGGGTAGCGTTCAGGGAGAATGACGAGGTATTATGAATCAAACCGTTGGACAAGATGATCCCTTTCTCTTTCAGTTTTTGCGTGAGGGGCGGCAGGGGAATGGAGGGGTGGAACTTAGCCCAGATGGCGAGCCCTCCATCCGGAATTGTAAAATCGATCTTCCCGGCGAGTTGTTGGGAGAGGGCAGAGCAGACGAAGTCTCTGCGCCGGTGATATTCCTGGAGCGCCTTTTTCATATGTCTTTTGATGCTCCCGTCCTGGAACATGTCTGCAAGGGCCAATTCCATGAGAGGGTCCCCTTGTGAATCCACCACTTGCCTTAACCTGGTCAGTTCTAATATAAGATTGACCGGGGCTATTACGTAGCCTACCCGGATAGCCGGGGAAATAGTCTTGCTCAGTGTGCCAATATAAACTACCATGCCCCTGTTATCGGCGCTCACCAGGGGGAGGATAGGGCTACTGCAATAATGGAAATCATAGTCGTAATCGTCCTCTATTATAACGAATCCGAATTGTTCGGCCAGGCAGAGGAGCTTCATCCTCCGGGAGGCGGTGAGAGTGACCGTAGTCGGGTAATGATGGTGAGAGGTGATATATACTGCACGGATCTTTTTGCTACGGCTTATCTTTTCGATCGCGTCCACATCAATCCCATATTCGTCGACCCTGACCCTTTTCAACCGGATACCGGCATTCAGGAACGCATGGTCTCCATAGTAATAATTAGTATCTCCAACTATGACGATATCCCCTTTTTGAAAAAGGGCGCCTATTATCAGGTAAAGGCCCATCGTGCTTCCCCGTGTAACCATGATATTCTCATAGGTCGTTCGAAGGCCCCGGCTCGCATTCAGGTGATCCGACAAGATCTTCCTGAATTTTTCAACGCCGGCTGTTTCGACATAGGAAGTATATCGCAGGTTGACTTTCTTCGACAGGACGCTCCGGTAGGCTTTGGCAAGTTCGGAGATGGGCATCAGGCGTGTATCGGGCCCGTCATGGAAACCGGGAATGTGGCGAAGCGGAGGCGTCGGCGTTCGGATCAGGGTATTGACGCGGACGGGATAACCCGTTTCGGAAGGGAAAGAGTTCGGCCTCTCCTGCTTGTCGTTCAGTTTGCGGGGATTGGCTTCCGGTAGCTCCCGGCTGGTAAAAGTACCTTGTGAGGGCCGCATTTCAATCCATCCCTGTGCTTCCAGCTCTTCATAGGCGCGTACGACCGTTTTGCGATGTATCGTCAGCGTCTCCGACAGGAGCCGGGTGCCGGGTAATTTTATTCCAGGCCCGATACGGCCCCTTTTTATTTCCTGGGCCATCGCGTTGGCGATCTGCAGGTAAATGGGACAGTCGCAGTCTTTTTCTATTTGTATAATGGATTTCCAGGGGAACATAGCGGACTACCACTTGAGTTAAAAAAGTCCTGCTAAGATAGTCCATTTAACCTTCTGCATACCATTCCCTTGAAGACACTTGTACTAAAAAATCGTATATTTATGCATCTCTTCTGCTGACAACCAGAGTTAATTATGCAGGCGGTACATATAAATGACAAATTGTATGAGTGTCATCCACAATAAGGACTTAGGAATCAAACAAAAAGCGCTTGCCATTAACCTCGATCCTCAAATTTACGGCTCATTCGCAGAGATTGGCGCCGGCCAGGATGTTGCCGCCAATTTTTTCAAGGCAGGCGCCTCTTCAGGCACTATCGCCAAAACCATGTCCGCATACGATATGACCTTTTCTGACGCCATCTATGGCGCACAAAAAGGTCGGCGTTATGTAAGCGAGGCCCGGCTGATATCGATGCTGGAAAAGGAATATGGGCTCCTGATCGAACGTCTTGCCGAAAAGCGTGGCGATAAAACGACATTTTTCGCTTTTTCCGATACCATTACGGCCCTTAATTATCACAAGACAAATGAAGGGCATGGCTGGATGGGCGTTCGTTTTCAGCTGGAACCGGACGGAGAATTCAATGACGTAGTAATCCATGTGAAATTATTGGATAATGATAATGTCTTACAGCAGAATGCCGTCGGTGTCCTTGGCGTAAACCTGATCTACGCCTGCTTCTACTATCATACGAACCCCAATATCTTTTTGCTGTCCCTGATGGACAATTTGTCTATGGACGCCATCCAGATAGACATGATCCGTTTTGAAGGCCCTGATTTCAGCAAAATAGATAACAGGCTGATGAGTTTGCAACTTGTGAGATATGGTTTTTCGGATGCGGCGTTGTTTGGCCCGGACGGCAAGAATATGCAGCCTTCCGAGGTTCTGTACAAGAAGCATATCGTAGTGGTACGTGGTCGTTTCCGACCCGTCATCAATGTGCACATGGATATGCTGAACACGGGCGTTAAACAATTTATGCAGGAGCCTGATGTAGATAAGGATAATGTCGTAGTAGTTACGGAGCTGACTTTACAGGCACTAAAGGAAAGGGATGCGGACCCGACCGCCGAGATCGATGAAAAGGATTTCCTCGACCGGGTGGATATTCTTTGTGCGCTGGGGCAACCGGTCCTAATCTCCGATTTTCATGAGTATTATAAGCTGGTGGCTTATTTATCAAAGATCACCAAACTTAAAATGGGTGTGGTTATGGGCTATCCCAACCTCGAATATATTTTTTCCGAGGAACATTACCAGGATCTGCCCGGCGGCATTTTGGAATCGTTTGCAACCCTGTTCAGCCGGAAAGTAAAGCTTTTCATTTACCCTACTTTACGAAATGGGATCATCTACAATTCTCTGCAGTTTAATCCGCCTTCACACCTGGTAGACCTATACCGTTATCTGATCTCCAATAACAAAATCGAAGATATCAGGGATTATAAAGAGAGTAATCTTCAGATCCAAACGGATAAGGTCTTGCAGCTGATCAAACAGGGGGTGGAAGGGTGGGAGGAGTATGTGCCAGCCGAGGTGGCGGCCATGATAAAGGAACGGTGTTTGTTCGGGTTTGCCGGCGAGAGTAAACCGATGAAAGGAGATAAAACCAGTGCCGGGAAAACTAATTAAAGTCCAATCCATATTCTCCCTGCCTATTTATTTTTTAAATGCTGGTTGCCACCGTTTAAAATGATCGAATAGGTAGCGCCAATCAGGTCGAAAAACAAACCTGCATAAGCCCAATGAACACTCAGTCATACCACTAAGGGATTACCTCAGAAATGAAAAAATAAAATTTGCTTTCGGGATAATATACCCGCTCGCATAACCGTTCTTGCATCCTAGTAAAGAACTTATATACCCCTATTCACTGATACATTAAAACGCTTTCGTAAGGAAGGCAATGCATTATCCAGTACCCTAATATTACCAGTATGAAAAAATTTGTTCTTTTATTTACAATTTCTACATTTTCTTTGGCCGTTTTTGCTCAGCAAAAAAGTAAAACGCGGAGTCATTCTCCACGGGTTTATATCATGATGAAGAAAGGAAAATTGATTGAGGTAAACAGAGGCCACAGAAAGCTGATCAAAAAGGATGTTACTTTGGTCAATCAAACGACCATACACCCGAACGGATCAATAGACGCTTCCAGTGGTCAGAATTTACAATTAAAAGAAGGTGAATATATTACAATGGACGGAAGAATTCGTAATTTGAAAGATATGGTCCGCTCCACTTCGGGGAAACGATAGCCCAATCAATTGAAATCTAGCATTGACCCTCTCTAAAGGTAATTATTTAGGGACATATTGTATTCAAACCTAAGTTTAAAGCAATCTGAAGCACTGCTTGCTTATTTGATCGGCTTACAGGTAGCTTATGTCCTGCAACATGTATTTGATGCCTGTCGATAGCATTTATATGATTTATTGCTACCATGTACGACTTATGAATTCTTAAAAATTTATCTTGAGGAAGACTACTTTCAATTGCTTTGAGGCTCGAATAAACAGTGAGCTTTCTGTTTTTCGTAATGATATTAATATAATTCAGCATGGATTCTATGTATAAAATATCATCAATCCAGGTTTTTTCAAAGCGCTGATTACATTTTACATATAAAAAATTGGGCTTATCACTGATTAACTTTATCGTTTGGGAACCACTAACCCTTGCAAGTGCTTTTTTACTTCCCTTTAAGAAACGTTCAAATGTTACAGGTTTCATTAAATAATCTGTAACCTCCAGTTCAAAACCTTCAATAGCGTATTCCGGGAAAGCAGTTATAAATATAACCTGCTGAAAAATATCGTTACTTTTTAAAAAATCGATACCGCTCATTTGGGGCATTTGAATATCCAGGAAGATCAGGTCAACCAATTCGGTTTGCAAAATTCCTTTGGCGATGGTGGGATTACGTGCAGTACCAACTAATTTGAGAAACGGTATTCTTCCAACATAAGTTTCAATTTGCCTCCGGGCAAGCGGCTCATCATCTACGATTAAACAGTTAAGCATCACTTTAAATTTAGAGTTAGTGTCACATAATATGATCCATTATTAATCCCTTCTTTTAATTTGAACTTATTGCCGTAAATTAATTCCAGGCGTTTCTTTACATTTATTAATCCAATGCCTTTATTCGTATTACCAGTTTGCTGATGACTCTTAACATCAAAAGTATTAATGCAATAAAAATTCAGTTCACTATTAACAAAATCAATTCTGGCTTTTATAAAGTTTTCCTGATCATCATAATCAGAAACATACTTAAATGCGTTCTCAACGAATGGTATGAGCAAAAACGGAGCAATACGTAAATTTTCATGATCCCCTCCAATTAATAGATTTGCGCTACAGTTATCGCTGCGGATTTTTTGCAGGTTAAAGTAGTTTTCAAGGTAGGCGAGTTCTTTAGCTATTGGAATAAAATCAGTATTGCATTCATATAGCTGATAGCGCAATAAGTCTGCAAGAGATACCAATGTTCCTTTTGCCCCTTCCGGATTGAGCTCCAATTGTGCATACAAGCTATTCAGGGAGTTAAACAGAAAATGAGGATTAATCTGAGCTTTCAGGTAGGTCAGTTCTGCCATTGATTTTTCTTTCTCCATAATTTCCATTCTTCGCCCCACTTCGAGTCTGTCCACAGCCAGTTTTACAAAGCAACCGGCAAGAACACCTATTAAGGCGATGAAGAAACGATTGTATTGCATGTCCGTATAGTCCCATGAAAAATTAAAATGAATGGGTACCAGGCCATGATGTAAAAATTCCCCCATGATCCAGGAGTAAATTCCAGCTAACAGAATAGTTAGCAGAGCGGATAGCAGGATCAGCGTTCCTATTTTCTTGCGCCTGAGATAATCAGGCATGATGTATAAATAAATGATATAGAAGGCGAAAACAATCAGGGTGACATCCAATACGGAAAAGTAAATCCTGTTCCGATTATTACTGATATAGAAGTTAACGAGCCGGTTCCACATCAGGAAGAAAACAATCCAGAAAAAGGAATGGAGGAGAAACTTACGCATTGACTAATTTATGTAAAACCCCCTAAAATTGGTGATTTTTTTTCTTTCTCCCGTGTCATTGATATAAAATTTCATACACTTGATATAATTCTCATTAGGTGTATCAGCAATACACCCGATCCTTGCTAAAAAAAGGGTATGAAAAGAATAATAACGGTATTGGTCTGCTGGTCTGCTTTTACCTGCCAGGCCCAAACCATTGATACTGCCAGCCAGATGGCTGCATCTTATTTCAAAGAAGCCGAGGCCGCCAGCCAAAATCAGCGGATCTGGAATGAAAAAATCTATGGACCCATGCTGTTTGTAGACCCTCAGTCCAGAGTTACCTATGGAAATATGCCGGATAGCGCCGGAATATTGAAGCCTGATGGAGGTATTTATAAAGGCGTGTTGCCAACAGAGGTAATAATCGCTAATACGTCCATCCTCTGGCAGGGGCGAAGGTGGTCCATTATATTATGGCCTTTACCCACAGATCATGATGATCGTTTAGAACTGGTGCTCCATGAATCATTTCATCGGATCCAGGAGAAACTTGGGCTGCCTGAGCGTAGCCCCACAGCCGACCATCTAAGTAGCCTATACGGGAGAATTTATTTTTTGCTGGAGTTACAGGCTTTAAAAGCCGCCTTAAACAAACCTGTTAGCCAGCGTGGTACAGATCTAACCAATGCACTACTCTTCCGGGAAAAAAGGCGCGAGCTTTTCCCAAATACCTTTAAAAATGAAAGGATTTTAGAAATGCATGAAGGTCTTGCACAATATACCGGGGTAATGCTTGGCAGACAGCGGGATAGCATCCGGCAGTATCTGTGTCATCAAATTGACAGCACCGGAGAACGTAAATCATTGATCCGGTCCTCTGCTTATTCTACCGGCCCTGTTTATGGTTATTTACTATATGAGAAATCTCCCGGCTGGACGCTAAAGGTCGATTCGAATTCGGATTTCCCGGTATTGATTTCAAAATCGTATCATATCAATTTGCCAGTACATCCGGTGAGCGAGGCAGTAGCCAGGCTGGAAAAGAAATACAATGGTGATGCCATTATCAGGTCGGAAAAGTTAAAAGAGGAAAAACGCCTGCAAACCGTAAAAGAATATACCGCCCTTTTTACACGAAAACCGGTTTTAACCATCACATTGATAAAAATGGGTATTGGCTTTAATCCTAGTATCTTGTTTGATCTGGGTGAATATGGAACTGTTTATCCGACAGCGGAAATTAAAGATACCTGGGGGCAACTGACTGTATCAGCCCCTGGCGTGCTCATGAAAGACTGGAAAGTAATTACTTTACCGGCAAGCGAAAGTATAAACATAAACGGTCGGGTCATTGAGGGAAAGGGCTGGAAACTACTGTTAAACGAACATTGGGAAATGGTTAAGGCTGATTCACTTCATTATAAGCTCGTTAATAAAAATTAAGTTTAATGATTAGCTTCTAAAAAATTGAAAATCAAAATGGATTTCAGGATAAATCTCTTTAAAAACCTTAAAAGTGAGTGGCCCGGAATATTAGCGACAGCAAGCCTGGCAGCGATGAGCATAAACAAGTACTTGCAGAAGTGCTATTTCCTCTCCGACCGGGTCGGCCTGCATTGGAAACAATAGTGGGTATATTAAATATTTTCTTAGATTTATAACATACTACTTCAATAAATCGAATCAAATGTCATGATACTTCAAAACAGAAATGCAATTATATATGGCGCCGGTGGTTCTATGGGCGGAGCCGTCGCCAAAGCACTCGCGGGTGCCGGTGCCCATGTATTTTTAACCGGCCGAAATCTTAGCTCCGTCCGAAAAGTAGCAGATGCAATTCTTTTTGCCGGTGGCAGTGCGGAGGTGGCGCAAGTAGACGCATTAGATGAAAAGGCAATCAACAGTCATATGGATGCCGTTGTACAATCAGCGGGCACAGTACATATATCATTTAATGCTGTCGGCATTGACGTTATACAAAATATCCCTTTGGTCGATATCCCGATGGATGATTTTATACGCCCGATAACTTTGACCATGCAAACCCGGTTTTTAACTGCAAAAGCTGCTGGCAAGGTAATGATGAAGCAAGGTTCAGGAATCATTTTATCCCTTACAGCAACGCCCGGAGGAATAGGTTATCCTTTTACGGGTGGGTTTGCGCCAGCATGTTGCGCCGTAGAAAGCTTGTCGAGGAACCTTGCTTCAGAGTTAGGCGTATATGGCATACGTGTAGTAAATATCCGGTCCGGTGGTTCCCCGGATTCAAAAGTATTTAAGGAAGCGATCGACAGTGATCCTGCAGGCATGGAATCTATCATACGAAAGATGGAGGGAGATACGATGCTGAAAAAGCTACCCTTAATGGCTGATATAGCCAATGCAGCAGTATTCCTGGCATCGGATATGTCTGGCAAAATAACCGGGGTTACCATTGACGTAACCTGTGGTACAACTGCGGGATTAAATTATAGAGCGCGATCACAAGATTCGAGCCATTCAACTCTTGGTTCACAATGAAATAGCTATTCTGAGGATAGAATTACAATTCCCTAAGTAATTCCAGTGCTTCTTCCTTTTTGTTCAGATCCTTTTGCACAATTTTCCGCAGAAATTGCTTCGCAAGGGTGGGGTCGCCGGCATGATTGCGTTTCATTAGTGTGAGGGCTCCGTAAAAAAGGGCCGGATTTAAGTGGGGGTCGGTACGAACTTCCAGTTTTTTGAAAAAATCAAGGGCTTTGTCGAAATCCTGCATTCTCAGGGAAGTTATCCCCGCATTGAGCATAGCAGTCGAATTTGATGAGTCAGCCCGGAGAATAGTTTCGAATTGTTGCAATGCTTCCGGGAATTTCCCTTCGTTGTATAGAGTAAGGCCGGTTTGCATGCTATCCACTGTACCCATCTTTACACTCAACAAATCCAGGTTTTGCCGTATATATTGATCTGCTAACCTCGGTGCAGCCACTGGATTGAAGAACAGGTACCAGCAGAGGGCAATTCCTGCAAAAAGCGCAGCAGCAGCAATGGCAGACAGGAACCTTCTGACCTCCGCCCGCCTGGCTTTTGCTTGTGAGATCGTTTGCCGGTACATTTCCCGGAATCTCCTTTTCCTTTCCACGGCATGCTCCTCTTTAAAGGCAATATAAGCGCTTACGTGAAATGCCACTTTTTCTGCAAACATAGGGTCGTCCTGAATCCTTTTCTCAAACTGCCTGGTTTCTTCCGGGGAAAATTCTCCGTTAAAATAACCGTCGATATATTCCAGGCTGTCCATTTTTATTTTATGCTGTATTGTATAATCTTTTTAATTTTCCCAGGCACCTCAGCCTGCTTGTCTTTACCACATCGGCTGTCTTATATTCCATCAGGGTCGCAATCTCCCTGTCACTATAGCTATCCGCCCAAAGCAACAGCATTTTCCTGCAGTCGTCGCCTAATTGGTTTAGTTTTTCTTTGAGCAGGTTCCAATCTGCCTTGTCTATTAATATTTGCACGACTGAACGGGCCTTGTCGGATAGATGCGATAGCCTTTCGCTAATCGACTCCGTCCTGTTAACAATATTTTTATCAGCCGCATTCTTGCGTAGGAGGTCAACACATTTGTTATGAAAAATCTGGTAGATGTAAGTCTTCAGGGAGGAACGACCTTGAAACATTCCATTAGAAATTCTTTCAATGACAGCCAGAACGCCATCAGAATAGGCATTGAAGGCTTCTTCTTCCGATAAACCATGTTTACTCATGCCTTGCCGGATGAAATAAGCATATCTGTTAAATAAAATTTCCTCACCTCTTCTTTTATTCAAATTATTTTGTAAGAGATACTCAATTATTTGACGATCAGGGTCACTGAAGGAATTGGTGAAGTCCATGTACAGTTGGCAGGTTTCATCCAATATAGATAAAAATTGTCTCCAATCCAATAATTTCTGTTTCCCTCCGGTTTTTACATCACGACTCATATTTCGACATGCATTCCGGAATAGCTCAAATGATTAGCAAGCCCTCTAAATGTTCTGTCACCAATTATATTAACTTTTAATCGTTTCAAAAATGAAAAAATCAATTCTTGTACTTGTTGTCGGTTGCGTATCGGCGGCAATACTCCCTGGCCGTCTATTTTCCCAGGACATCAGAAACCAAAACGACCTGGCAAGCACTCAGAGCAATAACAAGCCAGTTAAGGCGGCAGCTTCCTCATATAGTTCGTCTGCCGATAATGCAGCCGACGTGAACACGATCAGCTTAAAAGCAATCAAAGATTTCAGAAGCAGATTTTCCGGCGTCAAAGACGAAAAATGGTATACCCTAAAAAGTGGTTTCATCTCATACTTCACCCAGGATGGGTTCTTAAATCGGGCCTATTATGATAAAAAAGGTCACTGGACGGGATCTTTAAAATACTGTAGTGAAAACAAACTTCCCCGTGACATCCGCGCCATCGTAAAGAGCACCTATTACGATTTCACCATCACCGTTATTGAGATAGCAGAGATACCCGACCACCTGGTTTATTTAATACACCTGGAAGACGCGAAAAATACAAAAATCGTCAGGGTGTCTGGAGATGGTGATATGGATGTTTACCAGGAATTTACCAAATCTTAGCTGCGACTCCTGCCACAGTTGCCCCGCCCCCCGGGACAACTGTTTTTTTGCTAATGGATAAATGATTCGAACCGATATGTAGAAAAGCTATCTTATCTTAATTCCACAGTTCCCAGTGCTTTCCTCACTATTCCGCAAGCAGGAAATATCGACTCATATTTTAACCATCATCTTAACTAATCTTGGAACGTCCGGATGTTCAGGCTGATCTAATGGCCCTCAATAATCGAATACGAACAGGAAGCGTACGCCATAGCGGGGCACCATCGGATGATCCATATAAGAAAATCGCTCGATAGCATCGACCCTTAAAACTTTGAAGATATTGCCGATACCGACGCCTCCTTCGATATAAGGCTGATTCCCGAGCGCGAAAGTGCTGGTCTGGCCGTTGGTGACGGGGAACTTAAGCAGGGACGGGTCGTTTGCAGGGTTGTTTTCCGTTCTTAACCCACCATATAATATTTTGCCGGTAACAATTTCTCTCCATTTCAGCTTTTTCAGGAATGGAACCTTGTTGAAGATAAACCCGTTGAAGTGATGTTCGGCATTTAGACCCACATAATGATCGCTGACAAATTCCAGGAAATTCATGAGGTTATAAGAGTTGGGCTGATAGCCGTAGGTCTGGTTCGCAGGGATTATCTGCAGTAACGGGAAAGGCAGTCTCCCGCTTGTATAAGATCCGAGCAGGGTCATATCCGTATATCCGAAGGGGGAAAGATAAAAACGTTTAAAAATGTTCAGGCTGATGTTCTGGTAGGAGAAGTGGCCGTTGAATAGGCCTTTGATACCGGCGGCATATTGCAGGCTGAAGACAGGATACTGGTTTGGAAAGGGTACGCGATAGACCCTTCCCTGATAGAATTTTTCATGTGGCGCCCAGCGGATCCGGGCCGAGAGCTGGGAAGAAACAATGTTTCTGACGGTATCTGCGAAATTATTTTTGGTACGGATATACTGAATATCCCCGGCAGGCTGCTGTGCCCAGTATTTGAATCCAAATCCATAGGAAAAATGATCCGGCAGTTCATGGGTATAGTCGATCCTGAAAATATTATTATACAGGTACTTATCGTTATTACCCCTCTTGAAAGAGCTAAGGAAGCCGTTGGACTGCACGAACTGAAGGTTCTGACCGGGTATCTGGAGATCATGCATGAAACTGGCCTTGATATAATGAAGGGGATAGCCATAATCGGACAGCTTGTTAAAGGAGTACGCGACTCCCAGGTTATATTTCCATCGCTGATCGGCGAATCCATAGGCCCCATAGCCATCCAGGTAGATACGTTTGCTGAACGCGGGCGTACTCCTCCCGCCAAAGGCCAATCGTAATCCCTCAACAGGGTTAAAGCTGTAAAAGGTGTTGGCCGGACCTATCTCAAATGGTCCGGCACTCTTATATCCGGCAGCCAGGAGGTTTATAAGGTCTTTGGTCCTGACGAAAGTACGCAGATGCCGCAAGCTGTCGATATTCTCATATACACGGGATTCGCCGGCACTCAGCGGTTCAGGCCGGTGCTCATTCCAGTAGGAATCGGGTTTCGACAAGGTATCGGCAGCGCTTTCCGCCGGACCAGGCCTTGAAAAAATATCACCCGGGATAGGCTGACCAATCTCAAGATGACTGTAAGACACTAATTTACGTCCATGTAACCCCTTTCCTTTGCCCGAGATGGAAAAATCGGCTGAAGCATCCGAGCTTACCCGGTAATAATGGCCACCCGAAACCTTTTCGAACTCCTGCCGGATACGTAAATTCTTTATGAAATTGAGATTGACCTTTTTACTGATCGTCATCGATACCTTTGCAACCGCATAGGTTCCATCCAGCGTGATAAATAACACTCCTCTGAACAAAAGGTCGTCGGGATTACGGGGAATGAAATTCAAACGGACCAGCTTTTCTCCATGATCGACAACAGTATCTCCCAGGGAAAATTCATAAAAGGTCGGGGACATATTCGATATCGGGCTTAAGAACTGATTGGTGAAAAGCAGGATATTATTATCATAAATATCGATGTCTGATAGGAGCGTGTTCATGTAGGTGCTAACCCCTTTCGTATCGACGAGGTCACCATAATCCACCCGCTTTTCCGCGACAACGATCTGTTTGGTCCTTGCCGGCTTTTTTTGGTAATAATTTTGCGATAGCTTTTCTTCCAGGTAGACGGGATATAGCAGAGTAGTGTCCTCTCCTGCCAGGGTGTCCGGGTGGTTGAACATAAAACGATAGGGACGGAGCATTCGTTTGTTCAGCTTTTGGGGATCCACGTTCCGCAGGCTTATTTCCGCCTTGTCGTATTCTTCATACGTGGCAAAATCGAATCCTTCCGGTCTATTCGATTCTTTATGGTCGATGACCTTCCGGATCAGCTCGACGGCTGGATTATTCTTATTACGATATTTACCTGCCCTTTTATTGGTGACTACGACTGCATCGAGCTTACCAACTTCCGGCACAAGCTCGACGGTCAGACCAGGATTGTCCTGGGACAGCGGTGAAATCGTTTTGACAATCGTTTTGGACGCGTAACCGACCATCGAAACAACCAGGGTGACCTTACCTGTTCCTGCCGGCAATGTAAATCTTCCTAGGGAATCAGTCCTGACCCCCTTATGGTTCGTTTTTTCGTAAATGCTGGCATTCTGCAATGGCTCGTGCGTGGAGGCATCCCTGACAGAACCGGATAACAAGAGGTCCTGGCCCAAGGCCCGGACGGAACAGGAAAGAATAACTAATAAAGGAAGAATGCCCGCCGCGAAATATTTCATATTGTTCATTTCCTATTACGGAATAATGACCGTTTGGTTGCTTTTGCCAAAATAAGGGGCGAAGTTGATGAAATAACCGTAAAAAGGCTGCATACATCAAGGGTTTTGAAGAAGATCACAGAGAAATAACAAATTTTTCACAGGACATTAAAATGGGATTAACAGGTTGCGCAAGGAAGCGGGCTAAGCCTGCAAGGCACTGGCGCGCTAAGGCGACCCTATTCCTCCGGAATTCAGGAGACCAATGTATTCGATTTGGTGTCGATATGGGTTTTGGCCTGTTTTTGAAATTCTTCCGGCGTTTGTCCCGTATGGATCTTAAAGAAGCGGCTGAAGTAGGGGCGTTCTTTGAAGCCCAGCAACCAGGCGATCTCCTTGATCGATTCTTCGCTATGAATGATCTTTCTCTTGGCTTCGAGAATCAGGCGCTCGTGGATAAGCTGCATACCGGTCTTATTCAATTTTTCCTTCAATATCTGATTAAGCCGTTTGGCACTCATGCCTAACCTGGTGGCATAAAAATCGGTATTACGAACATCCAGGTAATGGGCTTCCAGCAACAGGAGAAACTCATATACCCTCTTATGGTTAATATCGCTGGAAGTGAATTCGTGCTCTTTAATCCGTATCAGGTGAAGGAGAAAAACCTTGAGCAGGGATTGAAGAATGGCGAAACTGCTGTTTCCACTGTGATATTCTTCCTCCAGCAGGGAATAGACTTTTTCCAGCTGTCCTGCCGATTCGCTGTTCAGTCCCATGCTGGAAAATTCGCCCTGGATATTGAATATCTTAAATACGTCCAGTGCAAACTCCTTGTTATCTTCTTCCAGTAGCTCTCTTTTAAAAGAAAGCAGCATTCCTTTTTTTCCGGCTTTATTCAACTGGTGGACCCTATAGGGCGGGATAAGATAGATCCACTCTCCCCTGACGGCATTTTGGTCGTCCTGCACCTGGTGCAGGGGTTTTTCATTCCGGAGCCACAGGACCTCGAAAAAATCCTTTCTGGCAGGGTCATATAGATAGCTGGGCGGGCAATCGTCGAGATTTCTGATATAGAGCAATGTTTTGTCCAACGGAAGGCCCGTTTCCTTTTCAGTCATATCCACCTCCTCTTACTTTATAAAAAAGAATAGTATCTGCAAAGATAGAGGCATATAACCTGGCTTGCCTGGATTATTGAAAAAATTTCCAAATTGTCCTCCTGAATAGGCTGATCGTGTAAAGACCCGATGGGCCTGGCACGGTACCTTTGTGCTATGTTTACAAACACAATAGATACGATAGCATCGGACCTGGAGTCCAGTTTCGACATGATCTATGAAGAACAGCGGCAACTGCGGGAAAAATTTTCATTCCGGGAACTTAGCGCGCTGGTGCTTGCCATACAAGGCGCGAACAGGATATTCGTAGTGGGTGCTGGCCGTTCGGGCCTGGCCTTAAGGGCAGCCGCTATGCGGCTAATGCACCTGGGGCTTACCGTATTCGTGGCAGGTGAAACTACTACCCCGGCGATAGGAAAAGGGGACCTACTCCTGGCGGCTTCGGGGTCTGGGACTACCGGCAGCATTGTGAAGGCGGGAGAAAAGGCCGTGGCGGCAGGTGCGCAGGTAATCGCCCTTTCGACTACCCGTGAGGCCCCGCTGGCGAAACTGGCGACGTTTGTCATCGTATTGCCGGCGGCCCAAAAACAGGATTTTCAAAACGCTGTTTCCAGCCAATATGCCGGCAGCTTGTTCGAGCAGGGTATCCTGCTGGTGACGGATGCCGTCTTTCATACGCTGTGGAAGATGGTTGGAACACCGGCGGAAGAGTTATGGAAAAGACATGCCAACCTGGAATAAAGCAACGATGCTTCCAGCTGGCATACTCAATGTAGCATTTAAAAAAATACAAATATGGCAAAATTACAAGTCGCGATCGACTTATTAACAACGGAGGAAGCGCTGGCCCTGGCGGCTAAAGTGGCTCCCTATGTAGACATTATCGAACTGGGTACACCCCTGATCAAGAATATGGGTTCTTCCGTCATCTCTGCGATGAAAAAAGCCCATCCGGATAAGATAGTCTTTGCCGACCTGAAAACGGCGGATGCGGGCGAACTGGAAGCGGACATAGCCTTCAAGGCCGGCGCAGACCTGGTGACCGTCATGGGTGCTGCCGGCAATGCCACCATTGCCGGAGCGGTGAAGGCGGCGAAGGCACATGGGAAGGGCGTGGTCGTAGATACCATCGGCGTGGCAGACCGGGTATCACGCGCAAGAGAAGTGGCGAAAATCGGAGTAGACTTTGTAGAATTACATGCAGGACTGGATGAACAATGGGCACCCGGTTACTCCATCCAGGTGCTCATCGATGAAGCGGCCCGGGCGGGCACGGCCGTGTCCATTGCTGGTGGGGTAAACATCAGTAATGTTGCAGACGTCATAAAAGCGGGCGCGCAGGTCGCCGTGGCCGGTGCGGCTATTTATAGTGCGAAAGATCCCGGTGCGGCGGCTAAAGCACTCCGCGAAGCGATAGATGCTGTAAAATTGAATTAGTTATACAGGAAGCCAACAAGCAAGCCGGCAGTGCTGAATCGTCAGATGTCTGCCGGCTTTTTAGGTTTCTGCTTTTGCTCCCGGGCGGACATATGGTTGTTGCGATAGTTTCTTGGGCTGACGCCTTTTAGCTTCCTGAAGAACTTGTTCAGGTGGCTGAGGTCAGTGAAGCCGAATTCATTGGATATTTCCTTGATTGTAAGGGAGCTGAACAACAGCCTGTTCTCGATCAACCGACATTTATAATCGTTGATATAATCCTTTACCGACGTTCCCATCTGCTGGCGGAACAAAAGTTGTAAGCGGCCTTTGGTGAAATTCAGGTTGGCGGCTATGGCGTCGGTTTGCAGCTTAGCCGGGTCGTGGATATGTTGATGGATATAATGCAACAGCCGGGTCGAATCCCCTGTGATCGAATTGAACTGATCCTGGAGCTTGTCTTCCATGGCTTGTCTGAGGATAGAAACGACTCCACGCATCAGGTGGAGAATAACTTCATTGTTTGGGAAGGGCCTTGCCTCCCATTCTTTCACGATGAGATAGATCAACTGGCTGACATTGCCCAGGTCGCCGGCATACTTCGAAAGGCCATCGTGATCCCGGCAAGCATTCCGCAAATTGTTGAGAATCGAATCCCAGTCAGGTTCGAAAGAGGAAGGGTGCCCCCCGGAAAGATATACGTTGGTAAACTTCAATACGCTGAACTGCGTTTCCTCGATAATATCGAATATATGATGATCTGCTGGAGTCAGCATATAAACACAGGGACCGGCGTAATCGTATTTTTCATCGTTCAAAAAATGGTAGCCTTTTCCGGAATGGATAAAGACCAGCTCGAAATGATTGTGATTATGAAGCTCGAAGGGCCATGTTTTTGCCGTAAAATGCCTTATAAAAAGAGCGTCGTGCTGGATAAATCGTATCACCCCGGGAATTTTGTTTTTACCAATAAATGATCAAAATGTACCATTTTGAAGAAAACAGATGTTAATAATTTTGTCCTATGAAAGAAGTAGTATCGGACCTTCAGGAACTTCCTGTGAAGGTAAGCAAATTTGTCATTCCATTGATGGCGGTGTCCGCCGGGGTCATAGTAGCGAATATTTATTATAACCAGCCAATCCTGAAAGAGATAGGACAGGCTGTGTTCACCTCTGAAAGCAATGCGGGCAAAATTTCCATGTTTTCCCAGCTGGGGTACGGGATAGGAATGTTTTTCCTCTTGCCGCTGGGGGACAAGCTCGACAGGAAGAAACTGATCGTTTTCCTTTCTTCCCTTCTTTTCCTCTCCCTGATCGGGTTGAGCTATTCCAGGACCATCCAACAGGTATACGTCCTGAGTTTTATCGTAGGCGTCTGCTCTTCCCCTGCCCAGATCATCCTGCCGATGGCCGCTACCTTAGGCAAGGCCAACCGGGGTAAGACGGTAGGCAGGGTATTCGCCGGGATACTCGTAGGGATCCTTGGCGCCCGGGTGGTTGCAGGGGGCATCGCAGGCTGGCTTGGATGGAGATATGTTTTCAGGATCTCTGCCGCTCTTATATTGGTCAGTACAATCCTGCTACGCATATATCTTCCAGGTATACCGCCTAAATTCAAAGGCGGCTATGTACAATTGTTAAGATCGACTCTTTCCCTGATCGCAGAATACAAGGTCCTGTGGCAGGCTGCTTTACTCGGCGCCTTTACTTTTGGCACATTTTCTTCCTTCTGGACTACGCTGACCTTTCACCTGAGCGCTCCTCCCATTGGATATCCGCCGGCTACCATCGGCCTTTTCGGAATAATTGCCATCGGCGGGGCGCTGGTGGCCCCCTGGTTCGGGAAGCTGGCGGATAAAGGAGATCATTTTAAGTCCCTGCTTTTTACCGTTTCTTTAATTGTCGCAAGTATACTGCTGATGAAAGTATTTCCTTTTTCCGTTGTCGCATTATGCGTGGGTATCTTTATTTTGGATATTGGCGTGCAGGCAACCCAGATAACCAATTTTACGCGCATTTACAGTCTTCATGAACATGCGCATAGCAGGCTGAATACTATTTATATGACCACTTATTTTATCGGCGGGGCCATAGGAACTTTTTTCGGCGTTCTGGCCTGGAGGTGGGGCGGGTGGGAACTTTGTACCTGGCAAATGTTATTATGGGGATGTATTGCGGGTTTGATAGTATGGTTTTCGGGTAAAAAGAAATCCTTTCCGGCCACACAAATGGACCTTCAGGGATAAAATCCTGTGCTACCACCGCTCGATGTTACGATGCATGCTAATAGATTATTTCTATATAAACATAAAATCAATCAATAACATTAATAAAAAAAATAACCGACCTTTGTCCAGTCAATTCGATTGACAGCAAAATAGCATCGGATGAAAAATATAATAGCCATATTTTTTTTATTGACTTACCTGTTCGGTGCCACCGATGCTTCGCAGGTAATCAGATTCCCTTTACTTGTTAAACACTATATGAGGCATAAGGGGGATGATCCTTCTATTACGGTTATGTCATTTTTGAAATTGCACTATGTTGGTCAACAACCTATTGATTCCGATTATCAGCAGGATATGCAATTGCCCTTCAAGACTCCTACTGATGTATACATGGTCAGTTCTCCGACGATCTTACCGGTAGAGCCTCAATTGTCCTTTCACGTTCCTGTAGTCATTCAGGTAAAACATTCCTTATTAAACGACCAGGTCCCTCCTTATAGATTTCCTCACCAAATTTTCCAGCCTCCCAAAGCGTAAGCCAGCAAGATTCACATTTTGCCGTTTTTTTCAACTGCAATTAGAGGGCGGGCAGCACTCATTATGTCCAACTCATCCTTATGACCGGGATTGAACGCCTTTATGGCGGGCAATCGCAGGGGTCTATTTGTGAATCTTTCCGGTGATACAAGACGATATTTCCTTTCATTTTAACTGATAGTCATGTTAAATAAGATCATTCATTTTTCGGTTAAGAACAAGCTGATTATAACTTTATTTATTGTGGGATTGGTGGGCTATGGCTCTTATTCGTTCACCCAGTTGCCTATTGACGCGGTCCCTGACATTACCAATAACCAGGTGCTGGTGATCACGGCTGCTCCCAGCCTGGGAGCGCCGGATGTAGAGCGTTTCATTACGGTGCCTATTGAACAGGCGACGCGTAATGTTCCCGGCATTATTGAACAACGCAGCTTTTCCCGCTTTGGATTAAGCCTGGTGACGATAGTTTTCAATGATAAGACGGATGTCTACTGGGCAAGGCAGCAGGTAAGCGAACGGCTAATCACAGCAAAACAACAGATTCCAATGGGTATGGGCGACCCGCAGTTAGGCCCTGTTACTACGGGTCTTGGTGAAGTATTTCAATATGTGGTAAGGCCCAGGCCTGGTTATGAGGGTAAATATGATCTATCGGCCCTGCGGGATATCCAGGATTGGATTGTCCGAAGACAATTACTCGGTACGGAAGGGGTGGCTGATGTCAGCAGCTTTGGAGGTTCGGTAAAACAATATGAGGTCGCTATCAATCCCGATAAATTAAAAGCCTTTGGGCTGACCATTGCGGATGTATTTAAAAGCCTGCAAAATAACAACCAGAATACCGGGGGAGCCTATATTGAAAAGGGGCCCAATGTGTTATTTATCAGAAGCGAAGGATTGACTAAAAATATAGACGATATCAACAAAATCGTTGTAAAACAGGTTCCTGGAAGCATACCCGTGCTGGTAAGGGATGTGGCAGAAGTGCAATTGGGCCATGCAGTAAGATATGGAGCTACCGTATTCAATGACCAGGGGGAAGTAGCGGGGGCTGTCGTTATGATGCTGAAAGGCGAGAACAGCAATAAGGTCATCGCCAGCGTCAAATCGAAGATTAAGGAGATCGAGAAAAGTCTCCCGGAAGGGGTAATGATAGAACCTTTCCTTGATCGTACCAAAATGGTGGACAGTGCAATTTCCACGGTGGAGCACAACCTGATGGAAGGCGCTCTGATTGTGATCTTTGTTCTGGTGATCTTTATGGGCAATATCCGGGCAGGTCTGATCGTGGCATCCGTTATCCCGCTGTCTATGTTCTTTGCCGTCATTATGATGAATCTTTTTGGGGTAAGCGGCAACCTGATGAGCCTGGGGGCGCTGGATTTCGGATTGCTGGTAGACGGCGCCGTCATTATTATTGAGGCAGTGATGCACAAATTGACCAAAGGAGGGATCCTGAGCGGCGTTGCTGGTTTTTCCCAGCAACAAATGGACGCAGAAGTAGAATCTTCCGCCAAAACTATGATGAACAGCGCTGCCTTTGGACAGATCATCATCCTGATCGTATACCTGCCTATTCTTTCCCTGCAGGGCATCGAAGGCAAGATGTTCCGCCCAATGGCGGAAACGGTATCATTTGCCGTTGCCGGCGCCTTTATTCTATCGCTGACCTATGTACCCATGATGGGTGCGCTGGCCCTGAACAAGAGGCTGAAAGACAAAGAAAGCTTTGCTGACAGGATGATGCGTGTTATTCAGCGCATATACACCCCCCTGTTAAAAAGATCCCTTCGTATCCCCTTTGCCATTATCGCAACGGCCATTATATTGTTTATCGGGGCTATTGTTGTAATCAGCACCTTAGGAGGAGAATTTATCCCGCAGTTGGAAGAAGGGGATTTCGCGGTAGACACCAGGCTTCTCACCGGATCTTCCCTGACAAATACCGTCAATACAACGCAAAAGTCGGCAAAGGTGTTAATGGCCCGTTTCCCGGAGGTACAAAAAGTGGTGACAAAGATCGGTTCCGGTGAGATACCGACTGATCCAATGCCTATGGAAGCTGCCGATATGATGGTGATCCTAAAACCCAAGGCAGAATGGACCAGCGCAAAGAGCTTCCCCGAACTCGCTAACAAAATGAGCGCGGCTCTGGAGGAAGTGCCGGGTATTGCGACAGGTTTCCAATTTCCTGTGCAGATGCGCTTTAATGAACTCATGACCGGCGCCCGCCAGGACGTAGTATGTAAGATATTCGGGGATGACCTGGATACATTGGCAAACTATGCGGATAAGCTGGGCAAAGTCATACAGACCATTAAAGGCGCCAAGGATCTGTATACAGAAACCGTCACCGGTATACCCCAGATGGTCGTCACCTATAACCGGGATGCCATTGCCAAATATGGCGCCTCCATCAGCGATATTAATACCACCCTGCAAGCTGCCTACGCAGGTGCGACAGCCGGGTTGGTCTTTGAAGCTGATAGAAGATATGACCTGGTGGTCCGGATGAACGATCGTCACAAGAGAGATATCAGTGAAATGGGCAATTTACCGGTGGGCTTACCAGGTGGCGCACAGGTGCCGCTCAATATGCTGGCATCGATTGAACTAAAGGACGGACCATACCAGATTCAACGGGAAGATGCGCATCGCCGGATTACGGTCGGTTGTAATGTAAGAGGCCGCGATGTACAAAGCATCGTCCAGGAACTACAGCAAAAAGTGGGCGCTCAACTAAAACTCCCTTCCGGGTATTATATCACCTATGGCGGCCAGTATGAGAACCTGCAAAATGCCACCCGGCGTTTGAGTATCGCATTACCCATCGCACTGTTATTGATCTTTTTGATGCTTTTTTTCGCCTTTAAAAAAATGAAATACTGTATCCTTATTTTCTCGGCCATACCCTTGTCGGCTATCGGAGGTGTGTTCGCTTTATGGTTGAGGGGAATGCCGTTCAGTATTTCGGCTGGCGTAGGATTTATAGCTCTTTTCGGCATCGCAGTCTTGAATGGTATTGTGCTGTTGGGAGAGATGAACCAGTTACAAAAGGAAGGCATGACCGATATACTGCAAGTCATTTTGCAAGCTACGAACGACAGGCTAAGGCCGGTGCTCATGACTGCTACCGTTGCGTCTCTCGGATTCCTGCCCATGGCGCTCAGTAACGGTGCCGGCGGCGAAGTTCAACGCCCGCTTGCCACTGTCGTCATCGGCGGCCTGATTACAGCAACCCTGTTAACCCTGGTAGTACTTCCTGCCTTATATCTTTTGGCGGAAAAAGGATGGCGGAAAAATAAAATTAAACCCGTCATCGCCCTATTGCTGGTATTGTTCACTTTGCCTGTGTTAAGCCATGCCCAGGAGGTAAGTAGTACCCAGGGGATAAGCAACGGCCAGGAAGTTAAGAAACTGTCCCTGAAAGAAGCGATCCTGCTGGCCGAACAACAAAACAGGCAAATTGCCGTCAGTAAATTACAGGCCTCCTATTACGATGCCCTCCGACGTGCATCCATCGATCCTCCTAAGACCAGCCTTAGTGCGGAGTTTGGGTCTATCAACGGTCCCGCCTTTGATAATAAGTTCATCCTCCTGCAAGGTTTTTCAATGCCGGCGTTGTATAAAAGACAAAAAAACGTCTTTGAGCAGGAGTGGGTGACCGCTAAATGGCAAACTGTTTTGCAACAGGCTGAAATTGTACGGTTGGTGAAGCTGGCTTACCTGCAAATGGAATACCTGAAATCCCGTCGTATCCTGTTGCAAAAAACGGATAGTATCTTTTCCCGGTACATAAAAGTGGCCAATATCCGGTTTGAAAAGGGTGAAACGGGTCTGTTGGAAAAGGCGACCTTAAATAACCAGGCTGAACAGGTCAAATTGCAATCAGGCTTACTGGAGTCGGATTTTCAGACAGCGTCCGTGCAATTAGCCACTTTACTGAATGAGCGAAACCCGGTAGATATTACCGACACGATGCAAGTATCCGCTTCCTCATTTGACAGTACGGCCCTGCAACAGCACCCGATCTTACAGGTATACCGGCAACAACAGCAGGTAGCCGCAGGCATCACCTCCCTGGAAAAAGCCAAACTGTTGCCCGACTGGAGCATCGCTTATACCAATCAATCCGTCATTGGTTGGCAATTTGACAAAAACCGGGTAGATCATTACTATGGCTCCGGATACAGGTTCTCCACGGCCCAGTTAAGCATCGGGATTCCCATTTTCACAAAAGCCCAAAAGGCGCGCGTTCACGCCGCCACGCAAATGCAGGCGGCCACTGCGATGGAAACCCTATCCGCAGCGGACAGGCTTTGGGGTCAAATGCAGCAATATTGGATCGAATACGATAAATATCAAAAGGCTACCCGGTATTATCAGGAGCGTGCTCTGCCTGCTGCGGATACAATCCTGCAAATGGCGAACATCAAATACAAAAACGGGGATATTAATTATATCGAATGGGGTACGCTGGTAAGCAATTCGGTCAATCTGCAGAGCCAGTATATAGATGCCTTAAAAGAACTGAATACTAGAAAAATAGAATTGGAATATTTACTTTTTCAAAATTAAATATATGAGCATTAAAATTAAGTATATGAGAAACATATTTCTGTGGAGTGCATTGATTGTTTTATTGCAATCCTGCACCAGCCAGGCTTCGCAAAATAATACCACCAATACGCCTGTAGCTAATGAAAATGAAGTCGTCCTTGACAGTGCACAAAAGAAAAATGCCGGTGTGGTGATCGGCGGGTCCACCTTACAGAATCTGCATACCGTCATTAAAGCGAGTGGTATGGTCGATGTGCCCCCCCAAAACCTCCTGGCCATCAGCTGTCCGTTAGGAGGCTATTTAAAAAACACCAGCCTGTTGCCGGGAATGCCGGTTGCCAAAGGTCAGGTAATTGCCCTGATGGAAGATCAGTCTTATGTTCAATTGCAGCAGGATTATCTGACCGCCAAAGCAAAAATGCAATATCTCGCTACCGACCTGGAGCGACAAAAGGATTTAAGTGACGCGGAGGCTTCCAGTAAAAAAAGTTACCAGATGGTCCTGAGTGATTACAACGTCCAGCAGGCATTGATACAATCGATTGCTGAAAAGTTGCGTATCATTCGCATCAATCCCGAAAAGCTGACGGCAAACGGGATTTCCGGGACAATACCGATCTATTCCCCGATAAACGGTTATGTCAGCAAAGTCAATGTAAATATCGGGAAATATGTAAACCCGACGGATGTGCTATTTGAATTGGTCAACCCGGACGATCTCCATGCGGCCATCACCGTATTTGAAAAAGACCTGACTCTCTTTAAAAAGGGGCTGCATGGAAAAGTTTCACTCGTCGATAATCCCGGCAAATGGTACGACATCGAGACGATCCTGGTTTCCCGCAATGTGAGCGATAACCGAACAGGTATGGTACACTGTCATTTTGAAAAGCCGGGACGCGAATTATTGCCCGGCATGTTCCTTACTGCGGAATTTGAACTGGATAGCAAGCCTGGAACGGTTGTCCCCGAAGAAGCGGTGGTCAGATATATGGGTAAGGAATTTGTATTTGTCACCCCAGACGAAAAGAACTTCCGGCTGACGGAAGTGAATACAGGAACCAAAGAAAATGGCCTGGTGCAATTGGAGCCGGGTGCTATGGATTGGCTAAAAACAAAAATAGTCATAAAGGGGACCTATGCACTGCTCGGAAAATTGAAGAATAAGATGGAAGATTAAAAAAAGACTTCCCTGGTCAGCAGTTTACGGAACTGCGCCAGGGAAGATTCAATTTGCTCCAATGAAATAACCTGTTCCTAAAATTATAATATTTTAGGTCATAACGTCCCAACTTACTGGAAAAATGGTGTCGCTGTCCGTTTAACCAACGGATTAAACAATTCTTATTCTCCTGCAGTTTATCTGGATAAACAACAATAATTAATAGGCTGAATTGACCCGGAATGAAATGAAACGGCCCGTAAAACAATGCGTTTTATGGGCTGTTGGTCTTTGTTGGACAGAAGGTTTCGAGCTCCGCTAGATTTTTTTTGCCCAAGCGTTTAACTTTGTTAAATTTAGTATGAACATTCAAAATGCCTATAAAATGAAACGCACCCAATTACTCCATCCTTTTTTATGGTCGTTGAGGGTCGCGGGCTTCACTCTTGCTGCTGTTATTCTTTTATACAGCTGTAAGGATGGAAGCGCGACAGCCGGCTTTGGAGCCATGCCTCCGCCTTCGCTGCCTGTCATTACAGTCACTGCGCAGCCTGCCACTACCTACCAGGATTTTCCGGCATCGGTGCAGGGCACCCGCGATGTCGAGATAAAACCCCAGGTCGATGGATACATCACGGCGATCGAGGTGGATGAAGGTGCTCACGTCCATCGAGGACAACCGATGTTTATCATTGACAGGAAGCCGCTTGAAGAGCAATTGAACAATGCGCAGGCTTCCTTGCAGGCCGCCCAGGCCTCGGAGGTCAATGCGCAGATCAACGTGGACAAGGTGAAGCCGCTGGTGGAGAACAAGGTCGTCTCGGACGTGCAGCTGCGGTCGGCGGAGGCAAGCTACAATACGGCCAAGGCAGCCGTGGCTCAGGCCCAGGCGGCAGTGGAGTCCGCCCGCATCAACCTTGGATTTACCACCATTACGGCACCCGGCGATGGATATGTGGGGACCATCCCTTACAAAGCGGGCAGCCTTGTCACAAAGCAGGCGAACGTCGCGCTGACCACGGTGTCCGAAACAAAGGACATGCGGGTGTATTTTTCGATGAGCGAACCGGACTTCCTGCAGTTCAAGGAAAAATACCCCGGCAATACCGTCGCCGACAAGGTAAAACAGATGCCAACCGTCCAGCTGTTGCTGGCGGACAACAGCATCTATCCCCAGACGGGTAAGGTGGAACTAGTGGAAGGGCAGTTCGACAAGACGGTCGGGGCCATAAAATTCCGGGCCAGTTTTCCCAACCCGCAAGGGTTGTTAAGGAGCGGCAGCACGGGTAAGGTACGCATCCCCACTACATATAAATCCGTGCTGGTGGTCCCGCAGGATGCTACCTTCGAGCTGCAGGGTAAGGTCTTCGTCTATACAGTAGCCGATAGCAATAAGATCGTCACCCGGCCGCTGGGTATCTCCGGCAGGACGTCGCATTATTATTTTGTGACCGATGGGGTGAAGGCGGGGGATAAGATCGTGCTTGCTTCGCAGGCTACCCTGCTGATCGGCGGTTTGCGGGATGGGATGGTCATTGCCCCGCAGATGATCCCGACCGATAGTTTGTTGAAGACGACACCACTTTGATCAATCAGCAGAAGACGCACACATAAAATCAGGTATATGCTAAAGAGATTTATAACGCGGCCGGTGTTGTCGACGGTTGTTTCCATTATTCTTCTTTTGTTGGGCGGATTGTCCCTGCTCTCCTTGCCGATCACCTTGTTCCCCGATATTGCGCCGCCAAGCGTTCAGGTAACGGCCGTCTATCCCGGCGCCAATGCCGAAGTCGTTGCCCGCACGGTCGCCGTGCCGATTGAGGAGGCGGTCAACGGGGTGGAGAACATGAGTTATATGACCTCCAACTCCAGCAATGACGGCACGATGACCCTGACTGTCTATTTCAAACAGGGCACCAACCCGGATATCGATGCGGTCAACGTGCAAAACCGCGTCTCGAAGGCCAGCAGCCAGTTGCCGCCGGAGGTCATCCAGGCCGGGGTTGCAACCCAGAAGGTGCAGGCCAGCTTCCTGATGTTTGTGGGGTTGTACAGTGATGACAGTTCGAAGTACAACGAACTTTTCCTGGAGAACTATCTTCGGATCAATGTCATTCCCCAGTTGCAACGTATCCCGGGCATCGCGCAGGCACAGGTGTTCAGCTCGAAGGACTATTCCATGCGCATCTGGCTGAAGCCCGACCGGCTCATCGCCAATAACCTTTCCCCGCAGGATGTGCTGAGCGCCATCAAGGATCAGAACCTCGAGGCCGCGCCGGGGCGGTTGGGGCAGAGCAGTCCCGAATCCTTCGAGTATGTCATCAAGTACAAAGGCAAGCTGAATAAGAACGAGGACTATGAGAATATGATCGTGAAGGCCAACAGCGATGGGTCGTTGCTTCGGCTCAAAGACGTGGCGCGGGTCGAGTTCGGGGCCTATACCTATATCTCGAACAACAAGCTTAACGGCAAGCCTACCTCGGGTTTTGGCGTTTTGCAGACGCCGGGGTCCAATGCCAACCAGATCCTGACCGAGCTGGAGCGGCAGATAAAGGAGTTCGACGACGCTTTGCCCGAAGGCATGCATTTCAAGATCATGTACAATGCCAAGGAGTTCCTCGATGCGTCGATCAGCCAGGTGGAAGAGACCCTGATCATCGCGTTTATCCTTGTGGCGATTGTGGTATTCATCTTCCTGCAGGATTTCCGCTCCACGCTGATCCCCGTCATCGCCGTGCCCGTAGCCATTATCGGTACCTTCTTCTTCCTGAACCTATTCGGCTTCAGCATCAACCTGCTCACGTTGTTTGCGTTGGTGCTGGCGATCGGGATCGTGGTAGATGATGCCATTGTGGTGGTGGAGGCTGTGCACTCCAAGATGGAGCGGGAGCATTTGTCGGCGAGGAAGGCAACCATCCAGGCGATGAGCGAGATCTCCGGGGCGATCGTCTCCATTACGTTGGTGATGGCGGCGGTGTTTGTGCCGGTCAGCTTTGTGCAGGGGCCAGCGGGGGTGTTCTACAAGCAATTTGCGTTTACCCTGGCTACGGCCATCCTGATCTCCGCCGTCAATGCCCTGACCCTAAGTCCGGCCTTGTGTGCTTTATTCCTGCGGAGCCCGCATGCTGAAGAGGGCGGGCGGAGAAAAGGACTCGCGGCGCGGTTCTTCGGGGCCTTCAATGCCGCTTTCTCGGCCATGACGGAGCGATATATAAGAAGCCTGAAATTCCTTATCCGATATAAATGGGTGCCGATAATCGGGCTGCTGATCGTCGCCGCGGGGGCCTGGATGCTGGTGCAAAGGACCCCTTCGGGCTTTATCCCCGATGAGGACCAGGGTTTTATAATTGCCGTCACCCAAACGCCTGGCGGCAGCAGTCTGAGCAGGACGACAAAGGCGACCGATGCGATCAGCCAGATCACACTGGCGGATGGGGCTTCCAGCGATGTGTGGAACGTGAATGGGTTGAATTTTGTCAGCTTTGCCTTTGCCTCCCCCAATGCGGTGGTCTTCTGCCGGTTGAAGCCGCGGGACCAGCGCGGTCCGGTAAAAGACCCTGCGCAGATCACCGGCCGGCTGATCGGGGAGACGAGCCAGGTAAAAGATGCCTTGTCCATCTTTGTCAACTTCCCCACGATCCAGGGTTTTGGCAATGTCAGCGGGGTGGAGATGATGTTGCAGGACAGGAGGAATGGGCCCCTGGACAAGCTGGGTCAGACGGCCTGGGGTTTTATCGGCGCCTTGTCGCAGCGGAAGGAGGTGGCTTCGGCGTTTACAACATTTAACACCGGCAACCCGCAATATACCATCGAGGTGGATGATGAGAAGGCAAAGCAATTGGGGGTGTCCATCACCGATCTGATGAGCACACTCCAGATCTATTATGGCAGTAGCTTCGTTTCGGACTTTAACCGGTTTGGCAAATACTACCGCGTCATGGCGCAGGCCGATATCCCCTACCGGCTGGATGCGGGTTCGCTCGGTGGCATCTATGTCAAGAACAATAGTGGGGAGATGGTCCCGGCTACCTCGGTGGCTAAGTTCACCCGGGTATACGGCCCCGAGACGGTCACCCGTAACAATCTTTATAACGCGGTTACGATCAATGCCACGCCGAAGCCGGGCTTTAGTACGGGGGATGTGATCAAGGCCATCCAGGAGATCGCCAAGAAGGCCTTGCCGAAGGGGTATGCCTATGAGTTCACCGGGGTGACGAGGGAGGAGATCCGGGCGGGCAACCAGACGGTATTCGTTTTCCTGTTGAGCGTACTGTTCGTCTTCTTCCTGCTATCGGCGCAGTACGAGAGCTATATCCTGCCGTTGGCGGTGATCCTCACGGTGCCGACGGGTATTCTGGGCGTGTTCGCCTTTGTGGGCTTTGTAGGGTTACAGAATAATGTATATGTGCAGATCGGGTTGATCATGCTGATCGGACTATTGTCGAAGAATGCCATTCTGATCGTCGAGTTCGCCGTGCAGCGGCGACGGGCTGGCATGGGGCTGGTAGAGGCGGCGCTCGAAGGCTCGCGGTTGCGCCTTCGGCCGATCCTGATGACCTCGTTTGCCTTTATCGTGGGGATGACGCCGCTCGTCTTTACGGAGGGGGCGTCGGCGCAGGGCAACCACTCCATCGGCTGGAGCGCCATAGGGGGCATGCTGACAGGGGTGATCTTAGGCGTATTTATTATACCGGTGTTGTTTGTTATTTTCCAGGCTCTGCAGGAAAAAGTTTCTTCGAAAAGAGATGATGAAGAGGTGGAATTAGACCCTGTATGAGTATGAGCAGAGCTTTTTTCTCCAATACTCCTTTTCCTGGCCATCGTACCGGCCAACTTGAAAAGAGGCTGGTATCGCTGGAATTACAGGTTACTTACAGCACCCATTCCGGCAATATCAGCCCCTTTGATCAAAATAATGGCAGAATTATTTTACTTTCGGTTTTTCCATATGCTCCTTAATGATCTTCTCCAATTCCTCCCGCTTAACGCCCAATTTCCGTTCCAACCTGCCCAATAACACTTCTTCTTCTCCTTCGACATACCTTAAATCGTCATCGGTAAGTTTACCGAATTTCTTTTTCAGGTCCCCCTTGATTTGCTCCCAGGAGCCCTTCAATGATTGTAAGTGCATCATAATTGTTGTTTTAGTTGTTAATAAATTCTTTATTTTGATTTCTTAAGTGTGACCTCTTTATCTCCGGTTGCTATTTTTCCGGTTGAATCCAGTCTTAACAGGGTCAAACTATCCCGAAGCAGGTAAATATATCCGTCTGTTTTGTCATCCAATGCCATATTATATAATGCTACCCCATTTACTTCCCCATTGCCAGCAGGCAGGATCTTATAGGTACCGATTCCCAGATAGTCCTTGAAATCACTGTCTTTCTTATTAATGTACATTTCATTCAACTGAAATTTACCTACCGAATCATGCAGACTCCTGGTGAATTGTATTCTCGTATTGATTTGCTTGCATCCCTTGCAAGGCTGTACTCCCTCGAAGACGGTGACGATTGTGTCATTTTTTACAGCCTGTGCTACAACAGCTTCCGGTTCTTTCACTTTGTCATTCCCCCCGCTGTCGCATCCTCCGAGCATTGCGGGCAGTATTGCGTATAAATACCAAATCTTTTTCATGCTATTTTTTTGAAATTTGAATAATCAGCATTTTAGAATCAGGCAAATGCTGATTCGATTTCTTTGTCCGTTTTGATGAGCTTTTCCTGGAGTTTTTCCCTGTGTTGTTCTATTCGTGCCTTTATTTGCTGGTTGGAAGCCTTCCATTTTTCGTCCATGGCCTTTAGCTTATTTTGGAGATGCTGTTTGGTTTTCGCATTCCTTTCCTTGATCTTTTTAATTTTTTCGTCCCTTTTGGATTTCAGTTTTTCGATCTTGGCTTTGATTGCAGCCTTGTCCTCTTCCCGCGCCTGTTTCAATTGTTCTTCTTCTTTTTTTATTTCATCTTTTAATTCCTTCCATTGTTCCTGGTCGTATTTGTCAAACTCGTCGGCGGTATCCCTGCGTGCGATAACGCCATGAAAGGGTTCCAGGTAGCTGTTGATCATGAATTCTCCGTCCTCTTCCACGTCCAACACGATGGCAATGGCATCGATTTCCAGTCTCTTGTTCACATCGTCCAGGAACTCCTGGGACATTTCCTCCGTATCGCCCTCGTCAGCCGCTCCGACCATTACGCCGGTCAACATACCGATCGCCATGCCGATAGGTCCCGCGAGCGCCCCGACCAGCGTTCCAGCCATGGCGCCCTCGGCAGGAAGGTCCTGGGTATCCGGCCCGTCCTGGTATAAGAATACGAATCTGCCCTCGGCAGTTTTCCGGATCATGACCATATTATAGATGGTTATGTCATTCAATTGATCCAGGTCCTTAAGCCTGTTAAGCCCGGCAGTAGCATCCTGAACATTTCGAAAGGTGCTGACAACTATATTTTCCATGATAAATTTGATTTTAAGAATGAATAAAGGAGTGTATTGATTGTAGAAAAGATATTATCCGTGTTGCAGTTTTTCTTTCACGCTTTTCACGTCATCCTTCACGCCCTTCAGCTTTGCGGAAAGGTATAAATTGAAGACCCCCGCAACGACAAAGGCCGATCCGGAAACGTAAATAATACTTACGGCGCCGGCGCCGGGGTAATAGAGCACAAAAAATCCGAGGATGGTTGAAACGATGCCTCCGAACAATAACCAGCCCCAGTCGGCCACACCCCAACTTTTCAGATCGAAAGCCATCCCTACCAGGTAAAAGGACCTGAAAATAAGCCAGAATCCCAGAATGAATGGCAGGGTAGCCATCGTTACCAGGGGAAACGTCAGCAAATAAATACCGATTACTACATCCAGGATGCCGGATGCCAGGGTCCATCCCCATCCTTTGAGGACGTCCCTATTGGAAGAGGCAAAAAAGATCTGTGCAAAACCAGCCCCGAGGATCACCAAACTAAATAAGACGCTTAAACCTACATAACCTTCCAGTGGCTTGGAAAATATGGCTATTCCTGCAATGATCAGCAGAAGCCCCTTTACAATGAACCACCACCAGTTTTTGATATCCGTACTGAGTGTTCCTAAAATGGTAGACATAAAAATTTGTTTTAAGGTGAATGAATGTTTCAATGTAAAAGTAGTATGCAGGAGATGACCGGTGGTTACCTGTTTCCGCGGATCTGTTACCAATTTCTCAGGTATTCATTTAATCTTTGCACCTTTTGCTCCAACCTTGCCTTTTGGGACCCTAATTTATCTTTAACGGCATCTTCGGCGCCATTGATCTTTTCTTTCAGAATGGCGATCCTGGCATTCAACTGAGTGGTGATCTTGTTAATCCAGGTGTTCAATGGTTCGATCGATTTTCCTCCCTCCATCCTTTGCCGCAGCCATTGATCTTCTATGAATTTGTGATACAGATCCACAATATTGGACCGCCATGCAACGCCTTGATAGGGGCGCATATAGTCATCGATATACGAGGGGTTATCTTCTTCTGCGTCTAAAAGGATGGAAAATGTACTTAGCCGGAGCTCCTGATTGAATTGATCCGAGAGGCCATTACAAAGATCTGTCGGCCCTTCCTGCGTATTTACGGTCCCTTCCAATAATCCTAAAAAAATATTGGAAGCCAGCCTTAGTGGCTGGTCAAGCATATTGTATAGAAGGGCCGCCAATTGGGAGTCCTCGGGTAAATGGACTATATCTATTCCCTCGTAGTAAAGTAATTGGTAGTGGTCGTCGCTCTTTTTTCTGATGATAAGTATGTTATAAATCGTGATTTCGCTGGATTTATCCAAATCCTTCAATTTATTCAGTCCTTCCGTGGCATCTATGATATTTTTAAACGTTGCAACTACCAGATTTTCCATTACTAAAAATACAATGGGCAATTTGCAGATAGGTTACCTACTTTATGGTTTTTGTTACCTATTTCTAAACCCCGATTGCCGGATATATTCCAAAGGACTGATCCCGGTCAGGTTTTTAAAGAATCGCGTAAAATGAGGCTTTTCCCTGAATTGAAGGTGATATCTGATGTGCATACCGATTCTCGACTATATCGTTATTACAATCTTACCGGTATGTGTATTGGCTTCCAGGAACTGCGTCGCCTCCACGATCTGATCGAAGGGAAACGTTTTACCGATAACGGGTTTTAGCTTCCCTTTGGCAAGACCTTCATAGATAAAGTGTATAGCAGCCCCAAGTTTTGAGGGATTAAGCAGTACATCCATCGCATTATACCCATAGATAACAGGGGTTTTGCGCACTAGAGTCATGGTGGGGAACAATACGGATTCCTGGCTTAACGCACCATAAATATAAATCTTACCCTTAGGTGCCACCGCTTCTATCAGCTTGGTCAGCAAAGGGCCAGCTACGGGGTCCAATATAACATCAGCGCCTTTGTTTTCCGTAATCTTCAGCACTTCCGTTACAATATCCTGTTCATCTGCTGCAATGACATGGGTAGCTCCCGCTTTCGCCAGTGCATCTCGTTTTTTGCCTGTAGTGGTCACAGCTATAGAAATACCCCCTAAATAATTTACCACCTGTATAGCAGCCAGCCCGGCACTACTGGATGCAGCAGTGATGACAACACACTGCCCTGGCTGTACATTTGCTGAATCGGCAACCATGCCGTACATGGTAAGAAAACTTGTCCAGACAGAAGCTGCTTCTTCAAAAGATAAGGTGGATGGATGCTTTTGCAGTGTATAGGCGGGAACAACGATCAGCTCCCCATAAGTGGCGTATTGGTGCAGCGAGAAAGCTGGCAAAACGCTTACTACATCGCTCACGGCAACGCCTTTCACTTCTGCACCAACAGCCTCTACAATACCTGCTGCCTCGTAACCTAGTCTGGCCGGGAAAATGGGGAATTCATCATAAAGGCCCCGCCGGTACATCGTGTCGGCGCGGTTAATACCAATGGCTTTTACCTGGATGCGAACTTCCTGTGGGCCGGGTGCCGGTATGTCCAGCGTTTCTATGGTAAGGACTTCCGGACCACCGGTTTGTGTAAAACGGACTGTACGTGCTTTCTTTGAATTGTTACTCATAAAATTGTCTTTTAATTATTTCCAGAGCAATATTAGCATGAAACATCTAAATTTGTAGGTAGCAAAAAAATTGTATGGTACACACAAAAATGTATGTATGGGAAAAATGAAGGAAAGCTGCACGAATTATAAGAATCGCAAGTTCTTGACAACCTGCGACATGACTTATGCCGTGCAAATGATTGGCGGCAGGTGGAAAATATTAATCATTGTTACGCTGGAAAAGGCTCCCAAACGGTACGGTGAGATCAAAAAGGCAATTCCGGGTATAACGGAACGGATGCTTACCCTGCAGCTGCGCGAAATGGAAGAGGATGGCATTGTCAAAAGAACAGTATTCCCGGAAGTGCCGCCAAGGGTAGAGTATGAGCTGACAGCAAGCGCCAGGGAGTTGTTGCCAATCTGCAATTATCTGCATGAATGGGGAACCAGGCATCGAGGCGTCCATCAAAACCAAGCAGACGCGTATGAAGCATAAAGACATGCCGGTAACCCGGTGTCCCAAAACATATTCTAGTAGAGGTCAATTATCAAAAAATTGAAAATTGGTCAATTGTGATCTTCAAAATATTAGCATTATATTCAAGCTCGGAAAACTATAAGTTCGGGTAATATTCGTCTAATATCATAAATACACACGTTGTGCGTAAGCGTTCCAGACAACTTAATAGATAAAACTTTTTGATAAAATGAACAAGACATCAATATTTATTTTAGGACTTGTCACTTCATTCTGTTTGGGTTTTGCTTTCAAGACAATAATTGTTAAACACAATAATTCTAACACGACAAATATGAAAAAGGTAACAGGAATTGGTGGCATCTTTTTTAAATGCAAAGACCCCAATAAAATCAAAGAATGGTACAAAACGCATTTAGGTCTTGACGCAGGTCAATATGGGGCAAATTTTGAGTGGCGACAAGCTGCAGACCCAACAAAAAAAGGATCTACTCAATGGAGTCCATTTTCTGAAACAACAAAATATTTTGAGCCTTCAACAAAAGACTTTATGATAAACTATAGAGTTGAGAATTTAGAAGCTCTTGTAGAGCAACTTAAAAATGAAGGAGTAACAATTGCAGACAAAATTGAAGCTTCAGACTATGGCAAATTTGTTCATATTATTGACGTTGAAGGCAACAAGGTTGAACTTTGGGAGCCTAATGATTAATGATATTGAGTAGGATAAAATGTAATAGTTGGTGGACGAACAAAATAGAAACGTCTAACGCACAACCGTTTTATTAAATATGGAAATCATGACTTTGGTTGACAGTTTTTATCTTGTCAACTAAATGATCAATCGAATGAGTACAAAGGAACATGCTGATATTCGAAAAAAGCTAAAAGTCCTCAATTACGTAAAGGAAATAGGGAATGTATCTAAGGCCTGCAGGTATTATGTGTAATAGCCACTACTTGAACCAACAAATAGGAAATACAAGTCAAGGGTTAATCTTACAAATCCAAAGTCAAAATCATTCGGTGCGGAGACTTTTGACGGGATTCATCAGGGCTGCTTTGAGGGCTTGATAGCTGACAGTGGCGAGGGTGATCGATAGGATACCGGCGCCGGCGGCCAGGAAGATCCAGGCCGAGAGATCGGTATGGATCGGATAATTCTGGAGCCATTGGCTCATGCAGTAGTAGGCAAGGGGCATCGCGATGAGCATGGACAGGACGATGAGCTTCAGGAATTCGCTGGAAAGCAATGCCCAGAGATTGACCACGCCGGCGCCCAGGACTTTGCGGACGCCGATCTCTTTTGTGCGTTGTTCGGCGACGAAGGAGGCCAGGCCGAAGAGTCCGAGGCAGGAAATAAGGATGGCGAGGCCCGAGAACACCGTGGCGAGATTTCCGATGCGGGTTTCCGTGATGTATTTCTGTTCGAAATCTTCATCATTGAATTGATAGATGAACGGACTGGCCGGGTTATATTGCTTGAACACGGATTCCATCGTGGCCAAAGCGCCGTGAACGGGAATTCCGGGTTTTATACGGATGGTGAACACATTGTGCCCCCCTTCACCGAGGAAGATGGCCGGTTGGACCTTACCGTATACGTTGTTGTTCACCATATCCTTCGATACGCCGATGATGGTAACATTTTTCCCCCAGTGTTTTACCGTCTTGCCGATGGGGTCCTTGAATCCGAGGATGCGGGCCCCCTCTTCGTTGACGATCGCCGCTGTGCTGTCTGTGCGGAAGGCGCGGGAGAAATCGCGGCCCTTCACGATGGTCCAGCCAATCGTTGGTCCGAAATCGGCGCTAACCAATATATCGCGGAAGGAGGTATGTTTTTGTTCGAGGGTCATTCCCTCCCATTCCATAAAATTATTCTGGGGGAAACTATTTAGCGTTTGGGAAGAGCTGGCCATATTGGCGATGACGCCGCTGTTGAGCAGGGCCGTGCGCAGGGACTCGTAATGACGATCGAGGGAGTCGGTGTTGATGGGCACCGTAATGAGCCCGGCGCGGTCATAGCCAATGGGGCGATCCTTCGCGAGCTGGATCTGGCGGAACACGACGACCGTGCCGATGATCAGCGCCAGTGAAATGGAGAACTGCGCCACGACAAGGACCTTTCTCGGAGTGCTTGCACCTCTTCCTGCCTTAAATGCGCCTTTTAAAACTTTGACAGGACGGAAACCAGACAGGTAGAAGGCCGGGTAGCTGCCGGCGATAAGGCCGGTGAGGATCGTAAATGCCCCGGAGAGTCCCCAAAAGACCGGGCTGGACCAGGGAAATATCATGGCCTTGCCAGCGAGCACGCTAAACCAGGGAAGTGAAAAAGCGGCCAGGAGGATCGCCAGGACAAAGGCAATGGCGGCAAGCAGGATGGATTCACCAAGGAACTGGGCGATGAGCTGGCTGCGCAGCGAGCCGATGGTCTTTCGGATGCCCACTTCCTTTGCGCGTTGTTCACTGCGGGCTGTTGAAAGGTTCATGAAGTTGATGCAGGCCAGCAACAGGACGAAGACGCCGATGATGCCGATGAGCCGGACGAAGCCGATGGCGCCGGTTTCCGTACTGCCGTTGGTGTCGTCATAATGCAAATACAATTGTTCGAACGGCATGACCCGGTAGGTTTCGGTGGCATATTTGACGAAGGGCGTACAGATATTCTTTATCCGGGCTGTGGCCTGTTCCGCGGTTGTCCTGCCGGCCAGGCGGACATAGATATTGCAGCTGTGGTTCTCAAAATCCGTGTTGTTCATCAGCCATTTGCAATTGTCATTGGCAATGGAGGCGAGGACCTCGACATCATGAAAGGTGCTGTTGGCGGGCGGGTTGGCAAAGACCCCGCCGACGGTAAGCGGGGTTTGGTTACCCAGTTTGAACGTCTTGCCGACGGCATTTTCGGTGCCATAGAGCGCGATGGCGGTGGAGCGGGAGATGACGGCCGTATTGGGGTCGCGCATGGATTCCGCGGCCCCGCTGAGGAAATGATAGCCAAAGATGAGGGGGAAGGTATATTCCACCCAGAAGCTTTTCCGGCTGATGCTTTTATCCCCGGTGACCAGCAGCGCGTCGCCGGGCCAGAGCGTGATGGCCGATTGGGCGATGACGTCATCATAGCCTTTTTGCAGAAACGGTTTGAGGGCCGAAGAGACCGTCTTGCCAGTGTACGAGTACGCTTTACCCTCGGCCTTGCCGTGTTGGTCCTGCATGATCTCCACGATGCGGTCACCATCGGGATAAACGTGGTCCCAGGAAAGTGCGCCCGTGATCCAGATGCCGATGATGAGGGCGATGGCCATCCCGGTGGCGAGGCCGATAATATTGATGAAGGAGTAGACGCGGTTCTTGCGGAGTTGCCGGAGGGCGACGAGGAGATAGTTTTTGAACATAGTCTTAGTTTCAGATTACAGCAGAACTATAGCCAGAAAAGTACCAATTTTTTTACATCTTAATAATCAATTAGTTGCGATTTATTTGATTTTATTAATTGTCCGGTTCCGCACACTCTATGTTCAGTTTTATACTTTCTTTTAGATATCCCGCCTATGTTGATTAAACGTAAGATCAAATGCTGCCTTAGCTATCAATAGTGTACGGTTAAATAATGTCTATTACATATCCCAATAACAGCAACTCAGTTGACAACAAATAACAAATTTAAAAAACATAAAACTCCTTAATATCACCCTGAAGTTCGACGGCGAGGTATCTTCAAACGGTTCATGATATTGGGGGTGTAATCATGACAGAATAGGGGGGATTTTTGTCAAAAAACAGGTGAGAGCTATTTGCAACGGGGATATCCCGGCACCATTATTGCAAAACCGGCCATTGTAGATTCGAATATTTGTTTTTCACCTATGAAACCGGCAAAAGGATCAAAATAAAGACGAATACCAAAGTCCAGCCGGCAGAATGGAATTTTGAAACGGGCCGATATAAAAGCAGCACCCGGGGAAGCCTGGAATTAAATAATGAACTGGATACCCAGGCCAATTCCTTATTGAAGCAATACATCAAACTGAAAGACGAAAAGGAATACCTGGAAGAAGAGGATATCCGTCAACTATTGCAAAAGCAGGTGCAAGGAATTACCTCCACCCAAAATAATACCGTAGACCGAGCCCGGGCTGACTTCCTGGTCAGCAAAGAACAGGTTCTTACCGAAGGCACCCTTAAAGAGTACCGGACCGTATTCAAAAGCCTGGATGATCTGCAGGTGAAGGAAAAGAAGCGGCTTAGCTTCAGTGATTTTAACCAGGCCTTCTTTAACCGGTATGAAAAGTTCCTCCTGGCCAAATCTAATGCGAACGGCTCTAAAGAAGAGCCGAAAAAGGGCCTGTTTAACGACACCATTGCCAAATACTGTGCTACCCTTAAATCGTTCCTGCAATGGAGCTTTGAAAATGACTACCATAAAAATCCCGCAGCTTTCACCAAGATCAAAACCCAAATCAAGCGAAAGAGTAAAAATGAGATTGTAGCGCTTACTGAAAAAGAAGTATTCCAGCTATTGGACAAGGACCTGACGGCCAGCCCCCGGCTGGAAAAGGTCCGGGATCTATTCTGCTTCGGGTGCTTCACCGGGCAGCGGTTCTCCGATATCATGCGATTCAGCCGGGATGATTTTGACGGCAACAAATGGGATTTCATGTCGATCAAAGTCAAGAAAAGGGTAGTGGTTCCCTTTACCGGATTTATAGCCAATGCCCAGCCGATCCTGGAAAAATATAACTATACGTTGCCGGTAATCTCCAACCAAAAATTTAATGAATATTTGAAAGATATTGGCGAAATTGCAGTACTAAATAATCCCGTTCGTATTATCCGCTTCAGTGGCGTGAAAGAAGTCCAGATCCGCCAACCAAAATATGCGTTCATGTCCTCGCACATGGCACGCAGGACCTTTGTTACTATCATGCTGGAAAAAAGTGTTCCCATCACAGTAGTACAGAAGATCACCCAACATGCCGATATCCGAACGCTATTGAAGTATGAGGGCCATGATGAAAATGCGATTTTTGAAAGTCTTAAGAAAACCTGATCTTATATGTTCGATAATTTTACCAAGGCCGGGTGGCGGAATCTTCAGCTTCTGTTCGGCCGGAATGATAATTATGGCGATACCCCCGGTCAATTCACACCCTATTTTCACTATACCATTGGCCGGTTTCAGAACGGCTATGAGCTTTTTTTCAGAAAAGAGCCATCGGCCAGGCATTACCATAATTATATATTCCTGCGACTTGGCCTATACCAACCACATGACGCCATCCAATACCGGAATATCATTTAAACCACTATCCGGATAAAAAGGATTTCTTGCTTTTTACCAAAAGGACTCTTGAATTCAGAATGGCCAATTTTGCACCTGCCCGGAGTGAATATTGGCTTATCGTATTCAAGTTCTGCCTGGACTGGACGAAGGATCACCTCCGGGAGTTAGAGGAGGGTCAGAAAATCCATACTTATGAAGAGTTTATCCGGAATGACCTGGCAGGGCTGATAAAAGATCAATTAAAGGAATTCCCGGGCGCCGGCGCTCGGGAGCCAGTCGCTATCGATCAGCTAACCGATAAGATCTGCAGTAACCTAAAAGGGAAACTCGATGGCATCGTCGTCAATACAGAGGATAAGATCATGCACCTGGCAGATCAGTACGAGACGGGAGATATCCCAATTGCCAATCTTCACCTGAAAGACAAGCTAATCACCTTATTTCTGTGCCTGCGGAGTCTGACCAATAAAACGACCAGCCGTAATAAAACCGGGGACCCGCTATTCTCCAAAATGGATCTAAATGACATTGCTCAGATCCTGCGGCTCCATTTTGCACCTTACAAAGGGCTGAAGATCGATTCCATTGAAAAGCGGATTTACGAAGTAAACAACAAACTGCAGCCGGATGGTCCTGGTTATCAGGAGCTTTCGCGCAGTTTACAGAAATTCTTTTTTAACTAAACCCTATTCAAAAAAATGAAACAGAGAGCTTACCCATATAGGGTAGAGGGAAATAAACGATATACATTTGTCAGTGAAGGCCGAACTCAAATTATCAAAGTAGTCGATTTTGGTCCTACCAGCACTGAAAATCTATTTAACATTGGTTTTGGAGATTTAGCACCAGATGGTTCCCTGGACGATATGGCTAAATCTAATAATGGAGATATTGTAAAGGTTCTATCAACTGTAGTCCTTATCATAAGGGACTTTACCGAGCGCTTTCCTGAAAGAAAAATCATCTTTACGGGCAGCACGGAAGAACGCACCAAGCTATACGCCCGTATTCTTAAAATGCATATTGGAGAACTCCATAGAGAATTCATAATCAGCGCCTTAACTAGGACCCCCACCTCTTATAAAGAAGTTCCATTTAAGTCCCAGGACGCTTTTACGTATTTTGCATTTTTAATTAAAAAAATTCAGTAAATTCGAGTATATGCCAGTAACAAAAAAGAAAAATATCAGAAAAAGCCGGAAGAAATCCGTGCTGAATTCTCCCAAAACGGTGATTGTTACACTCACTGACGAGAAAGAGACCTTATTCCCCGAAAAGTTGAAGAAGGTCAATGAAATGCTCAGCAATGCCGAGCTAATGGATTAATGACGAAAATACTTTTCCTCAGATAACAGATAATTCTCTTTTCAGATAAATGAATGTGGTGCCTATGTGCCACATTTTTTTTTAGCTATTACGTCAGAAATTGCCAGTGCTCTGGCTGGCACCCAGATTAAAAATTGATTCTATTGCAAAACTAATTTCTTGTTCGTAAATTTTTAAAAGGTTTTGTAAATTGCACTATATGAAAAAGATAGAAGAAAAAACAACCACTTTATGGGGCCGTGAGTTTACCATAACGGTAGATGAAGATCTCAATAAGTTAAAGGGCCGTATTTTAGCTCCTAAGAAATTGGAAGAGGCTAACAAGCGTTTGCGCAGGATGAAGTCCTTGCCTAAATAACACCATATTTTTATCAACTCTTACGAATGCGGTTCTTCAGCCGCATTTTTCATATATACCACTTAAGCCTGAATTATTTTATCCGCAGTTATTAAACAGTGTCCTAGTGTACCGCTAGTTCCCATATTCGTATTCATTAAAATCAATAATCGGTTTGCAATTTCTTCTCTGTAAGCGCCCGACTTTTTTAGGTTAAATAATTCCAGAACATAGCTTTGGTATTCGTCTCTTGGAGCATAGTTATTACCGGTCTCTGCGACCACGAAAAATGGACCTAAAAAAGCCTAAAAAATATCAAAGCTCACGAATGCAACCTTTTGATGAATAAGCTATTAAGTCGATTCTGCGACCAAAGATAGTGGTCACACGAATTCGAACGCTTGGTCGCCATGCTGGTCGCACGATGATTGATATTTATTGCACCAAATTGATATGAAAAAAAATGAAAAAGCCCGTAAACAGTGAGTTTTACGGGCCTTTGGGTGTATCTGTTACCCTTATGTGTCGACCTGGCAGGACAATTCTCGAACCATCTTTTTACTGACCTGAAACGACTAGCACTTCTATAAATATGAAAATCAACGTATTAAATAGTTTTTTTGATTTCCTACCCCCTCAAATCAAAATGTTAAAGAAAGGTTAGAAAGCGATTAACACTTTGCGCAACCACCCCCTAACAATGTCGTATTCTGCCCCTTTATTGAAGCGAAACGGTTTTTATCTTTATAGTCAAAAAACGTTAAAAATG
>DASWFF010000033.1:0-116689 GCA_036394375.1 Puia sp.
ATTTTGGCGAAATTCTGAAGCGGAAGAGAAGCTAGTGTTGCAGGGGGAGTCCAACACGGATCAAATGCATCCCGCCATTATAGAAATACGATAGCGGGAATCCATAGTTGTCGCAGATCTGCTTGACAATGGCCAGTCCCAGTCCCGTTCCTTCGGAATGACTGCCTTTAGTAAAGCGGTCAAAAATGGTGGCAGGATCAAAAAGCAGGGCTGGTCCGGTGTTGCTGATCAGGAGGGTGTTCTCCTGCAGACGAATGTCGAGTTGTCCTCCGGCCCTGTTGTGCCGGATCGCGTTGATCAGTAAATTATTCAAAAGAATATCTGCCAGGTAGGTGTTTATCCGGATCTCGGCATTGTCCAGGGCGCTGTGAACGGTAAGGTCCCGGGCCCTGATCAGGTCTTCGAATTGTATGAGCTTCTCTTCGATCAGGGAGGCGAGGACTACCGGGTCGGTATGAGCGAATTGGTTGTTCTCGATCTTGGTGAGGAGGAGAAGGGATTGGTTGAGTTTGCTCAGGCGCCCCACGGCGTCGTACATGGCCTGCAATTGCCGGAGATGCCGTTCTTCCAGGCCCTGGTCCTGTATCATGAGGTCCAGTTTGGAATTGATGATGGCCAGGGGGGTCTGCATTTCATGGGAGGCGTTGTCGGCAAAGTTCTTCAATATTTCATAATCCTTCAGGATCTTACCAGTCATCTGCGCTACGGCGGAGTCCAGGTTTTTGAATTCTTCGATACCGGTGTCCCGGGCCGGCAGGGGCTTATGGCTGGAAAGATTGAACCGGCGGATGGCTTCGAGGGTATCATAGAAAGGCTTCCAGATGCGGCGGAGCAGGAGCCGGTTGGCCAGAAAGAGGGTGCCTAATAAGAGCAGGATCATAGCTGCCGTGACGAGCATGATCCATTCCAGGAGGTCTTCCGTCTCTTCCTCCGACATCGCCACCGTCACCGCATACAGCTGGCCGCCTGCCTTTACGGGGAAGTGCAGTTCCCGGAACAGGTGGTCTTCATGCTCATGTTGGTCCAGCCGGGTAGTATTGGTGAATTTCCGGCGTACGGCCGCCTGTGCCGGCAGAAAATCGATCTTCTGGTCCCGGTAGTTGGCGGGTTCGGGCAGCCGGTCGTGGGTTTTGACAAAGTTCAGGATCTCGGCTTCTTCGATCTTCAGGGTATCGTCCAGTTGGTGGAGGAGCACCGAGCGGATGACAAAATAATATCCTATGCTGCCCAGCAGGAGGGCGAGAATGCTGGCGATGATGTTGATCCGGCTATATTTTGTAAATAATTTCATCCGTTAATACTATTTTTTTAGCTCTTAAAAGCGAATTTGTAACCCATGCCATAGACAGAGTGAATATAGTCCCGGGAACCGGCGTCGATGAGTTTGCGGCGGAGATTTTTAATATGGGTGTAGATAAAATCATAATTGGCGGCGCCGCCTGTCTCGTCGCTCCAGAGATGTTCGGCGATGGCATTTTTAGAAACGACGCGGCCTTTGTTATAGGCAAAATAGAGGAGCAGCTGGTATTCTTTCCGGGTGAGGTCTAAAGGCCGGTCATTGACCGTAACGGATTTTGCCTGGGTGTCGATAAGGATCTCTTCGAGCTGCATAAGGCTGTTGCCTGCGGAATTTCTGCGGCGGATGATGGCGGTAACTCTGGCGCTCAGTTCGGAGAGGTGGAAGGGTTTGGACAGATAGTCATCAGCGCCCAGTTGCAGGCCGGTCACTTTGTCTTCCAGGGAATTACGGGCGGAGATGATGAGAACGCCGTCTGCCTTACGGTTGGTTTTCAGCTCTTTCAGTAATTCCAGCCCGTTGCCGTCCTGTAAATTGATATCCAGCAAAATGCATTCATAATCAAAGAGATCGATCTTTTCCAGGGCGCTGCTATACCCATCGGCAGTGTCGCAGATAAAATTTTCCTGTTTCAGGTAAGATACGATGCTATCGGATAATGTACGTTCATCTTCGACAATCAGGAGCTTCATCCGGGATGTTTTAGTTTTTTTGGGGGGCCGGCGATCCGCCTCCGGCGGACACGCTGGCATTTCCGGCCATAAAAGTAAGAAGATTAAGGGGTAAGAGGGGGAATCGGAGGCAATAAGTCCTGAAAAGCGGAAAAACAAGTTGGAATTTTCCACAATTGCCCGCCGAATGTGCAAATTTATCTATCCTGAAACCTGGATTCTGATTATTTATCCATACCTTTGCAAGCTCTTTAAAAAGCACTATGAGCAGCCGCAGGGAATTTGAAATAGCGTTTGTGGGCCTTAAGGCTGGCGTTCATGAGTTTAACTATCGGATTACCGATAAGTTCTTTGAAGCATACCAGCAGCAGGATTTTCGAAATTGCGAAGCCAATGTAAAGCTATTCCTCGATAAAAAGAACAGTTTTATGCTGTTAAAGTTCGAGATTGGCGGCAAGATCGAGATTGGCTGTGACCGTTGCGGCAATATGCTGCCCCTTGAATTGTGGGATGAATTCAATATCCTGGTCAAGTTGGTGGAAGACCCGGATATTATGAACCAGCAGGAGGAAGATCCGGATGTATACTATATATCCAAAGGAGAAAGTCATCTGCATTTATCCGATTGGATCTATGAGTTCATCAACCTTAGTATACCTATGCAGCGCATGTGTAAGGTGGAAGAAATGGGGGGGCCTTATTGCAACAAGGAAGTGCTGGAGATGCTGAAAAAGCTCGACTATGAAAAGAGTGAGCCGGCCAATCCTTTATGGAAGGGATTGGAGAAATTCAAAGGCCTGGATAAGTAAGAATTATTAAGAGTTTAGAAGAATAAATTATTTGGTTACTTAAAATTGATGTGATATGCCAAATCCGAAACGAAGACATTCCCAGCAGCGCAGTGCAAAAAGAAGAACGCACTATAAAGCTGAGAAAGTAACTTTAAGCAAAGACAGCACTACCGGTGAAATTCATGTACGCCACCGTGCCCATGTTAGTGAAGGTAAATTATACTACAAAGGAAAGGTAGTAACGGAGAACGCTCCGATCAAGTAAAGTAAAAGGTAAATGGGAGTCTTTGATTTCCATTTGCCGGGCTTTGCGCATGACAGATGGGAACATTAGCAGACGGTGATAATGGATTTTCAGCCTAAAAGGCTGAATTTTCAATTTGACGATTGGTCTTCATTTTTAGTTTACCCTGGATGAATATTGGCTTAGACATGATGGGAGGAGACTTCTCGCCGCTGGAAGCGGTGAAAGGCATCCAACTGTATCTGAATGCGTCTCCGGCACCTGCCACTCTTTTCCTGGTAGGCGATGAGCAGCAAATCTCTCCTTTATTAGAGGGGCATTCTATTCCATCCCAATCGGTGAAGGTCATTCATGCGCCGCAGGTAATCGGCATGAACGAGCATCCCACCAAGGCCTTAAAGGAAAAACAGCAATCTTCCATAGCGGTCGGTTTCCATTTGCTGGCAAGCGGCAAGATGGATGCTTTTATCAGCGCAGGTAATACCGGCGCAATGCTGGTTGGCGCTCTCTACAGTCTCAAACCCATCGAAGGCATTCAACGGCCCACCATTTCCACCATCATTCCCAAAGAGAATGGCCAGACAGGCGTTCTGCTGGACGTAGGGCTGAATTCGGACTGTAAGCCGGAGAACCTGAACCAGTTTGCCGTACTAGGCTCCCTTTATTCCAAACATATCCTGGGCATCGATCAACCGAGGGTCGGGTTGCTGAATATCGGGGAGGAGGAAGGGAAAGGGAATATACTGGCCCAGGCTACCTATCCCCTGCTGAAAGAAAATCCCCTGATTAATTTCATCGGCAATATCGAAGGACGGGATCTGCTGCTGGATAAGGCGGATGTAATGGTCTGCGAAGGCTTTACCGGCAATGTGATCCTGAAGCTGGCCGAATCCTTGTTTGGGATCACGCAGGATAAGCAGATCGATCATCCCTACTTCCAACGATTTGACTTCGAGAATTACGGCGGCACCCCGCTCCTGGGTGTAACCAAACCGGTGATCATCGGCCATGGGATCTCCCACGGCAGGTCCTTCCACAATATGATCGCCCTGGCACAAAAAATGATTGAAACAGACCTGCTGGGAAAAATGAAAGAAAGCTTTCTGGCATGAACCTCTTCGTAACTTACCTGAAAGATTATTTCAGGAAGAGTTCACGCAGCAGTCTGATTTTCACCTTTGTTTTTGTCGCCCTCCTTATCTTCCTGAATTATACCATCGGCATTGAAAAAAGGATCAGAGATATCCGTCCCTGGCCGCTGTCGCTGATGAGCTTCTTCTTTTTTTATGGTTTTGTGCTTTTCTTTTCCTGGGCGGTGCAGTATACGTTCGGCTCCCGTACTTCGCTTTCGAGAAGTCTGCCGGCAGGGGCTTCTTCTCTTTCTTATAAAAAACGATTTCTCTTATTATTATTGCTGGCTCCCTTGTATTTCGCCTGTAAGATGATCCACTGGGACCTATCTTTTTTCATACCGGCGGGCTGGCAATATCCCTGGAACCAATATGCGCTGATCGTCCTGCAATTACCGGCGAAACTGCTGCTGTTATTTCTCCTGGTGTACGTATATTGGCGGCTGGAGAGCGGGGGAATTGGTGAGGTAGCTGGGCGGTCGGATCCCGGGGTCGGGGCTTTTTTCGGGCTTACCTGGAAGAACTTCCGGGGCAAGCCTTATTTCCTGATCTTATGCGGCCTGGTGCCGCTGATCGCGCTGGCCTCTATGCGGCCTGATTTTCTGCATACTTATCCCAAGGTAAACAATATCGCTTTTATCGGCGGTTATACCAGGTCGGTATGGCCCTGGAATTTACTCTATGAGATTTCCTATGGGCTGGATTTCCTGTCGATCGAACTCTTCTTCCGGGGGTTGCTGGTGATCGGTCTCGCCCGGTATGCCGGGGAATATGCTATTTTGCCGATGGCAGTTTTCTATTGCACGATCCATTTCGGCAAGCCGCTGGGCGAATGTGTCTCCTCTTTTTTTGGCGGGCTGGCCCTGGGGGTCATTGCCCTGCGTACCCGGTCGATCCTGGGCGGGCTTATTGTACACCTGGGCCTGGCCTGGATGATGGAGCTGGGCGGGTGGATCGGGGGGCAGTATTTTTAACTCCGGATCCCGAAACGGCGACGATGGCCGTGGCCGCCGGATGACGATGGTGGTCTGTTGCTGATCACTCGGTTTTCAGGCTTTTTACGGGATTGGCCAGAGCTGCGCGGACCGTCTGCAAGGCGATCAGCAGGGCCATTACGGCGCCCAGGCAAATGACCGCCAGGGCAAAGGGCCAGGGGGTGATGGTGATCCGCGTCACATAGTCATTGAGCCAGCGCTGCATGATGAGATAGGCCAGGGGGCTGGCAACCAGTCCTGCCCCAAGTAGCAGGGGCACGAATTCCCGGATGAAGAGCCGGATGATCTCCGGTACGGAGGCGCCGATCACTTTGCGGATGGCGATCTCTTTGGTCCTTTTCTGCACGCTGATGGACACCAGGCCCAGCACTCCCAGTAAGACAATGATGGAAGCCAGGATGGTGGCCGTAGAAGCGGCTTTCTTCAGTTGCAGCTCGCTGCTATAGAGTCGCGCCAGGGTCTCGTCCATGAACTGGTATTCGAAGGCAGCGCCGGGAAGCAGGGCGGCCCATTTCTTTTGCAATTCCTCCATTCTTTCGGCGGTATTGCCCGGCCGTAATTTAAAGGAGAGATAGCGATACATGTTGGCAAGACTGACGTGAACAAAGGTATAAGGTTGAATGGCCGATCCCATTGGACCGAAATGAAAGTCCCGGGTGACACCACTCACGGTGAATGTCTGGCCGGAAAAACCCAGGAATTTTACCGGCTGGCCTACCGCTGCCGAGGGATTCTGCCACCCTAAGGCCCGGGCCGCCGTCTCATTGATCACCACCCGCATAGAGTCCTGTCCGGCATTCTGGCCCGGTGCATGGAAGAAAGAACCTGCCGTCATAGGGATCTGGTAGGTAGAGCCATAGTGTTCGTCCGCGATCAATCGCTGGGCTACAATGGCCCTGGAGGAATCTTCACCGAGCCTGTACATTCCCGTACTGCCGCTATTATTCCCATTCGGGATCTCAAAGGAAAGGGCAATATCTTTAACCCCGGGCAGGGCAGCAAATTCCTGTCGCACCGTCTCCATATGCTGCACTCCGGGCAGGGACCAGTTCCTGGGCAGTTGTGCGGAGACGATAAACTCTTTATCATATCCCAGCTCTTTACTGAAGAAGAGGCTGATCTGTTGGGAAACGATCAGCGCTCCGACAAAGACGATGGTCGCCGTGGCAAACTGGAAGCCCACCAGGCCTTTGCGTAAAAGGATATTTTCCTTGACGGAAGCACGTCCTCCTTTTAAGGAGTCCACGGAAGGCATCGCGGACAAGACAAAGGCCGGATATAGTCCGGCGACCGATCCCAGCAGCAGGACAAAAACGGGAAGGCTGACCCAGTAATACCAGGGCAAGCTCGAAAGTCCGGGGATCTTCTTTCCCAGGACGCCGGCGAACCAGGGCGCAAACAATTGATAGAGCAGCAGGGAGAATCCTGTAGCCAACAACACCAGCAGGGTCGATTCCGCCAGGAACTGTACGATCAACTGCCTGCGCAGGCCGCCCAATACTTTGCGGATACCGATCTCCTTCATGCGGGAGGAAGACCGGCTGACGGACATATTGATAAAATTGACGACGGCCATGGCCAGGATAAAGAAGGCAACGAACGATAAGGTATAGAGCATCTTCTGTACGACACCTCCGAAGCCTTGCCGGTAAAATGTTTTCAGGGGAAGGGGAATAACTTCCAGATTGGCGGCCAGTCCGGGCGGGGCATTCATTTGGATCAGGTGCTGCAAGGGTTTTTGCAGGTCCGCTGCCGTGATGCCTTTTTGCAATTCCACGTAGCTGGGAATGTGGATACTTTGCCAATCCATATTCCGGCCAAAAAAAGTCAGGCAGGTGGAAGGGATGAAGAAGTGATTGGCGTCATTGTTAAGCCAGGCCGTTACGGAGTTCTGCCGGGGCGTCTTCAGGACACCGGTGATCCGGAAATCTTTTTTGCTGCCGGAAAAATTTTCAATGGTGAGGTCTTTGCCGACGACGTCTGCCCTGCCGAAATATTTCAGCGCACGTTCTTCGGTGATGACGACGGAATAAGGATTGTTAAAAACCGTTTGCGGATCTCCGTACAGAAGGGGAAACCCATACATAGAAAGCAGGGTGCTGTCACCAATCTGAAGGCCTTCCCGGAAATGTCGGTCCCCCAGTGAGACATTGGATGTGACGCCATCCCACCGGTAGTAATTGGCTACCAATCCCGGATAATTTTCTTTCAGGGCTTTAGCCAGGGGGCCGAGAGTCGTGTATTCGCCACCGATGCCGGACACTTTCCACTTGCTGGACAGGAAGAATTGCCGGTCGGCGTGGGTAAGGTCGCAGTTGACCTGGTATTCGCTCCATACATACGCAGCTACGAGCAAGGTAAAGGCGATGCCCATGGAGAGGCCGATAATGTTGATGACAGAGTGAAAACGGCTGCGGGCGAGTTGTCGGCGGGCAATCCGGAAGTAGTTATTCAGCATGGGATGAATAGGTTGTACCCTTCCGTAGGAAAAAAAATGCCAGTTTTATAACCGATTGGAAATGAAGGGATACTATTTAAGATCGGGGGCGGGAATGTACGGTTATGAAGGGAAAAGTGTACGGATACGGACAAAGAAAAAAAACTACCAACCTGTAAGCCGGATCCTGTGTCCCGCGGTGAAGCGGGTGGTCATCATTTATCTGGCCCCTGCATTACTGCAGGGATCTAGCTGCCTACCCTCCGGCATCGGACGGGCCGTCCTCAAGCGCCGGTATACGTGGCATTTCAGCATGCAAGGTTTACCCGCTCCGGCAATTACTCACCGGGGCCGTGGGCTCTTACCCCCCATTTTCACCCTCACCCCTACCCTGTGGCCTTTCGGCGGCAGGTCAGCGGCAGTTATTTTCTGTGGCACTATCTATTGGCGCCTGAGGCATTCACGGACGCTTTTGACGACCATAAGTGCCAGGCGCCACCCGGCTCTTAACCGGTACATTGCCCTTTGCTGTCCGGACTTTCCTCCCCTCAGCGTTAGCTAAAGAGCGATGACCCGGTTGGTAGCGGGTAAAGGTACGGAGAATTTTGGGGGCGAAGTTGGCTATGTCCCCAAAAACACTATATTTGTGGGCGTACGTTAGTGTAAAAGCTTTATAAAGCTATTTGAACCTTACAAGCTCCTTGTCCTTCTCAGAATTGTGTCCTTGCTATTTTTCTTTTATCTGTGTTTTATTATCCTTGTTGTTTTTTCTTAGGTATTCAATTGTCTTTACTATTCCAACCAAATGACTTTACCGGAACTATTTTAAAGGTGCGCGGCCTTCAATAGTGTCCTTGCATTTCCAACCATCTGTTTTTTGATTCATTTTCAAAAAAGCAAGCCCTTTGTCGGTCAAAGAGCAAAAGGACTTGCGTATTATAATAACAAAAAAACACAATTCTATGTCTTTAAAGAAGACTAGCAGAAATGCTAATGGTTGGAAAAGACTATGGACCTTCTTACGAGAACTGACAAAAAACAAATTGCTCATGCGGCTTCTTGTTCTGTTAATATCTGAGATGATAAGGGCGCACTATCATGGTCACTACCATTAATCATCCTCAAAGCCGGTATCGCTGATACCGGCTTTTTTTCATCTTTAACCATTTGATCGCCGCAAAGACTTCAACAGCACGAAACAAAATTACATCCGATCCGGGCTTTTCCATTTAATGTTGTTTCTTAAATTATCCCTTGTATTATTGCTAGTTTTAAAAAATAGCTTCCTTTGTTAAATCAGAATAAGAAATAGGATTAGGAAATTATCTTCCGCTCTTAATCTTGCTTAACATCACTTCGGTAATTCCCAGGTAGGAGGCAAGATATTTTGCAGATACTCTTTCCAGCAATTCGGGAAAATTTTGGGCGAACCAATGATACCGGTCATGTGCTTTTTGCATCCACATAGCCGTTATTCGTTGTACGGTCAATAGATAACACCTTTCGACCAATACCCGGCCGATGTAGTTGAACTCGCCGAAATCCCTGTAAATACGTTGCAGCTCTTCATAACTTATATAATGGACTACGGAATCCTCAATGGCCTGTATATTATCCTGTCCGTATTGTTGCGTGAAAAAACTTTCCACCGCTATACATATATCTCCCTCTTTCATAAAGTACGAGGATATCTCCTTTCCTTCCTTGAAATAATAACTACGCAACAGGCCTTTCTGGATAAAGTATATGTTGCCGGAAATTTGCCCTGCCTTTAGTAAATAGTCCTTTCGTGCCAATTTTTTTTCCTTCACAATATCTTCCAAATGGTCCCGAAGCCCCGGGGACAAAGGATGGATAGAGCGAAGGTATTTGAACAGAGAGATCATACCTTTGCATTTTTTAATAAATGAAAGGTTGGAAATAGCGTTACTTATTTTTTGGAAGGTATACAGGACAAAACACAGAGGAAATTATTTGCGGCCTAAAAAAGCCGCAACGAATTTAGAATTTAAAAGAGAAGATTAATGGACAAGTTATTCACACCCTATATTGATAGCTCTTTGGATAGGGTTCTCCGTAAGGTCCGCGACAAAACCGAGTCAACGGGTTCGGGCAAAAGTGGGAGCCGAAATAGCCGTCCCGTTCCCCGAATGGCTTACCCGGCAAATTTGGCGGGCGCCAGTCTAATTCTAAGCAATTTTCCCTAATTTACCGTCTATACTACATATTATAAACTAACTGTGGATGTCTAACTCGTTCTTTCGTACAAAGTCCTTAGATAAGATAATCAAAGATGCTGAGTGTGGATTGGGTGACAGTCATGGCGCAAATGCCATGAAAAAAGTGTTGGGGGTCCGGGATCTTACTTTTATGGGAGTGGCTGCGGTAATCGGAGCAGGTATTTTTTCCACCATTGGCACGGCTGCTTATCACGGAGGTCCCGGTGTCATCTTCTTGTTTATGATCACGGCTGTCACCTGCGGTTTTACGGCCTTATGTTATGCAGAGTTCGCTTCCCGGGTGCCGGTGTCGGGCAGCGCTTACACCTATTCCTATGTCACTTTTGGGGAATTGATCGCATGGATCATCGGTTGGGCGCTGATCCTGGAATATGCTATCGGGAATGTGGTGGTAGCTATTTCCTGGAGCGCCTACTTCAATAATATCCTCAAGACTGTCGGTGTCAACCTGCCGGACTGGCTTACCATCGGTTACCAGACCGCAAAAATGAACTACACCGCAGCGATCCATGCAGGACAGCCGGTCACCAGCCTGGTCTATACCAATGCCCCATCCATTGCAGGGCTTAAATTCATCATTAACCTGCCGGCCTTTATCATCGTCATCCTGATCACCATTCTGGCCTATGTGGGGATCAATGAAAGCCGTAAAAGCGCCAATTTCATGGTGGGTTTGAAATTGGTAGTCCTTGTTTTAATTGCACTGGTGGGCTTCTGGGTTATTTTTTCAACAGGCACCACTTCCAACTGGTCTCCTTTTCTGCCGGAAGGAATGGGGGGCGTGATGCAAAGCGTGTCCTCTGTCTTTTTCGCTTATATAGGCTTTGACGCTATCTCCACAACGGCTGAAGAATGCAGCAATCCGCAAAAAGACCTGCCCAAAGGCATGATCTACTCGCTGATCATCTGTACCGTGATCTATATAGTCACAGCACTGGTAATCACCGGGTTGGTGAATTATAAGGAGTTTAACGGCGTTACGGATCCCCTGGCCTATGTGTTCGATAAGATCAATATGCATAAGATCGGGTTTATTATTTCCGTCAGTGCGGTGATCGCCTCGACCAGTGTTCTGCTCGTCTTCCAGATAGGGCAACCCCGCATATGGATGAGCATGAGCCGGGATGGTTTATTACCCAAACGTTTCAGCAAATTGAGCCCCCGTTTCAGAACTCCCGGTTTTGCAACGATCGTTACCGGTTTCCTTGTGGGGATCCCCGTTCTAATCGTCGATGATAAGCTGATGACCGATCTTACCAGCATCGGGACCTTATTTGCATTCGTATTGGTATGCGGAGGAGTATTATACCTGCCCACCCTGAAAAAGCAAGCGGGTAAATTTCAGATCCCCTATATCAATGGTAAATTCATTATAGCCATCCTGGTTGCCCTGTTTATCTTCTTATTCAGGCAAAAATTGTCGGACTCGTTCCGGAATATAGGGGCGGAAGGCTACCAGGAAGTTTTATTGATCATATTCGTGTGCGTAGCTATTATTATCGCCGTCCTCAGTTTTCTCCGTAACTATTCGGTGATTCCTGTCCTTGGGGTACTATTTTGTTTATACCTCATGATCGAAATACCTCCCAGAAGCTGGATGGTCTTTTTTGGATGGATGACGCTGGGGTTGACGATCTATTTCTTATACGGGTACCGGAAAAGCCACCTGAAGCCGCAGGAAACCGGTAGTCAGCCTTAAAGGCCGGGACCAGTGAACGGGAAGGTCTTTCGAAGCAGGAAGAAAGCCCGGACTTCCACCTGAATATGAAATGCCGTAACTTCGCAGGATGAAGTTCCAGGTAGGAGACAAAGTAGTCATCCAGCATTCCAACGACGAGGGAGAGGTCATCGAGATCATCAATGATAAGATGGTCCTGGTGGATGTGCGGGGCGTAAAGTTCCCTGCTTACACCGATCAATTGGATTTCCCTTATTTCAAGCGGTTTACCGAAAAGAAATTATTTCCGGAAGCCAAAAAGCCTAAAAAATACGTGGACCAGCTGCCGCCGGAGAAACTGGCGCCCGGTCAGAAGAAAGAAAGGATCGCCCGGCTGACCGACGGGGTCTGGCTGACCTTCCTTCCCGTCTTCGAGAACGATGAATTCGGGGACGATGTCGTAGACAGTCTCAAGATCCACCTGGTCAACAATACGCAAGCAGGGTATCGGTTCTCTTATCATCTCAATTATCACGGAAGCAGCGAGTTCGACCTGGACAACCAGGTATTCCCTTTCCAGGATTTCTATCTCCACGACATTGCGTTTGAAAAGCTTAATGACAATCCGGTCTTTGAATGTGAGTTCTCTCTACTCACTCCTGATAAAGGAAAGGCAGATCATTATGAAACTTCCCTGAAGCTGAAAGCCAAGCAGGTCTTCAGTAAGATCGAGGAGATAAAAAAGAAAGGGGAGGCTACTTTTTCCTTCAAGCTGTTCGATACCTATCCTCAGAAGCCTTTCGAAGAGGTCGCCGAGACTCCTTTTTTAGCGGGTTTAGCGGGTTCAGGATTTAGGATCTATGAAGCGTCCAAGGCCCGGCAACACCTGGAGCCAGCACGGTCAGAAGTCGATCTGCATATTGAAAAGCTAGTGGAGAAATGGAGCGCCCTGGATAATTTCGAGATCCTTACGCTGCAGCTACAGACTTTCGAAAAATATTTTGATCTGGCCAGGGCCCATCACCTGCCGTCCATGGTGGTGATCCATGGGGTGGGCACCGGTAAGCTGCGCGATGAGATCCATGAGATCCTCCGGCTCAAGCCAGGGGTCAAGTCCTTCGTCAACCGTTATGATCCCCGGTATGGCTATGGCGCCACAGAGATTTTTTTTCAGTACTAGTAAAGCAGCTGCCTTGAGTCTCCGGCAAAAAAAGGTCTTCCCGGAAGTCATATGTTTTGCGAAGACGATTGCCTGATGAGTGATGCAATGATCATCCCCAGTTTCTCTGAAAGATTATTTTTTGCGCCACCTGTAATATCCTGGGTTATTTTGGTTCGGATATACATCTGTATCTTCCCGGGAGATAATTTGTAATAAACGCCGGTCACGTAAGCCCATTCGTTAACTGTCATCCCATGACTTCCTGTGATACAGGCCCCATCCGGGTTAGCCGAATTTATTATATATTTCCTCAATATAAACGCCCGTTGAATCATTTTAATTAAGGTATCCTGCGGCACCGGAATGGATGTTTCAAGATAATACTCGCTCGATGTTTTAAAGGTCCACACCGCCCCCGATTTTTCGGTCAGCCCTTTTGCATAGGCATCAAAATTAATTTCACCGGCTGTTTTGGGGAGGTCGGATAACCTGGCCGTACTCAGACATGATGGCAAAATGATCGTCATTATGATAAGCGGGATATAAGAAAATCGCATATCGTAAATATAACACAAAGGAAGAATCAATACAAGTTCCTGCAAGCTGCTTTTCTCAATACTCCCGCTGCACCAAAAAGGCGGCTAACTGCTGCAGGGGTTCTTTGCGACGGGCCAGCACCGCAATGTCTTCCAGGTGCCGGTAGGAGGCCTGCATGTATTTTTCTTTTAATTCCCGGGCCCAGGCATCCACGCCGCAGGCTTTGAACAGCTGCAGCATACCGGCTACTTTGGTAGCGGCGTCGGCATGCTGCAATTCGCCGATCTGGCGCTGTTGTGCCGCTGTGGCCACTTCCAGGGTCCGGATCAAAAGGAAGGTCTTCTTTCCGGCTACGATATCTCCTCCCACCTGTTTGCCAAACTTGGCCGGGTCGCCGAAGCAATCCAGGTAATCGTCCTGTACCTGGAAAGCCAGTCCCAGGGTCTTGCCGAAATTATAAAGATGTTGCTGATTGCCCAGACCGGCTCCGCCCAGTACGGCTCCCATCTGCAGGCTGGCGGCCAGCAATACGGAAGTCTTTAATTCAATCATGGAAAGGTATTCATCCAGTCCGACCTTTTCGGTCGTTTCGAAGTCCATATCGAGTTGCTGTCCCTCGCAGACCTGCCGGGCTGCCTGGTTGAAGATCTGCAATATCTGCCGGATATGTGGGGCCTGCATTCTGGCGATATAATCATAGGCGGTCACCATCATTACGTCCCCGGTGAGCAAGGCCGTGGAGGAGCCATATTTCTCATGCACGGTGGGCATGCCCCGCCGGAGGGGGGCTTTATCCATGATATCATCATGGATCAGGGTGAAATTATGAAAGACCTCGACGGCACTCGCCAGCAACCAGGCGTCCGGGTCGATGTCGCCAAAGAGTTCATTGCCCATCAGGCATAGTACGGGCCGGATCCTTTTACCGCCGATGCCCAGGAAGTAATCGGCCGGTTCATATAAGCTGGCCGGCTGGGAAGGGAAATGCGGCGTATTGAAACGTTGGACAAATGTGGCGGATAAGTCTTCGAAACTATACATAGTAAACGAGGTAGCTATTTGAATGTTGAACGGCCGCTATTTCTTTTTCTTCTTATGTTTTTTCTCTTTTTCCCGGTCTCCGTGGCGGCTTTCTTTGCCTTTACCGTCCGCTCTGCCTTCTTTGCCTTTGCCGTCTTTGTGGCCTTCTTTTTTAAAATGCGGGGTGACGGTCGAAGGAGTGTCCTGAGCTGCTGCCAGCACTCCATTCTCCCCTATGTCTTCCTTCCGCCCTGCCCCGATGGCGATCACCCATTCGTAATCCAGCTGACGTTTGGTGAGGTTGGCCGCCACCACTTTGATCGTCACCTTATCGCCCATCCGGAACTGCCGGCCGCTGCGTCTGCCTACCAGGCTATAATCAGCTTCATTATGCCGGAAGTCGTCGTACTCCATTAAGCTGTTGATGCTGACCAGCCCTTCGCATTTGTGGGCTACGGTCTCCACCCAAAACCCAAAAGAGGCTACTCCACTGATCACGCCTTCGAATTCTTCTCCCAGGAATTCCTGCATGTACTCCACCTGCTTGTATTTATTCGCGGCCCGCTCACTTTCCATGGCGGCCCGTTCTCTTTCGCTGGAGTGCCGGCATTTGGCTTCCAGCTTCTTGTCTATCTCGATCTTTTCTTCCAGACATTCCTGTAAGATCCTGTGAACCAACACATCAGGATATCTCCGGATAGGAGAAGTGAAATGACAGTAGAACTCGAATCCCAGTCCATAGTGGCCGATATTTTCCGTGGTATAGATGGCTTTGGCCATGGTGCGGATGCCCAGTTGTTCCAGTACATGCTGTTCGGGTCTTCCCTTTACGTCCTTCAGCATCTGGTTGAAGGATTCTGCGATGGCCTGGGGCGTTTTGGTATCAAAGGTGTGACCATATTTTTTAGCGAACTCCATGAAAGGGAGTAGTTTTTCCTTGTCGGGGGTATCATGGACGCGGTAGGGAAAGGGGACGGGCTTTTTGTTCAGTTTGATCTTCGCTACGCTCTCCGCTACGGTGCGATTGGCCAGCAGCATGAATTCTTCCACCAGTTGATGAGCTTCCTTGCTTTCCTTGACCATGATGCCAATGGGTTTACCTTTTTCATCCAGTTTGAACCGGACTTCCGTAGAGGAGAAGTTGATAGCTCCTTTTTTGAATCGCTGTTTGCGGAAGCGCTGGGCGATGTCGTTCAGCGTTTCTATTTCTTCCTGGTGCAGTCCGGTTTTTTGTTCGATGATCTCCTGGACCTCTTCGTAGGTGAAGCGGTGGTCGGAATGGATGACGGTCTTGCCGATCCAATGGTTTTTCACTTCTCCTTTGGCGTTCATCTGGAAAATGGTGGAGAACGTGAGTTTGTCCTCATGGGGGCGCAGGGAACAGAGCTCGTTGGAGATCCTTTCCGGCAGCATGGGGTTGACACGGTCCGGGAGGTATACGGAAGTGGCCCGGGTATAGGCTTCTTTATCCAGGGCTGTCTCGGGCTCCACGTAATGGCTTACATCGGCGATATGCACGCCGATCTCCAGGTTGCCATTCTTGAGAGTGCGGATGGAGATGGCGTCATCGAAGTCTTTTGCGTCCACCGGGTCGATGGTGAAGGTGAGGATGCTGCGGATATCTTTGCGCTTCTCTATTTCGGAGGCAGCGATCAGGTCGGGCAGTCTTTCGGACTCTTCTGTTACGCCTTCCGGGAAGAAGAGGGGGAAGCCGTTCTCCAGGAGGATCTCTTTCATGGCGCGGTCGTTCTCGTCGCCTTTGTCGAGGACTTGTATGACCTCTCCCTGAGGTTTCTTATTTTTTTCCCATTCCAGGACACGGACAATTACCTTGTCGTTATTTACGGCGCCGTTGAGCCGGGCCAAAGGAATATAAATGTCCGGCATGGGTTTATCGCTATCTGCGATAAAGAAGGCAAAGGACTGGCTCAGTTCCACATGTCCCAGGAATTCCATTTGTTTTCTGTCTACTACTTCCACCACTTCTCCCGTGCTGCGGCCGCTCTTGCCGGAGGTATTACGAACACGGACCCGCACGGTGTCGCCATGCAGGGCGGTATTAAAATCGGAGGGCCGGATCAGGATATCCTGTTCCCTGCCTTCTACGATGACAAAGCCCATTCCTGAGCGGGTGACGTCCAGACGGCCTTTGTATAAATCAGCCCCGCTGAGATCGGCGGGTCGTTTCTTTTTCTTGTTTCTGTTATTTCTGTTTTTGCTCTCACTCATAATCTTCTTTTTAAAATGTTATAGGATATCAGGGTTTTTGTATGGGTATTTTCTCTTTTATGCCTGTCCCGGCAGATTCGTTGCGGGGGGGACGGAGAAATTGGTGATGAATTTAACGATTAAATCAGTAAAACGGGGCTGCTCGTCAAATAAAAACCTGGGTTCGATGGGCAGGACGTAGAAAGGCCAACCTTCGAGTTCCTGCCGGAATTTGACCAGGCGCACTGCGTCTTTTTCGGTAGTAAGGATGATCTTGTTTGCGGCGGGGATGCTGCTGAACCGGCGGGTGATATTATGCAGGTCATCAATGGAGAAGATATGATGATCGCTGTAAGCCAGTTCATAATAGGCTCCCGACTTCCGGTCCAGCCATTCTTTTAAAGGGGCGGGGTTCGCGATGCCGGTGACCAGCAAGACTTCCATCTGGTCGTTGATCTCCACGCCTGGGACAACGGGTGTGGGTCGGCTGGTGGGGCCGCCGGGACCGGAGGGATTTCCCCCGGTGATCAGGTAAGGCTGTCCATATTGGATGGACGAAAAGAATACCTGCTGGTGTTTGAGGGGATCGATCTCCTGTATGATGGAACGGCGTTCGCTCTCGGCCAGGTTTTCCGGGCATTTGGTGACGATGATCACATCGGCCCTCTTGTACCCACCGGGAGCATCGCGCAGATCTCCGCTGGGCAGCCACCAGTCCCGCGTGAACAGGTTGGAATAGTCCGTCAGCAGGATGTTGAGGCCGGCTTTCACGGCCCGGTGCTGGAAGGCGTCGTCCAGGATGATGGCCTGGGTATCCGGCCGGTCGTGGAGCAGTTGCGGAATGGCTACCATCCGCTCCTCTCCTACCGCGATGGTAAGCTCGGGGAATTTGCTATGGAACTGCATGGGCTCATCCCCGATGTCCAGGGCTGTGGAGGAAGCATCCGCCAGTGCATATCCCTGGGTCTTGCGTTTATAACCCCTGCTCAGGACGGCTACTTCAAACTGGTCCTTCAGGGTACGTATCAGCAATTCCACCATGGGGGACTTACCGGTACCGCCTACGGCGAGGTTGCCTACACAGATGATGGGCAAATTGAAGGAGGTGGAGGAAAATATATTCCTGTCATAGCACCAGTTGCGTATCCGGATGATCAGGGCATAGAGGAGGGATAAGGGAAACAGCAGGATGCGAATAGGCTTGAGCAGCGGAAAGTTAAAATTCATTCATAAAGATTGTTCGGTATCGGGCTATCTGGCCGGATGCTGGTATTTATACCAACAGTAAAGGTAAGTTAAATTTGGGAATTGGCCAGCCGGGCGAGCTATGCATGGTTAGGGCATCAGGGCCCGACCGTTCAGCGCTGCCGACAGGGAGGACCGGATGCCTGCCGCCTGCCGCCGGATAAATTCCGTGTCGGGGTTTTCGTAATGCGGGATGGAGGCGAGGGAGGGCAAACCGCTCCACTTCACGATCTCTTCTTCGTAATGCAGGTACTGGTCATTGAAGATCCAGCCGACGACCTTGAGTCCATGGGCCTTGCATACGGAAGCTGTCAGCAGGGAATGGTTGATGCTACCCAGATAGTTGCGGCTTACCAGGATGACGGTTGCATCCAGTTTCTTTATCAGGTCCAGTACGAATTCCTGTTCATTGAGGGGTACCAGTAAGCCACCTGCTCCTTCGATCACGAGGAAATCCGGGGAGGGGGTCTGTCCGAAGTTGGTGGTTTGCAGCTCGCGGCTTATCTCCTGGTAATGCCTGGAGATTTCGTCCAGGCTGACCTGCACGCCTTCCTGTCTTGCGGCAATATGGGGGGAAGCGGGCAGGGAGAGGCGATAGGTCTCGGCGAGTATTCTGCCATGCGGGTGAGTGATCCTTTCGGCTACCCATTCACTATCCGTCCCCTCTTTGAATCCCGCCTGTACAGGCTTCCAATAGGCAGCCTGCAGGGCTTCCGTTACAATGGCGGCAACAACCGTCTTGCCGACATCCGTTCCTATTCCGGTGATGAAAATGGGTTTCATAATTTTGGAAATCAGGCCTTATTTACAAAGATAGAGAATACCGTCGTGCCGTAATTACGTTGGGTGACGAATAAGGGGGCGCCTTCGTAGTCATTGCGGGGAGTATGTTCCAGGACGAACCACCCGTTCTCTTTCAGTAATTGCCGTTCGACAATGCGCTTGGGGATCTCGTCGATATTCGTCAGGGCATAAGGGGGACCGGCAAAAATGAAGTCGAATTTTTCCGTGCATTGTTCCATGAAACGGAATACATCCATGCGGATCACTTTATAATTTTCCAGCCCCAGTTCTTTGGCGCTCTTCTGGATGAAGGCGAACATCGCCGGATCCTTCTCTATCACGGTGAGGTCCCTGACGCCCCGGGACGCCAGTTCGTAGCTGATACTGCCCGTTCCTCCGAAAAGGTCCAGGGTCTTTAGTTCCGGGAGATCCAGGTTGTTCTCCAGGATATTGAACAGTCCTTCCTTTGCTATATCGGTCGTAGGCCGTGTATAGGGCATTTTGGAAGGAGGATTCACTCTTCTTCCACCTAATTCACCTCCGATTATGCGCATACTGCCATTTTCAAAATAGATGAAAAATAATGAAGGGGTAATTCTTTTAGTTCATCGGTGACCTTGATACTCTCGTCGATCTCCTCAAAGGTGATCTGCAGAAAATACTTATGCAATTCAATACTCAGGGCTGATTGCCGGTCGATAAGGCCGCCTACCAGCAATCTGACTTCTTCCTGGCTGATGCCCAATTGGTGACAACAGTTCAGCAAGTGGTAGGCCACGTCTTTGGTATCCTGGTAATTAAAGGTCTGCATCAGGTGTACCACTCCTTTTTTGATGACCAGCGCCACCATTTTATCGGAATAGAAGATCACTTTCAGACTGTCCCGGTCTTCGACGGAATCGAACATCTTATAGCTTTTCAGGAGCAGGCTATAGTAGTGCCAGTATTTTCCTGCCGTAAACTGATTTTGCAGCAGGTGATGCAGGTCCTGGGAAATGCGGTATACGTTAAAGAGTTCCCACCAGGGTATTTTTTCGGTCAGGATGAGTCCTTTGTGAAGATTGCCATGGATGGTGTCGATCATTTCCTTGTTGGTGTCCATGCTGAATAAGGGCTCGGGCACCAGGCTGCTCTCCGGAAAATTGTAAACGAGGAGGGTTTCTTTCACGGGGCGTTTCAAAAACTCGTCTTCTTCCAGGATCTCGCGCAGAACCTCGGTCAGGGGCCTGTCTTTGGAATGGTCCAACTGAAAATGCTTAACCACCAGGGGGCTCATGTTGCGCTGGTTCAGCAGCACATAGCTAAATGAATTGGGGGTGACTTCCACAAGCAGGCGGGACTGCAGGAGATCTGTGTCTTTTATATCCGTTACTTCTATTTGAAAGGCAGGTTTGAGCATAATTATCAGATTTGCAATAATACTACAAAACTGTGAAAGTCGGGGAGCGGGCCGGATAGTTACGGCAATCCGGGTTAACTGTCCTATCTTGCCCTCTTTTTCAAAATGACCACTCCTGCAATTACGAAGACCTATAAAGTAGCGATCAGCAACCGGGGCATATTGCTCATGGCGCTGCCGATCAGCCTGGCTATATTGGTTCCCCAGATCAATTTCATCACGAATAATATCTTTTTAGGTCACCTGGATAATAATGCCGGGGCGTTGTCCACGGCCGGCATCACGGGTGTCTATTACCTGCTGTTTGCCGTTGTGGGCCAGGGGCTTAATAGCGGGCTCCAGGCATTGATCGCCCGGAGGGCGGGAGAAGGAAGGATCGGGGAGATCGGCCGGCTCTTTTCTCAAGGCATAGTCATTGCGCTGGGGCTGGCTGTTACCGGGATCCTGCTGACCTATTTTGTCGCCCCTGCCCTGCTATCCTTGTCCCTGCAATCGCAAGCGCTCCGGGAGCAGGTCATGCAGTTCCTTCGCATCCGCATCTGGGGGCTTCCCTTCCTCTATATCTACCAGATGCGCAATGCGCTGCTGGTAGGGACCAACCAGAGTAAATTCCTCGTCTATGGCACCCTGGCAGAAACGGTGGTGAACATCTTTCTGGATTATGGACTGATCTTTGGTCATTTTGGTCTGCCCGCCCTGGGGTTCAATGGGGCGGCCATCGCCTCGATCATCGCCGAAGCGGCGGGTATGGGGGTCGTCTTCCTGGTGATCCATGCCAAGGGAGTCAGTAAGGAATTGCAGTTGTACCAACATTGGGGATTCGATGCTCAGCGTATCCGGCTTATCCTGGTGCAATCTTCCCCGCTGATCATTCAGTATTCTCTCGCCATCCTTAGCTGGATATTCTTTTATATCCTGGTGGAGCATCATGGGCGGCAGGCCCTGGCGATCAGCAATACCATGCGCAATATCTTTGGCCTGTTCGGGGTCTTCACCTGGGCGTTCGCCTCTACGACCAGCGCCATGGTGAGCAATATTATCGGCCAGGGCATGGAAGACCGGGTGACCGGGCTGATCTATAAGATCCTGAAACTGAGCGTAGGGTTTGCTACGGTCGTCGCCATCCTGCTGAATCTTTTTCCCCGGGCCTTTCTCTCCGTATACGGGCAGGATGAAGCATTTATCGAGGCTGCTATTCCCGTGATACGCATCATCTCTTCGGCCCTGGTGATGATGTCCTTCGCCACGATCTGGCTAAATGCCGTCACCGGGACGGGCAATACCCGGATCAACCTGGCTATCGAGCTGATCACGATGGTCTTCTATTGCTGCTATGTCTATTTCATCCTGGAACGATGGAATCTATCCATTATTTATGGATGGATGTCCGAATGGGTGTATTGGTGCTCCACGTTCATTTTCTCTTTCCTGTATATCCGGAGCGGGCGATGGAGGGGGAAGGTGATATAGGGTCGCTGGTCAGTCTTCAAATTTCTTGTTGAGGGTCATGCCGGCCTTGCCCTGGAAGTTGCCGATGGGGGCCTGCAGCTTATAAATGGAGAGGGTGATCTCCCGCAGAAAGGGATATTGTTCCTTGATCTTGCGGATGATCTCGTCGGCTATCTTCTCCAGTAGAGGGGAAGGCTGGTGCATCCGCTGCTTGATGATGGAAAATAAAGTCACGTAATTGACGATGGTTTCCAGGCTTTCAAAGGGACGGTCCTTTTCATCATAGAGTACGTCCAGGTGTACTTCGAAGGTATTACCTGTCGCCAATTCCTCTTTGAAAACGCCGTGATTCCCCGAAAAGATCAGATTATGCAATTGAACGGTGACCATGGTAACAATGGGTTTTAGATGAATGACGGACGCTGTTCTAGGCCAGGCCCTGGGCGGACAGGTATCTTTCTGCATCCAGCGCGGCCATACAACCGCTGCCAGCTGCTGTCACGGCCTGCCGGTATATTTTATCCTGTACGTCACCGGCTGCGAATACGCCTTCGATATTGGTCTTAGACGTGCCGGGAACGGTCTTGATATATCCTGCTTCGTCCAGGTCGAGAAAGTCCTGGAAGATGGCCGAATTGGGCTGATGGCCGATCGCCACGAAAAAGCCACTGAGGGGTACGGTCGCCTTTTCCCCTGTCTTCGTATTATGGATCCGGAGGCCTTCCACCCTGCTCTCTCCCAATACTTCATCTGCCTCGCTGTTCCAATATATTTTGATATTGGGAGTCTGCTGAACCCGCTCCTGCATGACACGGGAAGCCCTCATTTTATCACGACGGATCAGCATGTGTACGGTGGAGCATAATTTAGACAAGTATAAGGCTTCTTCGGCAGCCGTATCGCCGGCTCCGATAATGGCTACTTCTTTACCCCGGAAAAAGAACCCGTCACATACGGCGCAGGCGCTGACGCCGTAGCCATTCAGGCGTTGTTCGCTCTCCAGTCCCAGCCATTTGGCAGAGGCGCCGGTGGCAATGATGACCGAATCGGCTTCCATCAGTTTTTCCTCATCGATCCAGACTTTAAGGGGACGGGTGGAGAAATCGACCTTGGTAGCCAGGCCAAACCGGATATCGGCTCCCATGCGGGTGGCCTGCTTTTCAAAATGCACCATCATTTCGGGGCCCTGGACGCCATCGGGGTATCCGGGATAGTTCTCTACTTCGGTAGTGATGGTCAACTGACCGCCCGGCTGAATACCCTGATAAAGAACGGGTTTCATATTGGCGCGGGCAGCATAAACGGCTGCCGTATATCCTGCGGGACCTGAACCTATGATCAGACAATGTACTTTCTCACTAACGATTGGCTCCATGCTATAAAAAATTTAAAGAGGACAAAAATAAAGCTAAATGAGCAAAGAGAATGTCGTTTGTATGACCAGTTGAAAAAGTGTGAAAAAAAAATCCCGGCATGTAGATACCGGGACTTTTTTGGGATAGAAATACAGTCAAATGAATATAATGTAAGGTATAAGATCCCGAACGGGTCCAGGATCTGTCAACCTAACCCAGATATGCTTTTAAGGCATTGCTGTAGCGGGCTTTCTGCAAGCGCTTGATAGCCCTTTCCTTGATCTGGCGGATACGTTCCTTTGTCAGATCATATTTCTGACCGATCTGCTCAATGGTAACTCCATTTTCGCCATCCAGGCCGAAATAGGCGTTGACGATCTCCGCTTCGCGGGGGCTGAGTGATTTCAGAACCCGGCGGATTTCGGCACGCAGTGAATCCTTCATCACGTCATCATCTGTTTCATCACCACCTTCCAGTAAATCACCCATCGCCACGTCTTCGGCCTCGTGAACCGGGGCGTCGAGTGAACTGTGACGGGTATTACTTTGGAAAATGTTGTTGATTTCCGTCTCGCTCATTTCCAGTAATTCCGCTAATTCTTCCGTACTGGGCTCTCTTTCGTGTTCCTGTTCGAAAGCCATGTAGGCTTTATTAGCTTTGTTGTAGGTGCCAATTTTGTTTTGAGGCAGGCGGACTAATCTGCCCTGCTCTGCCAACGCCTGCAGGATGGACTGGCGAATCCACCAAACGGCGTAAGATATAAACTTGAAACCTTTCGTTTCATCAAAGCGTTGAGCCGCTTTAATTAAGCCGAGGTTGCCCTCGTTGATCAAATCACTCAGCGACAACCCCTGGTGCTGATACTGCTTTGCCACGGAGACCACAAAACGTAAGTTAGCCTGAACCAATTTGTCCAAAGCCTTCTGGTCGCCCATCTTTATCCGCTGAGCCAGGACCGTCTCCTCTTCAGGAGTGATCATGGGAATCTTGGAGATTTCCTGCAAATACTTCTCAACCGCCTGGGAGTCACGGTTCGTAATCTGTGTAGCAATTTTGAGTTGCCTCATATCTAAAAATAAAAAGGTGACAAAATAATTGTCGGGTACTGATAATCAATAAACAAAACCAAGGCAGTGAGAGTTCACGGAAAGATGCAAAAAAAATGTTATAAACAAGAAGATGTTTGAAATTTAATGTCAATCCGTCCAGAACCGTCTGCAAAAGTAGTCACGGAAGTTGGAAATTCATAACATTAGTGATTAAAATTGAAAAATTTTAACCCCATTTTTAAGCTTTTTCCGGTGCGAGATAACTGTTATGCCCCCTTGCAGTGTTTCTGTGCCCATTGCGGATGATGCATGGGTATTGGCTTTAGCTAATTATTAACATTTGTGAATAGAATTAGTTCGCAATGAAAAAAAATATTGACTTTTTTTTAAAAAAAAAGCCCGTAAAAGTAGAACAACTAAAAAACTAGTTATATATTTACTGTATAACTAAATAGATAGTTATAGTGACGGACAAAAAAGTATTGTATGAGTGTAAACAAACCGCTTACAAAAGCAGAGGAGCAGGTGATGCTGGTACTCTGGAAACTGGGCAAAGGGTTCCTGAAGGATATCATCGATCAGACGCCCGAACCCAAGCCGCATTCCAATACCATTGCCACCCTTTTGAAGATCCTGGTGGAAAAGGGATATGTGGAGTACGAAGTACAGGGCCGCAACAATTGTTATCAGGCCCGGATCAGCAAAACGGAGTATGGCAAAAAGAGCGCCCATCAATTGGTAAAGGGGTATTTCGAGGGGTCCCCGGCCAAGCTGATCTCCCAGTTCGTCAGCGATAATAAGCTCAGTCTGCAGGAACTGGAGGATCTCCTGCAGCAGATACGGTCATCCAAAAATTCCCAGCCATGAGTACCATGCTCGTTTATCTGATGAAAGTGATCCTGATCTCGGGTCTGCTGTACAGTTATTACTGGTTTTGCCTGCGGAACGCAGCTTTTCATCCCTATAACCGCTGTTATCTCTTGGGGATCACGGGGGTCTCCCTGGTGTTGCCCTTTATAGAACTTCCGGTGCGGGATCTCGCGACCGGGGGCGGGCCAGCCTCCCCCTTATGGGTATTGCATGAGATCACGACCGGTCATTGGGGAGAGGCGGTCACGTCGCAACCTGCGTCAGCCGGCTGGCGGGTATTGCTCACCGGGCCGAACCCGGGTTATGTAATTTATGGGGGCGTGATGCTGTTCTTTGCGGTGGGGCTGATACGATCGCTCCGTTATATCCGGAGGTTGTCGCGGAACTATCCGCGGGTGCAGGATACGGGAGAGCTGCCGTTGTCCTTGTCCTGCCTGGAAGGATGGGGAAACCGGGAACGCTGGGATAAAGTCCGATTCTACCTGACCGACGAGCCGGGAACGCCTTTTTCCTTTTTCCGAAAGATCTTCTGGAACCGCCAGCTGGATCTGACCAGCACGCGGAGCCAACAGATATTACGACACGAGTGGTACCATGTCCGGCAGAGGCATACGGCAGATATTTTGTACCTGGAAGTGCTGCGGATCGTCTTTTGGTGTAATCCCTTTTTCCATCTTATCTGCCGGGAGATAAAAGCCACCCATGAATTTCTGGCCGACCGGTATGCCACCTCGGGCAGTGACCAATATGCTTATGCGGAATTACTGGTCTGGCAGACCATCGGCCACCACCCCACCCTTACCAACTCTTTTTTCAATACTCATTTAAAACGACGTATCACCATGCTTACACAATCAAAAACCAACCGGCCCGGCTATGTAAGCCGCCTGCTGATCCTGCCTCTGTTATTCCTTTTGTTCTGCGCTTTTGCCATCCGGCTGTCCAGGAAGGATGTGCTGAACGGGTCGCCGCTGCCGTCAAAGGCGTTGACGGTGGTCATCGATGCGGGTCACGGGGGATTCGACGCAGGGACTATCAGTAAGAGCGGGATCAACGAAAAAGATCTCGTACTGGCCATCGCCAAAAAAATAAAACAATTCAGCGGGGCCTATCATATCAATGTTTTGATGACCCGTGAAGAGGATATCATGCCCGGCAACAAACCAACGAAAGAAGAGGGGCTGCGTTACCGCACCCAATTTGCCGATGAGCATAAAGCCGATCTCTTTGTCTCTGTCCATGTCAATAATGCTCCGGATACGGCCCGGGGAATGCAGGTCTATCTTTCTTCTGCGGCTAACCCCCTCTTTCAAAAGAGCTCGATGCTGGGATCGGTGATGATCGAAGCCATGAAGAATATTTTCGCAACGCACCAGTTATTGCAGAGGGAGGAAAATATCTATGTATTGCAGGCGGCAAAAATGCCGGCCATTTTAATAGAATGCGGGAACATGGCTAATCCGGGAGATCTTTCGTTTATCACCGCCGAACAGAACCAGGAGAAAGTCGCCAAAAACATATTACAGGGCCTATCGCTTTATCAGCAAGCGCTGGCGGAGCCTCCGTCGTCGGAAAAAAGCACGACGACTAAAAAGGACACCCGATTGATGGATATCGATCAACTAATTCTACCTCCCGTTCAGAAAAAAGGCTGTTAGGAATTCCCGTGACATTCGGAGACATCCCGGTCAGTAGATAATTTCTTCGTCTCCCACCTTCAGCACCAGGCTTTTTTGTTCGGCGGCTTCGACACGGCCCACGATCTTCGCTTCGATCCCGAACTGCTGCCCTACCCGGATCATGTCCGCGGCGGCAGCTTCGCTGGTGAAAATCTCCAGGCGGTGGCCCATATTGAAGACCTGGTACATCTCCCGGTTATCAGAGCCCGAAGCCTGTTGAATCAATTGAAAGATCAGTGGGGCTTCGAAGAGGTTATCCTTAATCACTTTAAAATTACCCGGCAGGTATTTCATGCATTTGGTCTGACCACCCCCGCTGCAATGGATAAGCCCATGGATCTGATCGAACTGTTCGGTGAGCAGCTGTTTCAGCAAGGGCGCATAGGTGCGGGTCGGGCTGAGCAGGAGTTGGCCGATGTCCGTCGTGAACGGAGTGGAGGTTCCGGACGGATTCGAACCGACAGAGGTAGTCCGGAGTTGGAAACCGGGTATTTCCACCGCGTCGGTCATGCGGTGCGGTCCGATATAAACGACATGTTCGTCGAGGCTGGTGTCATACGATTCATGGAAGCGGGCGCCATAGGTCTTGTGCAAGACGTCATGCCGGGCGCTGGTGAGACCGTTGCTGCCGATGCCGCTATTGTATACGGTCTCATAGGTCGCCTGCCCGGAGCTGGAAAAGCCTACGATGACGTCACCGGCCTGTATCTTATCGTTGGTGACCAGCCGGTCTTTGGGCCAGCGGGCAGTCATGGTGCCATTAACGGCGATGGTCCGTACCACATCTCCTACATCGGCGGTCTCGCCGCCGAGGTATTGAATACCCACTCCGAATGACTTTAATTCATCGAAGAATTCCTGGGAACCGTTGATGATGGTCTCGAGGATGTCACCGGGAATATTGATCTTATTGCGATCGATGGTCGAGGAAAACAGGAGGTTGTCATAGATCCCTACGCAGAGCAGGTCGTCCAGGTTCATGGCGATGGCGTCTTTAGCGATGCCTTTCCAGACGGAGAGATCGCCGGTGTCTTTCCAGTAGAGGTAGGCCAGGATGCTTTTGGTGCCGGCCCCGTCTGCGTGCATGAGGTTGACCCAGGAAGGGTCGCCGCCCAGGTAATCGGGATAGATCTTGCAGAAGGCGTTTGGATAGAGTCCTTTATCCAGTCGTTCCGTTGCTTTGTGAACTTCTTCTTTCTGGGCGGAGACTCCGCGTTGAGCATAAAGTGACATAGGGCGCGAAGGTAACTTAATTGGATTAAATTGGATGCCTGCGGCATCCAATTTAATCCAATGGTGTAAACACCCTATTTTTGCAGCGATCAATCAAATAAGGCCCCTTCGGGGCCCTCTTTTACCATGCAGATATACCGAGATATAGACCAATTGCCTGTTTTTCGCCGCGCTGTTATCACGATCGGGACTTTCGACGGGGTGCATACCGGTCACCAGCAGATCCTGGAACAGTTACAACAGGAGGCGGCCCGGATCCTGGGGGAGACGGTGATCATTACTTTTCATCCCCACCCCCGCAAGATCGTAAAAGGCGCTGCTACCCCCATTCGTCTGATCAATACCCCCGAAGAAAAGATAGCCCTGCTGGCCTGGAAAAAAGTGGATCACCTGGTGATCGTTCCTTTTACGGAGGCTTTTTCGCAACTGACGGCCGAGCAGTATATAAAAGAATTCCTGCTGGAGAAATTCCACCCGCATACGATTATAATCGGTTATGACCACCAGTTTGGCAAGGGCCGGCTGGGGGATTATCACCTGCTGGAAGAGTTCAGCAAACGGGAGGGATTTGTGCTGCAGGAGATCCCCGTGCATTTATTAAATGCGGTATCCGTCAGCTCGACCCGTATCCGGGAAGCGATCGGGAAGGCCGATATAGCAACGGCCAATCAACTGCTGGGATATGATTTCTTTTTTTCCGGCCGGGTAGTGGAGGGTAACAAGCGGGGCCGGACAATCGGCTATCCTACGGCCAATCTGCAGGTCTCCGATCCGGAGAAGCTGATCCCGGGTGATGGGGTGTATGCGGTGGAGGTGGAAGATGTCACCGGGAATGAGCAGAGTGGGGATATAGCCGGGAATGGACAGGCAGCGGGTAAGGTTCCCCGTTGGAAGGGGATGATGAATATCGGGATGCGTCCTACGGTGGATGGAACGCAAAGAACGATCGAGGTGAATATTTTTGATTTGAATGAAGATCTCTATGGCCGGACGCTGCGTGTATTCCTGAAGAAGCACCTGCGGGGGGAACAAAAGTTTGCCGGGCTCGATGCGTTGAAGGAGCAACTGGCCAGGGATAAGGCAAATGCGATGGAAGCGCTCGACTGAGAGTAACCCGGGGAGCGCCGTCTGGACTGAAAGGATGGCGACTCTTTAAGCCATGATCTTTACGACCAGTTCTTTCAGCAGGGAGGCGTCTTCCACGCCGGCGCTACCCACCCCGATGCTTTTCAGGTTGTAGGCGTGCAGCAGGAGCAGTCCATTCTCGATCCCTTCGTATTTATAATTCCGGACGGCTGCTATATAATCCTTTACAAAATAGAAATTGACCCCGATGGCGGCGGCGATGGATTTTTCGTCGGTGGAGGACTGCCCGAAAGTCATGTAGGCTTTGCTGAAAAAGTTGTACAGGGAAGGAAGGATGAGTTGAATGGGGGCGGCTTTGGGGTTGCTTTCGAAATACTGTATGATGCGGATGGCCTTGACCTTGTCTTTTTTGGCAAAGGCGTCCTGTAATTCGAACACATTGTATTCTTTGCTGACGCCCACGTAACGCTCGATATCGTCTTCCGTGATATTGTTCCGGCCCGTCAGGTTCACCAACAGTTTATCTATTTCATTGTCGATCCGGCTCAGGTCGTTGCCGATATGGTCCACCAGGAGCAGCAAAGCTTTCTGCGAGAGGGTGTATCCTTTGGACCGGACCAATTCTGCTGTCCAGTCCGGCAGCTGGTTGTCGTACATTTTCTTCGTGGTGAAGACTTCGGCCTTTTCTTTCAGCAGTTTGGCCAGTTTGCTACGGCCGTCTACTTTCTTTTCTTTATAGGAGACGACGAATACAGTAGAGGTCAGGGGCTTCTCGATATAAGCTTCCAGTTTGTCGATATCCCGCATTTGCTGGGCCTCTTTGAGCAGAACGACCTGTCTCTCGGCAAACATGGGGTAGCGCCGGCAGGCATTGATTACCGCCGTCCAGTCGGCATCTTTGCCATAAAATACGGTGAGATTGAAGCCGGCATCCGCTTCCGAGAGGATGTCATGTTCGGCATATTGCATCAGTTTATCGATATAATACTCCTCCTCCCCTTCCAGCCAATAAACGGGCTTAAATTTCAATTTTTTCCAGTCTGCAAGTATTTTTTCAACGGACATCCTGCTCTTTTTAGTCCCGCAATATTACATAAATCTATCACAATCAAGGCCTGAACACAATAAAATGATTTTGGCACGGTTTTAGACTTAGGAGCATCAGGACTAAAAGGTTCTCCTGTAGAAACTGAATTTTATAACTTTTATAACTTTAGAAAACCAATAATTATGAGCACGACGACCAACTATCCCTCAGCAACTCCTCAGAGTCAACCTCCCAGAAAAGACTATAAGAACCTGGTGATCGGACTGTTAGCAGCCGGTTTCCTGGGAACCTGGGGTTACCTACTGTGGAATAACAACAAGCAGGAGCAGGTGCAAACGCAGCAGCAGGCACAGATCTCCAAAGTAACCGACGAAAAAGGTCAGTTACAGAAGAATTTCGACGATGCCCTGGTAAGACTGGATTCTTTAACAGGTACGAATAACAAATTACAGGGTGCGCTTGCGGAAGGCAATAGCCAGGTAGCCAAACTGAAAGGTCAGATCCGCAGCATCTTAAGCAAACAGCATATCACGGAAGCCGAAAGGAAGAAAGCGGAAGATCTGATCAAGGACCTGAATGACAAGATCAGCGGCCTGGAACAACAGGTAGCTCAGCTGACACAGGAAAATCAACAGTTGAATGCGGACAAGACGGCGTTAACGGCCGATAAGGAAAAACTGACTACGGATCTGCAGACGACGGCTACTGCCAAGCAGGATCTGGAAAAGAAAGTGGATGTAGCTTCTACGCTGAACGCTTCCAATATTTCCATCACTCCGATGCATGAAAGGAAAGACGGTAAGGATAAGGAAACGACCACTGCCAGAAAAGTGAACAAACTGGTAATCGGATTTGACGTGGCCAACCGTATCGCTCAGACAGGACAGACCGATGTATATGTATGCATCACCGGTCCTGATGGCAAGCCGATCTCTGTACCTGCTCTTGGATCAGGAACTTTCACCAGCCGTGAAGATGGAGACAAAGTTTATACGGCAAAAGTACCGGTAGATTTTGAAAGTGGTAAGAGCAAGTCTATTCAGTTCGCCTGGAAACAGAATAGCGAATTCCAGAAAGGAAACTACAAGATCGAAATCTATCATAATGGTTTCAAGATCGGAGAAGGCACCAGCACCTTGAAGAAAGGCGGCATCTTCGGATAGAGACTACTATTAATATTCTGGGAATACCATAAGAAATCCGGGAACATTCGTTCCCGGATTTCTTATTCTACGGCCGCTGAAGCGGCCTAAGCCCACCATTGATTGCACCTAACGGTGCTATAACAGCCTTCGGCTGTTATAATAGCGCCCTTAAGGAGGCCCTTCCGGTATGGACGATATTGGCATCTCCGGCTTTTCGCCCTTCGTATTGCAGGCTGAGCTCCAGGCTGCTGCCTAATTTTTTGGTAAGATCGATATTCCACAGATAGTTTTTTCCCGGCGACAAGCCCTCCAGGATCACATAGGAGACGGAGGAGGTGGTACTGGCATTACTGCCATCTTTGGACCGGTAGGTGATCTGGTTGTAGGTGAATTTAGACTGAATGGAAGTGCTCTGCAGGATATTATATTTAAAGTCCGCATTAAAGGCGCCGGAAGTATATTTCTGTCCTCCCAGCGAAGGGTCATTCATTTTATAGCTGAGCTTGTATCCCATGCCTATGCGGAAGTTGGCACCCCGGGTATAGGTGAGGGCGGGTTCTGTGGAAAATTGCTGCAGCTGGTAATTGCTGCTGTCGAAGTTCGATCCGGAGTTATGTAACTGGCTGTTCCCCTGCCGGAACGTTGCGTTCAGGGCGATGGCCTTATTCAGGTTGAGCCGGGTACGAAGAGACCATTCGGCAAGCTGCCGGGCTTCATATCCATAGGTGATCAGGGTCTTCGACCCATTGTGGGTATTGCTGAGATCGAATCCCCAATGCGGGTCGGAACGATTAAAGGAAAAGGTATTGACCAGGATCATGGTGCGGGTGATCAGCGAGGTATCATCCAGGGGGGATTTGAAAGGGTTGAGCTGGATAAAACCCTTCGCCTGTTGTTTTTGGGTAAACTGCAGGGAGGACTGAAGCATCATCCGGCTGACAAACTTTTCAAAAAGGGTGCTCTTAGCAGGGTTGATCTTTGCCTTGGGGTTGATGGTAAAGCTGTAATTAAAGGTATTATAGTTGGCCTTGATATACACATCGGTGGGGGTATAGACCCGGATATAGGTGGCCTGGTCCTGAAATTGGGCCAACACAAATTCGCTCAATTGCTGAATGCCATCCTTGTTGACGTCAATCCAGGTATATTGCCCGGTGCCGGCCGGGACCTGCAAATAAGAATAGTTCTTTTTCTGTTCCTGTCCCGATCCCACTTCATACAGCACATTTCCTTTCAGAAGTCCTTTCCATTCGTTAACGAGATATTCCGCCCTTCCCAGCATGCTGTTATCGGCTGCCTGGTTGGTTATCTGGGTATTGATAATCTGCAGGTTGCGGTAGGTAGCGTTGATATGGAACTGGTGGTGGACGTTCTTTGTGAAGTCTGCAAAGAGATTGACGGTCTGGCTCCGGTCGCCCTGCGCCAGGTTTTTGTTATAAGGATAGCTATTGGTACGGGTGGCGAAGCTGGTTCCCCAGTGATTAGGGTTCTTCTCCGGGGATTTCAGATAGGCCTGGAAGGTCTGGAAAGCAAAGCTGGTGGCGGTGACGGTGTCGGCCAGTTGGTCCCTGTTCTCATTATGCTCCATGGACCAGCCTGCACCAAGCAGATAGTTCTTTAAGAAGGCGATCTTTTTGGAGAGTTCGATGGAGGGGCGCAGGTAGGTTCCTTTAAAATTGTTGCTGTCGCTGGTGGTAAGGCTCAGCTGGTCGCTGAGGCGCCAGCCTTTGATATCCTGTTTGTGGGTGATGATGTTGCGCATACCGGTAAATCCGTCTCCCCGTTCGTAGCGGGCGATCTCGTATTTAAGGGAATTACCTTTTTTGTCGACTAATTCCAGGCCGCCTGTGTATATCTTTTCGTCGGCGGGGTTTACGGTCAGTCCCAGTCCCCAATCCCTGGTAAATTCTACGGGACGTAACCGTTCCAGGGGCTGGAATTTAGCCTGAACATATTCATACCCCAGGCTGGAGTTCAGGTGAAAGCCCTGAGTGGCAGCCCCTACCCTTGCGCTGTTCTTAAACTGGAATTTTGCAGCATATCCGTCATCGTTAGCTTTTCCGATGGAAGAGAGGGTATTAACATCGTAGTGGCTGCTGGCGACTTCGCCGCTTAGCGAAGTGTTCTTATTAACGGCATAGTCGGCTCCGAAGGTCATGACCCGCTGCGTTTTTGGAGTGACCAGGAACTGGGCTGCTTCATAGGAACCCTGCATCTGCCCGTTCACCGGGGCCACCCAAAGGAATACATTTCCATTCACGCCATTGAGGTCCGGGATATAGTTGCCATAACCGACCCCTACATTGGCAAAGGAAAGGTTGTACAAGGTGGTCGAAGGGTCCGTAGAAAAGATATAGGCTGAGTCGTGTACTACGACTCCGGCCGCGTTCTTATAGGTCGTGTCGACCTTCTTGTAGAGGATCTTCCCGGCTTTAAAAGTGTCTATGTTGGCTACGGGATAGAAAGCGTGATTGATGCTGTCTCCAAGCCTATTGAGAAATTTAGTCTGGTCCGACGTCAGGGATTGATTAATTGGGGAATTCCTTGAATCGCTGTTGCTGAAGAGGGCCATCCGGAGTTTCAGCTTATTATCGATAGTGACTTCATCGTTCAGGTATAGGTTGACATTGAGGTAGTTCCGGTCGGCATATTCAAATTCGACCTGTATCCTCGCATCCTGGGTGATCATACGATTAGCCGTAAACGTTACTTCTGCCGTATTGTAGTTGATGACATAATCCTGGTCCTCCCCTCTTTGCATCAGTTGCCCGTCTATATAAACTTTTTCCGTTCCTGCGAGGACGATAAAGTAGAGTTCGTTATTGGCGCCCTGTAATTTATAGGGCCCCTGGTTGCCTTCCAGGCCCTGGAAGATATTGCGGGTGAATTTTCCTTTGGCGATGGCGGCGCTGACGAGGGTCTTGTTGGTCAGGTTCTTCGAGATGGGGTTGGTCATCTCGAAAGAGGCTCCCTGCAAGCGTTTGTAGAAGTTCAGGAAGTAGTTCTGTTTTTGCCGCAGGTCGATATCCCCCATGGTGAGGGCCCAGTTCTTCTTTTTGAACTGGAGGAATATCTTGTCGAATTCATTCAGGTCGGCGGTGGTGCCATCGGGCTGGATAGGGATATTGTTATCGGTGATAGCGGCCGAGATCTCGATGCTGTCAGCCAGGTAGCCGCTGATCTGGAGGTTGAGGTTAGAGGTCACTACGGCATCCTGGCTGCTTCCGAAGGTGATGGACCGGCCAAAGCTCCCATTGTAGTTGATATTTCCGAAGCTGAAGAAGTTATCGTCTTCATGACCGTAGCCGCTGGTAAGCGCGTCGTGCTTCACCAGGAAATAGCTTTCGATGCTGTCGTAGCTAAACCGCCGGGCTACTGCGTTGAATTTATAGGGAAAGGCCCGGTAGGTGATCAGTACGCTGTCGGATTGAGGGGGCGGATGTTTCCAGGTCAGGGTGGCGTTTACCCAGTCGAGGGTGTAGGCGCTGTCGGGGATATCCTTAGGCAGGAAGGCGCCTGGCACGAGGCTGGTCGAATCGATGTGGATCAGTCCGTTGCGTACGGGAATATATTTGCGGCGAAGGTTGGACAGGGGGGGGCTGGCGGTATGTCCCTGGATGAAGGGGGCTGCTTTATGGGGGGTATTCCCGGGAGGGCCGGAGGCGCCCGGGACCGCCTTACCTGAGTCGGGGCGAGGTTTTAAGGTATCGGAGGTGCCGGAAGCTATTTTCAGTGAGTCGGAATGGGATTGGGGTTTCCGGATGCCGGGACCGGGTCGGGAAGAGTCCATGCTCTGCTTTAGGGAAAGGTAAAGGAGCTGCTGACTCTTAATCAGCGGGTCCAGTATCAGCGAATCGGGCGTAAGCGGTCTTACCGGGGGCTGTTGGGCCATCGTAATGCAGGATATTCCACAGTAAAGCGGGATGAGTATAAGCAGCCTTAAGATCAACAACCCATGATTTCTTTTAGAATGCTTAAAATTAGGATTTATTGTATCAAATGGGACAAAATCAAATAGTTACGCGTGTTTGGCCATTTGAGAGGGCATATTGTCCGCGGTGATCTATTTTGCAAAATCTTAACGAAAGGAGCCTGCTCTTCCGGCGGGAGATCTTGTCAAGGAAATAGTATGAGAAAAACAGCCACCCCTTATTTTAACCTGGTCCTGCTGGCAGTCCCTTTTCTCTTCAGCGGGTGTGTCTATCACTCTTATTTTCAAAGTCCTTTTTATGGCAACAGCGAGACCTATCACGTCCTCCCTTTAAAATCAGATTCTGTGCCTTCTGCGACTTATGTGAGTGGGGTGTTTACCGAGGGAGGGGCTAATTACCAGCTCCGGGACAATGTATTTTCCTTTACCGGGTCGATTTACCGGAGTCATAATTTTGGTCATTTCCAGGGCTTTTATGGGAGCAATGTTTCTTTAGGGTCTTATAATGTAGGTCACTATAGTTATTACAATGACGCCAGGCCAAGCAGACTGAGTGATAGTCTGCCGATTAATGCAAGGGCCGGGGACCGGTTTTTCGGAGGTTATGGCGCTGGCGGCGGAGTAAACTTTGTACTCCCTTTCGGCAGGGGCAGCGAGTGGCGGGTGGTGGGGGTATCATTTGCCCTGCAAAAGGAATTCGGGGATTACTGGCGTTTCCGGAAAGGCCTGCAGGATTCCCTGGCCGATGTAATTTTCCATAACAACCTGACCGGGGTCCTGGGCTTCAGCACGGAGTTTGTTTTTAGAACCCGTCATAGTGTGATCGGTTATAAGTTAATGCTGGCCGGGGACATCATCAATGATGGGAAGGGGCGTTATAAGGGCTATGACACCACCTATCAAAGTGTGCCATTTTTCCAGCAAAGTCTGTCCTTCACCCGTGATCGCTTTACCGGCTCTTTTCAGTTTAACGTGGGCAATCATGTAGTGAATGCCCAGTTGGGTATGGGTTACCGGCTGGGACGGAATAAGCGGTATACCCGCTAAGCGTGTTTGCCGGATTGGGTCGGAGCGGGGGTGTCAGGTTGTTTTTGGGATGCGTTCTGCTTTTGTTTGTATTTGGAAACGAATATTTCTTTTCGGAGCCTGTAAAAAGTATGGATGACCCCTATAGTTCCCAGCATAAGCATCAATAATTGAAGATAATAATCCATAGTTATAAGGTTTTAAATAAACGTTAGAAATTTTTCGGCATTACGATAATGGCGGATAAACCGTTCACCGCCATGTATTATAAAGACCATCAAAAAAATATAGAACTCTACAGTTGAATAAACAGGCAAGGCAGATTGAGCGCTCCTGCCATTATATCTTAAAGACTCAATCATGCCCAAGACAAGGCACAGCGTAAAAGTCAATAGAGAATTAGTCGACACAGCCAGGCAAAAACAATAAAAGGTAAAGCTTAGCGTAAGTGCATCTTTTTTAAGATCATGGGTCTTGATGAACTCAGCCAGCAATGGGAATAGCGGAAGGAATAAAAGAAAGACAACCGCCGTCACAAATTGTTCGAAATTCTTGCGCATAAAGCCTCCCTATTCTTTGATAGCAAAGGCAAATTAGAAAAAAAATGAACCCGGAAGAGAAAAATCGTTGTTTTTGAAAAAAAAGTGCGCGGTGCAACTGCAACTTACACTCTCACCAGGGTATCCTTGGGATACATTTCTTCGCGCAGCTGCCTGACGCGGGGGTCCTGCAGGTACTCGTCGAAGGTAGTGAGGCGATCGATGATGCCCGATGGCGTCAGTTCGATCACGCGGTTGGCCACCGTTTGCAAAAAAGTATGGTCATGGGAAGTCAACAGGACGATGCCTTTGAAGGTACTCATGCTTTCGTTGAAGGACTGGATAGATTCCAGGTCCAGGTGGTTGGTAGGCTCATCCAGGATGACGACGTTGGGATCCTGCAGCATCATGCGGCTCAACATGCAACGGACTTTTTCGCCTCCGCTGAGCACATTGGTCTTTTTAAGGACTTCATCGCCGCTGAACAGCATTTTACCCAGGAAGCCACGGAGGAAGGGTTCGTCCACATCGGTAACATGGGGCGGCACGTATTGCCGCAGCCAGTCCATGAGGTTGATGTCTTTCTGCTGGAAGAAGGGGGTATTGTCATTGGGCAGGTAGGCCTTGGTGACGGTGGTACCCCATTCGTACTTGCCTTTGTCGGCGGCCAGCTCGCCGTTGATGATATCGAAAAAGCTGGTGAGGGCCAGGTGGTCCTTGCTGACGAAAGCTATTTTATCACCTTTGTTGACGCTGAAGTTTACGTTGGCAAACAGGACGCGTCCATCTTCGGCTCTCTTTTCCAGTTTCTCGATATTGAGGATCTGGTTGCCCACTTCACGGAGTTGTTTGAAGATAATACCCGGGTAGCGGCGATTGGAGGGTTCGATCTCTTCTATAGTAAGCTTTTCGAGGGCTTTTTTGCGGGAAGTCGCCTGCTTGGATTTGCTGGCGTTGGCGGAGAACCGCGCAATGAAGTCCAACAGAGCGGCGCGTTTGTCTTCCGTTTTCTTGTTCTTGTCCGACATCTGGCGGGCTACCAGCTGGGAGGACTCATACCAGAAGCTGTAGTTGCCGGTGTATATTTTTATTTTCTGGCGGTCTACGTCGGCGACGTTGGTACAAACCGAATCCAGGAAGTGACGGTCATGGGATACGACGATGCAGATGTTCTCATAATCGGCCAGGAAGTTCTCCAGCCAGTTGATGGTTTCCACGTCGAGGTCATTGGTAGGTTCATCCAGGACGAGGATGTCCGGGTTACCGAACAGGGCCTGGGCCAGCAATACCCGTACTTTCAGGGCGCCGGCCATATCTTTCATAAGGGTCTCATGGAAGCCTTCCTTTACGCCCAGGTCACTGAGGAGGGCGGCGGCATCGCTTTCGGCCGTGTAGCCACCCATTTCGCCAAATTCCCCTTCCAGTTCGCCGGCACGAATGCCGTCTTTTTCAGTAAAATCAGCTTTGGCATAGAGCGTATCCCTTTCCTGCATGATCTCCCACATTTTCTGGTGGCCCATCAGGACGGTGTGCAGCACGGTGTTCTCATCGAAAGCAAAGTGATTCTGATTGAGGACGGCCATACGCTCGCCGGGGGTGATTTCCACGGATCCCTTGGTAGGCTCGATCTCGCCGGCCAGGATCTTTAAAAAGGTGGATTTGCCGGCCCCGTTGGCGCCGATGACCCCGTAACAATACCCTTTGTTGAAGGTGAGGTTGACTTCATCGAATAATACCCTTTTTCCAAACGAAAGGGTCACATTGTTCACTCTGAGCATGCTGTAACTTTATTGAAGGCGCAAAGGTACGATCTATTAAGCCAATAGAAGAAAAATACCCCTTTCTTTAGGTAAAAGGGGCAATTATTTAATGTGGTCAGGGCCGGTCGGCCGCCTGAACGGGCCTATTTATTCGCGGTGAGGCCGGCTACGCCGTATTCGCCGTTCAAACGGGCTATATTGGTGATTGATATCTCTTTAGGGCAAACGGCTTCGCAGGCGCCGGTGGAGGTGCAGCTGCCGAATCCTTCCTTGTCCATCTGGGCGAGCATGTCCACGACCCGGGTCTTGCGTTCAGGGCCTCCCTGGGGCAGCTGAGCCAGGTGGGAGACTTTGGCCGATACGAATAAGAGGGCAGAGCTATTCTTACAGGCGGCTACGCAGGCACCGCAGCCGATACAGGCGGCGGAAGCAAAAGCATCATCGGCCTTCTCTTTTTCGATGGGGAGGGAGTTGGCATCCACGGCATTACCCGTATTGATGGAGATGAACCCCCCGGCCTGGATGATCCGGTCGAAGGCGCTCCGGTCCACCACCAGGTCTTTAATCACCGGGAAGGCGTTGGCTCTCCAGGGTTCCACCACGATGGTATCCCCGTCCTTGAAAGCCCGCATATGGAGCTGACAGGTAGTCGTACCTTCCCAGGGGCCATGGGGCCTGCCGTTGATATACATCGAACACATGCCGCAGATCCCTTCCCGGCAGTCATGGTCAAAAGCGATCGGCTCTTCCCGGCCTTCATTGACCAGTCGCTCGTTGAGCACGTCGATCATTTCCAAAAAGGACATTTCCGAAGAAATATCGCTGACGGAATAGGTTGAAAAGCTGCCTTTGTCTTTCTTGTTCTTTTGCCTCCAGACTTTCAGGGTGAGGTTCATCGTAGAGTGTTCCATGCTTAACTATTGTTAATTAGGTGTAATCAAATTATTTATAAGAACGTTGGCTGGGGTGGGCGACTTCGAACTCCAGGGGCTCTTTGTGCAGATCCCAGTTGCTCTCTCCTTTGAATTCCCAGGCGGCGACAAAGCAAAAGTTCTCGTCATCCCTTTTGGCTTCCCCATCTTCTGTCTGCATTTCTTCCCGGAAATGGCCGCCACAGCTTTCGCGGCGCTGGAGGGCATCCTGGCACATGAGTTCGCCCAGTTCGATAAAGTCAGCTACCCGGCCGGCTTTGTCCAGTTCGGGATTGAATTCATTGATATCCCCCGGAACCCGCAGGTCGCTCCAGAATTCGGCTTTGAGGGCCCGGATCTCCTGGATGGCTTCTTTCAGGCCGGCCTCGTTACGGGCCATCCCGCATTTGTCCCACATGATCTTACCCAGGCGTTTGTGGAAGCTTTCCGCGCTCTGTCTGCCATTGATATTTTTCAGTTGATGGATCCGGTTGGACACCACCTTCTCCGCCGCTTCGAAAGCGGGATGGGAAAGGGGGATTGCCGCTGTGCGGATCTCATCAGCCAGGTAGTTACCGATCGTATAAGGGATGACGAAGTACCCGTCCGCCAGTCCTTGCATCAGGGCGGAGGCTCCCAGACGGTTGGCGCCATGGTCGCTGAAGTTCGCCTCGCCCAGGGCATACAATCCGGGTACGGTGGTCATCAGCTCATAGTCCACCCAGAGCCCGCCCATCGTGTAGTGAACGGCAGGATAGATCCGCATCGGCGTGCTATAGGGGTCTTCTCCGGTGATCTTGTTGTACATGTCGAAGAGGTTGCCATATTTCTCTTTCACCACGTCTACTCCGTGATGGCGGATCTCTTCGGCGGAGGGGTTGTCGATGCCGTGTTTGCGGCATTCTATTTTACCATACCGTTCGATGGCGGAAGCGTAGTCGAGGTATACGGCCTGTCGGGAAGAGCCTACTCCATAACCTGCGTCACACCTTTCTTTGGCGGCCCGGGATGCCACGTCGCGGGGTACCAGGTTGCCGAAGGCAGGGTATCTTCTTTCCAGGTAATAATCCCGTTCGCCTTCCGGAATATCGGCGGGTTTGCGGGTATCGTTCTTCGCTTTGGGCACCCAGATGCGGCCGTCATTACGCAGGGATTCAGACATGAGGGTCAGCTTGGACTGATGGTCTCCCGTGACGGGTATGCAGGTGGGGTGGATCTGCGTAAAGCAGGGGTTGCCGAAATAAGCTCCTTTTTTATGTGCTTTCCAGGCGGCGGTGACATTGCTGCCCATGGCATTGGTAGAGAGATAGAATACGTTGCCATAACCGCCGCTTCCAAGGAGGACGGCATGGCCGAAATGTCTTTCCAGTTCGCCGGTGACCAGGTTACGGGCGATGATGCCGCGGGCCTTGCCGTCGATGACGACTATGTCCAGCATTTCATGGCGGGTGTACATTTCCACATTTCCCAGGGCTATCTGCCTTTCCAGGGACTGGTAGGCGCCGATAAGCAGTTGCTGCCCGGTCTGTCCTGCGGCGTAGAAGGTGCGTTGAACCTGAGTGCCTCCGAAGGAACGATTGGAAAGGAGACCGCCGTATTCGCGGGCAAAAGGAACGCCCTGGGCCACGCATTGGTCGATGATATTGGCGCTGACTTCGGCCAGGCGATGCACGTTGGCTTCCCGGGCGCGGTAGTCGCCGCCTTTTATCGTGTCGTAGAACAGGCGGAATACGCTGTCCCCGTCATTCTGGTAATTTTTGGCGGCATTGATCCCTCCCTGTGCGGCGATGCTATGCGCCCGGCGGGGGGAATCCTGGAAACAGAAAGCCTTTACCTTGTATCCTAACTCACCCAGGGAGGCGGCAGCGGAGGCGCCGGCCAGTCCTGTCCCGATGATGATCACTTCCAGGTTGCGCTTATTGGCGGGATTCACCAGCTTCACGTGTCCTTTATAGTCTTCCCATTTCTGATCTAATTTGCCAGCAGGAATATTTGATTTGAGCATGAGGACCGATTATGTATAATTAATTCTTATTCTGTTTGTTAAACTGTTTGTTCCGACCACTGCCCTATTATACCCAACCCAGGTACATGGAGACGGGCATCATGGCGAAGGCCAGCGGCACGATGATGGCGAACCCGATCCCCACGGCATTCAGCAGATGCAGGTAGCGGTTGTTATGTACGCCCAGCGAACGGAAGGCGCTCTGAAAGCCGTGGAGCAGGTGATAGGCCAAAGAGACACAGGCCACAACATATAAGATGACGACCCAAAGTTGAGTGAAGGTCTCTTTCATCAGGGAGAACAGGTCGTGCATGGCGATGCCGTTGACCGTAACTTCCTGGATATCCTGGAACCGGGAAGGTATCCAAAACTGCTTCCAGTGAATGATGAGGAAGATCAGTACGATGGTGCCCAGCAGCCCCATGGAACGGGAATACCATTTGCTGCCTTTGTTGCCCATGGGAACCTGGTAACCGATGCTGCGTTTCTTTCGATTCTGGAATTCGAGGGCCAGTCCCTGTATAATATGAATGAAGAAGCCGGCGAATAATCCTATTTCCAGGATGCGGATCACGACGGTGGATCCCATGAAATGGGCGGCTTTGTTAAACATTTCACCTCCATCCATCGCCCAGATGCAGGCATTGATACCGACATGTACTACGAGAAAAGAGATCAGGAATAATCCTGTGAGACCCATTACGAACTTTTTGCCTACGGAGGAAGTAAAGAATTCAGACCATTTCATAAGTAAACTGCTATTATTGAGAATGAAACCGAACCTGCGTTGTTCGCGCAAAAATAGCACAGGAATGCTTTCAAAATTATTTTGTTTTAACTTTTTTGTTGTTGAGCCCCAAAGTGTTGACAGTAGTTGTCTATGAAAGGTCTCCGAGAGACCGCTGTGGGGGCGCGTACGTCTAATTTCATTATAAATCGCCGTTGTTTAGTATATTAGCCGCCTGAAAAACGCTAAAAGCGGGGAGGCGGGGACGGGGTAAAAACGTTTTTTTATCCTGTTTCGTGTAAGCAATGGGTAGATTCCATGAGATAATTTAAAAATAAAAATTACCGAATGAAGCAAGAAGATGATTTTGAAGCAAACCTGGCTGGAGATGAAGGGCAGAGCGAAGAGAGTAAGAGTGGTTGGTTCAGGCGCATCAAAAAAGGTATTCTGACTAGTACCGCTGAAAAAAAGGAGACGCCTGAAGGGCTGTGGACCAAATGCCCGAGCTGTAATTATATCTGTACGGTCACGGAGCTAAGGGAAAATCTATTCGTATGCCCCAAGTGTAGTCACCATCACCGGATCGGCAGCAGCGAATATTTTGAGATCCTGTTCAATGACAACCAGTATGAAGTGATGTATGAGAACATCCGTTCCAAAGACTTCCTGCATTTCACGGACCTTAAATCATACGAAAAAAGGCTGGAAGAGACCTGGGCCAAGACCGATATTACGGATTCCATCCGCATTGCGGCCGGAGACGTGAAAGAGCATCATATGGTGGTCGGCTGTATGGATTTTGAATTCATCGGCGGCTCACTGGGGAGTGTAATGGGAGAAAGGATCTCGAGGGCAGTGGACTATTGCCTGGCCCATCGGGCGCCCCTGCTGATCATTTGCAAATCGGGCGGGGCGAGGATGATGGAGAGCGCTTTTTCGCTGATGCAGTTAGCAAAGGTATCGGGTAAATTATCACAGCTTACGGATGCGAAGATCCCTTATATATCCTTATTAACGGACCCCTCTTTCGGAGGTATTTCCGCCTCCTTCGGTATGCTGGGCGATCTGAATATTGCCGAGCCCGGAGCGTTGATCGGGTTTGCCGGTCCCCGTGTTATCAAAGAAACGATTAAAAAAGATCTGCCGGAAGGATTTCAGCGAAGTGAGTTTTTGCTGGAACATGGTTTTCTCGACTTTATCGTCAACAGGAAAGAGTTAAAGGAGAAACTGGCTACGGTGATGACCTTGTTAAAGGGGTAAGACCGGCAGTAAAGAGATTATTATGAGTAGTGAGATAAAGAACAGATCAGCCTATCACGACTATTTCATCGAGGATAAATACGATGCGGGGATGGTATTGGTTGGAACGGAGGTGAAATCCATCCGGAACGGGAAAGTGAATTTTGTAGACAGCTTCTGCGTGTTCTTCCAGGGAGAATTGTGGCTGAGGAATATGCATATTGCCGAGTATCGGTTTGGCACGACCAATAATCATATAGCTGTCCACGACCGCAAGCTGCTCCTGACCAAAAAGGAATTGCGTAAGCTGGAAAATAAGATCAAGGAGAAAGGATACACGATTGTCCCCTTACGCATCTTCTTTAATGAAAAAGGCTATGCCAAGCTGGAGATAGGACTTGGTAAGGGTAAGAAATTGTACGATAAACGGGAAACGCTTAAAACCCGGGATACCCAAAAGGAAATAAAAAGATTCCTCAACAGGCCGTAATAATCAGGCTACTATCTCCTCAGCCGCTAAAGCTGGCATGAAAATTTCATTTTAACGGATAAGGGTGACGGAGCAAGAGCCGGCTTCGCCGGAGGTGGATTTCGCAGTTCGTATTGGTTATATTATCTTCGTATCGTCCTCTTAAATACGTGATGCAAAGATTATTATATATATTCTGCCTTTTAGCTGTCCATAATTTATCCGCCCAAACCGCCACCGGATCCTGGTACGGGCGAGCCGATGTGGAACTCGCCGGGATGCACAACAATTACCTGACTGAAATGGTGCTCAAGCAGAAAGGAAACCGCGTAGACGGGATCTTCGGCTATTATTTCAGGGACAAATACCAGAGTTTCTTTGTTCATGGACGTTATAATCCCAAGACCCGGGAGGTGATCATCGAGAATATTCCTCTGATCTATTTCAATTCCAACTCTACGGTCAACAGCATTGACTGTAACACGAATTTTATAGCAGTCATCATCAATTCCAAGGCAGGGAGTTCCCTGAAAGGGGCTTTTTATCATGATGAGCGCTATAAATACATGTGTCCCGATCTCAAAGTAAGGTATGTCCTTGACAAGAATGACCGGAAACAGGACAGTTTGCTGCAAGCGGGGCCTGTTGACTCGAAGATCTGGAAGCCACAGGCAGACGATTATGTCGTCGATGTCGCCAAAACGGACCAGGCGATCGCGGCGGCGGCTTTACCGGCGAAAGAGACAGCTCCTGCTCCGCCTCCGCCCCCTTCTACCCCTGTAAAAGAAGATACGTCTGCGAAAGTGACGGCGACGGGCACCGGAGCTAAGGAGGATACGGTTACGAAAATGGCGACGGCTATGCCTGCTCCCGAACCTACGGCGACCGTAAAGCGAGCGATAGATACTGCTATGACGGCGGCAAAGGCTATGCCCGTGGATAGTGCCAACGCGGTGGCGGCGCCCCCCCCGGAGAATAAGGATGACAGCAAAAAGATCGTCGAGTCTTTTGCCAGTCGCAAAGAGGTCCTGAACCAGGTATTGGAAGTGGAATCGGATTCTGTCCGCCTGAGTTTTTATGACAACGGGGAGATCGACGGGGATAGTATTTCGATCTTCGTCAATAAACGGGTGGTGCTGACACATCAGGAACTGGCCGCGAAAGCCCTGAATGTCTATCTCCGCCTGGATAGTACGCTACTTGACACAGAGGTCAGTATGTTTGCCGAGAATCTTGGCAAGTTCCCTCCCAATACCGCGCTGATGATCGTCACGGACGGGAAAAACCGCTACGAGGTGTTCATGAGCAGTAGTTTAACGGAAAACTCCACCATACAGCTCAGACGAAAAAGACGGCCTTAGAATAATTCAGTTTGAGGCGGCTTCTCCTTTTCTTCTTCTTTGTGCGCCCACTCGAAATCCACGCTCTTGCTGAAGTCGAACAGCTTGCTGCCGACGGCCTTCCATCCCATCACTTCCACAAAGCCGGCGATCTTGATCTTCTGGGTCTTTGCCTGGGCTCCGCGACCTGATTTTACCAGCACGACGGGCTCGGGATGGGTGGTGATGATCTCCAGCTTGTTGCCCTCTCCTTCCTTGATGAACAGGAATCTATTATTCAGGGTGGTCGTTTCTATCTTGAAGCGCTTGACGTTGTACTGTAATTTTTCATTATCGAGATAAATGGCCGTTATCACTTTTTCGGGATTGAACTTCCGGATCTCCGTGATCTTTTCTGCGTCGAAACGTTGGGTGAGTTCCGTATCCTTGATCTCATACGTGCCATCGGAATAGATGACCAGGAGGCGCTCTTCGGACTCGAAGCTGCCCAGGTATTCTCCCTTTTCTTCCTCATTGAGTCGTCCGAAGGTGCTGTCAAACCAGATCTTGCGGCCACTGAGAGTAGATTTGCCCGCTTCCTTGAACTTGACGGTCCGGATGGGGTACTTGGTCACCTGGTTGCCCAGGCTGCTGCGGTTCTTTATCTCCAGGGTTTCGAAATGAAAATCGAATTCCTTGGTACGGGCCGAGCTGTTGGGGCTCAAAATTACTTTTACCACTTCGGCTTCGCCATTGGGATTAGCCGTCAGGTAATGTACGCGGCCTTTTTCTTCCGCTTTGGTGAGATCGTATTCTTTGTCGCGGGTGATACCGGTGACGTTGAAACGCTTGGCATAGCTGACGCCTGTTTTTCCGTCTGAATAGATCATGTTGTAGGTAGTCCGTTCGTCATTCTTCCGGAATATGGCCACATGGAGGATATCTTTTCCGATGAAGGCCTTGTCGGCGACTTTCACCACTTTCATCTTGCCGCCTTTCGTGAAGGCGATGATATCGTCCAGGTCGGAACAATCGGCGACAAATTCATCTTTTTTCAGCCCGGTGCCGATAAATCCTTCCGCCCTGTTGACATAGAGTTTCACGTTGGCGATGGCGACCTGCTGGGCCTGGATGGCTTCGAATAGTTTGATCTCGGTCTTGCGTTCGCGGCCTTTCCCGTATTTTTTCAGGAGGTTGTCATAGTAGGCTACTGTGAAGTCCACGAGGTTATTCAAGTCATGTTTGACCTGGCGAATGTCCGCTTCCAGGGCTTTGATCTGCGCATTCAGCTCGTCGATGTCGAGGCGGTAGATCCGGCGAACAGGTTTCTCGGTCAATTTGACGACGTCCTCGCGGCTGATATCCCGTTTGAGCTGTTTGCGGAAGGGCTCGAATCCTTTGGCGATGGCCAAAAGGACTTTTTCCCAGGTCTCGTGTTTCTTCTCCAGTTCCTTATAGATCTTTTCCTCGAAGAATATTTTCTCCAGCGAAGTGTAATGCCATTTATCCTGCAGTTCGCCCAAACGTATTTCCAGCTCTTTCTTCAGCAGCTCCTTCGTATGATCCACGGAGAGCGTGAGGAGTTCGCGGACACCCAGGAACTGGGGCTTTTTGTCGGTGATGACACAGGCGTTCGGGGAAATGCTGACTTCACAGTCCGTAAAAGCATAGAGCGCATCGATGGTGATGTCGGGGGAAATGCCGGGAGCCAAGTCGACCTGGACCTCTACTTCAGCGGCGGTATTATCCGTCACTTTCCGGATCTTGATCTTTCCCTGGTCGTTGGCCTTGATGATCGAGTCGATCAGTTGGGTGGTCGTCACGCCATAGGGAACGTCTTTAATCAGCAGGGTCTTTTTATCGAATTCTTCGATGTGGGTGCGTACGCGGATCTTTCCCCCTCTCTTGCCATCATTATAGTTGGTGCTGTCGAGCATGCCTCCTGTCTGGAAGTCCGGGTAGAGCTCGAATTTCTTTCCTTTCAGGTGTTTGACCGCCGCCTCGCAGAGTTCGCAAAAATTATGCGGCAGGATCTTGGTAGCCAGACCGACGGCGATGCCTTCTGCTCCCTGGGCCAGCAGTAAGGGAAACTTCATCGGCAGGGTGACGGGTTCATTCTTACGGCCGTCATAGCTCAATTGCCATTCGGTGGTCTTGGCGTTGAAAGCTACTTCCAGGGCGAATTTGCTGAGACGGGCCTCGATATAACGGGATGCGGCTGCGTCATCGCCGGTGCGGACATCCCCCCAGTTACCCTGGGTCTCTACGAGCAGGTCTTTTTGTCCCATGTTCACCAGGGCTTCGCCGATACTGGCATCTCCATGGGGGTGATACTGCATGCTCTGCCCGATGATGTTGGCGACTTTATTGAAACGTCCGTCATCCATTTCTTTCATGGCATGAAGGATCCGGCGTTGTACCGGTTTCAGACCGTCTTCGACTGCGGGAACGGCTCTTTCCAGGATTACATAGGAGGCGTAATCCAGGAACCAGGTTTTGTATTGACCGGTGACTCCGGATTCGTTTTCGTGAAAGTCGTCGGCTATTTTAATTTTGGCCATCTATATTTTTTTATGCTACGCTGATATATGTTATGTTTTACGCTGTTGCCTCTTCATACAATTCCAAAGGTTGTCCGTTGGGATCGGTGAAGAAGACGAATTTTTGCTGGGTCAGCTCGTCGATGCGGACCTCTTCTATGGATACTCCTTTAGCTCGCAATTCCGCTGCCGCCTCTTCTACATTGTCTACGGCGAAAGCCAGGTGGCGAAGGCCCTTAGCTTCCGGATGGCTGCCCCGATCGCGAAAGTCCGGAAAGGAGAAGAGCTCGACCTGGTATTTCCCGGCGATCGAGAGATCCAGTTTATAGGAGTCTCTTTCTTTCCGGTAAGTTTCACGAATGATGTCAAAGCCTAAGACCGATGTATAGAAACGCTTGCTCGTTTCATAGTTATCCTTGTCGGTCAGGATCGCTATATGGTGAATGGCTTTTATGTTCATGCTTTTGCCTCCCGTCCGATTTTGCCCAGGTGGGTGTCCTGAAATCCGCTAAAATATTTTAAGCCATAGCCCATACCCCGATCCATACAGGAATGCCCAAAAAGGATCAATCCGGTGAACTGCAGCGTCTCATTATAGGTGTATACGCCCACCAGGTAGAGGACAATGGCCACGCCCTTGTGGTGTACGAAGTTATAACAAACCGCCCCTACCCTGTTGCCTGCCAGGTATCCCAGCATGCTGAGGTCGGGGGCCAGGATCCATACCAGCCACCAATACCAGGCGAAATGTAACCGGGAGAATAAGTGGATGCTCAATACGAACATCGCGGCTTCTTCCCATTTTATAAGATTTTTCATAGAACTGTTTGACTTGAGTAATGAACGCTGCCAGCGCTTAAGCCACCGGTTCCGTTACCGCGGCTACGGATGCGCCCTTCCCTTTCACCTCAAAGTCCTTCATTCCCTTCAATTCGCCCTGCGCCTCGACGTCGCCGGCGGCGATCAGTTGTTTTAACCGCCAGAGAATGTAGGCGTCTCCGGTCGATTGTTTGGATTTACTGAGGAACTGGTTGATCAGTTTGCTCACCTTTATCCAATCTCCCGTGATGAATTTCTTCAGTTCTTCATCATAGTAATTATAATCGTATTGGGCCAGTTTCTTACCGCCTTCCAGGATACGTACGCCTTTCTCGTCGCCGCAAAGTTTGCTCCACTCATCCGGGTCTATTTCAAATTCACTGAGGGTGATGGGGCGGGCCAGTTTCCGGGCTTTTATGAATTCCCTGGCCGGGATTTCGGACAGGTTCACCGGGTAAAAAATATGGCCTTTTTCATTAATGAAGGGCAGATTGTTGAGGTAGAGGATGAAGATCCTTCCCTGAAAATCCTTTAACTGGCTCATGAGCCAGTAGTAACCGGAAACGTCATGCTTGTTCTGGGCGGCCCAGATCCAGACGATCTCTTCGGGTTCATTACGAAGCCTTTCCGTTAAAGCGGCTACCGTGGCCCGGTCGTCCGCTACTTCTCCGCTGTCCACTCTTCCGTCATAGTCTCCGCCCGCCAATACGGCCCGCCACCATTCTCTGCGGGCCTCCCATCCTTCCGTTGAAAAGATGTCTTTGAGGGGACCGGCTGCAAAATCGTCTTCGATCTGGATAATGTCGCCCTGGAGGGAGGCGTCAAGTTCGAAGGATTTCTTTAAGGACTCTGTATCCGGACGTTGAAAAACAATATGGATCATGTCTCTGTGAAATTTATTTCTTTTTGGGCTTTTTTACCTCTTTTAAAATCTTTTTATTTTCTGTCGCCAGCCGACGTTTAACTTTATTCACGTCTTCAGAAGGCGGCAGGGCTTCGGGATTTACGCCTCTTTCCAACAGCATCTTACGTACTGCTTTATTATTGTCGACATGCTCCTTTGAAATGAGGTGCTGTCCCTTTAGGTCTTTTTCCACTACATTATGACTTGTCAACTCAGTAGCAAAGTCTTTCGCTTTAATGGTCAATGTGGGCAGAAAGTCCGCCAATGGCTTGTTGTCCGGTATGGCCAGTTTTTTCTTCATGTCAATGGTAGAGAAACCGCCGAAGAGGGCTGCGTCTCCTTTTGCCAGATCGATCATTTTGTTGGAATCAACAAAATGATCGGAAACCCTTTGCCCGCTGTTCTTACACGCTTCTTTCGCCTTGTCGATGACCTTTACAAAATTTCTCCATTCCGAATAATTGAAGAGCTCTTGTAATTCCCTGGCACTCCAGCATTCGACGTCTTTATAGATATAACAGGCTTGCTCAAATTTTTCAAATAACTCGTGAATTAATTCTTTTTTACTTCGGCTATTACGTCTTTTCAAAGGTCTCAGTGAGCTGCTTCGCAGGTTCATATAGGAGGTTTTATGCAAGATTAAAACTCTTTTATATGAAATGTTTTACAAGATATCCACCGAAAAAACTATCGATTTCCTATTTGTCCGAAGCCTTATGCCGGCGTAATTACTTTCTCTTTTTCTTCCTCTACCAGGTCGAGTTCTACCTTCAGGTTATTGATAATGAACTCCTGTCTTTCCTGGGTATTCTTCCCCATATAGTATTCCAGGATCTGCTGGATATGGGTCTCGGGCATGACCAGGACGGGCTGCTTCCGCATATCGGGGCCGATGAAACGGGCAAATTCTTCGGGGGAGATCTCACCCAATCCCTTGAAGCGGGTGATCTCCGGCTTGTTGCCCAGTTTCCTCACGGCTGCCTGCTTTTCCGTTTCGTCGTAGCAGTAGATGGTTTCCTGCTTGTTGCGTACCCGGAACAAGGGGGTCTCCAGAACATACACGTGCCCGTTCTTTACCAGGTCGGGAAAGAATTGCAGGAAGAAGGTCATCAGCAGCAGGCGGATATGCATTCCATCCACATCGGCGTCCGTAGCGAAGATGATCTGGTTGTAGCGCAGTCCTTCGATGCCGTCCTCGATATTCAGGGCATGTTGCAACAGGTTGAATTCTTCGTTCTCGTAGACCACTTTTTTGGTCAGGCCGTAACAGTTGAGGGGTTTCCCTCTCAGGCTGAACACGGCTTGTCTTTCCACATCGCGGGCCTTGGTGATGCTGCCGCTGGCCGAGTCTCCTTCCGTGATGAAGATGGTGCTCTCTTTTTGTTTTTGCAGGACAACGTCCTTGTCTTTACCGGTAGGCTCGTCATTAAAATGGAAGCGACAGTCGCGGAGCTTGCGGTTGTGCATGTTGGCCTTCTTAGCCCTTTCGTTCGCCAGTTTCTTGATGCCGGCCAGCTCTTTTCGCTCCCTTTCACTCTGCTCGATACGCTTCTTCAGGGCATCGGCGGTGGTGGGGTTTTTATGGAGGTAGTTATCCAGCTCTTTGGCCAGGAAGTCATTAATGAAATTCTTCATGGTGGCGCCGCCTTCCTCCACATACTGGCTACCCAGTTTGGTCTTGGTCTGGGATTCGAAGACGGGCTCCACTACCCGTACGGAGATGGCGGCAGCGATACTCTGCCGGATATCCGAGGCCTCATAGTCTTTCTTATAGAAATCGCGGATCACTTTGACGAAAGCTTCTCGGAATGCCTGTTGGTGAGTTCCCCCCTGGGTGGTGAACTGGCCATTCACAAAGCTGAAGATCTCTTCTCCATAATCATTGTTATGGGTGATCGCCGTCTCGATATCTTCTCCTTTGAGGTGAATGATGGGATAGCGCAGTTCGTCCTCATTGGTGCGGCGCTGCAGCAGGTCCAGGAGACCGTTCTTCGAAACGTATTTTTTTCCGTTGAACAGCATCACCAGCCCTGCATTCAGGTAACAATAGTTCCAGAGCTGGTTGTCAAGATATTCGTGTATATAATGGAAGTTCTTGAAGACGGTCTCATCGGGGATGAAGGTGACGAGCGTGCCATTCGACTCGTCCGTTTTCCCTTCTTTGTGTTCTTTCGTTAATATGCCTTTGGCGAACTCGGCGGTCTTTTCTTTTCCTTCCCGGAAAGCCGTCACTTTAAAAAACTGGCTGAGGGCGTTCACGGCTTTGGTACCGACCCCGTTCAGACCTACGGATTTCTGGAAGGCCTTGCTGTCGTATTTGGCCCCGGTATTGATCTTACTTACCACATCCACCACTTTGCCTAAAGGAATTCCCCGGCCATAGTCCCGGATCGTAACGGTCTTTTGGTCGATGGTGATCTCGATCTGTTTGCCATAACCCATCATATGTTCGTCGATACAGTTATCAAGCACCTCTTTGATCAGGACATAGACGCCGTCATCGGGGCTGCTGCCATCTCCCAGCTTACCGATATACATACCCGGCCGCAGACGGATATGCTCCCGCCAATCGAGACTTTTGATACTATCTTCCGTGTACTCGAATAAATTCTGTTTTTCTGCCATAGGACCTTTTATATATTCCCTTAAGGAGGAACGATCGTTCTTAATATTTTCTTAAGTGCTATTAACGTAAACTACGGCCCATTCGGTACGCTTCGTCAAAAATAATTGACAATCAACAGATTGTGAGCCAATTATCTTCTTATCCCTTCCGGAGCCAACGTTGAAATGCCGGAAAATCTTTTACAAGATCCCGGAAACCAAGTCCCAAATATAGGTAAACCGGGGCAGAGAGGGCTGTCCCGATTTATACACAGTGTGAATAAAAAATCGTCCTTACATTCGCAAAATGGCTGAAAAATTTCTATCCCTGGAACAGGTATCCGTGCAGATGGGGGGCAGATGGCTCCTTGACAATCTTACTCTTACGATCCATCGCGGCGAGCAATGGGCAATCACCGGCCCTTCGGGAAGCGGGAAGACGGTGCTGGCTCAAACCTTGACGGGCCGGCATTATTATAGTGGCCGGATCGGGTATTATTTGGGGGCGGCCGAGCCGGCGGCGGGGCATTCCCACCGGATCGTACTGGTGGACCAGCAGCACCGTTTTAAGAACCGGCCGGGAGCTACGGACCTGTATTACCAGCAACGGTTCAATGCATCGGATGCGGACCAGACGATCACGGTAGAGCAGGAATTGAGGGAATACACCGTAATGGAAGGTCCGGCTGCGGAGGAATGGCTGGATAGCCTGCATATACGTCCTTTATTATCAAGGCCGCTGATCCAGCTGTCCAATGGAGAGAATAAGCGGGTGCAGCTGGCCATTGCCTTGTTGGAAGAACCGGAGCTATTGATCCTGGATAATCCTTTCCTGGGATTGGACACGGCAGGAAGGGAATTACTGCACCAGATCATTAACGGGCTGGCGGCCAAAGGCATCCAGGTCCTGTTGCTCATGACGGGTATGCAGGAGCTCCCCGAAGCTATTACCCATGTCGCCCGGCTGGAAAACGGCCGATGGGCATTTACGGGGAAGAAGGGGGAATTCCATCCCGGAAAGGAAAAGGGAACGGGGATTCACCTGGATCCGGTCGTTCTCGCGGAGCTCAGGGGAGTACCGGGGAAAGGAGCCGTCAGGATGCAGCCGGGAAACGGTTCTGCCGGCGTGGGAAACGATGTTATGGGAGACTTCTCCCTAGCCATAAAAATGGTCAATGTTACGGTACAATATGGCGGGAAGACGCTGCTGAAGGCCGTCAACTGGCAGGTGAAAAAAGGGGAACGATGGAATGTCTCGGGACCCAATGGAGCGGGAAAGTCGACGTTGCTCAGCCTGATCACGGCGGACAACCCGCAGGCATATGCCAATGAGATCTGGTTATTCGACCGGAGAAGGGGTTCCGGTGAAACCATCTGGGAGATCAAGCAAAGGATCGGGTTTGTCTCTCCGGAGCTGCACCTGTATTTTGATTATAGCGCAAATTGTTTTGAGGTGATCGCCAGTGGCCTGTTCGACACCATTGGATTGTTCCGCCCGCTGACGAGAGAGCAGGAGGCTTGCGTGTTGCTGTGGATGAAACTGTTGTCGTTGACGGAGTTCCGATCCAAGCGGCTGGCCGAGTTGTCTACCGGCCAGCAAAGGATGGTGCTGCTGGCCCGGGCGCTTATTAAAAACCCTCCGATGCTGATCCTGGACGAGCCCTGCCAGGGGTTGGATGATGAGCAGACGGCTTATTTCAGGGAGTTCATCAACCTGCTCTGCGAGGCGTTCGGGACCACCTTGATCTATGTGAGCCATTACCCGCAGGAAATCCCGGATTGTGTGAACCTGTATTTAAAACTGGATAATGGGGAAGTGGTGAGATGAGGAGGAGGCCACTGCGAAATGTTAAGAGAAAATAAAAATTCCTGTTCCGCAAAAAATAAATGGTTCGCCCCGTTCCGGCAGGCTGAGTCGTAAATAAAAAAGAAGGCCTATCCATCGAAAAGCACCCCTTCAGCATGGGGTGTATTCCCGAAAGCCTCTCCGGCAAAGCCTTTCACAGGCGGCCAGCTGCATGAAATACCAGGCTCCTCCCGACGCAGTTTTGAATAAACATAACGATTAGACATACCCCGTTTTTATTTTTAACGGCCTCTTTTGTAGAATTAATTCCACAATTCAGGGAGACAAAAAACAGGCCTCTGAAAAAATGACCGGCATCAAAAAGTTATGGCATAGTCCTTGTCTACATCAATTTAACAACCCTTCCCTGATAGTGTCGTAGGAAAAGTGTTTTTGGAATCAGTAATCTATAATTGTTAATCTTTAAATTCTCATTTATGAAATTCGCCGGTTTAAAATTGGCGGCAATTACTGTTGCCGCTGCAGGATTATTTGCATTCAGCAATCTCAGGTCAGGTTCTATTAAAGGAACGGTGTCACCAGCGGACGGAGCCACGAGAGCGTGGGCCGAGTCGTCTACGGATACATTGAGAGCTCTTGTTATCAATGGGGTTTACGAGATCACAGACGCTAAGCCCGGCACGTATAAGGTCATTATTGAAGCCAAGCCACCTTATAAGAACGCCGCTAAGGATGGTATTACCGTGAGTGATGGCCAGGCAGCGGATGCCGGAGAGATCAAGCTGGAGAAGTAAAAACGCCCATCTTCGGGCAAACAAGGAGCTGAGAAACAGGAGTCGTACAGGACCCGGGGCCGTTTTCCAGGAGAGTGGCCCGGGGTAAGATGGGGTCCCCAGGAAATACCTGGTGGGCCCTTTTTTAAATTATTGATTATCAGCAAAATAGGATTAATTCTATGTAAACAGGGGGATCATTGGCCCGTCTTTCAGGTTCCTAACCTTAAAAATCCTAAATTTGTACTCTACTTACAGTACTTACTTCCCCATTAACTTTTGTTACTACCATTTATTCTGTATTTATTTATTTTTAAAAAAAGGTGATGTATGTATTCGTATGCGTTGTTGGAGAAAGGTTGTTATTACCTGATACAGGAGAAAGAGGAAGGATCTGTCGGCCTGATCAAAGTGAACATGGAAACTGATCATTGCATGTATGTATCAAAATATGCCGATACGACTTTGGTGGAATGGAAAAAGAAAACGGATCCGATCTTCGACATCCTGGAATTGCTGGGAGATGACAAGGTAAGGGCATGGGAGTCGATCTATAACGATAACCAGGGGACTTACAATTATGAAGAGGACGAGGAGTAAGGGAGTTTGAGCTATACGGCGACCTGCGGTCGCCGTATGCCATAGCCCCACAGGCCCATGGAAGTGATGGCGGCGGACAGTAACATGCTTATATAATAGACCAAAGAGCTGTCCTTGCTGTCGCTATGGTCACGAATAAGGGAAAAAATATAAAGGATCAGGTAACTCCCATAGACGAATATAAGGGCTGCATAAACAAATACCATGGAGTTCTCAAAAGGGGTAGGCTCCATCTTTTTCATATATTGTACGAGGCCCGTTATGCTGTATATGATAGCCGGCAGCAGCCCTACCCCGATAATTATGTTGCTGGAGGCTGCATTATATCCTTTCCAGCCGATTAGCGTCCCTTCCCCAGCGACGAACAGCAGGAGTACCAGGAGGATCTGCTTTCGCTGGCGGCCGGACACGGCTGAGGCGAAGATCAATAATACCAGGGGGGTGTCCAGCATGTCGTAGTAGTAATTCAGGCGTTCTTTTACACCGGCGATATCGGTAAAATGGCTTAAAAAATCCAGGTCGACCAGGTTGATGAAACCCGAGAGAAGCCAGTAAACGCCTAAGAGCCGATAGGTCTTTACCTGTCGCATTTTTTTCCAGCTCAAAAAGAGAAAAGGGATAAAGCAAAAGCCAATGGCCATGTTTAGCACCACTGCGTACAGGATCGAATAGACACCGGTCTTCAAAGGATAAATAGTTTTAATGTAAAGCGAATAAACGGGGTAATTATTATGGGTAAAACTACTCAGTTTTATACACAAATTACGGTGACGCCGGCTGGATTGCTGTAAATTACGCCCTAAATGATCTCTCCGGAAACCATACAACAGATTTTAAGCCGTATCGATATCATCGAGATCGTCGGGGGCTTTGTGCGGCTGAAGAAGCGCGGAGCCAATTACCTGGGGCTTTGCCCTTTTCATAATGAAAAGAGCCCTTCTTTCACCGTCTCCCCGGCCAAAGAGATCTATAAATGTTTTGGATGCGGGCGAAGCGGCAATACTATCAGCTTCCTGATGGAGCACGAGAAGTATTCGTATGCCGAGGCGCTGCGCTGGCTGGCGGCCAGGTACAACGTCGAGATCGAGGAAAAAGAGCTGAGTCCCGAGCTTCGCCAGCAGCAGCAGATGGCCGAGAGCCTGTTTATCATCAATGGTTTCGCCCAGAAATTCTTCAGCGAGACCTTATTCAATACGGAGGAAGGGCAGGATGTAGGGTACAGCTATCTGAAAGAGAGGGGATTCGGAGAGGAGATCATACGAAAGTTTCAGTTGGGCTATAGCCCTGACCAACGGGATATTTTTGCCAGAGCGGCGCTTGCGGCCCAGTACAATATCGAATACCTGCAAAAGAGCGGGCTGGTCGTGGTACGGGACGAGCGTCCGATGGATAATTACCGGGGCCGTATTATTTTCCCTATCCACAATCAGTCCGGAAAGGTGATTGGGTTTGGGGCCCGTATTATCAAGAGTAATGACCGGGCGCCGAAATACATCAATACGCCCGAAAATGAGATCTATGTAAAGAGTAAGATCTTATATGGCTCCTGGCTGGCCCGGCAGGCCATCGACAAGCAGGATGAGTGTCTGCTGGTGGAAGGCTATACGGATGTCGTATCCCTGCACCAGGCGGGTATCGAGAATGTGGTAGCCAGCGGGGGAACCTCTCTTACCATCGACCAGCTGCGCCTGATAAAAAAATATACCAAACACCTTACCATCATCTATGACGGCGACGGAGCCGGCGTCAAAGCGGCCCTGCGGGGGCTGGACATGGCGCTGGAAGAAAGCCTGGATGTGAAGCTGGTGCTGATCCCCGATAAGGAGGACCCTGATAGTTATGTGCGCAAGCTGGGGGCGGAGGCTTTTCAGGAATTTGTGAGGACCCATAAGAAGGATTTCATTCTTTTTCAGTTGGAGGTAGCGTTGAAAGATGCGGCCGGCGATACCAACAAAAAAGCCGGGGTCGTCAACCAGGTAGCCGAGACGATTGCCCGGATCAATAAGGTAGAGGATTTTACCAAGCAGCAGGATTATATCCGGCAATGTTCCGAATTATTGCGGATCGAAGAGGCCGGTCTGCATGACCTTGTCAATAAGTTCATCCGGGAGCGGGTCGCCAAACAGGAAAGCAAGTCGGCGGCCACAGGCGCCGGAGGCCGGAAGTCAGGTGGCAGCGGGGCAAAGGAGGGTCTGATGGGCGAACCCTTTGGAGGAGAGGAGGGGATGCCGCCCGAGGCCTATTCTGAATTTCCCCGGCCGGAAGATGAAGAGACCATCAGCCTGCTGTTCAAACATGAGCAAAACGAGCGGGGAATGATCCGGAGCCTGCTGGATTTCGGTCTGCGATCCTGGGATGACAACAGTTCGGTGGCTGATTATATTTTTGCCGAGACGGCTGATTTTTATGAGTTGATCGACAATAAACACCTGGTAAAGATCCTGGATATCTATAAAGCCTGGTATGAGGAGGGCGTGGAGCCTACCACCAAAAGTTTCCTCTATCACGAAGACCAGCAATTGAGCACCCTGGCCGTATCTATCATGGACCTTCATTTGGAGATCAGCCAGAACTGGAAAGATCATTTTGAAGGGAAAATAAATACCCGGGATGACCTTTATAAGGAAGAGGTATTATCTACGATGGGATATCTCAAACTCCGTAAGATCAAGCGCCTCATGGAGGAGAACCAGCAGGACCTGGCAAAGCCTCATACCAGCGAGGAGCAGATGGTGCTGCTGCAAACGCATATGCATCTGAAACAACTGGAAAGGAATCTACTGTTACATTTGGGAACGGTCATCGTGAAATAGAGGTGGGCAGGATCGTCATGACCCGGTGGGCCTGCAGGAGATGTCTTTCATTGTGCGCCACCAGGTAGCGAAGGTTGTCTCCCAGCCTCAGTTGCACTAATCTGGTAAAAGAAAAGGGAATTTTGATATGTTGCAAGTCTTTGGTAGCAACATGGCGCAAGATATCGTCGAAGGCGTCGCATTGCTGCAGGAATCTTTGCAGCACTTCTTTTCCATCCTGTTCGTCATCGCCAAGACAGTGGGATTTCAGGGCCTTTAATTTAAACACGCTGCCATCTGGCCTGGGCATGATCTTGTCATAGATCCAGTCTCCCAGCCACCCGCTATTGAATTGTTCCTCTTTAACGTCGGGGGCCAGCGTGATCCGGGTGAGTATGCGCCGGATGTAGATGTCATGCGTGATATTCAGGTGGCCGAATATTTGCGTGATGCTCCATTTAGCCGGGTCGGGCCTGAAGTTGAGCTGATCGTCTGTTAAACGCAGAAAGGGCTGGGTGCTGGCTTTCGTAAGTTCGATCCTGTCCAATAATTCTGTAATGAGACTTTGCTTGCTAAAAACTGCCATGCGGAATACTTAAAAGCATATCGTTAAAACAAAGGGGTGTAAAGGTGGTAACAGCGGTAGGGTCCTCTTAAATTATATATTGCCGGGCTATTGTATCGTGGTATACCGGATGGTTGTATACTTTGTTAAATACTCTTAGAGGACTACAAAGATACGTTGATAGCCTTTTTGAGGGCAATTTAAGTCAAAAATACCCAGAAACCTCAGTCTGCTGATACTCCAAAAGTATCCATTCAGCCGTTGTGCGGGAGTTGGGGAAGGCGGAAGACGGTGAAGTGCTGTGTATGCGGACCGGAAAAGGCATGGGTTGTGAGTCCGAAAAAGGTGGACAGGACAGAAAGTTCCGGGCCGACATTTATTTTGCAGCCGGGTTCTTTTTGCCGGCATTCAGTTTATCGATGGCCAATTCCAGCCTCCGGGAGCGGGTCTCTTCTTTTTTCGCACTGGAGATCCAAATCACGTATTCCTTCTTATTGGAGAAAGACAGGCTATCGAAAAAATGTGCTGCAGTCTTACTGCGGCGAAGCACTTTGGCAAAATCGGAGGGAGGCTCGATCGTTCTGGTCAATTGGTCGACACCGGCCTCTTCGAGGACGGCTTCTTTCACCACTACCCTTTCCAGAACGGCCATGGCATCTTCCCGTTTGAACCGCATGGCGGTCCATACATGGTCGAGGGCGACCTGGCGGACCACTTCGTATCCCGCCCCGGTAATACATTCCCAGCTACAGTCCCTGTTAAGGGTCGTAGCGATCTTAGAGCCGAGTTTGGGATAAGCGACCCAGAATTTGGCCTCATCGCCCAAGGCAGGCAGTAGTTCGTCCACCACGCTGCACAATTGCCGCTCATTAAAGACGAATACCAGCGCAAAATCTATTTTCTTACTCTTTAAGAGCGGAGTGAGATTTTTGGCAAAAGCCAATTTAGCAAATTGCTTTTCGATAGAAGAGGGTAAACCTTGAATTAACAGGTTTCTTTCTTCATTTAGCTGCAATTTTTCCAGTAAAGTTTGGGACATCTCCTGAATTTTTGAGTTTTCAGTTTTGAGAATCGATAACGGGCGATCCATTGCCGGACTGCAAAATTAAAACATTATTCCTTTAGTCCATCTTGTTTTTCGACGAAGGCCTTTTTGAAAGGTAGCCATTCGCCGAAAAACAGCTAATCATTTGCCTTCGGCAGATGGACCTGTGGTCCATCTTGTTTTCTCTGGCGGCGCCGGTCCCGGTATTTAAGGATAGGCACCTTATTCTCGCTGCCTCTCAGCAGGCGGGTAATATTCTTCTGGTGGGTAAGAACGACCATTAGGGCTACCGCAATGGCGAACCCGCGGTAAAGAGTCTCTTTCGCGTCAAAAATGTACAGGATGAAAACGGCAAAAGCTACGCTGGCCAGTATGGAACTCAGAGAAACAAAACGAGTCAGGTATAATACCAGGAGGAATACAGCCACGCAGCAAACGGCGGCCAGGGGCTGGATGGCGATGATCATTCCAAACAGGGTGGCCACTCCCTTCCCCCCTCTGAATTCAGCCCATATAGGGAAAATATGCCCTGTAACGGCAGCCAGGCCTAATCCGACCATGAAATTCGTTCTTTCCGTCTCTTCGTGCAGATAATAAGGCAGAAGGATATACAGACCGGTTGCCAGAATGCCTTTGATAACATCGACGGCCATCACAAAGGTACCCCACCTGGATCCCAGTACCCGAAAAGTATTGGTAGCACCTGCATTACCGCTGCCGTATTCCCGGATATCGATCCCAAAAAAGGACCTGCTGACCCAAATGGCCGTAGGTATAGAGCCGATCAAGTATGCAGAAAGTATTAGTAGAACTTCCTTCATCGATGGTTGAGTTAAAGTTGGATAACAAATATACTTAAAAAAAGCCTCCAATCCTTCACCCCAAACGGTCCTTTTTCGTCAATTTCAGGCAAATCCAGTTCCCTCTTGTCATCCGTTCGGATATTGGCAGGTCATTTTTAAGCGCTTCTTTTTCGATATCATCAAAGTCCTCATGCAGAAGACCGCTCAATAATATAACGCCCCCCCCATTCAATTGTTGTCCGATCGCGTGCAGCTCCTGCAAAATAACATGCTTGTTAATATTTGCTAATATGACATCGAAACCCCGTTCTTTCGGCGTGGAATCCGCTTTTATTACGGAGACGTTCCTGCAATGATTTTCAGCTATGTTTTCCAGGGCATTCCCGATGCTCCAGTCGTCATAATCGATAGCCAGTGTGCCCGCTGCGCCCAATTTCTCCGCCAGGATGGCCAGTACGCCGGTACCTGTTCCAAAGTCAAGCACTTGTTTGCCTTTCAGGTCCAGGTGTTGCATGGCAGCCACCATCATATAGGTCGTGGCATGGTGGCCGGTGCCGAAGCTCATTTTTGGGGTGATCACCAGTTCCTGCTGCACTCCCGGGATGGGGGCATGAAAAGAGGCGCGGATGGCGCAAAATCCATCTATGACCACCGGCTCAAAGTTTTTTTCCCATTCTTCGTTCCAATTCCTCGCCTTTAGCCGATCCTGCGTATAGGACAGTTGCCAGGGAGACAGGAGTTCTTCCAGTTCTGCTGGATTGAATTTTTCTTCCGGGATAAAGGCCTGCAGACTACTCTCCTGCTCTTCGAAGCCTTCGTAGGCATATTCCGAAAGGCGGGCGATCAGCATTTCCTGTATGGAGGGTTCGGCAACAGGGATGGTAATTTGTATATAGTTCATATTGAATGAATTGTGATCATTTTTGTTCAACCAAGGTCCATGTGGCTGAGCTAAGCAGGGATTGCGGGATAAGGTTCGGGAAGGGGATCAAAAGGGAAGGTCTGCAGCGTTGTACACTACAGACCTTCTATTAACGAGATTGATTTGCTTATTGTTGATCAGGACGGGCGCCTTCCGGCTTGGGCATCAGGACTTTACGGCTCAGTTTGAACTTTCCGGTCTTTTGGTCAAGGCCGATCAGCTTTACTTTTACCATATCGCCTTCTTTCAGTACGCCTTCCATTGTTTCCAGGCGTTTGTGAGAGACTTCGCTGATATGCAGTAAGCCCTGTTTGCCGGGGATGAATTCGACAAAGGCTCCGTAAGGCATTACGGATTTGACCTTCGCTTCGTAGACGGAGCCTACTTCAGGCTGGGCTACGATGCCCTTGATCCAGGAGACGGCTTTATCCAACCCTTCTTTGGCCGGGCTGAAGATGCTGACCTCACCGAAATTGCCTACTTCTTCCAGGTTGATGGTCGTACCTGTCTCTCTCTGTATCTCCTGTATGATCTTCCCTTGTGGTCCGATCACGGCGCCGATGAATTCCTTGTCGATGAACAGTTTTTCCATCCGTGGAGCGTGCGGTTTCACTTCGGGGCGGGGGCCTCCGATGCACTCGTACATGGCATTTAAGATATGCAGGCGGCCTTTGCGGGCTTGCTCGAGGGCTTCGCGCATCGTGTCCATGCTGAGGCCGTCTACTTTAATATCCATCTGAACGCCACAGATGCCCTCGCGGGTACCGGTGACCTTGAAGTCCATATCTCCCAGGTGATCTTCATCGCCCAGAATATCCGTGAGGATGGCATATTTCCCGTCCGCGGGGCGGGTGATGAGGCCCATCGCTACCCCACTGACGTGTTTGGGAAAGGGAACACCTGCGTCCATCAATGCCAGGCTACCGGCGCAAACCGTCGCCATGGAAGAAGATCCGTTGGATTCCAGGATATCGCTTACTACCCGAACGGTATAAGGATAATCATTTCCCGGCATGAGTTGTTTCAGGGAGCGCATGGCCAAATTACCATGGCCTACTTCCCGGCGGCTCTGTCCGCGCATCATTTTCACTTCACCGGTGCTGAAGGGAGGGAAATTATAATGTAAGAAGAATTTGGAATCATATGATTTGGCGGCGCTCTCGACCAGCACTTCATCCAGGGGGGTACCCAGGGTAACGGTGGTCAGGGACTGCGTCTCTCCTCTTGTGAAGAGGGCTGAACCGTGGGGGGTGGGCAGGGGATCGATCTCCATGGCCAGCGGGCGGACCTGGTCCAGGGAGCGGCCGTCCAGGCGGGTGCGGTCGTCCACGATCATATTACGAACCACTTCCCATTTCAGGTCTTCGTAGTACTTTTTGACGAATTTCTTATCGGCATCGGTTGCTTCTTCGCCCAGGCTGACGATCAGTTCGTCTTTCAGCTTGCTGTAAGCATCGCTGCGTACGTGTTTGCTGCTGGCGCTCTTAGAGATTTCGTATACTTTATCCTTGGCGAAGGCATTGACCTTGTTCAGGATCTCTTCATTCTGTTCGGGCTTCTTGTAATCTCTCTTGCCGGTGACGCCTGCTTTGGCACGCAGTTCTTCCTGTCCTTTGATCTGGATGCGGATGGCTTCGTGTGCTATTTCCAGCGCTTTTACCAGGTCTTCTTCGCCACACTCGGCCGCTTTGCCTTCCACCATCATCAGGTTCTTGTCGGTAGCGGCGATAATGAATTCCATATCCGCCGTATCGAGTTCCGTGCGGCTGGGGTTAACGATCAATTTACCGTCTACGCGGCCTATTCTTACTTCGCTGATAATTTCCTTAATGGGAATGTCGGATACGGCCAGGGCTGCAGAGGCGGCCAGGCAGGCCAGGGCATCGGGCATTACTTCGTAGTCGCTGGACACGAGGGTGACCAGTACCTGTACTTCACATAAATAATCTTCGGGGAACAGGGGGCGCAGGGCGCGGTCGATCAGGCGGCTTGTCAGAATTTCGTAATCGTTGAGCCTGGCTTCCCGCTTGAAGAAGGAGCCCGGGATACGGCCGGCTGAAGCAAATTTCTCCTGGTAGTCAACGGAGAGGGGGAAAAAGTCCTGTCCTTCTTTAGGTTCTTTATTAGCTACCACGGTGGCCAGGATGATGCAATTACCCTGTCTTACGGTAACGGCGCCATCTGCCTGGCGCGCGAGCTTACCGGTCTCGATGGTGACCATGCGGCCTCCACCTATATCAAATGTTACACTAATGGGTTGTGAAAGCATAGAGCTGTTCGTCTTTATGAATTACGGCACCTGAGGAGGGAGCGAGCTACCAACGACCGCAATTCTATGTTAAAAAATGTGTGTGAAACCGGTCAAATCCTTACGGTATAAAAAAACGATTCCCAACCGTATTGTCAGTTGGGAATAATTTTCATATACATAATGATTTATTTTCTAAGTCCGAGTTTTTCGATCAGTTGGCGGTAGCCCTGGAGATTGTGCTTGCTAAGGTAGGTCAGCAAACGCTTTCTTTTACCTACTAATTGCATCAGGCCGCGGTGGGTGGAAAAATCTTTTTTATTGGCTTGCAGGTGTTGAGAGATCTGGTTGATCCGTTCTGTCAACAAGGCAATCTGGCCCTCAATGGAGCCGGTGTTAGTGGCTTTCCCACCAAAGTCTGTAAAGAAACTCGCTTTCTTCTCTTTTGTCAAATAAGGCATCTCAATTTTTTTAAAAAAAACATCCAAATTAATAATCCGCTGATTTAGCCGGCAAAATTAAGGATAATTTCCAAATTATTAAAAACTAAAGAGCAAAAATAGCGTAAAAATAATGATTTTCTTCTTCGAAATAGTTAATATTGGCCCCTTTATGAGCTATTTTATCCATGATACTGCCGTGATCGACCAGGGCGCCTCCATTGGCGTGGGTACAAAGATCTGGCATTTTTCGCATATAATGGCAGGGAGCGTCATCGGGGAGAACTGTACGATCGGGCAGAATGTAATGGTGGGGGAAGGAGTGATCCTGGGCAACCAGGTCAAAGTACAAAATAATGTCTCGCTGTATGCGGGGGTCATCTGTGAGAATGATGTGTTCCTCGGCCCTTCGGTGGTATTTACCAATGTGATCAATCCCCGCAGTGCTATTTCCCGGAAGGACCAGTTCCGGAGTACCCTGGTGAGAAAAGGGGCCACGATCGGCGCCAATGCTACTATTATTTGTGGAAATGAGATCGGAGAGTATGCTTTTATAGGAGCCGGGGCTGTCGTCACCCACCCTACTCCGGCTTATGCCCTGATGGTGGGCAATCCCGCCAGGCAATGCGGCTGGATGAGTGAATATGGGCATCGCCTGAATTTTGATGGGGGGAACCGGGCCGTCTGCCCGGAGAGTGGACAGGTATATCTTTTGAACAATAAACAGGTAATCAAGCTCTCCGATGATATCCGATAAAATCAGGTTTGCCGTCATGGGATGTGGTCATATAGGCATGCGGCATGCAGCCTTCATCACAGCTAATGAAGAATGTGAATTGGTGGGACTATGCGATACAAGACCGGCAAAGGAGTTAGGGCTAGAGAAAACCGGCGCCCCTTTTTTTCAACGGGAGGACGATCTGCTGGGGCTGGATTTCGATGTACTCAGCGTAGCGACCCCGAATGGCTTGCATGAGCATCATGCTATCAAGGCTCTGAGCAGCGGCCATCATGTGCTAATTGAAAAACCAATGGCTTTGAGCGGTAAGTCATGCGCCAATATCATTCTGGAAGCGCAAAAGCAGGGCAGACATGTCTTCTGTGTCATGCAAAACCGTTATTCCGCTCCTTCCGTATGGCTGAAGGATTTGCTGGAAAAGAATAAGCTGGGGGAGATTTTCCTGGTAACTATCCATTGTTTCTGGAACAGGGATGAAAGATATTACCGGGAAGGAAGCTGGAAAGGCACCAGGGATCTTGACGGCGGCACCCTGTTCACCCAGTTCTCGCATTTTATCGACAGCCTGCTATGGCTATTTGGCGACATAGAAGGCATTGAGTCCAGGTTCAGGAATTTCTCCCATTCCACCAATACGGAATTTGAAGATTCAGGTATTGTCAGCTTTAATTTTAAGAAGGGGGGAATGGGTTGTTTTAATTTTACGACGGCCGTCCGGCAGGAGAATCTTGAAAGCAGTCTCACCATTATTGCGGAGAAAGGCACCGTGAAGATAAGCGGACAATACATGGATGAGGTTCAAATTTGTAATATAGAAGAGTATACAATGCCCATTCTCCCCAAGACGTTATATATGAGCGGGGGCAATTCTCACAAGGGGCCGGCGGCGAATCATGCCTACGTTTTCCGCAATGTGGTGAATGTATTAAAAAGGGGGAAACTGTCTGAAATCGATCCCCGGGAAGCCTGCAAGGTGGTGGAGACGATTGAAAAGATCTATAAAACAGTCCTTTGAAAAGAATTTATTTTACTGTCACGAACGATCTGACGTATGATCAACGCATGATCAGGATATGCCGCTCGCTGGCAATAAATAGCTTTTCCGTAGTGCTGGTCGGAAGAAAGCAAGCTGGTTCCCTTCCTCTTAAAGAAGAAATATTCGAACAAAAAAGGCTCCCCTGCGTATTCAGCACGGGGAAGCTATTCTATCTCGAATTTAATATCCGGCTTTTCGTTTACCTGCTCTTTTCAAAGATGGATGGAATTTGTGCTATAGATTTGGATACGATCCTCCCCTGCCTGTTCGTTTCAAGGCTGAGGAAGATTGTCCGGATCTACGATGCACATGAGTTATTTACAGAGATGAAAGAAGTGATATCCAGGCCTGCCGTGCAAAAGATCTGGATGCGGGTGGAAAGATGGGCTGTGCCCCGGTATGTCTACGGGTACACTGTCAGTCAAAGCATCGTGGAGGAATTCCACAAGCGGTATAATGCTGATTATGGGCTGATACGTAATATCCCTCTCCTGCAGGATCCTGTCGCCGGGGAGGTGCAGAAAAGCCCGGAACTGACGAAACCTGAGTGGATGAAGAACGTGCAGCAACGTCCCGGAACTGCGGAACATCCGTGGGTGACGGAGGAGCGGTTCATACTATACCAGGGGGCGGTGAATGAGGCGCGTGGCCTGGAATTCCTGATCCCCGCCATGCAAAATATCGATTGCCGGCTGCTCATTTGCGGAGAAGGCAACCTGATGAAGGAATGCCGGGAACTGATCCGGAAATACGGTCTGGAGGAAAAGGTGATCCTGGCGGGACGGGTCACCCCGGGGGATCTGGTTGGAATAACACGAAGGGCCTGTATCGGCATTAACCTGGTGGAGCCCTACGGATTAAATCAATATTATTCCCTTGCCAATAAATTTTTTGATTATATACATGCGGCTATTCCCCAGGTGACCATGGATTTCCCGGAATATCGCCGGGTCAATGACCAGTTCGCTATCGGCCTGTTGATCGGGGATCTCAGTGAAAAAAAGATAGCGGATACCCTAAACAATTTACTGGAAAATGATGTTCTCTATCATATGTTCCAGGAGAATTGCAAACAAGCGCGACTCGTGTATAATTGGCAGGAAGAGGAGAAAAGATTAATCCGGTTCTATCAAAAAATACTCGGCTGACCTGTGGAAAATCATTTACATATCGTCTGCATGGATGTGCCCTACCCGGTGGATTATGGGGGGGTGTTCGATCTTTTTCACAAGATCAGGTGCCTGCATGGGGCCGGGGTGAAGATCCATTTGCATTGTTTTGAATACGGCAGGGGTGAACAGGATTCTTTAAATGAATATTGTGACGAGGTAAATTACTATGCCCGTCATGAAGGGCATAAGGGCTTTTCACACAGGCTGCCGTATATAGTCTGTTCCCGTTCGAGCGGCCGGTTGCTGGATAATTTGCTGCAGGATGAATATCCTATTCTTTTGGAGGGTATCCATTGCACGTACCTGTTGAATGATGAAAGATTTGACGGGCGGAGGGTCCTGTTGCGGCTGCATAATGTGGAGCACCAGTATTACCGGCAGTTGTATCGCTGCGAAAAATCGCTGCTGAAAAAAATGTATTACCTGCATGAGAGTAACCTGCTGCGCGGGTATGAGCAGCGGGTGGCGGATAAAGTACCGATCCTGGCCGTATCGGAAAAGGACAAGGAGGATTATCAAAAAGATTTCGGGGCCAGGGATATAAGCGTCTTGCCCGTCTTTCTTCCTTTTGAAGAGGTGCGCAGCAAGGAAGGCACCGGATGTTTCTGCCTTTATCATGGAAATCTCTCTGTGGCGGAGAACGAGCAGGCGGTCATCTGGTTGTTAAAATATGTCTTTCATTCCCTGGAATTACCTTTGATCGTCTCGGGAAAAAATCCATCGTCCCGTCTCAGCCGGCTCGTCGAGCAAAACCCGCATGCCTGTCTGATCGCCAATCCTTCGGAGGAGGAAATCCAGGATCTGATCGCCAAGGCGCAGGTAAATATTCTTCCTTCTTTCAATTGTACGGGTATAAAACTGAAATTACTGAATGCCTTATTTAATGGCAGGCATTGTGTCGTAAACGAAAATGCCGTGCTGGCTACCGGCCTGGAAGCGGCCTGTCATACCGGCAAGAATGCGGAGGAATTCAAAGAGCTGATCGTCCGGCTGCATGCGGAGCCTTTTACAGAGGCCGCTATCGAGTCAAGAAAGGGAGTGCTCTCCGGTCTCTATAATAATGAAGAGAATACCCGAAAATTGATCCAATGGATCTGGGAGGGTTGAGGAGGGGAGCCTTCCATTAATCGATAGAGATGCTGGCGTTGTCGATCACTTTTCCTCTTTCGGTCTTCAGCATGCGGGCGGGGAATTTATTGATGACCCGATAGTCATGCGTAGCCATGATGATCGATGTACCGTAATCCCTCGAGATCTGAAAAAGGAGTTGCATGATCTCGTCGGAGGTCTCGGGGTCAAGGTTGCCGGTAGGCTCGTCAGCGAGTATTAATTTGGGGGAATTGAGCAGGGCCCTTGCGATGTCTATGCGTTGTTGTTCGCCGCCGCTCATTTCGAAAGGCATTTTAAACCCTTTGGACTTCAATCCTACTTTATCCAGTACGTCGGAGATCTTCTCATCCATTAACCGGAGGTCTTTCCAGCCGGTAGCTTTTAAAACGAATTTAAGGTTCTCATTTACATTCCGGTCTGTCAGCAATTGAAAGTCCTGGAAGACCACGCCCAGGGTCCTGCGAAGGTAGGGTACTTTTTTCCAATCCATTTCCCGCAGGTTGAAGCCCGCCACCTGGCCCTCTCCTTCCCGCAGGTGAAGATCTCCGTAAAGGGTCTTTAGCAAGCTGGACTTGCCGGCCCCGGTCTTACCGACCAGGTAAGCGAAGTCACCTTTATTCACCGTAATGTTCACGTCCTGCAGGATAAGATTGTCTCCCTGGTATATGTTAGCGTGTTTTAACTCTACAATGATTTCAGCCATAGAAAAGGATTGATCTGAACAAAAATAAGGAAAAAAGGACTGTTCACGAGCGCTTCTTTTATCAGGCATCTTCATCCGGCTTCAATATCAGCCGGAGTGTGGAATCATTGGCGAAATAGCTCATCATCCAGTTGAGGAAAATAAAAACTTTATTTTTTACGCTAAGGATCAGCATGAGGTGAACGAACATCCATGTAAACCAGGCCAGGCGGCCCTGGAAGCTGAAGCCCGGCAGGTCGACCACGGCTTTTCGTTTGCCCACGGTGGCCATGGAGCCTTTGTTACTATATTCAAATTCCGAGCGGGGCCGTCCTTTTAGCGCTCTTTTGAAATTTTTTGCCAGGGCGCTTGCCTGAGCGAGGGCCACATTCGCCAGTTGCGGTTGTCCGTTAGGGTATTTCGGGGTGGTCATCCAGGCCATATCTCCCACGGCATATACCCCATCCAGTCCTTCCACTTCCCCGTAGCGATTCGTCTTCAGGCGATTGCCCCGGGCGATGCTGGTAGCGGGAATTCCCTCCAGGGTGTTCGCTATGACCCCCGCGGCCCAGATGAGGTTTTTGGCAGCGATGGTCTGCCCGCCTTTCAGTTTGACGGTGTTGCCATCATAATCTTCTACGACAGTGTCGGTCAGCACTTTTACGCCCAGGTCTTCCAGATATTTCTGTGATTTGGCCTTGGAGGCCTCGCTCATGGCATTCAGGGTATGGGGGGAGCCTTCCAGCAGGTAGATGGTAAAGCGGGAGAAGTCCGTGTCGGGGTAATCTTTCGGCAATACGTTCTTTTTCATTTCGGCCATGGCTCCGGCGAGTTCGACTCCTGTGGGTCCTCCGCCTACGATCACGAAGTTCAGCAGGGACTGCCGTTCATCCGGGCCCGCCTCGATGGTATCTTCAAAGGTTTTTAAGATCCTGTTGCGCAGGGCCATGGCCTGGGGGACCGACTTCATGGGAAAGGAATGGGACTGGATCCGGGTATTTCCGAAGTAATTGGTGGTACATCCGAGTGCGATGACCAGGTGGTCGTAGGTCAGATCGCCGACGGAGGTATAGACGGTTTTATGATCGGTGTCTACCCGCAGGACGTCTCCGATGCGGATATTTACATTTTTCGAGTGCTGAAATACTTTTCGCAGGGGAAAAGAGATGCTGGAGGGTTCCAGCCGGGCGGTGGCGACCTGGTACATCAGAGGCTGGAACTGGTGATAGTTATGTTTGTCGATGAGAAAGACTTCATAATCCGTCCCGTTGAGATCGCGGGCGAGGCTCAGGCCGGCAAAGCCGGCGCCAATGATAATGATCCGCTGCCTGTCGTTATTCCCTGCTGTCATACTTTTAATTTTTAGAGGCCGACCGTACTACAAAAGTACGGGTATGACCGAAAATCAATCGAATAAACATTGGGATAACAAACAATAGGCCTGTTTTGTTTCTGGGGGCGGGGGGAGCGTGGCAGGTAAGCGAGGACGGTTCTTACAGAGCCAGGAATTACTGGCCGGTACCGGGCAGATGAGTGCCTTCGTATATTTCGCGGAGGGATACGGTGAAGTCGACGGTCTGTATTTCCAATATGGATGAAAGGTCTTTATAAAGCTGCAATTGCCAACGTTTTTGTTCGTTGAGGCGCCATACCTCGACGCCGAAAGCTTCGGAATCGACCAGGATGTATTCTTTCAGGGTAGGAATATCCCGGTACAATTTGAATTTATCGCCCCGGTCGTAGATACGGGTGGAGGGGGATAGGATCTCGATGAGGACGGTGGGCTGAATCGTATTGTCCTCATACCTATTCAAGTCAAATATATCTCTGCAAAAGATAGAAATATCGGGATAGGTGAATAAAGTGTTTTCCGGAATATGCACCCGCATATCGCTGCCATAGGGTTGGCATGGCTTGCCTTTTAACCAGGAAGCTATATCACGAATCAAATTTATGAATATAACATTGTGTTCCTTACTTGCGCCGGCCATGGCGAAGATCTCGCCCCGATAATACTCATGTTTGGTGACGGAGGCGCGTTCCATTTCCAGGTATTCTTCTACCGTGAATTTGCTTTTGCCATAAGCAGCTTCGGGCTCGCTCACTACACTGACATCTTCTACAGGGTCATGGCCGGCGCCGGGCAGACCGGTGTCTTCGTAAATTTCCTTTAGCGATACGCTGAAGCCCAGCGTCCGTATCTCTAATAGTGAGGTAAGGTCTTTATACACCTGCAGTTCCCAGTGATTTTGTGCATTGAGGTGGAACACTTCGACGCCAACGGCTTCGGAATCGACCAGGATATATTCTTTCAGGGTGGGGATATCCCGGTACAATTTGAATTTATAGCCCCGGTCGTAGTTACGGGTGGAGGGGGATAGGATCTCGATGAGAGCGGTGGGGTCGATAAAGTTGTCATCTTCTTTACTCTTAAACTTTATATCCCCGCAAAAGATGGAAATATCCGGATAGGTGTATAAGGTATTTTCCGGGATATGCACCCGCGTATCACTTCCATAGGGGCGGCAGGATTTGCCTTTTGATCGATATGCCAGATCGCCATATAAATTTCTGAAAATGATATTATGCACATTACTGGCGTGGGCCATAGCAAAGATCTCGCCCTTGTAATACTCGTGTTTGGTAACGGAAGCACGCTCCATTTCCAGGTATTCTTCTGCCGTGAATTTGCTTTTACCGTAGGCAAGTTCAGGCTCGCTCACTACACTTACATCTATAGGGTCATGCTCGGTGCCGGGCAGATGAGTCCCGTCGTATATTTCGCGGAGGGATACGGTGAAGCCTACCGTCTGTATTTCCAATATGGAAGAAAGATCTTTATACCGCTGCAATTCCCAACGTTTTTGTTCGTTGAGGCGCCAACCTTCGACGCCGACGGCTTCTGAATCGACCAGGATGTATTCTTTTAGGGTAGGGATATCCTGATATAGTTTAAATTTTGCGCGCCGGTCATAGTTACGGGTAGAGGGGGATAGGATCTCGATGAGGACGGAGGGGCCGATATAGTTATCGTCGTCTTTATTCGTTAACACTATATCTTTGCAAAAGATGGAAATATCCGGGTAGGTGTACAAGGTATTTTCGGGAATATGCACTCGTGTATCGCTCCCATATGGCTGGCAAGGCTTGCCTTTTAACCAGGAAGCTACATCCCGATTCAAATTTTTGCATATAACATTATGTACAGGCGCCACGCCGGCCATGGCGAAGATCTCGCCCTTGTAATACTCGTGTTTGGTAACGGAAGCACGCTCCATTTCCAGGTATTCTTCTGCCGTGAATTTGCTTTTTCCATAAACAACTTCAGGCTCTCTTACTTCGTTCGGATCTGTAGGATCGATAGGATAATTGTGGTTCATGATACAAAACTAGAGAATATCTAAACCCGAAATAAAAAAATCGTGTTTTTTGAAAAAAAAGTTGGGGAGGGATGAGAAAGCACCTCTTATACGCTACCGTCTAGGCCCCAGTCGGAGAGGAGCTGATTATTAAATAAGGTTAAGGAAACGGGCGGCAGCAGGGTATTGCGGGCCTTGATCCAGCTGGCTCTGCCGGGACCATACATTTTTGACAGGTCTGCATTAGCGAGGTTGTTGATTTTGCCCCAATGAAAAGTATAGGGTATATTGGCTGCGTCCATTTCCTTCCATACGGCGGCATAAAATCTGTCGGTCTCATTGGACATGACGGCATCCAATTCCATGACGCAGGTATAGTCGAATTTAGTAAAGGCCAGGGTCGCCTTCGATCCCTTCACGTAGCGATAGGAGAAGATGCCGACGAAGGGTCCGTCGGAGCCATTTAAGCGGATAAGCAGGTCGTTCACTCGGGCGACGTAAGAAAGGGGGAAGCCTACGGCGGCGCTCGCCACCCTGCCTCTCACCTCGGAATTGGTAAAGATCTCGCCCAAGGTGCCGAAGAGTTTGGAATAAAGTGAATACTGTGATTTTACCAGTTTGCTGACGATGAAGGGGGTGACGGAGGGAAGCAGGTCGGTGAATTTCCCCAGGAAAGAGGGCACGTCATCTCCCGGGCCCGCCTTGCTTAGATCTCTGACCGGCGGCTGGTGATCCGCCGTATAAGGGCGTTTGTACATTACTGTTAAATAGGCGCCGGCGGGTATATCATACTGGTTCACCACTACCTGAAAATGGAAGGGGCGTTCGCTGCCATAGGGAAGGAAGCTGGCATTGGAAAAATCGAGGGTAGTCATCACCTGCTTCATCTTGTCATCATAGGGCACCAGTATACGGTAGCCTTCCAGGAGATAGATCGGCTCTGTCTCGATCATGGCTCCATGTATAAAGCCAAAACTTCCGAAGCTCACCAACGCTGCGTTGAATAATTCATCGTCCCGGATCAGCACTGTTTGCAATTTGGCGATAAAGGCGTCGGAAACGACGGGGTGGGAAGCCCGTTCCAGCCAGATATGTTTGTCCGGGCTGACGATGATATGCAGTCCTACTACATAGTCCTGGATGCCTCCGACATCGATGGAAGCGCCATGCGTGCTGGTAGAAATGGCTCCGATGAGGGTCTGTCCATTGCTGGCCGCCTGGGTCTTGAGTGATTTCTGATTGGCTTGCGTATAGTCATCCAATTCCTGGATGGAATTGCCGCACTGGACAAAAAGAAGCTGGTCTTTGTCACCGGTATATTGTGGCGCGATGCTGACCCCGCTGATGGTGATGATCATGTTCAATGCTTTGGTGTTCAGGATCCATCCTTCCGTGGCAGCTACTTTGGTGAAGGACCATCCTCCTCCCAGGCACCGCACCCGCTTGTTGCTTTGAATGGCCTGGGACAGAAAGTCCTGTACAGCCGCGGTAGTGGCATTGTAGTCGTCGAGTACATTCCCTGTATTGCCATTGGAGATATCGAATAAATTATCGATGGGCTGATTGAATGTATCGTGCCGGTTAGTATAAACTTTGAGGTTGGTGGGAGTTATGCGGGGATTCTTTGACATGCGGTAGCAATTGAATAGGTTGAAAAATGGTTACATCCCTCCTACCCTTTGGGGAGGTTTGTGACATTTCCATTTCACTTCCACGGGAGATACGATCCCCAGTGTGACGACGGTCAGCAGGGAGTAGGTGAATTTCGTGCTGAACCGGACTTCGTCGAGAGCATTGTTGTCGGTGCAATTCGGAACCACGAAATTCTGGGGAGTATTGATCAGCCCCCAGCAATAAGACCACATGATCTTCTTTTCATATTCCGTGGCTGGATCGCTTTTGGTATTCAGCACCCTGTAATGGTAACAGCTTTGCATGAGGATCACTGTTGCAATAAGAAGGATTTGCTTCCCATAGCGAGCAATAAGGGGGGCTTTACTATACATAGACATAAAACTACCTAAATCCTTTACTTCGGACAATACAACTAAGTGGGTAATTTTAAACTGCCTTAGGAACAGGCCGTTCCCAAACAGGAGTTCCCCCGACAAAGGTCGCCGTTACCTGAATGGAGTCGAGGGCTTCGGGCGGGCAATCCAAAGGATCTTTGTCCAGCAGAATAAAGTCAGCCGGGCGACCGGGCTCCAGGGAGCCCAATTGCGGGAGGTCGCTGATCTTCGCCGCCGATCCGGTATAGGCTTGCAGGGCTTCATGGATACTGATGCTTTCTTCCGGGGCGATGGGGTTGCCTTCTTTATCCTTGCGGGTGATAGCTGCTTTCATTCCGGAAAAGGGATTGAGATCTTTTACTACGGGAGCATCGGAAGAGAGGGCTGCCAGGATACCTTGTCGCAGTACCGATCGGACGGGGTAACAACGTAGGAGATATTCCGTATCCAGGTATTTAATAAAGTTTTTACCCAGTTCGTACAGAAAGATAGTTTGCATCGAAGTAGCGATATTAAAGGCGGCCATGTCCTGCAAGTGCCGCTTTTCGGGGAGGCCCAGGTGTTCGATCCGTCTCAGCCCGGAGGGAAAGGATTGATGCAATTGCTTGTAGGTCCCGATAACTGATTCGATAGCCGCGTCGCCGATCGCGTGGGTGGCGATGCCCAGTCCCTGTTCCTGGGCTGCGATGCAAAGAGAGAGGTATTGCTCCTTTTGCAGGCGCAGGACTCCCTGTTCGGCCGATCCTTTGTAGTTTCTTTTCAAGGCAGCCGTGCGGCCGCTTAGTCCGCCGTCACTGAAAAATTTTACGGTGTTCACGGTCATGTACTCCGAAGAGAAATAAGCGGGTAGCGGGAAAGGCCGGTCGCCGCCATCCGGCAACAGGATGGGAATGGCTTGCAGACGGAAACCCAGTTCGCCGGCCTGCTGCATTTCATAATAGGCTTCCAGGAGCAGGGGATCTACGGCCGGGTCTGTAGCTGCAGTGATCCCAAACCGGTATAGTTCCTGACGGGCGGCCCTGACCATTGTCTTCAGCTGTTCCTTTGTATAGGATGGGATATGGGCCGACACCAGTCCCAGGGCTGTCTCTGAAAAGAGGCCATTAGGCTGGCCGCTCTCATCTTTATAGATCACTCCTCCTTCGGGGGCAGGGGTGGCGGCCGTTATACCGGATAATTCCAGGGCCTTGCTATTAGAAACGGCGATATGCGCGCAGGTGCGGATCACATAGACCGGTTTATCTTTTATTACTTTATCCAGGTCCTTTTTAGTGGGCATTCGCCCTTCTTTCCAGCCGGCTTCATTGAACCCCCGGGCGGTGATCCAAGGGAGTTCCGGATGTGACCGGTGATACTGTTCCAGGAGTGTCAGCATTTCATCCAGGCTGGAGGCGGTGCGCAGGTCCAGCATGGAGCCGAGCAGGTTGCCTACTTTCCACAAATGGATATGGGTATCATGAAGTCCCGGCATCAGGGTCCGGCCCTTTGCGTTGACGAGCTGTGTATTCGGGCCGGCAAGGAATTCTATGTCTTCCAGTTTACCTACGGCTTCAATCGATTGGCCGGTTACGACCATAGCATCGGCGTTTCCCCGGGCGAATCCGTTATGGGAAGAGAGGATGTTGGCGTTGTAAATAAGGAGTTGATCATTCATCGTTGGAAAATTTAGATCGGGATAAGGTTGGCTATGACTGAGCCCGGGCGATGGCAGCTTCCAGCACTCCCAGCCCTTCCACCAGCTGTTCATCGGTAATGACGATGGGGGGCAGGAGCCGTATGCAATTGCTGTAAAGGCCTGCCCGGATCAGGATCAATCCATGGGCCACTGCATCCTTGATCACTTTCAAGGTAAAGTCTGCGTCCGGCTCGCGGGTATCGCGGTCTTTTACAAATTCCACCAGCCGCATGGCGCCCAATCCTCTCACATCGCCCACGCAGGGATATTTCTCCTTCCATTTCTCCAGGGTGGTGCGGATGATCTCGCCTACTTCCACCGATCGCTGCAGGAAAGACGGGGAGCTTAGGATCTTCAGGGCCTCGATGGCGGCCACGCAGGCTACGGGACTGCCTCCGTAGGTGCCCCCTACCCCACCCAGGTGCGGGGCGTCCATGATCGTGGCTTTCCCTGTGACGGCGCTGATGGGCATGCCGGCCCCGATGGATTTGGCGCTGACGATCATATCCGGGATCACGCCGCTATGTTCGACGGCAAATAATTTCCCTGTTCTGGCCGCTCCGCATTGTATCTCGTCGGCAACAAAAACGATACCATATTTATCGCATACTTCCCGAAGTTTATGCAGGTAAGGTGCGGGTATGGGCAGGAAGCCCCCCTCGCCCTGGACGGGTTCGATAATGATCGCCGCCAGGGATTCCGGGTCTACTTGGCTGACAAAGGCATGTTCCAGTTGCCGGATGCAGGATTGAATGTATTGTTCATCCGATAATCCTTCCGTCTTGCGATACAGGTTCGGGGCGGGTATGCGGTAGATGTCGGACACATAGGAGCCGAAGCCTTTTTTAAACAGGCTATACTTGCTGGTGAGACTGAGAGTAAGCAGGGTCCTGCCATGATAGGCGCCTTCAAAGCAGAGGATGGCATTACGCTTCGTATAGTATTTGGCGATGTTCACGGCATTTTCGACGGCTTCCGAACCGGAATTGGCCAGCAAGGTCTTTTTCGGGAAGTTGCCCGGTGTCAGGCTGTTCAATAGTTCTGCCAGGTCCAGGTAGGGTTCCATGGTGGTGACCAGTGAGCAGGTGTGGATGTATTTATCCAATTGGGTGCGGATGGCGGCTGTCACTTGCTCATTCCGGTGACCGACATTGATCATGCCGATGCCTCCGGCAAAGTCGAGGAGCTGGTTGCCATCCAGGTCCCATATCAGGGCGCCTTCGGCTTTTTCAACGGCGATATCGGTGGATTTGGCCAGTCCGTCAGGGAGTGCATTTTTTCTTCTCTCGAGGGCGGCCAGGCTTTTGGGACCGGGTAAGGGTGTTCTTAATTGTATGGATGCCATATTGACTATTTTTAACTATTGAATGATCGGGTTGATAATTGCGACTTTTAAATTAAATGATGGGTCAGACTTCTTTATCGATATCCAGCTTGATCAAAACGCCGTAATTGCCACAAACAGGATCGTTGAGATGCTCGGCCATCAATGCCACCGGGGCAAAGCCGATCTTCATCTGTGGCGTCAGCGTAGGGTCTTTGCGCCGTCCCTGCCTAAGCTCTTCGTAATATTGTTCGCCGCTCATCTCCCCGCTGACTGCTCCGTAGCCGCTCATCATGCCTACCGTCAACTGGCCTTTCAGGCCCAGGGTCCTGGCCACGGTATGTCTTGCACGGTATAAGGCCCTGGCCAGTCCACGGCCACGGTAGGCCGGCAGCACTCCCATATCCAGGCCGTACAGCCAGTCGCCGTTGGGATCGTGCTTACTGAGCCATCCGCCTGCGATGGTCTCTTTGAAGGTGTGGTGATGATTTTCAAAATCGAAGTTCGTGCGCATGGTGGTGGTCATTCCGATAACCTTTTCCTGATCGGTGATCACGAATTGTCCTTCGGGGAAAACTTCCAGATGACGCAGGTAGTGTACGGCCCTGATCAGTTCATCATCTGCAAGGGTAGGGAATACTATTTTCTGTAGTTCTTCCAATGGCTGTGCATCGGCGGGCCGGGTATTCCTCACTATTAGTCCGCTTGTCAGCTCTTCATAATACGCTACTGTTTCCGTTGTCATAATTTCATATTTAAGCTAGGGTGAATCCTAATATAAGATAGGTAACACAGGCTAAGGCAAATGATAGTAAGGCATAAGGTAATTGTAACAATCCGTTCTCCAGGTTGTTGCATTCTGTGCTCTGGGCCGTCAGAATGGTGGCGTCCGAATACAAACAGGCATTGGAACCAAACACTCCTGCGCTGACGACGGCGCCGCAATTGAGCAGGGTGTTGGAGCCGAGCTGGTGCGCCAGGGGCACCACCAGGGGAATGGCCACTGCATAGAGTCCCCAGGAAGAACCGGTGGTGACGGCTATGACAGAAAGGGAAGCAAACACGATCAGGGGCAATACCTGTTTGGTAACATAGGGGGATACGCCGTGTAAAACATATTGTGTCAATCCCATTTTGTCATTGACATCCTTTAATACGTAACTCATCACCAGGATAGCCAGGGCATAGACCATGCTGTTGAAACCGCTGAAGATGGTTTCGGAGAGCTGGCGGAAAGTGCCCAGTTTGATCACTAAATAATAGAGGAAGGTAAAGGTGACGGCGATCATGACGCCTTTGAGGGCATCGATGTCGAAGTAGATCGTTGCGGCCAGCAGGATGATCACGGGCAGCAGGAAGTAAATTAATTTCGGGGGATGCGATGCGTTCATGGGGGAGATGTCCAGGGTTCCGCTCATATTGAAGTTGGTCCGTGTCAGCTCGCCTGTCTTTGCTGCATGCTGGTCGGCTTTTTTCATCCGGCCAAACCAGGGTAAAATACCATAGATAAAAAGAGGAATGACCAGGACGGAGATATAGCCATAGGAAATAAAGGGGATCATTTTCCAGTAGGTAGCCAGTCCTTGTCCCTTAGGCGCCACATGGGAGGTCTCCAGGATCTTGCCTACAAAGATCGTCCAGGTGGAGATGGGAACGATGACGCACCAGGGCGCAGCCGTGGTGTTGACAATATAAGCGAGCATAGGCCTGGGCACTTTGAAGGCGTCGGTGATCTTCCGCATGGAAAGGCCTACGGTGAGGGCGCTGAGGTAATCATCCAGGAAAATGACCAGACCTAATGTCCAGGCTCCCATTAGAGACTGTCGCTTCGAGGTCAGTCGCTGCAATGCCCATTCCCCGAATCTTACGGTGCCTCCGCTACGTACCATCAGGCCGATAAGAGAGCCGTAAAGTCCGCAGACCAGGATCACCCATACGGTGCTTTCGTCTTCCATTATTTTGTAGAGGGAGGCGATGAAATCGCTGAAGACATTGGTGTGATTGTGGTGTCCAATCAGCAGGAATCCTGCGAGGCAACCGATGAGCAGGGGCTCGAAGGAAGTCCGGAAAAGGAGGGCCAGGACGACTACGACCAGGGGAGGAATGAGAGAGAGTGCACCGTAATCCATTCGATTTTATTTTTTAAGAATTTATTCCGCCGATACTGATCAATTTCTTTTCCATGTATTCGTATAATCCTTCCGGGCCGCTCTCATGCCCTTGTCCGCTATGTTTCCAGCCGCCGAAAGGGGCTTCTGTTCCATGGGGGGCCCATTCGTTAATGCCTACGATGCCGAATTCCAATCCTTCCGCCGCTTTTATCGCCGTCGGGAGGTGGTTGGTGAATATATAAGCGGCCAATCCGTATTCGGTATCATTGGCTTTTGCCAGGGCATCGTCCAGTCCGTCGAAAGAGAACAGGGGCAGCACCGGGCCGAAGATCTCCTTACGCGCCAATACGGAAGACTGGTCGAGGCCTGCTACCACAGCCGGCTGCATGAAATATCCTTTCTTCGGGGCGGACGGGATGTCGCCGCCGGTGAGCACCTGCGCCTTTTGCGACTTTGCTGTCTCCAGCAGAGCGAGTACGCTGTCCCGTTGCCTTTTGGTAATCAGGGGGCCTACGTTGACCCCTTCTTCGAAACCGCTGCCCATCTTCAGTTGGGAGACATGAAAGGTGAGCCGCTCTGCGAAAAGCGGGTAGATGGATTTTTCCACATAAAATCGTTGAGGGGCGATACAGACTTGTCCGTTATTACGGAAACGGGCGATGGCTGCGGCTTTAGCGATGGCTTCCACGTCTACGTCTCCAAATATGAGCACGGGGGCGTTGCCTCCCAGTTCGAGGGATAATTTGGTATGGGTGCGGGAGGCTCCGTCCATTAATAACTTCCCTACGCGGGTACTGCCGGTAAAGCTGATCTTTTTGAGGAGGGGATTATCCAGCATGGCCTCGCCGATGGCAGCCGGATCGCCGATCAGCAGGTTCAGGACTCCTTTCGGCAGGCCAGCTTTCGTCAGGGCATTGACCATATGAAAGGCTGATAAAGGGGTGGTCTCTGCCGGTTTGGCCACTACGGTGCAGCCTGCCGCCAGGGCGGCTGCCCAGGCCCGGGCGGGGTTATAGGCCGGAAAATTCCAGGCGGTGATCACGCCAATGACACCCATGGGCTGCCAGATCACGGAGCTTCGTTTGTCCGGTCTGTTGGTAGGGATGACCCGGCCGTAGGCTCTCTTTGCCTCTTCGGCGTACCATTCGAAAAGGTTGGCAGCTACCGTCCATTCGCCTTTGGCTTCGGGGAGGGGTTTGCCGCTTTCCAATACCATATCTTTTGCCAGGTCGGCGATATTATCCCGTAGATAGTCAGCTGCTTTTTTGAGGATGGCTGCCCGGGCGTAGGGGGTAGTCCGGCTCCATTCCCGAAAGGCCTGGCCGGCTGCCTGGATAGCTGCATGTGCGTCTGCTGCGCCGCCGGAGGGAAGGGTCGCAATGGTTTCTTCCGTTGCCGGGTTGATGAGCTCCATCACCTGGCCGTCGAGGGCGTCGGTCCATTCTCCGTTGATATATAGTTTATTCATGGTGTTTTGTTTGAGGTAAGTTTTGCTAATCCTGCTTCGATGATATCCAGTCCTTTTTTGAGCAGGGCCGGTTCGATGACCAGGGGGCTCAGGATGCGGATCACATTTCCGTTGACTCCGGCGCTGATAAGGATGAGTCCATGATCGGCACAGTAGGTAATGAGCTTTTTGCAAAGTTCGCCGTCCGGTTTAAAGGGATCCTTATCCTTCACCAGTTCAAAAGCCATCATAGCGCCCAGTCCCCGCACGTCTCCGATGGCGGGAAATTTCTGTTTGAACGTTTCGAAGCGTTCGCGGATAAGGGCGCCCACCTGTTGTCCCAGGGCATTGATATTGATCTCCTCCATATAGTTGAGAGTGGCCAGGGCAGCCGCGCAGCAGACGGGGTTACCGGGATAAGTGCCTCCGATGGTGGAAGGTTTGCAGGCGTCCATGATGGCTGCCCGTCCTAAGACAGCTCCGATGGGCATGCCGCTGCCCATGGATTTGGCCCATACGGATAGGTCGGGAGTGACGTCATAATGCTGATAAGCGGCCCATTTACCTGTTCTTCCGAAACCGCTCTGTACTTCATCCAGGATGAGGAGGATACCCTTTTTATCGCAGATCTGCCGGAGTCCTGCCAGGTATTTACGGGGGACGACGTTAAAGCCGCCTTCGCCTTGTACGGGTTCGATGATGATGGCGGCGACCTGCTGTGCCGGTACCTGTACATGAAAGAAATCTTCCAGCTCCCGTAAATGGATGTCTGAAAATTCATCCAGGTTGAAGCCTCCGCCATAACGGTAATAATCCGGGAATGGGAGGCGGTAGACTTCCGGGGCGAAGGGTCCGCAACCCAATTTGTACCCGACTTTGGAGGTAAGCGTCATGGCCATCATAGTGCGGCCGTGAAAGGCGTTGTTATAGGCAATAATGGCCGGTCTTCCCGTGGCCTGGCGAGCGATCTTGATGGCGTTCTCCACGCTCTCTGCTCCGGAATTGGTGAGCATCACTTTGGTATGGTCGCCATGAGGGAAGAGGGAGGCCAGTTTTTCCGCCAGTTGCATATACAGGTCATAGGTCGCCACATTAAAGCTGCAATGGATAAGGGTGGCGGCCTGCCGGGCGATCGCTTCCACCACTGGGGGGGGGCAGTGTCCGGCGTTGACCACGCCGATGCCTCCGGCGAAGTCGATCATCTCTTTTCCGTCAGCGTCGATGATCAGGCTGCCGCTGGCGCTGGCGGCGGTGGAGGGATTGAAGATGCCGATGGCGTCCGGTACGAATTGTTTTCTTCTTTTTAAAATTTCGGTCGAATGAGACATGGTTAGCAATTGTCAGTTATTAATTTTATTTGGTGTGGTCCAATGAGATGCCTGGACGGGTGTTGTTTGACCGTAGGCCGATGCGTGTATGTGGGCCGCTACGGCTTCTGCCGCTACCCTTCCTGTCTGTGCCGCGCCGTTCATATATCCCTGGAATTCGCGGCTCACATGTTCTCCCGCAAAGTAGACCTGTCCTACGGGTACCCCTTCCCAACCGGCCAGGGTGGACCATTGCCCTTTTTTGAAAGCGCTGTAGCCGGCCTTGCTATAAGGGTTAGCTGCCCAGCAAAATTTTGTGTTGCGGCCGTTATAGGAGGTGGTCGATCCTTTATAGATCGTGTCGAGGGCCGGAAGGAATTTACGGGTCAGGTCTTCTTCTTTGTTCAGCCGGATCCAATCCGCGAAGTGGCCGCCGCCGAATACGGTGAAGCTGCCTGTCTTTTCTGATTGCAACTGGCTGCTGTCCCATCCACAACCAAAGGAAAGGTCTGTAAACGTATATCCTTGCATTCCTGCCTTACGCCAGGGTTTTTCGTCCAATCCCATGATAAATTTACAACTGTTGCCATAGCCGATCTCGTCGATGCATTTTCTTTTTTCCTCCGGCATGGGAATGTTAAGGGTAAGCGAACGGAGAATGGTAAACGGGAGGGTAAGGATGACCTGATCGGCCTGGACCGTCCTGCGGCCACCCGCTCCCTCAAAGTGGAGTTCATAGCCACCTTGTCCTTTGGTGCCGAGCGCCACCAGTTTTTGCTGCAACCGCACCTGGTCTTTTACCTGTTCGTATAATTTGTCGGACAGGTGTTGGCTGCCGCCCTGGATCTTGAAGACTTCGTGGTCCTGGCCGAACAGTTCGTAGTCTTTCTTCTCCGAAGCAGGGGGTTCGAACATGATGAGGAAATTAATAGCTGACTGCTGAGAAGCTTCCATGCCATATTCGCGGGTGAGGACGGTGTCGAGGAAATGGAATAACCAGCCGCTGATCCCGATATTCCGGAGGTAGTCCAGGATGGAAAGCTGATCCAGGGGCCGGAAGGAATCGGCCGTGGCGTGGCTGATGACCGGTGGCAGGGAATGGATATCCTTCAGCAGGCGATCTGTATAGGGCAGGATGGCTTCCCACAGGTCTTTTTCTCCCAGGAGCCGGCCTTCAAACCAGAAAGTTTTAGGGGTCAGGGTATCCTGCCGCAGGTCATAACATTCCAGTCCCAGCTCTGTTACCAGCTGGAGAATATCCGTGTGGGTGCTGTCGACAAATTCTCCGCCGATATCGGTTGTGATGCCTGGGCCGAATTGGTCTTTCAGGGTGAACATGCGCCCTCCTACCCGATGGGCTGCTTCGAAAACGGTGGAGGTTATACCTTGCCGTTTCAACTGGTAAGCGGCATTGAGGCCTGCCATGCCGGCGCCTACGATCGCTACTTTGATAGGGAAAGGGTCGCTGCCGATCCCGCTTCCGGCAGCGCCCGGATCTATGTTGGCTGCGCCCGGATCAAAGGATGCCGCCTGGAGGGCCGGAGCAATGAGCAGGCTGGCGGCGGCTAACGCGGAATCGCGTAGGAAGCGGCGACGGCCGGCCTGGCGGAAATGCTGCGCATAGGGCACCTGTTCCTGCGAGGAAGAGTTTTGCCGCATGGCAGAGCGAAAAGCTTTTTGCAATAAACGGGTTAATGGATCATGTGGCATAGACTTCTTTTAAATTTAGTAGCCCGGGTTTTGTATTACGACACCGTGTGTGGCGGTAAGTTCCACTTGCGGTACCGGGTATACGGAACTGGTTGCCGGAACGCCTAGGACTGCGTTTATCTGACCTGTCCTTGCCAGGTCGAAATACCGATGCCCTTCAAAATTGAATTCCGCCCTGTTCTCATCCGACAGCGCCTGCGCGTAGGTTGCATCGTCCGGCACATCGGATGGGGCCAGTGCGGCGAGTCCCCTGTGGGTCCTTACCATATTCAGATCTGACAATCCATTGAGACGGCCTGCCGCCTCGGCCCGGATCAGGTACATTTCGGCAATGCGCAATATATAGGCGGGATTGTCCTTGGTGATCTCTCCGCGGTATTTGAGTGTTCTTCCGTTGGGGTAAAAATTGGGGCTGGCATAATCCAGCAGATTGATCCGCAGGTCGCCGGGGCGGGATGCGAAAAAATTCTGCAGGTTCTGCGAAGCGATGAACAATACTTCCGTGGATGCCGCTCCCGGGCGGGCGTAGGTGGTAGCATTAAAAAAACTCTGGCTTTGCTGGTTATATGCCAGTTCGAAAATAGATTCCGGGCTTAGTTTCTGTTTATAGATGGAAGGAAAGCTATTTTGATCCATGAGGGTGTAAGAACCGTCGCTGATCACCAGGCCGGCGTAGGTGACGGCGTGGACATAATCCTGTTTGTACAGATAGACCCGGGCCAGCAAGGCGTTGACCACCGCGGGATTTATATAGTTGGCATTGCGGTCCGGGACGCCGGACAGAAGCGCGGCTGCCGCCTGCAGGTCATTAATGATGGCGGTATAGGTATCGGCAACCGTATTACGCGCCACTACGTCGGAAGCCTTCTGTACCGTGGTCACCACCGGGATACCATAGACGGAAGTAGTATCCCAATGATAGCCGAAAGCGCGCAGGAGATCGAAATGAACCATGGCGCGGATGGCAAGAGCTTGTCCTTTTATAGTGGCGATCAGTTGTTGTGTACCGGCATCCGTATCCGGCAGGGCGGTGATCCCGGTGAGGATCTGATTAGCGGTAGCGATGGAATGATACAATCCCACCCACATATTCTGAATATAGATATTGGTGGGGGTGACGCTGTAATAACCGAATTCATTGAGGGAGGTATTATTATACCCTCCGGCAATACCGTTATCGCTGTTGAGGTCGGCAAACATCGGGTAGTAGGCGCCGTAATAGGTTTCCGGCTCCAGGGTGCTGTAAAGGCCCACCAGGGTTTCTTTCACACTGTTGGTATCCTTAAAGAGTACGGTCTGCGGTACATCATTAGGAGACACCTGGTTCAGTTTATTACAACTGCTGAGAAAGATCAGTGACAGCAGGGAGGCCAGGATAAATAATCGTTTCATGCGGAAATGATTTTATAATGAGTTAGGTTATAGACTGATCGTTGCTCCGAAGGTGAACGTACGGGCGGGGGGATAGGCGGCATAGTCCACTCCTGCTGTCTTGTCGTTTCCACCCCCGGTGGAGCTGACTTCCGGATCAAATCCGATGTAATGGGAAATGGTCAGCAGGTTCTGCACCTGTGCATAGAGGCGGATCGAATTAAAGTAACGGATCTTTGGGAAGGTATAGCCGATATTGACTGTCCGGACCTTCAAAAAAGAACCGTCTTCCAGGAACTGGTCGGAGTTGGGAAAATAGTTTTGTAAAAGATAAGAGGCGCGCGGAATTACCGTATGGTCGCCTGGTTTTTTCCAACGTTGTTCTACGCGGGTGTCGTTATTGGCATAGACCTGGCCGAGATAAGCCGAGCCCGGTGTGGAAGCGCCGCTGTAGCCGATACTTTCATAAGTGGTGCGGATGAGGTTATATACTTTATTCCCGTAGCTGAACTGCATAGCTATGAGCAGGTCAAGGTGTTTGAACCGGAAATTATTCGTAAGCCCTCCGAAGAATTTCGGGCGGGCATTACCGATGATCTGTACGTCCTGGCTGAAGTTGACCTGGTCGGCCCTTTCTTTGGAGCCATGCGCTGTATAGTACAGGGCATCTCCTGTCTGGGGATCGACCCCGGCGAATTTAACGCCAATAAAAGTACCCACTGGCTGACCCGTCTTCAGGATATGTGTCGGGGCCTGGTCATTGTAGGAGCTGATGAACTGGCTGTCGACGGAGAGGCTTTTGATCGTGTTCTTAAGGAAGGAGATATTAAAGGAGGTTGTCCAGGAAAAGTCATTGTTCTGGATATTGTTGGAAAAGAGCTGGAATTCCCAGCCTTTGTCCTGGATATGGCCGGAGTTGGTTATAATGTTGCTGAACCCGGTGGTGCCGGCGATGGGTGTATTATCGAGCACCTTGGTCCTTTCCGCGTCAAAGTATTCAATGGACCCGCTGAGGATATGATGCAAGATCTCAAAATCCACTCCGGCATTGAAGGTGGCGTTCTTCTGCCAGGTGAGGGGAATGGAGTTGTCATAAATATTGAGAGGGCTTAATCCGGCTATGCCGTTGTAGCGGGCGGGCGCCCAGTAGCTGGCGTTATAATAGTTACCGATCTCGGCATCTCCGACCACTCCATAGCTGGCACGCAGTTTAAGCTGGCTGATCCAGTTGTTGTCCGATAAAAAACTTTCCTTAGCCAGGTTCCATCCCGCGGAGGCGCCGGGGAAGTAACCGTATTGCTGATTTTTCGGGAAGCGGGAAGATCCGTCCGCCCGCAGGGAGAAGGCCAGCAGGTATTTGCCGTTATAATCGTAGTTCACCCGGGCCAGGTAGGAGTTGAAATAGTAGGTAGAGCCTGTCTGGGTAGCGGAGTTGATGATGGCTGCCGCCGAAGCATTCTGGACATTGCCTGTCAGGGGGATTCCCTGGCCGGCTATATAGGTGATGGTGTTATTTCCCTGTTGCCGGGTGAAGCCCCCCAAGGCTGTCAGGTGGTGTGCCCCGTAGTCGTGCTGCCAGGTAAGGATATTTTCGTTGAGCCATACCAGTCCTTTGTTCTCTCCATTCAGAATTTTACCTCCTACGGTCTGGGCATCTACGGTGAGGGCGGAAAAATACTGGTTGTCGTATACATCATTATAATCTACCGACCAGGAAGTCCTGAATTTCAGGGAAGGGAGAAATTTATATTCTCCATAGACCGATCCGATGAAGCGGTTGGTATAAGTATGGGCGTTGATCTCTTTGGCTGATTTGACGGGGTTGTCTGATAACCAGCTTGCCTGGTACTGGGTGAAGTCGGCATATTTTCCATTCTTTTCATATACAGGCATGAGCGGGGATGCGCCCAGGGCGTTGGTGACGATACCCGTATAGGTATTGTCATTGAAGCTTCTTTTGTCATTGGAGTAGGTAGCCGTGAAGGTGGTACCGAAAGAGAGTTGGTCGGTGGCCTGGTGATCGAGGTTGATCCGGGTATTGAAGCGGCGGAAATAGTTCTCGATGATGATACCACTCTGGTCGAAGTAGCCGCCGCTGATAAAAAATTTCGTTTTTTCGTTGCCGCCCCGGGCGGATAGTTCATAATTGTTGATGGGGGCGGTACGGAATACCTGGTCGAGCCAGTTGGTATTGACGCCGGAGCTGGCGTCATAAGGCAGGGGGTTAGCGACGGGATTGCCGGAGCCGTCTACAATGCCTAAGGTTTGCAGTACGGAGAGCGGACCAAAGCGGGAGGTATCGGCGCCGGCGGCGGCAGATTCGCGTTTGTACACGGCGATATCGTTGTTGATGGCCTCTTTATTAAGGTCGACGAATTGTTGTGAATTGAGGAATTTGATCTTTTTTTCCACCTGCTGGATACCTGTATAATAATTAAGGTTGAACTGAGTCTTTCCGGCCCGACCCCTTTTTGTGGTAATAAGGATCACTCCGTTAGCGGCGCGGGAGCCGTAGATAGCGGCGGAGGAAGCGTCTTTCAATACTTCGATGGATTCGATATCGTTGGGGTTGAGATCGGAGATAGAGCTCACGTTCTGCCCCGCTCCTACTGACTGGCCGGAGGTGTTGTAGGAAGTGGCCAGCGAGGAATTGCTTTCGCTGAGCATGGGTATGCCATCCACTACATAGAGGGGGTTTTGGGCGCCCCGGACACTTACCAGCAAGCCTGCTCCCGGAGTTCCGGAGGGCTGGGTGACATTGATGCCCGAGAGTTTGCCTTCAATGCTGGCGGCCACATTGGATACCGGCTGGTCTTTAAAATCCTTGTTCTTGATGGAGGAGATGGCTCCGGTGACGTCTGATTTCTTTTGGGTGCCATAACCGACTACCATCACATCGGAAAGTTGGGTGCGGGCCTCTTCCATTTGCACGTTGATAAGGGTGCGTCCTTTTACTTCAATGGTCAGGGTGGCATAACCTACATAGGAAATTACCAGGGTGGCGTTGGTGTTGTCAAAGGAGAGGGAATAACTGCCGTCGGCGGCGCTGGAGACGGCCTTGGGGGTGCCTTTAACCTGGATGGTGGCCCCTCCGATGGGTTTGCCTTCCACGTCTTTGATCACTCCTTTGACCGGGTGTTCTCCCGTGGAGGCGGGATGATCCTGAGCGGAAGCTGGCCGGGTATAAATCAAACATAGCCAAATGGCAGTAAGGGCCATCCAATAGCGAATGGTTTGGTTCATAAAGCGTTGTTTTGGTTTTGTAAAGCTGAATAGGTGTAAAAGAGCAAGCAACCGCTAGAATTCTCATGCAACTGTCGGAATGTATCAGGCAACCGTTATCAGATAATAAATATCAAAAAGTCAAATGAGTTAAAATATAAGTCGAATAATTTTTCCGGAAATACATTTATAAACTGATAATCAATAGTATTAGTTTGGTCAAATCTTAGTAGATTCATTGGTCAGATTATGACCGCATTTTTTATAAGTACCGGACCGGCCTGAATTAAACATATATAACTATTCACAATACGAATTTATGTATTTATCCGATAAGATTAAGAAGGCGATGGAAGTTAATCCAGCTATTGTGTCAGCTTTAAAAGGCAAGAGCAGGGAAGTCAACTGGAGCCGGTTCACCCGAACGCAGTTTAATCTGATAGCGCGGGTGATCAATAAACAGGTCACCCGGGAAGTGATGGTCAATACGGATCTGGTGGAGATGCACCTGATCATCGGTAAGCAGCAGTTGGAGAAGCACTCCAAGCACTTCCAGCAGGTCTATGATTTTGTCCGGTACCTGGGGAACCTGAGAGAGTACCAGGTTTTCAACTGGATCAGCGGTAAGACTTTGCAAAGTTATTGGAATGGAGGAGAGGCAAAATATATTAAGATCAATGTATTGCTGGTTTTTCTCCAGGTACCGTTTGCGGATTGGGACGCCTGGCAAAGGGAGCGGGGAAGGCAGGGGGAGGAATATGGGTATAGTCTGTCTAAGGTCCCTTTGTCGGGGGGAGGGATGGGTGGGGGGAAATCTTCCTTATCTATTATTAAGACTTATTATCTGGGAAATTATTTTTTATACTATCAGAAGACGGATGGCAGTAAGAATATCATTAAGACGCCTTTTATTTTGCGGGAGTCAGATAACGGGCAGGTGTTGGTGAAGTCCGTTTCGGAGGGGCATCGTTACAGCGGGAAGGTAATGGGGATCCGGGATGGGTGTCTTTATATCAATTGTCAGAACCTGGATTTCGAGGAGATGGAACAATATGTTTTTAATATCGGGCTGGAGACGAAGCCGCAGGTATTATTCGGGGTATCGAATACCGTGAGTGTAAAAAGCCGGCGGGCGGTAGCGTTGAAGAATATCCTGGTGAAACAATCGGGGAATGATCCGGGGTTTGACAATATACAGGAAACGGAGATCCCGTTCAGCAAGCGTTATACTTCTCTGACGGAGGAGGCCATGGTGATGGGTTATTGGAAGTCTGCGTCCAATCATATTATTATAACGCCGAGCTGCTGCAATTTATCGGATCTGGCGGGACTATAGGCCGGACTGCGGCAAATGGCCGGGTGAGACAAAATATCAAATACGAAATATTTTTCTGATAATATAAGGGACAAATTGTCCTTAAAAAAATCCTTTTTTCAATTTTTCTATCGGTTCCCTTTTTTAAATTACAGGCGCAAAAAAGAGAACCTTATCATGAGAAAAGCATTTCTTCGTCTGTCTGTCCCTGACAGGTCTGTTCATCTGCCTGAGATTTCCATTCCTTTACAGTTACCTGACATACTTACTCCCTTATTTATTATGGTGCAAGTATCAATCAACTTTTAAACCTCGGGGTACAAGTTATGGAAGCGTTATTACAATATCTGGGTTCTTTCGATCATCTGACGGAGGATTTCGTAAAAGATTTTCAAAGGGTGATAAAAACCAATGAATTTCAGAAAGGGCATTATTTGCTAAAGGCGGGGAGTGTGAGTGAGCACATGCATTATATTGAAAAAGGGTGTGTGGAATGTTATATCGGATTGAAGTCTATGAAGGAAACGTTATGGTTCATGATAGAGGGTGAGATAGCGGTTTTCAAAAATAGTTTTTATGATCGGATAGTGAGTGAAGGGAGTATTGTGGCGTTGGAGGATACGCGTGTATTCAGTATTTCCTATACGGACCTGGAGCGACTTTATGAACAGCATCCTTTTCTGGAACGGATCGGGAGGAAGATAACGGAGTTCTATCACAAACGGAGCGATATTAAATCTTATATCCTGTATCCCAGGAGGCCGGAGGTAAGATTTGACCGGTTCAACAAATACCGGCCTGACATTGTGGACCGTGTTTCTCAGAAGCATTTGGCGTCGTTCCTGGGAATGAGAGAGGAGACGCTGAGTCGCGTGATGAAGGAGAAGCAAAAGAAATAGACAGGGGAAATCCCAGTTACCTCTCAAAAATTCGAATTGATTACAATCAAGAACTAAGATTGAGTATAATCAAGAGTCAATATTGAGTTCAATCAAGAATTGATTAGACTCAACCGCTCGCATTGAGTCTAATCAAGATATATTTTCAGAGTTGATTACGATCAATCTGAACCGGCGTTTATGCGTCGTAGTTTTGGTTTACTGAAGGGCAGTAGTCCTTTCGGCCGAAAGGGGAAGTGCAAGGAAGGAAAAAATCAAGTCATGGTAGTATCATTCAACTGGTATAAATATTCAGTTGTTATTGGTTTCCTGAAAAAGGAAGTCGAGGCTGCTGCTGTCCCAGATGCACATTGGTCAGGAATATCCGGGCCGGTGAAATCAGGGAGCCGGGGGTTCGAATGCCGTAAAGCGGACGCAGAGGAAGATCTTTTTCACCTTGCTAATGTGGTAAAAAGTGAGTTGAGTGCCAGTATTCGCCAATCAGCTATTAAAAAGCTGGGGAAACAGGAGTTGCTATTATCGCTGCGCAGTTTATTAAAGCCATACACAGCATTGGCAGTGTTGCAGGCGCATGCTTTCCGGGTGGCTATCAATAATGCAATAGAAGAGGAAGTAAAAAAATACTGCTCCATTCACCTAAACAGGCAGGAATTATTAAAACTATGGCAGGCTCGGGGTGAGTGGGGTTTACGTTGAATCTTTATTTTTTAACCTTTAAAATGGCTGTGTATGAAACATGAATTTGTTATTCTTACAGGAAGTTTGTTCATTGGTCTGGTAGCCAGTGCAATGGCCCAATCGACCAGTCCGCCCAACCGGGCATTTACCTATTCGTCTCCTATTGCCCATGCGGCTGCAGCAACAACGGGTCCCCCTTCCATTCGCCCATGGAATAGCCCGCCCATCGATGAAGAAGCACTGAAAGACTGCTGTGAGAAGCTGGAGAATGACAAGCGAAGGATCTATTATTTAAACACCCGGAATTACAGGATGATCATGCAGTTAAAAGGCATCTATACCCGGGAGAATATGATCTTTTTCCGTCTTTTTTTCTGTAATCATTCCCATCTTGATTACGATATCGACAGTATCCGTTTTTATATAACGGACAATCGCTGGCGGAAAAACACTTCGTTACAGGTCACCGGGTTATCGCCTGTCTATGTTTATGGGAATGCGCAGGTGATCCGGGGAAAGAGCCAGGAGCTTCCTGTGATCGTTTTGCCACGGTTTACCCTTCCTTCGGGTAAGCATCTGGTCATTGAGCTATTGGAAAAGAACGGGGGAAGGCATCTGCAGTTACAGGCGTATAATTTTACGCTGTTACGATCCAGGCTGATATGATTTCCTATTATTAACTTTTACAAACCTATCATTATGAATGGCGAAAATCTAGAATTCCTCCAGGAAAGCCTGAAGTACCTGGGCTTTGGGGAGAAACTCCCACTCAACGAACAACTGGAGCAACAGATCGTAAAAGAAACAAAGGAGTTTCAGTTGTATACGGAGTCGTTCTATGATGACGACTATAAACTGGAAATCGTCCTTCATTTCAGAAGGGGTGATCAGAAGGACCTATATTTTTTTAATAAATATGAAGCGTTGCTGCGAAAAGGAGAGGCCCCGGAGATGGACAGGATGCAAACCTTCTATATCAGCAAAGGGACGGGCGTCACCCTTAAAGAAGCGTACAATCTGTTACAGGGGAGGGCAGTGAACAAAAACCTAACCAATATCGAAGGAGAAAAGTATAATGCCTGGCTACAATTGAATTTCGAGGAAATGGACCTGAACCATAATTATAAAGTGAAGCAGTTCCGTTCGCAATACGGTTATGACCTGGAAAAGGTGTTGGAGAAGTATCCGATCAGGGAGTTAAAAACGGAGGAATCCAAAGAATTGCTGATCAAGGCCCTTCGAAGGGGGAACCTGCAACCAGTGCATTTCCTGAAAGCTAATAAAGCGGAGAAAATGTTTATCGAAGCAAGTCCTCAATGGAAATCGATCAATATCTATTCATCGCCTGCCATGGCTTTACAAAAATTAGTCAGAAGGCCTGACCGGATCGTAAAGGAAGCAGTTCCTGCAAAATCGGACGGCCTGGAAAACGGAGAATGGAAAGAGGAGGGTACGGCTGCCATAGATGAAGAGAGCGAGGAAGGAATAGAGACTGTCAGTAAACCGGCGTCGGCTAAAAAAGGGAGCCGCAAGTAGGAACCTATTTTTCATAACTTATAAATTTTAAAATATGTCTGCTACAAAGAAGTATGTTATAACCAGCAAGAAAAAGAAAAAAAGAATTGTCTTTGTTGTAATGATGGTGAGTTCATCCTTACCTGAAGGGGATTCTCCTTTTTCGGAAAAGGATATGAAGGAAGAGGGGGTCAGGCAGGGTGAAGCTTCCTGATTTTGTTGTCCTGAATGAGGTAAAATTGTTCCTTATCCGGGGTAAATTTAAAACCTGAAAGAAACTCAAGCCCTGACCAAAGGGTTTGAGTTTCTCCCTCGAAAATTAAACCCAGTCCTTGTCTATGTCGAAAGCCTATAAAGCTATAAGACTTCCTTTATCGATAACTTTTACAGTAGGCTCAATTATAGGGGTTATTATGTACCTCATTAATATATTACCTCCTAATGAAGTTATAGGAGCAGCATTGATTCATCTATTCGCAGGAACCTTTGTTGCCTTTATGTTCCTTTATTTGGCACTATTTTTATTAAGGCCCAAATTGTTAATATCACCCTATATATGCAGACGGGGAAATAAATATTGGTTTAAAATAGTAAACAAGTCTCTATATCATGCTTTTGACGTGAAGATCGAGCTATTTCGAATGGCTCCAATAAGCCATAGCGGAGGCAGATTCAATGTAGATATTCACCCTGTTAAATTACACACTTCTGATTGGACAAGCATTAATAGATTTAGAAGAAAATACAGTGAGAAGGATCCTTTTTCCTTATTCGCACAAACGATCTTTACCGAGGAGAATATTGAAATTCCGTTAAGAGAAAATGGCACCTATTTGGAACTTCAATTAACGGCAAGACACGGTTTGTCAGGATTAGCTGATAGATTTATAATGCAATTTCCTAATGAAGCTGCTATTAAAGCCGGAGACAAGTTCTGCTTCGGTCAAAATTTAGGCACCATACCGGAGAATCAATCATTTTAATTCAACCTTTAATGAAAATATCATTGGCGATTTTGGGTATGATTATTTAACTTCGTAAAAACTATAATTATATGAAATTTTTATCCTTTTATGACGGGCAAGCTACCAAGAAGTAAATAAAGCTATAAAACGTAAAAAGGGGCGATAAGTATCGTCCCTTTTTACGTTTTTGTGCCTGTCTGTTGGTAATAGCCCTTCCCGCAATAAATTTCGTCGATTAATTGGAGCCTGTCTGTGTTAGGAAAGTACGGTAATAAGGCCTTTAATAATAGCGCCCAGTTTCACTCCTTCGAAGACCCTGGATTCCGTACTTCCATGCTGTAATACTGATTTCTCATGTGAACTCACGCACATCTCACATCCATTAATGGAAGAGATGACCAGGCTCACCAGCTCAAAGAACTCTTTGCCCAACACGGGGTTGGCCATGATGCTCATTTTGATGCCGGCAGGCTGATTGTTATAAAAATCTTTCTGCATAAAATGCCGGAAGCGATAGAATACATTATTAGTATTCATCAGGGAAGTGCAGGCAACGATCTCTGCAATCTCCGCCTCAGAAGCCCCTTCCGTTTTTGCCAGGCCGGCGAAGGCATCCTGCAAAAGCGTATATTTCTCATTCACCGCCACGGCCAACGCCAATAACAAAGATTCCTTCCTATTCAGGTATTGAGCATTGTTAAGCACATTACCCACGTTGATCTTCAGGTCCTTAAGGAATCGCGACTCCGTAGCTACCAATGCCTGCACATTGGCAGAGGGTTCATAGCCGGCGATATTCAGCTCATTCAATAAGTTCTGAAAAGTTTCATTCTGTATAGTTGCTGTTGCGCTCATCTTAATTCCAGTTGTTTAAAATGAATAATTCCGTTAACCCTGGCCCGGAGATAAGCCAGACTAGTTCAGGCTTAACTGTTCTGTCAGTGTTTCTTCGCCTTTCTTCCAGTTGCAAGGGCACAGTTCGTCTGTCTGCAAAGCATCCAGTACACGGATCACTTCCTGTACGCTACGGCCAACATTGAGGTCATATACACTTACCCAACGTACGATACCCTGTGGGTCAATAATAAATGTAGCGCGGTAAGCGATCTTTTCTTCTGAATCCAGAATCCCTAACTCTTCCGCCAATGATTTGGAAGTATCAGCCAGCATGGGGAATTTCAGATCCCGCAGATCGCTGTGATCCCTTCTCCAGGCTGCATGTACGAATTCAGAATCCGTAGAAGCGCCGATAACAACGGTGTCCCTGTCGCTGAAGTCACTGTTCTTCTTGTTGAACTCGGCGATTTCCGTAGGACAAACAAAGGTGAAGTCCTTGGGCCACCAAAACATTACGGTCCATTTGCCCTCTGCACTACCATACTCCTGCGTTAATTCCGTAAATTCTTTTCCTTTTTCGATAGATACTACTGCTTTTTTCCTGAATGCAGGAAACTTTTCGCCAATTGATAAGACTCTGTTGGGCATACTATTAAAATTGTTTTTTAACAAATAATGAAATTACTCTTTCTGAAGGGGGCAACCGTCGTGTTTAAAGGAGTTGCAACTGTAAGGGTGCAACCAGATGCGCAAATGTACGAACCCTTCTCATAGGATATGATCATCATTTTCTATAAACTGATAGATCAAATCTATGAGGGAGAAGTAGAGAAACCGATAAGAGCAGGCTATATCGGAGCGGATTCGGCGGGCTGCCCCAGAGGTTTTTCATCGTTAAGCATGAGTTGCACCAATGCCGTAATAGCGGCGCCGAAAATGGCCATTAGTCCGAAGGACCAGCGCAGGCCTGCTATTTCTGCCACGGAGCCCACCAGCGGGGGCACAATCAGAAACCCGAAATAACCTACCGTCGAAACGGCGGCGATAGCCGATCCGCTGCTTATACCGGCGGAACGGCCGGCCATACTGAAAACCATCGGTATTACACAAGAAACGCCGAAGCCGGTAAGCATAAAGCCCAGGCCCGCCACCAGCGGGTAAGGCAACAGCGTGGCCAGGAGCAGGCCCGAACAGATCAGCGCTCCGCTATACGTAAGCATGTTCTTTATCCCAAAGCGGTTGGCCAGCCCATCCCCTGTAAGACGCCCCAGGGTCATGGCAATCATATAGACGACGAATCCCAGGGTGGCGACTTTCCCGGAGGTATGTACTGCTTTGCGAAAATAGATCCCGCTCCAGTCGTACATGGTCCCTTCACAGGCCATCGAAGCAAAAGAGATCAGCCCGTATTTCGCCAAAGCGCGGTCCGGGAGGGTAAATAAGGGTCTGCGTTCCCGTGCGTGGGGCTGTTGGGGTAAACTGCCCGGATAGGCATAGATGACCAGGCCTGCCAGCAAAACACCCACTATAAAAAAATGCCAGCCCGGCGAAATAGCCAGAGATACCATCAGGGAGCCAAGCGCTGCGCCGCCAAATCCGGCCAGGCTCCATATCCCATGAAAGCGGGCGATGATCGACCGGTCGAAAAAGGCCTGCACTCCTATCGACTGGGCATTGACAGAAATATTCAGCAGGTTACGGGAGGCGCCGAAACAGAACAAGGCAATTACCAGTTCCCAGGTGCGTGTGGCAAAACCTATTCCACATAACATAATGTTAAAAGATAAGGCGCCGATCATCATGATCCGGCGACTGTCAAAACGACTCAGCAGCGCACCGGTAACCGGCAGGGTCAGCATAAGACCGATCGGCAGCGCAAATAAAACGGCGCCCAATTGCGCCTCATTCAGATGGAGTTGTTGCTGGATGGTAGGGATCCTTGACGCCCAGGTAGAGAATCCGAACCCTGAAACAAAGAAAAAAATAGCTACCATTATTCTTATCCGTCCGGGAGAGAGCCGATTTTCGGGGGTGACCTGATTTCGGGGTGACGACTTTTCCTGGGGTGATAACTGCGAAGACTCCTGCTTAACCGGCCTTATTGTCATAGCTACTGATCCTTTAATGAGTTAGCAAAAATAGGAATCTGGCAGCCTTTTTGTAACCTTTTTTAAACAACTCTACCTTTTAACCATGCGGGAATTCCCCACTCCTTACCGGATGAGCTGAAATGTCGGACTATCCCTGGTCATTTTTCACTTAAAATAAAGGAGGTTTTTATGTCTACTAAAGATTTAACAAGAAGAGAAGAAGCACTGCCTTCCATTTTCCATGATTTTTTCAAGCCCTGGGACAAGTGGTTTGACACCAATGGCGGTTCCTTATCCCGGATGTTAACAGTACCGGCTGTGAACATTGCGGAAAAACAGGACCATTATGAAATCTCGTTAGCGGTACCTGGCATGAAAAAGAATGATTTTAATATCGATGTGGAAGGGAACATGCTGACCATCAGCGCCGAGGCGGAAGAACAAAAGGAAAAAAAAGAGGAAAAGCACACGAGAAGAGAGTTTAATTATACCTCTTTCTCCCGGAGTTTTACCCTGCCGGAGGGAGTGGTAAGAGACAAAATCGACGCATCGTATGAGAACGGTCTACTCAAGCTGATGGTACCGAAAACGGAAGAAGCCCGGAAACCAGCTTCCAAACACATACCTGTCAAGTAAGCAGGCTGTGATAGCAGAAGCAGGCAGATGGTAGCAGATCCCTGCCACCCCGGAGTGGCAGGGATCTGTTATTTTGTCTATTCCGCCGGGGTACTGCTACTGAAAGGCGCTTTTTAATTGAATATATTTATTCAGGTCTTTGGAAACAAATCCCTGTCCCTTCATTTTTGTCACATATGCCGGGGTGACTCCCATGGATTTCAGCGCAGGAAGCTGTTCTGCGGGAATATCCCTGAATCCGATACTACGGAATCCGTTTATAAACTCCGGCGTTATTCCCAGGGACTTGATGGCCACCATAGATTGTACCGGAACGTCTTTGTAGCCGATAGCCTGGAAGCTTTTGATATAAGCGGCATCTATGTTGAGGGAACGTAGGGCGATCAGGTCACTCATAGGGATGCTGTCATACCCGGCCGCTCTCAGGGACGCTATATATTGGGAATCGATGTTGAGGGATTTAAAGGCAATGATATCATCGGCCGGGACTGGAGCAGCGGGAGGGGCGGCATCCGGGACCGGGGCCTGGGGAACCGGGGCGGGGGCACCAACCCGTGGGGATACAACCACCTGCGGGGAGGGATTGATCTGGGGGCTCAGTTGTTTTACATAACGTCCATCGATCCCCTGCGCCTTGAAGGCGATAAGTTGATTTACAGCCAGGGTGGTGTAGCCGGCGGAGTGCAGGTCCTCGATGTAAGCTTTATCGATATTCATTGCCTTGGCTGCGATGATGTCATTCTCTGAAATATCCGGGTAGCCCATTTCCTTCCAGGACTGGATATAGGAGTGGTCGATACCCATGGCTGACATGGCGATGATATTATTTTTTGAGACATGCGGATAGCCATTGTGTTGTAACATGTCGATATAATCGTTCTTTATATTGAGCAGGAAGAAGGCGAGCAGGTCATCGTCCTCCAGCGTGCCGATCCCCTTTTGCCGGAGCGCCTGCACATACTTCTCATCCTCTTTAAAAGAGTAGTGTCCATACCCCTGTTCGCCGTCGAACTGACCTGTGAAGTAGAGGGTACCGGATTCGCGGACCAATTTGAATTCAGTCTTGCCAACGCCGGGAAGGGTGGCAAACTCGCTTTTCAGGATGCAGGTGTTGTTGGACCAGGTATGGTCGTCCTTATCGCCTTTGAACTCGAAGCATAATTTGTCTCCTTTGGTGGTAGCAAACCAGGAGCCTTCTTTTCTATTGGAGGCTGTTGAGCCGGAGGCGATCGACGGGCCGAAGGCTGTGTTTGCGCCCGGGCCTGACTGGCCGGTGGACTGGCCGAAGGCTGCCGGCTTATTGAGCGCGCATACCAGGCAGGTAAGCAGGGGCAGCAAAAAGAAATATTTCCAGATGGTATGCAGGGAGGAGTTTTTGCTATTCATCATGATAATACGTCGTTTTAAAAGTGATTGATTATAATTGGTGGTGATGCCAAAGGGCTGATTGGGCACGGCCACTTTCAGCAGGCTCAGCTGGTAGGCTGCTCTTTCCACTTCGTGGGTCCGGAGAAGGGCCTGGTCCGTGAGAAATTCGAGGTTGTTCTCCACTTCTTTGCGATAGAGCCAGGCAAAGGGGTTGAACCACTGCAGTACGATCAATATCTCCGCCAGCAGGATATCGATCGTATGCCGGCCGTTGGCATGGATCTTTTCATGCAGGAGGATCTGGTTGTAGATATCCCAGTCGTATTTGGAGGGGTTGATAAAAATATTATGACCGAAGGAGCAGGGGGCGCGGTCACCGGATGTTTCGACGATCCGGAAGGGGCCATCCTGTACTACGGGGCGGGTGTAGGATTGGTATAATAACACAACGATCTGAAAGAGAAGGTTGGCCCCGAAGACAATAACGCCAAACAGGTAAAGCCAGTAGAGTCCCTGAAATAATTTGGGAAGGAGCCGGGTGACTCCGGAAGAGGGACCGGCGGGCAGAACTGGTGATGCGTTAGCAGATGGGGTACTGGTCGGATGGGTCGAGGGGCCGACGGATAGGTTGGTGGGGACATCCGTTGATACCTGGGCCCGTGAATGGGTCGAAGAGGGGGCCGCGCCTGTTGCCGGAGTGGAGGCGCTGCGCCAGCTCCATTGCTGCGGAACGGGTACCAACGGCAACAGAAAAGAAACTCCCACACAAGCCAGGAGGGTGTACCGGTTAAGCCGGAAGAAGGTGCCTTTCTGCAGGAGCGCCTTATAGAATAAGAAGCAGGCCGTGACAATGACGGTGACATGAAGGATATAAGGTATCATTTCTTTTGGGATTTAATGATCTCCAATATTTCGTTGATCTCTTCTTTTGATATTTTTTGTTCTTTGGCGAAATAGGCCAGCATGCTGGGATAGGAATTATTGAAGTACTGCCTGACCATGTCGTCAAAAGCATGTTTCTGGTACTGATCTTTGGAAACGACGGGGTAATAACGGAAGGTGTTGCCGAAGATCTCATGATCCAGAAAGCCTTTCTCTTCCAGGATGCGCACCATCGTAGCTACGGAATTATAATGGGGTTTGGGTTCCGGCAGTTCGGCGATGATGTCCTTAATAAAGGCTTTTTCCAAATGCCAGCAGGCCTGCATGATCTGTTCTTCTCTTTTGGCTAATTTTTGCATGATGGAGTCCTGATTTGATTTGCGGATTGGCTGAGTTCCTGATTTGCTAATTCTAAAATGAAGCTACTACTAATCAATTAGTTTTGCAACTAATTGATTAGTTTTTTGAAAAATTTATGGATAAATAATGTATATATTTGGCTTGCAACAGAATAAAATGAAAAAAGGACTGCCGATCCTCGTAATGATCTTACTATTCGTATCCGGCCCTTCTTATTCCCAGGATGATGTCGATTATTATAACAGGGCGGTGATAGAATATGAGGCCAGGAATTACCGGGGGGCCATCGATGCGCTGGATAACAGTATAAAGATAAATCCTGCCGAAAAGGATGCCTATAATATGCGGGGGCTGGCTTATTATCAATTGAATAGGTTTGAGCTTGCCATCCAGGATTTTGACAAGACGCTGGAACTGGACCCCGCCTATGACAAAAATTATTTTTACAGAGGCTCGGCGAAGTTTAATCTCCAGGATTTTAAAGGCGCTTTAGCGGATTTCAAAAAGCAATTGGAATTATTCCCCAAGGATCCGGCTAATTACAATAATTACGGAAATGCTAAAAATAATCTGAATGATTATGCGGGAGCTATAAAAGATTTCGACAAAGCCATTAAAATGCAGCCGGATTATTCCAGCGCCTATTCGAACAGGGGCGTTGCCAGATATGGATTGAAGCAATTTCCGGCAGCTTTGCAGGACCTAGACAGGGCCATCTCTTTAAGCCCTGCGAATGCTGCGGCTTTTTTCTTCAGGGGAAAAATAAAATATAAGATGGGAGATGCCGGCGGCGCCTGCAGCGATCTGAGCAAGGCCAAAGAGTTGGGGCTCGATAAAGCTCAAAAGGTCTTTTTGAAAGATTGTAAGAGATGGTTGCAAACGGACGATTATTATACCAGCGCTATAGAAAAAAGGAATAGCAAGGCTTTTCATGAAGAAATCGCGTTATTGGACAAGGCGATCGCATTAACGCCGGATGATGCTGAATTATATGCCAGCAGAGGGGGCGCCAGCATGGAACTGACCGATTATAAAGGCGCCATCGAGGATTTTGACAAAGCCATTCGTATAGACTCCGGCTCCTATAATGTCTTTTTACACAGGGGGTTTTCCAGGACCATGCTGAAAGATTATCCCGGCGCTATACAGGATTTCAATAAGTGTATCGGGCTAAATCCCTCTAATCCGGATCCTTATTATAAAAGAGGGGCCGCCAAAGCGATCTTAAAGGACAAACGCGGGGCCTGTGCTGATTTTCAGCAGGCGATCGCATTAGGGCTAAAGCCGGATAAGGATATGGAAGAGTACTGTAAGTAGATGGGTCGGGCCGTTATTCGCTGATGCCTTCCAGGGTGAAGAGAAAGGCATAGACCAGGGCAATATCTTTTAAATAATCGAAGCGGCCGGAGGCTCCTCCGTGTCCATAGTTCATTTCAGTCTGCAATAACAGGACATTCCGGTCCGTCTTCAGCGCCCTGAGTTTGGCCACCCATTTGGCGGGCTCGAAGTACTGGACCTGGCTATCGTGCAGGCCGGTGGTCACCAGGATATTCGGGTAATCTTTTTTTTCTATGTTCTCATAAGGGGAATAGGATTTCATATAGAGGTAGGCTTCCTCCTTTTGGGGGTTGCCCCATTCGTCGTATTCGTTGGTGGTGAGGGGAATGCTCTCGTCCAGCATGGTGTTGATCACATCCACAAAGGGTACCTGGGCTACCAGGCCCTGCCAGAGATCGGGACGCATATTCGCCACGGCTCCCATCAGTAAGCCCCCTGCGCTGCCTCCCTGGGCATACAGATGTCCTTTGCCGGTGTATCGCTGCTCCAGCAGGTATTCTGCGCAATCGATAAAATCCTGGAAAGTATTCTTCTTTTTCAGCATTTTCCCATCCTCGTACCAGTATCTTCCCATTTCCTGACCGCCCCGGATGTGGGCAATGGCAAAAACGAATCCACGGTCCAGGAGGCTGAGCCGGGTGCTGCTAAAGCTGGCATCCATGCTGTGCCCATAGGAGCCGTAGGCATATAATAACAAGGGGGCTGTGCCCTCTTTCTTAAACCCCTTGCGATAGACCAGCGAGATGGGAATGCTGACGCCGTCCTTTCCCGTCGCGTAAAGTCTCTCCGTGGTATAATCATGCGGGTTGTATCCTCCTACCACTTCCTGCTGTTTGAGCAATTTCTTCTCTTTGGTCTCCATGCCATAATCGTAGGTGGAAACAGGGGTAGTGAGAGAGGTGTATCCATAGCGCAGTGTCCGGCTGTTGTAGTCGGGATTGGCTCCTGTGGAAGCCATATAGGCCGGTTCTCCGAAATCGAGGTAATGTTCCTGTCCGTGATCAGGCCCGGAACTAAGGTTGCGGATGCGAAGATGGATCAGACCATTCTTACGCTCCGTTATGACCAGGAAATTGGAGAAAACTTCCAGGTCTTCCAGCAGGACGTCCGTGCGATGAGGGAGTACTTCTTTCCAATGGTCCCGTTCTGTCCGATCCAGGGGGCATTCCATCAGGCGGAAGTTCCTGGCGTCCCAGTTGGTGATGATATAGAATTTGTCTTTTTGGTGGTCGACCTCATACAATACTTCCTTCAACCGGGGCTGGAAGAGGGCGAAGGCAGCTTCGGGTTGATTGGCATCGATAAAGCGGGTCTCGGAAGACAGGGTGCCTGAGGAGGCGATAAAGATAAATTTCCCTGACTTGGATTTTTTCAGTCCGATATAATTGGAGTTATCTTTCTCTTCATAAACGGTGGCATCCGTGGAGGGGTCGGTGCCCAGCTTATGTCGCCGGATCTTTTCCGTCAGCAGGGTGACGGGGTTGTTCTCCGTATAGAAAATGGTCTCGTTGTCATTAGCCCAGACGAGGTTGCCGCTGGTGGACGGGATTGCTTCTTTATAGAGCTCCCCGGAAGCCAGGTCTTTAATATATATAATGTATTGACGGCGGGAAACCGTGTCTACTCCGAAGGCCAGCAATTTATTGTCTTCGCTGACCTTAAGGCCTGTTACGGCATAGTAGGCATGTCCTTTCGCCATTTCGTCGACATCCAGCAGCATCTCTTCCTCCGCGTCCAGGCTTTCTTTTTTCCGGCAGTATTTAAAGTATTGCTGTCCCTCTTCGCTGCGGGAGTAGTAATAGTAGCCGTTCTTATATACCGGGACCGATTCATCTTTTTCTTTGATGCGGGCCTTCATTTCGGTGAACAATTTCTCCCGGAATTCCTTTGTTCCGCTCATCATGGCATCGAGGTAGGCATTCTCTGCTTTCAGGTAATCGATCACCTGGTCGCTATCGGGGCCTTTTTTGAAATAGTCGATCATCCAGTAATAGTTATCACTTACGGTATCTCCGTGGAGGGTCCGCTGATGCGGCCTGGATGCTGGGAGAGGCGGGGTAATGCCGCCGGGCCATTTGCCGGAGTCCGGCTTTGATGTAAGCGTCATATATTGAATCAGGAAGTTATTGTTAAAAAATGAGCGCGGAAGCTACTACTATTTTCGGATATCCGGATTATATCCTTAGGAGTTTGTACCAGGGTGTATGTATACTATTATGCGAATGTGCTCAAATAAATTTGGTGGGTGCTGAAATTAAAATAATTTTGGTACGTGCTTACAAACAACTTGTCAAGCAATGGTTGAGACGACTATACGAAATATTGCCATAAGAATACAACCTTTATCCAACGAGACCGAACTCCTGGTCCGCATGGCTGAAGGCGATGAGAAGGCTTTTGGGGTTCTGTTCCACCATTACCGGCAGCGGATCTATTCCTATGCTTTTCATCTCTTTGGGAATGGGGGCCTGGCGGATGAGCTGGTTCAGGATGTTTTTTTGAAAGTGTGGTTGAGCCGTGATAAGGTGCGGCATGTTCTCCGGTTTGATTCCTGGTTATTTATTATTGCCCGAAACCAGGTCTTCGATACGCTCAAACTTTTAGCTAAAGAGGATTCAGCCCGCAAGCAGATGGCGAATTGGCTGAATCCAGACACCAGCACCGTTGAAGATCAGCTTCTTACCAAGGAAAATGAGAGTAGGCTCCAGGAGGCGTTGAGCCGGCTTTCTCCTCAGCAAAAATTGATCTTTACGATGAGCCGTCACCAGGGCATGAAACATGAAGAGATCGCTTCCCGCCTGAATATTTCGCGAAACACCGTAAAGACGCACCTGGTGCATGCGCTGAAGACCCTGCGGGATGTCCTGCATTTTCATTCGGATGGACTCTTGCCCCTCTTTCTTCTTTTGCAATCTTTTTTCCATTGGTGAAATCCCTGCGCGGCGAAAATATTTTTTCATCCTGTATACTCCTACTCCTGCATTTTCCAGTCTTTAGGGTTGAGGCCTGTGTTTTTACCTATCAGCTCATTCGGAAAGCGAAGTCCAATGGGTGTTCCTTTTCGGCTGAGTGCTAAACATTAGCAGGTGAGGCGCTGGCATATAACGATTACTACCATGATGGATCCTTCTAAACGATTGACCTGGCTTTTTTCCAGGTACTACGAGAAAAAATGTACGCCGCAGGAGAAAGAGGAGTTGTTCGACCTGCTGCGGCATGACGAATATGATGAGACCGTAAGGCGGCTGATCGAGGAGACCTGGGCACAGGAACTCCCGGCCTATAAGCAAGACCCTGCCACAGCGGGTAAGATCCTTGAGTACATCATCAGCCGGCAGCCCCTCGTCATTCACCATAAACCGGCTATCCCGATTTATTTACGATATGCGGCAGCTATATTCGTCATCGTTCTCGCCTCTTATTTCACCTATCATACTTATTTTCTTCGTCCGTCTCTCCATTCGCCTGCTCCTTTAGCCAGAAGGCTCCAACCGGCAGCGGCCCCCTGTATTACTTTATCCGACGGCAGTAAGGTATTGCTGCATAAAGACGCGCATATTTATTATGACTCCGTGTTTACCGGCCAGACCCGGGAAGTGACGCTGAGCGGCGAAGCCTATTTCGATATACGGCACGATGCGAGGCCTTTCATTGTTCATACGGGCAATATAAAAACGACTGTATTAGGCACGGCGTTTAATATCAATGAGCATGATGCGGCTATTGTTATCACAGTGACCAAGGGAAAGGTCAGGGTAGAGAACGGCGCCGGGGATTTCGGCATTCTGCGGGGCAATGAGCAGATCACGGTCGACCGGGTGCATAACAAACTCAAAAAGACCCAGGTAGATGCCGGGGAGGTGATCGCCTGGAAAAAGCCCTACTTACTTTTCAACGATGCCAACATGAAAGATGCGGTGCTGGAGCTGGAGCAGCGATTTCATGTGACGATCACCCTTACGAACCCTGCGCTGGAGAACTGTAATGTAACGGCCACCTTTACGGGCGGTGAGCCATTGGAGCAGATCATCAAAGTATTATCGAAGATCAATAATATGGACTACCGGATGAATGGTAATCATATCGAACTAAACGGGGAAGGCTGTAAATAATTCTTTAATTAAAAAACCTGCTCCGGCTGGAACCCGGAACAGGTTATAAAAACACCTTTTCGCTTAAGAAGAAGGTATCCTGTCTTAAACAAGTTCTCATCATTTAAAACAATCAAAACTATGACATTTTCTTTATTGTCAGCGTTTGGGCGGTCCTATCCCGGGGAAGGACGCCGGAAACTGCTTATTCAAACCAAAAAACGATTGCAGTACTGTATGCGTATCAGCTTTTTCATAATCCTTATCTTTCTGTGCAGCATTCAGTTGATAAGCGCCAGGGATGCCCGCGGACAGGACATCAACAAGGTCTTTATCAGCCTGGAGCTGAAGGATGAGCCGTTGGTGGCGGCCCTGGACAAGATCCAAAAGCTCACTTCCTTCACCTTTGCCTACAATAAGAAAGAGATCCGGAGGGTGAGCAATCTCAATCTTGTCTGCAATGGCCGGTCGGTCCACAATGTCCTGGAGTCCCTGCTGCAGAATACGTTGCTGCAATATGAGCAGGTGGGCAATACCATCGTTATTTCTTATCGCCGCGGCGGTCATTCCGGCCCCTCTCCTGCGAAGGGCTGGCCGGGCTATATTACCCCCCAGGTGGCGGAGATCGAAGTGAAGGTGCATACGGTCACCGGCACGGTCACCAATGAAAAAGGGGATGGCCTGGCCGGGGTCTCTGTGACCGTCAAAGGCAGCGCCAACGGGACTACTACGGATGCCGAGGGCAGGTTCAAGCTCAGCGTCCCGGACGAAGGGGTCACGCTGGAGTTCTCATCGGTCGGCTATCAGCCGCGGACCCTGTCCATCGGCAGTCAGTCTGTTGTTACGATCCAGTTAAAAGAAGTGGCGGCGGGGTTGAACGATGTGATAGTGATCGGGTATGGAACGGCCAAAAAATCGGATCTGACCGGCGCGGTCGCCAGCATCAAGGGGGAACAACTGACGGACAGACCGGCGCCCAATGTCACCCAGGCCCTGGAAGGGAAAATAGCAGGGGTGGATGTCATGATCAACAGCAATGCGCCGGGCCAGGGAGCCAAGGTCCGTGTCCGGGGGATCGGCTCGATCAATTCCAGTCTCGATCCCCTGTATGTGGTGGACGGGGTAACCGGCGTGGATATCAATACGCTGAATCCGCATGAAATAGCTTCCCTGGAAGTATTGAAGGACGCTTCTTCTACGGCTATTTATGGGGCCCGGGGCGCCAATGGGGTGATCATGGTCACTACCAAGCGGGGTCGCCGGGGTGATACCAGGGTCTCGTATGACGGGGACGTCAATGTAAGCACTTTGTCCCGTCACCTGAAGACCCTGAATTCGGATGAGTTCGTTCAAATCTATAACCTGGCTTATGCCAATGGGACGAAATTCGATCCATTGGGCGGGACCTGGACGCCTCCGGTCGCGTTGAATCATGCCAGTCTGCCGAAGCTGTTCGACGCCAATAACAAGCCAATATACAATACCAACTGGGAGAAGGAGACTTATAAGCCGGCTTATTCCCATGATCATTTCATCAATATCCAGGGGGGGAGTGAAAAATCCTTATATAGCGCCTCCCTGGGGTACCTGGACCAGAACGGGCTGATGATCAATAGCTGGTTCAAGCGGTATTCGGCCAAGCTGACCCTGGACAACGAGGTGAACAACTGGCTGAAGTTCGGTGGGTATATCTCTGTCATCCAGAGCACCCAACGGATGGTATCCGACGCGAACGGGGCGCTGAACGTGCCCAGGATGGTTACGGAAGAAGTGCCGATCGTACCTATCAAATACCCGGACGGAAGCTGGGCCGGTAATAATGATATCGCCGGACTGGAGGGAGGTCCCAATCCCGTGCATATTTCACAGAGCCGGTATAACCTGAATAATACCCTGCAGGCACTGGGAGATGCGTATTTCACGATCCATCTCACTAAGGAACTGGATTTCAAATCCGATTTCGGTTATACGCTGAGCGGGCAGAAGAATAATTTCTATTCCGCCCAGGATCTGCCGCATCTTTCCCAGGATCAGGGGGGTGAGGCGCATATTAATGCCTATTACAATTATTTCTGGCAGTCGGAAAACTATCTGACCTGGAATAAAAAGATCAATGATCGTCAGAAACTCACGGCCTTATTGGGCGCTTCCTGGCAAAAGTACAAGCAGGAATGGGTGAATGCGGAAGCGCAGAACTTCATCGACGACAATTTCCAGTGGACCGCCTTACAAGCGGGTTCCGTCCGGTCGAATACCCAATCCCTGGCCAATCCCGCCTGGCAGATGAATTCCTATTATGCCCGTATCACCTACAATATCGATGACAAATACCTGTTCACGGCGACGGGCCGGTACGATGGGTCATCGAGGTTCGGGGAAAATAACAAGTATGCTTTCTTCCCTTCGCTGGGAGCGGCCTGGCGTGTTTCGGAGGAAGATTTTTTGAAGCACAGCGAGACGATCAGTTATATGAAGCTCCGGGGCAGCTATGGCTATACGGGTAATTCGGAGATCGGTTACGGGCAATCCAAGGGGCAGATATCGCCTCTGACCGTGGTGTTGAACGGAGCCAATCAATCCACCTTATTACCCAACTATATCGGCAATCCAAATCTGAAATGGGAAAAATCGCAGCAGGCGGATGTCGGGCTGGAACTGGGTCTGTTCAGGGACCGGATCAATATGAATGTGGATTATTATAATCGTACCACCAAGGACCTGTTGCTACAGGCTCCGATCCCCTGGTCGGCGGGCATGCAGACCAACAATGTGATCGAGAATGTCGGGTCTGTCCGGAACAGCGGTGTGGAGATCAACCTGAACACGGTGAATGTGAAGACGAAGGATTTCACCTGGAGCACCAATTTCATATTTGCCACCAATAAGAATAAGATCCTCAAACTGAATGACGGCAATGCGGATATCTTCCCCGGCCCGAATTTCCTGGGACAGACCAATATTCTGCGGGTGGGACAGGCCATCGGCAGCTTCTACGGTATGACACGCCTGGGCACTTACAGTACAAGCGAAGCCGCCGACGCCGCCGTGCATAATCTGAAACCCGGGGACCGGAAATATATCTATAACAAGGACGGAAGCCCTTATTACAGTATTATCGGTCATGCCTATCCTAAATGGACGGGAACGTTCAGCAGCACGGTCGCTTACCGGGGCTGGGACTTCTCTTTCGATATCCGTGTGGTACAGGGGGTGAATACTGGCGCGAACTTCAAGCATTCCAGCGAAGACCGGCAGACGATCGCCAATAGCCTGGCTACGGTGTTAAATGGCTGGACGCCAACGAATCAGAATACGATGGTGTCGCAGGTACGTAATTACAAGTTCGCCCAGGACTCGCATTTCGACACCTGGTGGGTAGAGGACGGATCTTTCATCCGTGGCCAGAATTTCACGCTGGGCTATACGGTGCCGGAAGTTACGGTCCGGAAAATGAAGCTGACGAAGGTGCGGCTCTCGGCCAGTGTACAGAATCTTTTCCTGCATACCAAGTATACGGGGTATGATCCGGAAGTGGACACGTTCAATTCTACCTATGGATCGAACAATGCGTTCTCCCAGAATCTGGACTTTTTCTCTTATCCCCGTCCCCGGGTATGGAATCTGGGTTTGTCGGTAGGATTTTAGTGTAACTTAAAAATATTAACAGATGCAACCTATTAAATATATAAGTATCGGATTTTTTATCCTGGTGTTGGGCCTGGGCTCCTGCAAAAAATTCCTGGAGGAGAAACCTACCAATTTTCTAAGTCCTGGCTTCACGATCACCAATGCCAAGGAAGCCCGGGCATTGGCCAACGGCTGTTATTCGAAGATGCAGGGGCTGTTGAACGGTCAGCCTTCTTCTTATGGCGGCAATACCTGGAACCTGATGGAGTTTATGACCGGCAAGTCGAATAGCGACCTGGGGCAGACGGGCTTTATCAATTTCCAGAACCTGAGCTATAACGCCACGTCCTTTTATGTAGATACCTGGTGGCAGCAGATGTATATGGGGATTGGCGGCTGTAATCTGGCCCTGCAGAGCCTGGCTACCGTCACTCCCGCCGTGCTGCCCGATTCGGTGAAGAATAATATGCTGGCCGAGGCGCATGCCATGCGGGCGCTGTATTATTTTTTCCTGGTGCGGATGTATGGCGCGCTGCCGATGGTAACTACAGTCCCCAAGGATCTCAATCTGAAGATCCCCCGCAGTCCGGCAAAAAGTATTTATGACAGCATCATCATTCCCGACCTGTTGGCGGCCGAAGCTTCTACCCTGCCCTGGCAGGATAATACGGGGCTGGTGTCGAAAAGCGCTATCGAATCCATCCTGGCGGATGTTTACCTTACCTATGCCGGCGCCCCCATCAAGGGAGGAGATCAATATTATGCCGAGTCCGCCAAACGTTCGAAAGCAGTGATCACCAATGGGGGGTATAGCCTCTTCCCGAATTATACGGACATGAATAATCCTGCCAATAAGAATAAGGGGGAATTCATTTTCCAGGTGCAGTATGCCGCCAGCGTCCCATCCACCAACCCGCTGACGGCGCTGACCATCCCCAATTATTCGGGCATCTCGAAGTATTCGGATGAGTATGGGTCGGTGTATCCGACGGATCCATTCATCCAGTCCTTCCCGGCGGGCGATAAACGGGTACAGGAGCGGCAGTATTTTTATACGAAGTATCCCAATATTAAGACGGGGGCTACGGTGGTCTTCAAGGCGCATTATATCTACAAATGGTTTGACTCCGTGGCGGTGACCAATACGGCCAAATCCGATCTGAATTATACTCTGTACCGGCTGCCGGATGTATATCTTATGTATGCGGAGGCTAGTAACCGGGCTGAGGGCGGTCCTAACAGCAATGCGATCAGCTATGTGAACCAGATCCGGGCCAGGGCCAACCTGGCGCCGATCGGGGTTTTGTCCCAGTCTGATTTCGAGCATGAGGTCTGGCTGGAGCGTTGTTTCGAGCTGTGTTTTGAGAATAAGATGTGGTTTGACATGCTCCGTACGCTGAAAGTACACAATGATGTGACGGGGAACTGGGATGATTTTGTAGGGCATAAGACGGTATGGGGAGCCACGTTTACGAATAGTCAGCTGCTTTTCCCCCTGCCAAAGCAGGAGACGGATGTAAACCCGAATTTGTTGCCGAATAATCCGGGGTTCTAGGGCCGGAGCCGGGAGACATACCCGGCGCAGATCTATGACAGTTGGCGGGACCCCATCGTTCATTCATGGTTACATGGGCCTGTCAACTGTCATTTTTAATTTGTAATTTTTAGGCATGCATATTTTACAAACTCTTTATGAAGAGCTGATCTCTTTTTCCGGTATCGAGCCGTTGCTAAAAATGTATCAGAGCGGGGACTACCATTCCTTACTGACCCTGAAGGGGGTGCTGGGCGCCCTGTCTCCCCTCATTCCTTTCCTATTGCTCATCGAGATCATCCGGGCGCTGGTGTATAAGCGCTTTCGGATCGAGGACTACCGGATGCCCTTTTTTATTTTTATAATCAACCGGTTCATCTCCCGGTTTATCTCTATAACGGCCGTCGCCTTCTGCATCGGGCGGCTGGAGAAGGTGGCTTTGTTCAAGACGGGTTTTACCTGGTACTGGCTGATCTATGGGTATATCGTCTGGGAATTCGCTCATTTCGTTTATCATTATGGAGGGCATAAAGTGCGGCTGTTCTGGTGCCTGCATTCGACGCATCATGCTCCTAAGACCATGAACCTGTCCGTCACCTATATGCATTTTTTCCTGGAAGCTCCTTATGCGGACGTGATCCGGACTTCTATCTGCATTGTAGCGGGAGTGAGCCCTCCCCTTCTCTTCCTGATCATGTTCATCGATGGAACCTGGGGAGCTTTTATCCATGTGGGGGAGAATATTATGAAGGATGGAAAGATGGGCATCCTGAGCCGGGTGATCTTAACGCCTTCTCATCACCGGGTGCATCATGCCCGCAATCCTCTGTATATGGATACGAATTTCTGTAATCTGCTGAATATCTGGGACCGGGTCTTTAAGACTTACCAGGATGAGAAAGAGGAGGTAGTCATCGAATATGGAATTACGCGGAATGTCAATACGCGGAGCCTGGCGGATATGTATTTCGGGGAGTTCGTCTGTCTCTGGAGGGACATGGTCCATGCGCCGGGGTGGAAGAATAAGGCCCTGTATCTCTTTATGCCGCCGGGATGGAGCCATACCGGGGAGCATAAGACGGCGAGAGTGATGAAGAGGGAGGCTGTTGAACCGGACCCTCCAAACTTATACTGGTAGCGGGTTTCAGGTGATTTGACTTTTAAAGATCCCAAGAGCCGGCACATCCGGCAACATTTTTTATGCTTTTCGCAGATTTTGCTCCCATCTGCACGGTAATGTTCGGACCGTCTATCGGGACAGTTATTTCGCGGGCGAGAATGCTCCTTTATCGAGCCACAATTTCACCTGTTCGGCAAATGCAGGCCGGGTCATGGGAGGTAAGGTTCGGCCGTCACCGGGATGCCATGCCCAGCCAACCAGGTCATCCTTTGCCATGTGGTCATAAAGCTGCTCTTTGGTACGGCCGCCGTTTTGCCTGGGATCCAATATTTGTAATGCCAACTGCCTTGGGCTCCTTCCCTGGAAGACCATCCGCATACTGGCAGGGGGCATGCTCCATTTTGGATTACCTGGCGGGGCATGCAATCCTGCGGTGTTTTCAGGTTGATGGCAGTTGGCGCATTTTACGGCATATACGCCTTTCCCATCCGAACCGCGCGTGATCCCCATTGTATGTAAATGGCTGTCATCTCCCTGCAAAGGCACATCACCCGAGGGATGGCAGTTCATACAGCGGGGACTCATGATGACCTTATAGACATACAGAAAGGCCTTAACAGAGCCGACACTGTCCTTTGGCGGCACTTTGACAGGTTTGCCCTTGTCCGTAGTTGACTCCGGAAAGGTTTCAAAAGATAAGGTGACGATCGCCGCAGCAAACAAGAATAGGCTGCAATAGATGATCTTTTTCATACCCGCGCTTTTAAAGGAATATTCATAAATGGCAGATCGTAGATGCGTCGGCCGGTAGCGGCAAAGACCGCGTTGGCTATGGCCGGAGCCACTGTCGGGACGCCACATTCACCCACCCCCCCCAATTTCTCGGTGCTGTTCATGACGTACACATTGATCTCGGGTGATTCGTTCATCCGGACCATGCGGTAGTCATAAAAATTACTCTGCTGTAGCCGGCCATTTTCGAGTGCAAGCTCGCCATATAGGGCCATCGTGAGGCCGAAGATGACCCCGCTTTCCATTTGCGCTCTGACTCCGTCCGGGTTGACGACCAGTCCGCAGTCGATAGCACAATCCACTTTATGCACCCTTACTTTTTCATTTTGGATACTGACCTCGGCAATCATAGCGACAAAGCTGCCAAATGCCTCATGGACCGCGATGCCTTTATACCTGCCTGCCGGCGGCGCAGCGGCCCAGTTGCCCTTTTCGGCTACGAGGTCCAGCACGCCCAGATGGCGCTTGTGTTCTTTAAAGAGTCGACGGCGATAGTTTACCGGATCTGTCCCCGCCTCGTGTGCAAGTTCGTCGATCATGGTTTCCATTACAAACGCGGTGTGCGAATTTCCAACGGAACGGAACCAGAGTACCGGCATAACTTCCGATGTAGTGGTCAGGCCCACGAAGTGATCGGGTATGGAACTAAAGTAGGGTGATCCGCTGGTGCCTTCCACTGAAGTATCGTCGATGCCGTTTTTGATCGTGACGGAAAAGGGAGTGCCGGCTAAAATGGATTGGCCGACGATATTATGTCGCCAGGCGACAGGCATTCCGTCCGGACCCAAGGCAACCTGGACCTTGTGTACATAGAAAGGACGGTAGTAGCCGGCTTTCAGGTCATCCTCCCGGCTCCTGACCATCTTGATGAACCTGGTGTCGCTGGCCTTGGCAATGTACGCAGCTTCAGAGACAAAGTCGGAAGCCGGTGAAGCCCTCCGGCCAAATCCGCCACCGAGAAATGGGATATTGATCTTTACCTGTTCGGGTTTCAGACCAAGGATTTGGGCGGCGGTTACCTGATCTATCGTCGGCAGCTGAGTCCCGGTCCAGATCTCACACGCATTGTCGCCCAATTTCACCGTCACGTTCAACGGTTCCATCGGGGCATGCGCCAGGTAGGGAAAGACGTATTCAGCGGTGATGGCTTTTGACGCCTTGGCTAAAGCCGCAGTGGCATCGCCCTTTTTCTGCGCAGGCATACCGTCCGATTGGGCCAGCTTGCGATACCTTGCTGCTTGCTCCCTGGAATTCAACTGAGCCCCTGGTCCCTCGTTCCAGGTAACCTGCAATGCCTTCCGCCCCTGGATGGCAGCCCAATAGTGATCGGCGATGACGGCAACGCCAGTAGGTATTTCCACCACCTTGCGCACCCCGGGCACTTTCAGGGTGTTTGACGCATCGTAAGATCTTACTTTCCCGCCAAAGACGGGAGAGTGAGCCACCACTGCGGTGAGCAGACCGGGAAACTGTACATCCATGCCAAATCGGGCCGTTCCATTCGTTTTTTCGGGTGCGTCCAGCCGCTTTGCTCCCTTACCGATATATTTCCATTCAGCCGCTGGCCGTAGTGGAATATCCACCGGGACGGAGAGTTTGGCAGCTTCTGCGGCGAGCTCGCCATAGCTGAATTTCTGGTTTCCGGCAATCACATATCCGTTTTCCGTTTTGCAATTTTCAACAGGGATACCGACGCGACTGGCCGCGGCCTGGGTGAGCATGATACGGGCGGCGGCACCCGCCTTGCGGTAGCGGTCAAATTCCGACCAGGTAGTAGTAGAGCCGCCGGTGATCATAATGCCATGAACGGTGTGATTAAAGGCCTTGTCTATGCTACCGTGCATTACCCGGATGCTCTTCAGGTCCGCGTCCAGCTCGTCGGCCAAAAGCATTGGAAGGGTTGTCCAGATGCCTTGCCCCATCTCTACGTGGCTTAGCATCACCGTCATCACATTGTCCGGGGCAATATGTAAGTAAGCATTGGGTACAAAGGGTTCGGCTGGTGCGCCGCCAGCTATTCTTGCCAGCCTGCCCACCTGGGGGATCGTGAAGGAGATCAGCAGGCCGCTGCTCAACAAGGCGCCTGTTTGCAGGAATTTCCGGCGGCTGATGGTAGATGGATGGGTACTCATGATCTACCTCCTTGTTGCTGAAGCTGCGCAGCTTTGTGAATGGCCTGGCGGATACGGGGATAGGTGCCGCAGCGGCAGATATTTCCTGACATGGCGTCGTCGATATCCTGGTCCGTTGGATGGGGGTTCTCCCGGAGCAGGACCGCGGCAGACATCAATTGCCCGGACTGGCAGTAGCCACACTGCGGAACATCGAATTCCAGCCAGGCCAGCTGCAATGGGTGGTCGTTGTTTTGGGAGAGACCTTCGATGGTGGTTACCTGACCGCCTACCGCCCGGCTAACCTTCGTCACACAGCTACGGATCGCCTCACCGTTGAGGTGGACCGTGCAGGCGCCGCATTGGGCGACGCCGCACCCGAATTTAGTACCCGTCAACCCAAGAAGGTCCCTGAGTACCCACAATAAAGGCATGCCGGGGTCAGCGTCTACGGCATAGCTTTTCTCGTTGATTTGCAATGTAAGCATAGCTTTTTCATTTTCATCTGTTTTCGATCCAACATACCTTCAGTTTTCGTTCGGCAAACAGCCAGGCGCCATTCTGTTTTACCATGGTGTCATAGTACCTGATACCGGCAATCATCAGCTTCTGCACTCCGTCCGGAACTTTCAGGTGATAAGCCCGGCAGTAGGTAACACCGGTTGCCTGGTCCCCATCCACCTTGATGGTACTTTGACCATTGAAATGCATGGTGGAAACGTATTGGTTGAGGTCGTCGAACACGGGAAAAAGGTTTTTCCTACCAGTCACGACCTGGGTCGGCGTAGGTAATTTTTCATCCATATACACTTCAAAATTCGTATCCTCGGTAAAAAGCGCCATGTGCCCCTGGATATTACGCGTATCAGCACAATACGTGTACGCATCGATGAGTTCCCGAATGGCGATCCGGTCTTCCAGTTGCTGCAGTCTTTGATCAGTGCTCATAGCTATATGTTTTTTAGTTTTATTTCCGCTGGCGTCATCCCATACTTGTGCTTGAAGGACGTGTAGAAGTGAGAGAGATTTTCAAAGCCCAGGTCGAGGTAAATATCCTGAGGCTTTCGGCTCTTTTGCTTGATAAGATAAAATGCTTCGGAGAGACGCTTTTCTTTGAGCCATGTTCCCGGAGCAGTCTTAAAAATTTCTGCAAATTCCCGTTTGAAGCTGGTCAGACTTCTGCCGCTGAGCCTGGCAAAATGCTCGATAGGCGTATTGTAGTGAAAATTCTTAAGCATAAACGCTTCCAGATCTTGCTTATGCGGGTCGGCAAAATCAAAAAGAAAGGATTTTAGGTCCGGACGCAGGAGCAGGAGCAATTCAATGGCTTCATTTACCTTCATTGACGCCAGCTTTTTACTCACGTTTTTCCACTGTTCAACGTACGGCAATAGGGAAAGAAAGTAGCCCTTCAAAAACCCATTTGGTTCCAATAAAATAGTCCTTTTCCCGGTGTACTTCTCCTCGCAAACAATTTCATTGTCCAGCGCAAATTGCCGCAGCCGCTCAATGCTCAGCACCACAGAAATGCACTGATATTCTTTGCTTTCCGCAGGAATTTTGATGCTTTTGGCGAACTGATTTCTCCGGGCAAGCAGTAGCTGCCCCTCTTCCAGTACCATTTCGCCCCGCTGATGATAAATATGCGTTTGACCCGATATTTGATACGCCAGCAGATTCTCCGGAACGAACTGCTCATATGTGTACGCTTTATCAAACGCACAGGCATAAACAAAAGAGTCTCCTAATAGCTGGATAACAGGGCGCATTTTTTAAAAGTTGAGAGGTGAGCATGATAGGCATTATTTCTAGCTTCGGTATTACTATCCACAATCATTAGGAAAGCGGCAGTTATTATCGTAGTAGCCGCTATCGCCCTCCAGGGAAACGCGGGCAAGAGCAAAATCACGAGTGCGGCAATAATGATTATAGCAGGCAGGATTTTGAACACCAAAGCCAGTTGCCTTTGCGAGCCGGCAGTCCGTTGAATTTCCGCTTCTACGAAAGCATCCGGGTTACGATGGTATTCTTTTTCAAATCGTTCAATTCTGGGTTTGTTTGCAAAATAGAGCCCTGCTCCTACGGCTATTAAAAACAAACCTGTCAGCAACAGCGGCCAGACAAAGGCTCTTGCTATTGCCGTTCTGCCCAAATACCAGAAGCCGAGCGCTGCCATTATTTCTACGGCACTGAACAGCCAGACAATTTTAGCCGAAAAAACCTCTGCTTTGGCCCAGTCTGTACTCAGTTTGACGATATCCATTAGCATGTTGTGTTGGTACTATAAATTTATAAAATTTAATAGTATTTCCATTTGCTGTACGGTCCAAATTTCATTTGCTGTAAAGGCCAGTCCCTTCATAACAGGCTAGTTCAAAATTACGGATTACTTCCTTGATTGATTTTCATTAACTTTCCACTTCAATAACCGCATTGGCAAAAGCCAGCGGCGCTTCCTGGGGAACGTTGTGACCAATGCCCTTTAAGATCCTGTGCGAATATTTTCCTGAGAATTTCTTAGCATAGGCTGTACCGTCCGCGGCTACACCGTCGAAGTCACTACTAATGGTAATAGTAGGTACGGTGATGACCGGGCTGTCGGCCAGTTTTTTCTCCAGACTGTCGTATTGAGGATCGCCTTCAGCCAGGCTGAGCCGCCAACGGTAGTTGTGGATCACTATGCTTACATGGTCCGGGTTATCAAAAGCCGTGGCAGTCCGGTCAAATGTGGCGTCATC
>DASWFF010000034.1:0-6513 GCA_036394375.1 Puia sp.
CCAGGAGTTCTCATAGAGTTCTTTTGAAATAGGATGGGTAGGGGAAGACGCGGCCAGGATATACGTTATTAAGGCTTCATCCCATCCGAAGACGGGAAAGTTCATATCGAAATCATTGGACGGGCTCCAGTGCCAGAATAACGATTGATTACCGCCTTTACTGTGCCAGTTCCAGTTGGCCACCGTCCACATTTGTCCGACCCGGTTGCGGAAATACTTTTCCAGGGGGGTAGCGCCGTTAAAATACTCTTTCGCACACAGAAAGCCCATCAGCAAATACGAGGTCTCTACGATGTCGGCCCCGTCGTCCAGTCTTCCGAACGGAATGGTCTTTCCCGTAGCGCCATTCATAAAATGGGGATAGATGCCGTGATAACAATCTGCCCGGGTTAAAAAATCGGCGATCTTGACGAGTCGCTTCAGGGCGGTGTCTTTTTTTATCCATCCACGTTGAACGGCCACGATCGTCGAAAGAATGCCAAAGCCGGTGCCGCCTATAGCGCAGGCTTCGGGCCCGAAACTGTTTTTACTGAAATTGGGTTCGTTCTCGGCCTCGTTGATAAAGTCCCAGTAATATTCGGCTTTTACCGTGTTGTCTCTTTCGCGGGCGAGGCCGCTCACCGGGTGACCGAAATGCCAGAAATAGCGGAAAGTCTGGCGCTGAACAATGTCCAGCAGTTCAGAATCGGGGATATTCCTGATAATACCTACCGGGGCAATGGAATCCGGGTAGGTGGCCAGGGCATGCTGGTTGTTCTTTTGTGCGAAGGACAGGGTCGTCCATGCAATGGCTACAGTAGTAATAAGTGTTTTGTAAAACATACTATTGTTTAAATGTTAGAAGCTAAGATCCCTTTTTTACCCAGGGACTTTCAAATCCCAGTTTCTTCAAGCCGCCCTGTACTTCGGGGCAGCTCATGAACAGCCGCCAGAGCAGGCCGCTCCTGTAGTTCTCGATCATCGCCACAATGGGGCCTTCGTCGATGGCCAGGTAGGAGTCGGCATACCAGCCCTTCGTTTCATTGAACGCGTCGGTGAAGCCGTATTTGCCCCATATTTTATCACCCAGGTCATCATAGAAATGCCGTAGGGCCTTCATAGAAAACCCGGGGGTATAAGGAAAGGCGGAAAGGGCGGCAGTAGGAGTAATGGTTCCCCAGTCATTGGTAGGTGAAAATGCGTTGTATCCGTCATAGGTATCGCTGGCCGTCAGTCCCCAGCAGTTCTCTCCATATCCTTTGAATTTTTTGGGATTGTCCAGGCAGTAAGCATGATTGATCAGCGTATGATGGCTGTTTTGTTCCCAGTAGTCGGCATATTCATCTTTTAAACCGTGGGGGTCGAGGCCCAGGAAAGAATAGTGTGAAAAAAAGAGCGGTCCGCCGTAATCAAACCCCAGGGGCAGTTTATACCCGTAAAAGGTCTTGCCGTTTTTAAAAAAATTGCTTTGAGCCCAGCCCCGGTGATAGACGGCAGCGCTGACCGGGTATCTTTCCCCCGATGCAGCCAGTACATACATAATCAGGCATTCGTTGAATCCGCGAACCGGGAAGTTCATTGACCAGCCGTTATTGGGGCTCCAATGCCAGTACAATACTTCCTGTCCGTCCCGGGTGAACCAGTTCCATTCGATGTCATTCCACATCCAGTTGATGCGGTTGCGCAATTCCGCCTCCGTACTGTTATCACCGTCAAAATATTGCCGGGCGCATAACAAGCCTTCGAACAGGTAAGAGGTCTCCACGAGGTCGGCCCCGTCGTCCTTACGGCCGAAGGGTATGGTCTTACCGGTTTCTCCGTTCATCCAGTGGGGAAAGACCCCATGATAAGCGTTAGCTTTTAACAAAAAGTTTACCATCTTTAACAGGAACCTGGCGGCGGTATCTCTCCGGATCCATTTCCGTTCCGTCGCTACGATGACGGACATAACTCCGAAGCCGGTGCCGCCGGTAGTCACCACTTCGTCGCCATAATCAAAACTCCTGTTACTTCTTTCCCTGGCCATTCCGCTGACAGGGTGTGCAAAATCCCAGAAATACCGGAAAGTTTGTTTTTGCACGAGATCCAGGAGGGCAGAATCAGAGAGGTCCCGGGGCCTTTGCGCGGCGGTCTTCTCCGGAACGGCCAGTGTACCAGCCAAAATAAAAAAAACAAATAAAAATTTTGCAATAGGCCTTTGCGTGATGCTGATCATTTAATAAATAGTTGTCGTTTATAAATTCGGGCTTTGGAAGCCTAGTTTTTTCATACCTGATTTTATTTCCGGGCAGCTCATAAACAAGTTCCATAGTAAGCCACTCCGGTAATTCTCGATCATTACGATCTCCGGTCCCTGGTCGATGGCCAGGAAATCACTGTCAAACCAAATATTCGTCAGATTAAAAGCGTCGGTGAAACCATATTGACCCCAGATCTTATCCCCCAGTTTGTAATAAAAGAAGCGGAGGGCATTCATAGACTCCGTGGGCGTATAGGGCAGGGAGGAAATGGCGGCCGTCGGAGTGATCACCCCATCATCGTTTGCAGGTGAATGCGCAGAATAGCCATTTTGTTCATCGCTGGCGGTGAGGCCCCAGCATAGACTACTATATCCATTAAAATGACCTGGATTGTTCGCGCAATACAAATAATTAATCCTTGCATGGGCCGTATCCTGTGTCCAGTAATTGGCATAGGCGTCGGATAGTCCATGGGGGTCGATGCCCAGAAAAGAATAATGGGCAAAAAAGAGGGGGCCGCCCTGCCCGGGGCCCAGGGGAAGACGGACACCATAGAAGGAATTGCCGTTGGCCATCCCCCCATTGAGGGCCCAGCCGCTGTCATAGGTCGTTTTGGGAATAGAATCCATAGGCGCGGAGGCAGCCAGCACATAGGTGATCAGCGCCTCGTTCCATCCTTTTACCGGCACGTTGACTGCCCAGTTGTGGTCGGGGCTCCAGTTCCAGTAAAGGATATTCTGTCCCCCCTGCCGGTACCAGTTCCAGTCCACGCCGCTCCATAGCTTATTGATCGCAATGCGCAGGTCAATTTCTCCCGGGTCCGTCGGGCTGTTGAAATACTGGCGGGCGCAGAGCAGGCCCTGCATCAGGTAGGAGGTCTCAACGATGTCCCCTCCATTGTCCAGGGCGCTGAATGGCACGGTGGCTCCTGTGGTCCCGTTGAGCCAATGGGAAAAGGCGCCGTGATAGCGTGTAACCTTTGTGGAATCTCCTAAAAAATTCACCATCGTCATGATGCGGGTCAGGGCGTCGGTCCGGGTAATGAAATTCCGTTGGATACCCACCAGGATGGCCATGATGCCGAAACCGCTGCCCCCTGTGGTGACCACATCACCGGAGGCCCTTTCCCTGGCCAGCCCGGAAACGGGGCCGCCGAGGTCCCGGAAATATTTAAAGGTCTGTTGCTGGACCAGGGTAAGCAGCGCGCTGTCCGTCAAACGCGGGAATTTGTCCGTGGAGTCGATAGCGGTGGTAAATTGAATATCGATGGACGATTGCAGGGACACTTTGTCCTGCGATTGCAGGAAGGCGGAAAACCCCAGTCCGTATTTTGTAATGGGCTTTAACGCGGAGGCGGGTTGTATGACGATCGCACTATCCCTGTTCTCATAGGATGCGGTATAGGGGATCGCAACCCCGGCATTATCCTTAAAATAAAAACTGTTTGTGACGGAATTATGGTCCACGGGAGCAGAAAATGTAAATCTTGTGACCGGAGAAGCATTGATATTATATTGTGGTGTCCCGGGGGGGATACCGTTCAGGGTCTTGCTAACCAGCTTGAATGACCCCGGTCCCGGGGCGGCGCCGGGCGAGGATGATCCTTTAGAGCACCCGGCGATCAGCCATGCGAATACAACCACCGTACAAGCCCATCGGATCATAGTACTTATTTTTTATATTGAAAAAATTGCAGGCTGTCGTTATTTCTTGCCGACACCAGGATATCTCCAAACCTGGCCGTATGCAGCCATTTTAAGTCCCTGACTTCTCCCCTTGCTTCAGGGAGAATGGATGAATAGGTAAACCGGGCATTGTTTTTATTGAATGAGAACAGGGTCGGGAATAAAGCATCATACCTGCCTTCATAAGGCATCACGCCATAAAAATTTCCCCCTGCCAAATAGCCGGAATGATCATGGGGAACCGGCGCAAATGAAAAAATCGGGGCTAATTGCAATTCATCCGGCAGATCCATTCTTTTAAAATTTCCTTTCCCATCGTTTATAAAACAGGAGGAACTAAGCGTTTCCGCTTTAAGCTCGGTATATTCCTTGAACAAATCATAGAACATATATTGTACGGTTTTCCCGGCTACTTCATCATACCGCAAATAGGCTTTTTTCAGAACGGGCATCGTTCTTTCCAATTCATCTTTGGCCAAAAAAGTATACTCCTGTCCTTTGACTGTGTAACACATTACCTGCTCCACCGTGCCGTTCATGTCAAAATCTTTTATATATAGTTTGAGGGGGCCGTCTTTCCCTGCCCAGAGTTTGGAATTATGTCCCCAATTGCCTGCCAGGATATCCGGGTATCCGTCGCCATTGACGTCGGTTGCAGTCACCGTCTGCCAAAGCCCTGTCGAATTGGGTATATCGGTTTCGGTAAATTTCCCATGATCGTTCATAAATATTTTCACCGGCATCCATTCACCGGTTACGATCAAATCCGGCCAACCGTCATGATTGATATCTGCAAAACAGGCCGATGTCACGGTTCCTACGTTAGAAAGCTGGATAGCCTTATAAGTTGCCGGTTCAAATTTTCCCGAGCCATCATTCAAAAAAAGATAAGAGGTCATGGATTTACCGAATTCAGTGCCATAGGTATTGGAAAGAGTTCCTATAAAAATATCCATATCTCCGTCATGGTCAATATCTGCAACGGCAACACAGGATTTATTGTAATATTTCTGCACCAAAAAATCCCTTTTTTCTGTAAAATGGCCCTTGCCGTCATTTATAAATAACCGGTCCCCCAGTAAAAAGGGTGAGTTCCCCTGCGGCTCATTGCCTCCGCTGATAACCAGCAGATCCGGCCAGCCATCGCCATTGGCATCAAAAAAAACGGCGTCCACATCTTCGCAAAGCGCATATTTTGCGAACAGGGCGGTATCCGTTGCTGTAAACGACCCATCCTTCTGTTGAACCATTAATGAGCCGGGCTGTCCTTTTGCACCGCAGGCATAAAAATCATCAAGGCCATCTTTATTTACGTCTCCCACGGCGATCTTAGGACCCCGGGTGCTTTCTTTATGTGGAATCAAATACTGCACATTAAAGTCATTGAAATCATCTTCTTTATGCTTCCACCTGCATTCTATTTGACCGGTTATGTCTTCCAGCGCTTCTTTCTTTGCCGGGAAAAAAGAAGGATAATCGAATTGGCCGGAAGCATCTTTCTGATAAACGATCAGTTGTTGATTGGCCGCCACATTCTTAAGAACCTGGAATTTCTGGTCAGGCCAGACAATCAACAGGCTGTCCATATTATGGGCGCTGCCCAGGCCAAAATGCAATCTGGCATCGGAGGAGGATTGAAAACCTCTGGTGAGCATGAGCTCCTGGAACTGCATTTTGGAGCTATCTGATTTATTATCATGCGCCCATATATAGGCTTTTGCGCCTACGCCAAACTTATTCATCCCTTGTCCCCTGAAGGACAAAGAGAGATAATTTTTTTTCGGGGCATTATTTTTTAACAGGACAGCAGGCGAATTAAGGCAATTGATCACCAGGTCCAAATTGCCGTCATTATTCAGGTCGGCATAGGCGGCGCCGTTAAAATATCCCTTCATTTTCCCTGTGCCCCACAAATCGCTTTCGTCTTTAAACGAATTATCGCCGGTATTCCTGAATAAAAAAGGATGCGAAGCTCCATCTGGCATTTTCTGAATGGTCATTTCATCATATTTGTCCGATGCATTCCTGTTCGTTTTAGCTGCCAGGTCAGAGATAAAGCGAACATAATCCAGGTCCACCGGTCGTTTTACGATGCCGCTTGAAATAAATAGATCCTTATAGCCGTCGTTGTCAAAGTCGGCGAACAAAGGGCACCAGCTCCAGTCTGTTGCCGAAACACCCGCCACTAAAGCCACATCACTAAAGCTTTTGCCATCGCCGTTATTGCGCTGCAAACAGTTCCTGGAAACCTGGTTTTGAAACCCATTTCGCAAAATTTTGAAATTATAGATATCAGCATGCTCATCGCTGCCATATGTCTTCAGTGTTTTTTCATCAGGCGGCAACATATCTACGGTTGTTATATCAGGTTGTCCGTCGTTGTTATAATCTGCAATATCATTCCCCATGCTAAACCGTGAGTAATGGCCGAAGTGTTTTGCCCCACTTTCCGTAAAGGCGCCATTCCCATTGTTGATATAGTAATAATCATTTTCGTGAAAATCATTGCCCACATAAATATCATCCCACCCATCATTATTCAAATCGGCAACAGAGATGCCCAGGCCGTATCCCAGGCTGCTTTGATAAATACCCGCTTGCGCCGATAC
>DASWFF010000035.1:0-52706 GCA_036394375.1 Puia sp.
TTTCAGGATCTGTTTGGTATATAATACAGGATTAGGGGATTTCTCCAATTCCACTTTCCACTGGGAAATAGTCATTTTTTTAGCCTGGGCCTGCATTTGCGCTATCATTTCCGCCTCCTGTGCAGGGGTAAAGGTCCGGGGTTGTTCTTTGCCCTGGGCCGGAGCCTGCGCCTTTGCCTGGGCTCTTGCCATCATACCGCTAAACAGCAGGGAAATCCATATGATAAAAAGATTCTTCATGTTACAAATATAGGATACCCTTCCTCCCATTTATCCCCCGATCCATCATAAATTGGAACGATTTTCGTTCTCTAAACAGGGAACCGGACTTCTTCCGGAATAAATCCAGTAACGATGCGGCGGATAACATTTCTTTTCTCATTGATTATCTTACAGATATGCACCATAAAGGGGTACGCCCAATGGAAGGATTATACCATTGGCCCTAAGGGGGATACCCTGAATTGCACTGACAAGCAGGATAAAAAGCAGGGCAGATGGGTAAACCACTTCGATGAAGTGAGGGGAGAACCGGGATATGAAGAAGAGGGGATGTATAAGAACGACCGTAAAGAGGGCACCTGGCGGCTCTACAGCCTGTCTGGTGATCTGACAGGGGTTGAGTACTATAAATGGGGTAATAAGGACGGGGTTTGCCAGTATTTTGGCATTAACGGCACCCTGTTGCGGGAAGAAAGCTGGAGGGCTTTAAATCCCGACAAACAATATGATACGCTGCAGATAGAAGATATCGATCACCTGGATAAGTACAAGACCGTCATCGTAAAGAATGAAGGTGTCGCCATCAAAGACGGTACCTGGAAGTTCTATGACCCGGCGACGGGTATGGTGTCGAAAACAGAGATTTATACGCTGGGCAAGCGGGAAACTCCCAAAAATACCGGCGCCTCTGCCGCGACAGCCGATGCCCCCAAGACCCAAACCAAACCCAAAGAAGTGCTCGACTTCGAAAAAAAGGCCGGGAAGAAGAAAGTCAAAGTGCAGACCGGCAGTGCCTATTAGTTCCTACAAATATATAAATGAGGCGGTAGTTCGTGCTTTTATACGAATAGACAAGTAGTTCGTATAAATGTACGAACTTAATAAAAATTCGTATATTTGTACGAACTTTTACTTAATGAAACTATCCTCTTCTATCCATGCAGTTCTGACGGGAGATATCGTCAACTCAACCAAATTGGAACCAGCCATGGAAAAAGAGCTGATAAAAGCCCTGAAAGAGATCCTGGAGCCCTACAAATATGAGTTTTATCGGGGGGACAGTTTTCAGGTCTATCTGAAAAAGCCGGTTTCTTCCCTGCGGTTAGCTTTATTATGCCGTACGCAGGCTATTAGTATGACGGAGGGAAGGGACGAAGCTTCCCTGTCGGATGTCCGGATCAGCATTGGCATCGGTCAGGTGGCGCTGCCCATAAGAGACCTGGGGACGGCTAAGGGAGAGGCTTTTGTACTGTCCGGCCGATCTTTCGATAAGCTACAAAGCCCGGATAAAGGACAGGCTACGGAGAAGAGGTTGTCGATCGCCTCGGACCAAACCATAGCCGATATTGGCTTTCAGGTGATAGCCGAATACATCGATGCCATTTATAAAGGAATGACGGGAAAACAAGCCGCGGTAATCATGGGTTTACTGAAAGGGAAGACACAGCAACAGATCGCCTCGGAACTGAACAGATCGAAGAGCACCGTATCCCAATTTGCCAGTTCCGGAGAATGGCCGGCTATAGAAAGGCTGTTACAACAATATGAACTCTTAATCAATCAACTGGTATGATAACAGGAACGGTTTGGCTGACAAAATTAATTATCGCTCACTTGCTGACGGATTTTGTCCTGCAACCTGCCCAATGGGTTCGGGATCGTCAGGAAAAGCATTTCGCTTCCTCCTGGCTTTACCTGCATGGGCTCGTGACAGCGCTGGTTGCTTTTATTTTTATCGGCTGGTCCTATTGGTCGGTGGCCCTTATTATTTTAGTGACACACACTATTATCGACGGATGGAAATCATACAGGCCTCAAAAGGTCAGCTATTTCCTGATCGATCAATTCCTGCACCTGGCAGTTATTGCTGCATGTTGGTATGTCCTGTTCGGCAGGTTGGATATTCTCCGGCAGGGCTGGCAGCGGTTGAATACGGATCCTCATAGCTGGATCCTGATGGCTGCCTTTATATTTGTGACGACGCCCGCCGGCATCCTCATCGGGCAATTGACCGGAGAGTGGAGTAAAAAGATAGATGATGCCGACAATAGCCTGGCGAATGCAGGAAAATGGATAGGCATTGCCGAGCGTATCATCGTTCTTATCCTGGTATTGCAAAATCAATACTCGGCGATTGCCTTGCTGGTGACTGCCAAGGGAATCATCCGGTTCAATGAAAAAGACCGGCAGGAAGTGAAGACGGAATACCTGGTGATAGGCACGTTATTGAGTATCGGTATCGCCATTATCACCGGGCTGCTGATTAAAATATTATAGTTAAGCTGCCTGCCGGAAATATTTCCGGAAGAACAAGACCTGGTAGTCGATGCTATTGCGCCAGTAGGCGCCGTTATGTCCGCCGGGGCGTTCGATATAATCGTGATCGATCTTCCTCTCCAATAGCTTATGGTGGAGGTCACGGTTTACCTGCAGGAAGAAATCGTCCACTCCGCAATCGAAGATGATCTTAAGGGCGCCGTTCTGCAATCCTTCCACGGCATGGGTCACCGTATTATTGTCCCAGTTCTCCTGGTGGCCGGCCAGGTCTCCCAGGTCTTTTTTCAGGTCCCAGTTATTGGGGAAGGGGCGAAAATCCACCCCGCCGCTGGTAGCTCCTGCCGCGCCGAAGAGATCCTGGTGACGGATGCCCAGGTAGAGCCCCCCATGTCCTCCCATGCTCAGGCCCGTTATGGCGCGATGCTGCCGGTCGGCCATTGTGGGATAATGACTATCGATATAAGGGACCAGCTCTTTGGTCACAAAGGTCTCATAACGGATGGAGGGATCGACAGGGCTGTCGAACCACCAGCTGCCATAACCGCCATCGGGGCAGACGAAGAGGATACCGAATTCATCCGCCTCCTGCTTCAGCTGCGGGGCAGTCGCAGGCCACTGCGCGTAACTGCCGCTATGGCCATGCAGCAGATAGATGACGGGGAAGGAGTCGGAGGACGTTCCCCGATCGGTAGCCGGATGCCCGGGCCGGGTGGGGCGGATCACCACGCATTTGATATCCTTTTTCATAGCCGGGCTATGGATCAGGATGATATCTGCCTGGCCGGCGCAAGCGGAAAAAGAAAGTATAACAAAGAGGAGGGGCAGCAGTCTTTTCATCCGGTAATTTTAGAGACAAATATAAGAGAGCGATGTGAATATCTTTCCTCCGGACCGGTTTTGCTAAATGGTAAATTTGTTTTAGTGCCTCGTGACGCCGATAAGCGAGGCAAGAAACCAATTTGTTGAACTTAAATCGGAATTTTATGGGAATGATTTATGCGGAAATAGAATTGATCAACGGGGAGGACGTATTGAATGCCCGTCGTCATCTCATTGGCGAAGAGGAGATCAGACGCACGCGTGTAACAATGCTGGTAGACAGCGGATCTTATATGATGGCCATTAACGAGAACATTCAAGAGTACCTGGGATTGCCCATTGTTGAAGAAAGAAGGTCCATCGAGTTGGCCAACGGTAAAGTGGTGGCGCTCGATGTAGTAGGCCCTATCAAGGTACGGTTTGCCAACAGAATGGCTTTGTGCAGTGCCTTTGTGCTGCCGGGCGACAGCGAGCCTCTATTGGGCGCTATCCCGATGGAGGAAATGGATGTGCTGATCCATCCTAAAAGGCAGGAACTGGTGGTTAATCCCATGCATCCGGACGCTGCGATATTAAGACTGTGATACGACGCATGTAGAAGAGCGAAGGCCCGTAAAACGAGTTTACGGGCCTTCGTGTCTCATTATGGCCCTTCGGGCGAAGGCTTTTTAGGACGGACCAAAGGTCCGCCCTAAAAAGCCTTCTTGTCCTGTGCCTTCTGCATAGGGTTATTGGTCTGCGGGATGCTGCGCAGCAACTGTTGTTTGGCTTTAAAGACCTGGAACTTGCTTTCCGTAGTTACCACAGGCCAGCTGTTATTGCTTTCGTCGATATCGGCGGTCTCCCTGTTGGGATCCAGCTTGATGCTCTGCACCTCCTTATCCTTGATGAATAACTTGGTCAGGTGACCTTCATTCTTGCGCCAGACCTGGGCAGGGATGCGCTCGATTTCCTTGCTGCCATCCTTGTAGGTCCATTCGATGATGATCGGCATGACCAGGCCCCCCTTATTGCTGAACTGCAATTCATAGAACTGCCTGGATTTGACTTTTTCCCTGGTGGCATCATCCATGGGCTCGTCATACTGGGTGATATGCTGTGCGTATTTGGTGGTATCATAAGGAATGATGCCCCGGGAATATTTCCAGTAGAAATCATGCAAGGCCGTATCCGCATCCGTGGCGAACGTAATATTCTTATCATTCCGGTTGCGATCCTTAGATACATCCTGAGGGAATTTGCCGTCAGGCAGGGGTTTGTCGATACTTTTCATGATCGTAGTATCCACTTTCGCGGGAGGGTTGTTGAGATCAGCCGTATAATGTTTGACGCTGTCAAGGGAGAGGTCTACCGCGTCGATGCCGTAGAACCAGCCCCGCCAGAACCAGTCAAGGTTTTCGGCGCTGGCATCGTTCATCGTGCGGAACAGGTCGGCAGGAGTGGGATGTTTGAAAGCCCAGCGGCGTGCATATTCCTTAAAGGCATAGTCGAACAGCTCGCGGCCCATGATCGTCTCGCGCAGGATATTGAGGCCGGTTGCAGGTTTGGTATAAGCGTTGGGGCCGAAGTTGACGATGTTCTCGGAGTTCGTCATAATAGGTTCCAGCTGGTCTTTCGGCAGTTTCATATAATCCACGATCGCCCAGGCCGGCCCTTTACCGCGAACAGGAAACTTATTGTCCCATAACTCTTCGGTGAGGTATTCCACAAAAGAGTTGAGCCCTTCATCCATCCAGGACCATTGTCTTTCATCGCTGTTGATGATCATGGGGAAGAAGTTGTGCCCTACTTCATGGATCACGACGCCCAACATTCCGTATTTCGTCGCTTCGCTATAGCTGCCATCTTTTTCCGTCCTGCCATAGTTGAAGCAGATCATGGGATATTCCATCCCATTGGAGGCTTCCACGCTCTGCGCTACAGGGTAAGGGAAGGGTATCGTGAAATGAGAATAGGTTTTGATCGTATGGGCAACGGCCTTGGTAGAGAACTTCCGGTACAGGGGATAAGCTTCTTTACCATAGTAGCTCATACACATTACTTTCTTTCCTTCTACATAGGCGGGCATAGCGTCCATGACGAACCTCCGGCTGGATCCCCAGGCGAAGTCACGAACATTGTCGGCTTTAAAGATCCAGGTCTTTTTAGCCTTGTTCTTTTTAATTTCGGAAGCTTTTGCTTCGGCGAGGGTAACGACTTCTATGGGCTCTTTGGAAGTCTGTGCCTGCTGCCAGCGGCTGAATTGCGCCGGGGTCAGCACCTGCTGGTAATTTTGGCATTCGCCGGTAGCGCCGATAACATGGTCGGCGGGAACGGTCATCTGTACCTTGAAATTACCGAAGGTCAGGGCGAATTCGCCGCGTCCGGTGAACTGGTTGTTCTGCCAGCCCTGGAAATCGCTGTATACGCAAAGACGGGGATACCACTGGCTCATGGTAAAAAGGTAATTGCCGTCTTCGGCAAAGTATTCATAACCACCCCGTCCGCCAAATTTCATACGGTCGGAGATATGATAGTTCCAGTCGATCTTAAAAATGAATTTCTGCCCGGGTTTTAATACGGTCGGCAGCTCCACTCTCATCATGGTCTTGTTGACGGTATATTTCAGGGATTTGTCCAGGGCGTCCGTGATCTTAGTGATGTTTACGCCATAATCATTTTCCTCATTTGCCCTATTCATCCGGTCTATCCCCTGGTCGCTGACCACCTTGCCCATGCTGCTGCCATCCTGGTAGTTGGCATTATTCTTACTACTGTGCTCATTCTCGTCCAATTGCAGCCACAGATAAGTCAGTTCATTGGGCGAGTTGTTGGAATAGGTGATCGTCTCCGATCCCGTAAGATGTTGTTTGTCTTCGTCCAGATCACATTTGATGTCATAATCGGCCTTTTGCTGCCAGTATTTGGGGCCCGGAGCGCCACTGGCGGTACGGTATTCATTCGGCGTGGGCAAAATAGTGCCCAGGGCTTCGAATTTGTTACCGTGGTTGGAATTGGGATTGTTCTGAATATTCTGCGCCAGGAGGACTCCCGCGGAGCAGCAACTCAGGAACAAAAGCAGTGATTTCTTGCAGTTCATGTGTGTTAGATTTATAGCTTGTTAGTTTTTCTGTTTTACCCGGCCACCGTTCAAAAGCCATTTTCAGCGAGGAGATCAGGATAAGGACCGAGGCTCCCCGGACCCACCATAACCTCCGGAGCTTTATCCCTTGCACGAAAATAAAGGAAATTGCCAGTATGATGGCCACTACCAATAATTGGGCGGCTTCGATCCCCAGGTTGAATGCCAGTAAATGGAGGACCAGGCCTTCTTTTCCTTCCAGGCTCAGAAAAGTGTTGGCATAGGCCAGTCCATGGATCAACCCGAAGAAAAGGGCGAAAAAATAGATCAGGGGCAATCTGGAAGGATGTTCTACCTGCCCGGTCTTTTGGACCAGGTTGTTGATCGCGGTAGCGACGATGGTCAAAGGGATCAGGAATTCGATCCAGCGGGTAGGAACATGCACGAGCCCTGCTGCGCTCAGGGCCAGGGTAATGGAATGGCCGATGGTAAAGGCGGTAACGAGCACCACCACCTTTTTCCAGTCCTTTACCAGGTAGCGCAGGCACAATGCTGCCACAAACAGGATATGATCCAGGGCTTCCCAGGTGAGGATATGTTCTGTTCCCAGTCTGAAATAAAGGTTGAAATCTTGCATATTGTCAGAGTTGTCAAAATTATCCAGACTTTTGTAGCATAAAAATTTACTTTTTAAATGGCAGCATCCCTATTTAAATGGTTTTTCCTACTCCTGCACCCGCTGTATATCAGCGTCACCGAGATCAACCATAATGCAAAAGACAAGACCCTGGAGGTCAGTTGCAAGATGTTCACCAACGATTTTGAAGCGACCCTGGAAAAGTCGGCTCATGTCAAGGTGGATCTCTCGGAGCCGAAGGATAAGAAGGTCACGGATAAGCTCATTACGGACTATGTGAGCAAGCATTTGCAACTGAAAGTGGACGGCAGGGCCGTCATCCTGCATTATATCGGCAGCGAAAAGGAGGCGGATGGAACCTGGAGCTATTTCCAGGTCAATGATATCCCTGCGGTGAAAAAGATCGACATTATGAATAGCCTGCTATATGACAATTTTGAACAGGAGATCAATATTATACATGTTTCGGTGGGCGGGGTGAAGAAGAGCACAAGACTGAATTATCCGGATGTGAATGCGGTGATAGAGTTTTGAGATCGCTGATTTCTCGGGGTCGCTGGTTGAGCGAAGCGGGGACGAATGGATCGTCCCGGGCTTCGGATCTCATGATGGCCCCTTCGGGGCAAGACGCTATTAAAGACGCCTCAGGCGTCTTTAATAGCGTCTTTGAGCTCCTCGGACATGGTCACCAGCACCTTGTCGATTCGCTGGGCATCCATGTCGATGATCTCGAAGGTGAATCCCCTCCAGTCCAGTTTGTCCCCGCTACGGGGTATCCTTTCCAGTTCATTCAGGATAAAGCCGGCCAGGGTATCGAATTCATGGTCGCCTTCATTCATCCATTCCGTTTTATGAAACCGGGACAGGAAATCGTAGAAAGGGATCTGGGCATCGACCAGGAAGGTGCCGTCCTCTCTCTCCTTGATCTCATAATCGGGTATATCCGGCTGGGCGATATCTCCAACGATGGCTTCCAGGATGTCGTTGAGGGTGATCAGGCCCAGCAGGCTGCCGTATTCATCCACGATAAAGCAGCAATGGATCCTGGACTGTTTGAATTTTTCCAGTACCACATAGGCCGAATTGTTCTCCGGAATGAATAAGGGCGTGGTCATAATGTCTTTAAACAAGACCGTATCGTCTGTGACATAGAGGTCCTTAATGGATACGACCCCTTTGATGTTGTCGATCTGGCTGTCGCAGATAGGATAGACGGAATGCGGTTCTTTTATTATTTTTCCCTTGATCGTCTCTTCATTCTCGTTGAGGTCAAACCAGATGATATCGCTCCGGTGGGTCATGAGGGAGGTGATCTTGCGGTCGCCCAAATGGAATACCCGTTCAATAATCTCCTGCTCCGCCTCTTCGATGGTGCCCTGTTCCGTTCCTTCATTGATAATGGCCTTGATTTCATCTTCCGTAACGGCTCCATCCTGCGAAGGAGTGATCGGAAAGAATTTGAAGAAGAGATTGCTGCTGGTGTTCAACAACCAGACGAGCGGATGGGTGATCAGGGATAAGATCCTTACCGGTCTTGCGACCAGGCGGGCGATCCATTCGGCACGAAGCAGACCGATGCGCTTGGGGATCAGTTCCCCGAATATGATAGAGATCAGGGTGACGAAGACCAGGATCAGACCCGTGGAGATATTGGCGGCATAAGGTCTCAGAATGACGATCCTTTCCAGGTAGGGCTGGAGGTCGGCGCTGAATTTCTCCCCGGAGTAGAACCCTGTGAGGATGGCGACCAGGGTAATGCCTATCTGGGCCGTGGGAAGGAATAATTCGGGTTTCTCTGCCAGTTTCAGGGCAGCCCTGGCTTTCTCGTCTCCATTGTCGGCCAGGTTTTCCAGGCGGCTTTTCCGTGCAGACACGAGAGCTATCTCGGTCATTACGAACAACCCGTTCATAAAAATCAGAAAGAATAATATAATAATCTCAAGCATGTGAGTGATTGTGGGATTGCAGATGGAGGGTGCCGAATTGCAGGCGGAACAGGCGGCTGGTCCCAAAGCCGATCAATGCGCCCAGTACAGCGCCTCCGGTTATATCGATAGGGTAGTGGACGCCGACATAGACCTGCGCATAAGCAATGAAAAAAGCCCAGGCGAATACCAGTCCCCACCAGCGGCTGAAGGGCCGTAGGGTGAGGAATATGAAAGTGGCCAGGGCGAAGTGATTGCAGGCATGGGAAGAGGTAAAGCTGGAACTGACCGGGCAATAATTCACGAGGATCCGTATATTCTCCGCCAGCGCCGGATCCTGGCAGGGGCGAAGCCTGAAGATCAGGTGTTTCACCCAGTGGCTGCTGGCCAGGTCGCTGACGATGGCCGTCATAATAAGCGATATGGCCCACCAGCAACCTCGTTTTCCAAAATTGAGGGTAATAAATACCAGGAGAAATAAATAAAAAGGCACCCAGAATTCAGCTTCCCGCAAATAAGGGAAAACGTTGTCTAACAAGGGGTTGGTCCATTGCTGATTAATCCTGGAAAACAGCCAATAGTCACCCTCTAAGATCTTTTGTAATAGGCCGGTATGGCTGCCACTATCGAGTAAAATCATGGTTTCCAAATAATTGCTCTAATTTTGTGCCCATTTAATAAAAAAGGCTATGCTAACCAGATCAGGGATAAAGATACCAAAATTGGTCCGTTTCATTTTTTCAGTGGAGATTATTTTTTTGTTGATCATGAGCCTGTTGCGTGTGCTGCTATTTCTTTTTTTTAGCAGACAGGGAAATCATTTCACCGGGATACTTTCCTCCTTCCTTTTGGGGTTACGATTCGATCTTCGATATGTAGGTATTTTAGGGGCTCTTTTGCTGATAACGGGTAGTCTTCCCCCGGTGGATCCTTTTTTGACGGCGCCGGGAAGGAAACTGGCTCTTTTTTTTACCGGGCTGGCCGCATTTCTGGTGGTATTTTTCTATTCGGTGGATTTTGCCCATTATAGTTACCTATCCCAGCGGCTGAGCGCCAGTGTATTGAACTACATGGTGGATGCCCGGATCTCTACGGGGATGATCTGGCAGACTTACCCGGTCTTCCGCATTATCCTCTTGCTGATTGCCGGGACCTGGCTGATTAAGTTCCTGGTAAAAAGGGTCTATGGAAAGATACGGAAGGCGGAAGCTCCTGCACTGCCCCGAAAGAACAGGATCGTCTGGTTCCTGGTCTTTTTCTTAGTAACGGGGCTTGCGATCTTCGGAAGGATCGGCCAGTATCCTCTCCGGTGGAGCGATGCGTTTAGCCTGGGCAGCGATTATAAGGCTAATCTTTCTTTAAACCCCTTTCAATCTTTTTTCAGCAGTCTGAAATTCAGAAATAGCATATATGATGAGCCTAAAGTGAAGGAGGCCCTGCCGGTACTGGCGCCTTATTTCGGCTTTGGACAAGCCGGTGCGGCTCCGGGCGGCCTGACCGACGCCTTCGCAAGAAATATCCTGCCCCGGGCGGGAGCGCTCACTTCCAGGCCGAACATAGTCGTAGTGATCTGTGAATCTTTCAGTGGTTATAAAAGCTCTATGTGGGGGAATCCTTTGAATACTACGCCTTTTTTCAATAGTATGTGCCAGAAAGGAATATTCTTCGACCATTGTTTTACCCCCAGCTATGGAACGGCCAGGGGGGTCTGGGCCCTTATTACAGGAATTCCCGACGTGGAAGTGTCCACCACTACGTCCAGCCGTAATCCATCAGCCGTCGATCAGCATACGATCATCAATAATTTTGAAGGCTATGATAAATTTTATTTCCTGGGCGGCAGCACCAGCTGGGCGAATATAAGAGGCTTGCTGACCAATAATATCAAGGGGCTGCACCTGTATGAGCAACAGAATTATTCGGCCCCGAAAGTGGATGTATGGGGCATCAGCGATAAGAACCTGTTCCTGGAAGCCAATAAAGTACTGAAGCAGCAGACGGCTCCTTTTTTCGCCATCATTCAGACGGCGGATAACCATCGCCCCTATACGATCCCGGAGGAAGACCGGCAGGCTTTTCATTCGACTACCGTACCGAAGGATTCTTTGCGGAAATGCGGGTTTGAAAGCAATGAGGAGATGAATGCATTCCGCTATACCGATTTCGGCTACCAGACTTTTATCGAGACGGCTTCCAAAGAAAAATATTTCAGCAATACCGTATTCCTGTTTATCGGCGACCATGGTATCCCCGGAGATGCCGGGGCTATGTTCCCCCGGTCCTGGACAGACCAGCGCCTTTCGGCCGAGCATGTGCCTTTATTGATCTATTCTCCGGGACTGATCGCATCGGAACGTATCCCCAGGTCTTGTTCGCAGGTAGACGTATTGCCTACCCTGGCCGGCCTCTGTAATATCCCTTACCGGAATACCACGCTGGGGCGTGATCTGCTGGATACGGCCCGGTATAATGAGAAGGCCCTCTCTTTTATTTACGATCCTGACCAGGGAGAGATCGGGGTGGTCCGGGATGGCTATTTCTACCGCCGGCAACTGAAGACGGGTAAAGAAGAAATGGTCTCGGTAACGGGGAATGATCCCGTGCCGGATACCGTGGCAAAGGGCCCGGTGAAGAAGGAACTGCAGCAGTTATCGGAAGGTCTCTATGAGACGGCGAGATATATGCTGCTGAAGAATAAAAAGAAATAATAGGACGGAAAGGTTTTCTGTCGGATACTACTGTTTCTGGTAGACCACTGGAATATCGAAAAAAGCGGACCCGGCAGGAACCGAGATATGACATTGATCGAATTGCGTCCTTGAAATCTTTTTTGGCAGGCTTCGCTCGTAGACCAGGGACGAAGAGTTGAAAATATTATTTTCCTGTCGGAACAATACATCCTGGGATACGGCAACCGCATAGTCGCCCTGGAGGCCCGCTGGCAAAGTCACGAGGAGGGTGTCACTGCCATCCGGCAGGACATCGATATGAAAAGTCATTCTGGCTGTGGCGGCAGAACGTCCTTTTTGATAAACCCCAATATGCAACGTCGCTAAGTGGTTTTGAATGTTGGAGATATGTAACCTTACTCCTGGCTCCTGCGCGTATACCGGGAAGGTTAGAAGTCCCTGAAAAAGCATTGCGAATAGTATAAATAGTTTCATGTTCTTGATTTTTATCAATAACGGAGGGGCTGTATCTTTGTCAAAACCAATTTATGACCGACGATTTTGATCTTTTGAGGACAGTTATCAAAAAAATCGTTTCGCCTGTCGACGAAGAGCTGCCTGCATTTATAAACGCCCTTGCCATTAAAAAGTTCAAAAGAAAAGAAGTCCTTCTTTCGGAAGGATCGATATGTCGCTACATATGGTTTATCAATGAGGGCCTGGCCCGGGATTATTTTTACCGAGATGGCATAGAGGTCACAGCCGGTTTTTTTAAGGAAGGGGATTTTATAACTAATTATGAAAGCTTTATCAGCCAGAAGCCTTCAAAAGGGTATATCGACGCCCTGGAAGATTGTGAACTGTTCAGCATCCATTACGATTCGTTACAACACTTATACGCCAGCAGCAAGACCTGGGAGCGGGCGGGAAGACTGATTGCGGAGCAGCTTTCCTGGTATCTGAACAGAAAAAAGACGGGCTGTTGTCCAATTCCCCGGAGTTGCAATATCTTTCCATGGTACAGGAGCAACCCGCTGTTATCCAGCGCGTACCGCAGTATTATATAGCTTCCTACCTGGGCATCTCCCCTGAACATCTTAGCAGGATCCGAAAAAGGATACAAGGCTCCTGAACGCATGGTCATTATAATATAAGTATTTGCGCACAAAGTCTTATCCTCAGGAGGAAGATTGCGCAATATTTGCGGTTGAGCCATGTGATAATAAGCCCAAAATGCCTCCTCGACTAGTTGCTCCTTTTCCTGTTCGAGAAGGTTTTTTACAATATTGTGGATTACCTCAAACTGATGTTCGATCAGTTCCCGGCCCATACGCCATTTGGCAATCAAATCGCTACAAGAATTAAGGCCGGAAAAAATTAATTTAATAGTTATTTCATCGTTCTTATGTTTTGCATAATCAAATGCAACGACCAGCACATCCAGGTAACGCAATATCACTTTATCAATTTCTTGACCCTTCTTGCCATCAACAATGACAACAACACGTTTAAACAATTGTATCATTATATTTGTAACAAGCCTGCCGTTTCCTTCGTTATGATGAGACTATAGCCAGAATAAAAAATATTGACGGATACGTTTGGGTCTTTGCGAACCACGATAGCGTGTATTATGAGTTTAGAGAAACAAGAGAAACAGATTTCTTAAAAGAGATGCTAAAACATTTTAAAGGTGTTCTAGTCTCTGATTTTTATACTGGGTATGATTCATTGGAGTGCAAGCAACAAAAATGTATGATACATTTGATAAGAGATTTAAACGGCGATTTTATAAAACACCAATTGGATTTGGAGTTAAAGAAAATCGTTATTGAATTCGGTAGACTTCTTCGCTCAATCATCGCAACTATTGATAAATATGGGTTAAGGAAAAATCATTTAAACAAGCACAAAAAAGATGTGGATAAATTTTACCTAAACATAATTTCAACAACGTATGACTCCGAATATGCTTTGGCTTATCAAAAGAGGTTTATGAAATATAGGGAGAAGCTTTTTTATTTTTTGGAGCGCGATAATGTTCCTTGGAATAATAATAATGCAGAACATTCTATAAAACCTTTCGCTAAATGGCGAAAAAAAATTAGTAAGAATCTGACAAAGCAAAATATTGAAAATCACCTCACCTTCAATTTTACAGACGTGTAAATATAGGGGCATTAATTTCTTTGAGTTTCTTAAATCAGGAGAACCGACTATTGAGAAATATTCTAATACTTTAAGCCGAAAGAGAAAAAGTAATAAAGATAATTATCTTTCAAAAAAATGACAACAGCTACGAAGTGCTTTTTCAATGTCTAAATTGACAAAAGTCACATTTTGGAGTGATAAGATTCAACGCGGACAATAGAAACTTAAAATAACTTTGCGTTATGAAGAACTCCCGCGAAATTAAAAATGATCTTTATTATACTCATGATCATGAGTGGGTTAATTTCCGGGGATCAGTAGCTTATGTTGGTGTATGTGCTTTCAAGCTGACAGGGATCAGGCAGATTCAACAAGTTGAATTTGAACGTAGTAGGAATTCTAAAAAAGCAGGAGAGATACTGGCGATTGTTCTTTCAGGAGAGTACAAAATCCCCATTCATATGCCAGTCGATGGGGAAGTTCTTAGCTTTAATGAAGAGCTTTTGGGCGACAAGCTGAATATTCTATTAGAACAACCGGAACAAACCGGGTGGGTGGCATTCATTTTCCCTTCCTCACTTCAAGGACGGAATGATTTATTATTGCCTGAACAGTACTTAATCAATAACAAACCCCTTTTTTAATTATTAGTTATGACTTTGTTAATCACTTTAAAATCCTGATACTTGGATAATTGGTTCAGTAACGATATACAATTCCATCATCTATACCCCCCTTCAATACAGCAGTTGGCCCGCAGGCATTGGACGCCTCTAAATGTAGCACAGCAGGCGGCTCAATTCCTTGTGCCGAGGGACGGCGTTCGGGTATTAGATATTGGAAGTGGGGTGGGAAAATTTTGTTTCGGTGCAGCCTATTATAAGCCTAAGGCTTTTTTCTATGGGGTTGAGCAGAGAAAAGATTTGGTTGAGCATGCAAAGGCAGCTAAAAATATTCTCGGTTTATCAAATGTTTATTTTATTCATGGAAACTTTACCAAGTTAAATTTAAAACGGTATGACCACTTTTATTTCTATAATTCATTTTATGAAAACGTAAGAGGTACTCCTAAGATCGATAATAACATCTCGTTCTCTGAGACTTTATATAATTATTATAATCGTTATTTATTTAAGCAATTAGAAGAAATGCCTGCCGGGACGCGAGTAGTAACCCGGTGTAGTTGGGAGGATAAAATACCTTCATCTTATAGTGTGGTGAATACCGATTTTGACAGTATGCTTAAATTCCACATCAAGGCATGACTCTGATAAAGTAAGAATATAAAATTCGCATTGTATGTTGTCGGAAGCAAGTTTATGCACTTTAGATCAATGGTTTAGCACAGATGCACAACTACATCATGTATACCCGGGGGAAATTCAATTATTAGCCGCCAGACATTGGACCCCATTAAGTATAACGCAGAAGGTGGTTCAATTTCTTGCTTCACATAAGGGGGTTAAAGTCTTAGACATTGGAAGTGGCGTAGGGAAATTTTGTCTGGCTGCTGGTTATTACAAACCTCATGCTTCCTTTTTTGGTGTCGAACAACGTAAAGACTTAGTATCACATGCTGAAACTGCCAGGAATATATTAGGATTGCAAAATGTGCATTTTATGCATCGCAATCTTACCGAACTGGATTTTAAACAATATGATCATTTTTATTTCTTTAATTCATTCTATGAAAATTTAATGGATACGGATAAAATTGATAATAAAATAGCATGTACACCGGAATTATACAATTATTATAACAGTATGCTATATGAAAAACTGGAAGAAATGCAGACAGGAACCAGGTTGGCAACATTTCATAGCCTGGAAGACCACATACCGCGAAGTTATCAATTGGCAGAAGCTCCTATTGGCAATTTGTTAAAGTTCTGGATAAAAATATAACTATCCAGTCACCGGTAGCTATAATTGATTTGCTATTTTCAATAGTTTATGTACATCCGTAACCACAATTTTTCTACCCCTGGTCTCAATAGATCCATTTTCTTTAAACTCTTTTAATACCCGAACGACATTTTCCCTGGCAGTACCTACCATGCTGGCTAAATCATCTCTTGATAAATTAATTTCTACATCCATTCCAGGTTGATAATTTTCTTTGTATTTTTCTCTCATCACGACTAATTGAGTAGCCAACCTTTCTCTAACACTTCGCTGTGCAAAAAGGGTGACACTATTAGTAAACACCGTAAATTCATGGCTAAGAAGTTTAAGTAATCGATGCGATAATACTTTTGATGTGCTCAGCACTTCTAAAAAATCTTCTTTGGGGATAAAAGAAATTACACTATCTTCTAAAGCAGAAGCTGAATCGGGATAACGCTCTTCTGATAACAAAGCATGATATCCAATTAATTCACCAGTATTTGCTACATAAATAATTTGCTCACCTCCCTGGTTGTCTATTTTGTATTTTTTTACTTTGCCATTACGAATGAAAAAAATACCTGATGGAAAAGCCTCCTCACGAAAAATAATTTCTCCCTTACTAAAATGCTGGTCACTCATGTGAGCTGTAATCAATTCAGCATCATGAGACGGCAATTCAGTTAGAATGGAATGACTCTTAAAATTCCATTTATCCATTGGAAAAAGACCATTGATACTCATATAGTTGCAAATTTAACGAATTAATAATTGATAAAAGTTACATTTTGGAGTGATAATATGCAACGCTACGGATTGAGACTTTGGATAGCTTTACAATATGAAAAAAACCCTAAATCCCAAAAGGATCTTTATTTCACCCACGACCATGAATGGGTTGATTTTCAAGGTTCTGTTGTTTATGGTGGGTGTCTGAATGCGGAAACTTTACCCTTAAATCCAGGATTTTTATGACGATCGAAGAATATATAGAAGCTATTCTTCATCATTTGGAGAAGGCAGATGACTGCGAAGAAGTGGAGCAAATCATCAATCGATCGATTGAACGAATGCAATTTAGAAATTTTACTACTCACCGGGTTAATAATTACCTGCATAAATTGTATGAAAGCTTGAAAAAACTCACACCAACTGATTTTGATTCTATTCACTGGTGCAATATTAGGTGGGCGGTCATGTATCTAAATAAAATTACTGGAAACTTAAAAAAGTAAAATAAGGAGTACCAGAGAATTCAAATATTATAGTATCAAATTCTTTTTAAATAAAACTACTCATTAAATCATGCATACTAATAAAAAAGATCTTAAACCGAACTACTTTTTGAGCGTATTTACGCATAAATGTTCTCGTTGCAGAACAGGTGATATGTTTCAAACAAAAAAACTTTACAATTTGAAGCAATTTATGAAAATGTATACCAGATGTCCTGTTTGTGACCAGTTTCTAGAAATAGAACCAGGTTTTTATTATGGTACAAGCTATGTGAGCTATATGTTGACAGTTGCATTATCCGTTGCAACATTCATTGCGTGGTGGGTAATAATTGGGCTTTCTTTGCATGATAATAGATTGTTTTGGTGGATTGGATTTAATACAGTTGTCTTGATCTTGTGTCAACCTTATTTGATGCGTTTGTCGCGGGCAATGTGGCTATCTTTTTTTGTCAAATATAATGCGAATTGGCAAACAGAAAGACCGGAAGAACCCGAACGTAGATAAAATAAACCTTTTAACTATTCTCACATGTCACCAATAGCAACTAAAACACAACATTTAGATAATTGGTTCAGCAGCGATATACAGTTCAACCTCTTATATCCTGCTTCCATTCAGCAGTTGGCGGGCAAACATTGGACCCCGTTAAATATAGCAAGAATAGCTGCTGAATTTCTTGTTACAGGAGAAGGCGTCAGGGTTTTGGACATCGGAAGTGGTGTGGGAAAGTTTTGTTTATCTGCTTCTTATTATAAACCCCATGCATTTTTCGATGGTATAGAGCAAAGGAATAGCTTGATTGAGCATGCAGAAACCGCTCGAAATATTCTTGGCTTATTCAATGTGACTTTTATTCATGGGAATTTTACACAAGTAAATTTTAAAAAATACAACCATTTTTATTTTTATAACTCTTTTTTCGAAAACCTGGACGGCACTGATAAGATAGATGATAGTATTGAGTATTCAGCAGCATTGTACAACTATTATAGTGGCTATTTATATAAGGAATTAGAAGAAATGCCTGCAGGTACAAGAATTGTGACGTATTGCAGTTGGCAGGATGAAATACCGTCATCTTATAATGTTGTACAAAGTGAGTTAGATGGCCTGCTGAAGTTTTATATAAAGGCATGACAGTTGGAAGACCATACCTCAAATCACTAACTGCCATAAGTCAAAATAAAAGCACCATTTTTATGTCAATAACTATTAATGATTATCGTTGTAAGCTCATCAATAAAATTTTATTTTCAACTTCGCAGGAAGAGGTAAAAAGATATATTGATACCGCTATGAAAGGTTTGTTGCAACATAAAGTAAATGGGCATCTTGTGACCCGTTTTGTAGAAAGGACTGCGAAGGATTTAGCAGAATTTAATCCAATGGACCGAGATGCACAGCAATGGGCCAATATTAAAATGGCAAGGATACAATTTAACCAGATAAAACGTTCCCTTCACACAGCAGATCAGCATTAGAAAAAAACAGGGAAGAATACATGGTTTATGAACCTGTCCGCCCTTATCGGAAAACAATAAATATGCCCCAAAATTATGCTAAAACATACAGGAATCCGGCGTACTCATATTCATAACGTTCGTTTGGCTACTTTATTAAGTTTGACCGCCGGATTTGTCAATGCCGAAGGTTTCCTTGGGTTTTCCATACTAACTACCAATGTTACCGGGCACGCTGCTCTGTTTGCTGAAAAAGTTTCTCTGAAAGATTGGAAAACCACCTGGGTGATAGCTTTATGGATGTTGTTATTTTTGGGTGGGGCATTTATTTCCAGTCTTATTATCGATATAATCGGGAAGAATCAAAGATATTCATACTTAATCCCCATTTTGCTGGAATTCGGAATTCTTATAACGATAGCGGCTATAGGAAATTATTACAAAAATAGTTTAGCTGACCGGCAGGTATTTGCCGGTAGTTTACTGTTTGCTATGGGAATGCAAAATGCTTTAGTTTCTATGATATCTCGGTCTGTCGTACGTACTACCCATTTAACAGGAACCTTCACCGATTTAGGTATTGAATTGGCGCAGTTAATAATCATTCGGGATGATGATAAATCTGCTTTAAAATCCGGTATTGTGCTTAAGATGGTCATTATCCTGTCTTTTATAACGGGCGCCCTGTCGGGAGCTTATGGTTTCCGGTTTATTCATTTTTATTCTTTTTATATCCCGGCTTTTATTTTGGTTTTTGCATTGTTATATGATGTATTCCGGGTCAATGTTAAACGTTATTACCGGAAAATAGGGAAATCAATAAAAAAAATAAATCTGGCAAGGGAGACAAATACTATATAATAGCATAAAAAAAGCATACCTTCTTTATGTTTTGTTTATGTGAGCTTTAAATAATAATCGTTGATGGAAGCATTCTATTTGATTATTGTTCTAATGACATTGCTTTTTACGAGCGTGTTCCTGATACCTCTATTGCCGGAAAGAAAGAAGTCCGCCGTAGGACTTCTTCTGGTAATAACGATTTCACTTCTTAGCACTGTCCCGGTACTGCAGGTGTTATTTGAGCATCGGGACATCCAATCTGTTTTTTGGTTACCTGGTCCATTTGGTAATATTCCGATACGTATCGACGCGCTTTCCGCCTGGTTTATGCTTATTATTAATCTTACCTGTCTAAACGGCGCATTATATGGGAAAGGGTACATGAAGCCATACGGAGCGCAGAAAAACAATATTTCATTTCACTGGATCTTATTTGTGGCGCTCCATGTATCTATGCTCCTGGTATGCATGATACAACACGGATTGGCGTTTGTGGTTGCCTGGGAAATAATGTCTCTATCCGCCCTTTTGCTGATCATGTTCGAGCATGCAAAACCCGAAACCCTGAAAGCTGGGGTGAACTATCTTATACAGATGCATATCGGGGTGCTCCTGCTGACCATTGCATTTATACGGGTGTACCTTTCAGAAGGTTCCTTCGATTTTTCCGCAATCGGCCTGTTCTTCAGCCAATATCAGCCTGCCGGGCTTTTCGCAATTTTTTTTCTCGGCTTTGGCATCAAGGCCGGGTTTATCCCACTCCATACCTGGTTGCCTCATGCGCATCCGGTAGCGCCTTCCCCTATTTCTGGTATTTTGTCAGGCGTAGTCGTTAAGATGGGCATCTATGGAATACTCCGGGTCATCACATATCTTCATTCGGGCTTTTTACAAACAGGCGAAGCTATTCTTATTTTATCCCTGCTGACTGCATTGTATGGTATTCTGAATGCTGCCGTCCACCGGGATTTTAAGCGCATGCTGGCCTTCTGTACTATCGAAAATATCGGCATTATCGGTATGGGGATAGGTATCGGGTTAATCGGCGAAGCTACCGGTAATTCATTGATATTTTTCCTAGGTTTTTCGGCCGCTTTGTTGCACTCGCTGAATCATTCCCTTTACAAATCGCTTTTGTTCTTTACGGCGGGTAATCTTTACCAGCAAACACATACCCGCGACATGGAGCAACTGGGAGGATTATTGAAAAAAATGCCGCTAACTGCCTTTTTCTTTTTGTGCGGGTCACTGGCAATCGGCGCCCTTCCGCCATTCAACGGTTTTGTATCCGAATTTCTTATTTACACCGGATTGGTAGAAGGGATAAAATCCAGCAACGTGCAATTCAACCTGCTGATGATTCTAAGCATTGCCGCCTTGGCGATGGTGGGCGGTATATCCATGCTCACTTTTACCAAATCATTCGGCACTATTTTCCTGGGGACTCCTCGAACTCCTCTCACTCTCCCGGTGAATGAAGTTTCAACGGTAATGCGGGTGCCCCTGTTCCTGATCCTGACCGGGATGTTGCTGATCGGTATTTTCCCAGATGCGGTAATGACTTCCCTCATTCCCGTGGTCAAAGTCTTTGACGGCTCGTTCCAGCCGGGTGCTGCTATGAATACCTTGTCTCCTGTGCTGATAACGACCGGAAGGACTTCCCTGGGATTGCTCGTGTTGATTGCTCTCATCTATTATATACGCAGCCGCATTTCCAGGAAGCAACCCCGGGTCTTCTTACCTACCTGGGGATGTGGATACCCGGCGCCCAATGCAAGGATGCAATACACCGGTAAGTCATTTACCAAGAGCCTGGCCAAACTATTCAGCTTTCTCACTGCCGAGAAAAAGAAATATCATGAGATAGACAGCGCTACTGTCTTTCCATCTACCCGCAGTTATCTGTCGCATTACAGCGAATTTTTTGAAACACGGATCATTGACAGGCTGAACAACCGATTGATAGGATTTATGAATTATTTTACCTTTATACATAATGGTCAGATACAGATGTATGTGTTGTATGGCCTGTTCTTTATTATAGCGCTTATCGCCGCCACTTTTTTAAATTTATTATAAATGTGAGCCCGGTTATTGTCATTATCGTCCTTGTTTTTCTTTTTTCTTTCCTCATCTTACTTGCTAAGGAAAGAAGAAAAGGGGATGTTGCACTCCTGGCTGTCTTACTCAGCAGCGGGTTAAGCTCATGGATTGCGATACGGGCCTTACAAAACAGGCCTTTTGAAGAAAGATTCCATGGGGGAGCTGTTTTCGGCGAAATATTTATTCGGGCGGACGCCCTGTCAGGATGGTTCATTCTGCTGATGAACTTCACCATGCTTACAGGAATACTCTACGGGAGGTGTTATATGAAAGCGTACGAAAAGAGGCCTGCCGACATTACCCTCCATTATATCAGCTATGTATTGAATCATTTTGCCATGATCGGCATTTATTGTGTTCAGCACACGCTTGTTTTTTTGTGTGCCTGGGAAATAATGACGATCGCCGCTTTTTTATTGGTCATATTTGAACATGAAAAACCGGAAACGCTTAAAGCGGGCATCAACTATTTTATTCAATCACATATTTCCGTCATGCTCCTTATGCTGGCCTTCATCTGGATCAGCTCGCATACCGGTTCGTATGATTTCCATGCCATCACCCAATATACGGCGCATGTACATCCCGCGCTTAGCTTTCTGTTCTTCTTATGTGTTTTTGCCGGCTTTGGCATTAAAGCCGGCTTTGTTCCGTTTCATACCTGGCTGCCTTATGCACATCCGGCCGCCCCCTCGCATGTATCGGGGATCATGTCGGGGGTGCTGATCAAGCTGGGCATCTATGGTATTTTACGGATGTTATTGCTGACGAAACTGGACTATACCCTCGCGGGATATACCATTCTGATTATTTCAGTGATCTCCGGGGTGTATGGTGTCATGCTGGCCATTATCCAGCATAATGTGAAAAAACTCCTTGCCTACCATAGCATCGAAAATATCGGCATCATAGGCATCGGCATCGGGTTGGGTTGTTTGGGCCTGGGCATGAATAACCCCTACCTTTCATTTGCAGGCTTCTCCGGGGCCCTGTTACATACACTCAATCACTCTCTTTTCAAATCACTTTTATTTTATACTGCCGGGACTGTATACCAGGCTACGCATACCATGGATATTGAGCAATTGGGCGGTTTGATCAAAAAGATGCCCCGGACTGCTGCCTTATTTTTAATTGCTTCCCTGGCCATTTGCGGGCTGCCTCCGTTCAACGGGTTCATTTCGGAGTTCCTGATTTACGCGGGATTGTTCAACGGCATTACGGCTAATCCGCTTTCATCCACTGTAGTGCTTGTATCCGCCCTTTTCGGATTGGTGCTCATCGGCGGCCTGGCCATGCTGTGCTTTACGAAAGCTTTTGGAATCATTTTTTTAGGAACCGCACGCCATCCCTATCCTGCACCTATATTTGAGGCCGGATTCCCGCGCTTGTTCCCTCAATACATAGTAGCCTTCTTTATAATCTTCATCGGGTTACTACCCCAGCTATTTATTAGCCTGGTCACTTCACCGGTCGCGTTGCTTGCCAGGTCACAAACTATCACCGCATCCTCGGCGTCTTTTGTGAAGACCCTGCAAACTGTCAGCCTGACAACTGTTGCCTTCCTGCTTATATGTATGGCTGTGTACTGGCTGAAGTGGAAACTGACTGCGGTCAGAAAGGCAACCGTATCGACCACCTGGGCTTGCGGTTATAGGACGACTACTCCACGGCTTCAATATACTGCCAACTCGTTCGTCCGTTCTTACCGTAAACTGATAAGACCTTTTCTGATGATGAATAAAAGAGAAGAAGAAATTAAGGATATTTTCCCCAAACCAGTTCATTCCCAGACGCATCCCTATGATAAGATGGAAGCAATTTTTATCGACATACCGTTGCGATCTTTCAAAAGATTCCTGGGGCGGTTCAATTTTCTGCAAAATGGCAGTGAACAGTTCTATATTCTATACGGGGTGGTATTTATAAGCATCGCTATATTATTACCGATATTGATCGAAGTTGCGCTTTATTTGCTTGAATTGTTTAAAAAAGTCTGACAATGGCTATACTGAACTTTTTATTGATTGTCGCTTCCAGTTTATTCTTTACGGGGATAATCATCCGTACAAAAAGTATTTTTTCCGGTCGCAAAGGGCCGGGCATTTTTCAACCCCTGAAAGATGTATGGCGTCTGTTCCGGAAGGGGGCCGTGTATAGTGAAACTACCAGTTTTATTTTCCAGATTGCGCCCAGCATTTATTTTGCTTCCGTGCTTATGGCAATTGCTATGATCCCCTTCGGTAGCCAGCCGGGCCTCATTTCATTTAAAGGCGATTTTGTTTTTTTTGCCTATGTCCTGGCCCTGGGCAAATTCTTCACGATCATTGCTGCCCTGGATACCGGCAGCAGCTTTGAAGGCATGGGCGCAAGCAGGGAAGCCTTGTATTCTCTCTTGGCCGAACCAGCTTTTTTTATCCTGATGGGATCATTTGCTTTACTTACCGGGCACACTTCCTTTCAGGAAATATTCGGTTCGCTGCATTTTGGAACTTATATTTCCTATGCTGTTGGGGTATTGGCTGCATTTGTTATCACCATCATTGCTTTAATTGAAAACAGCCGTATGCCCATAGACGACCCGAAAACACACCTGGAGCTCACTATGATACATGAGGTGATGATACTGGATAACAGTGGCTTTGATTTAGGCCTGCTACTTTATGCCACCAACCTGAAGTTTGCTATGTACGGCGCTCTTATCGCCAACTTCTTTCTTACTCCAGGCTCTGAATTATATTTTTCCATACCTATTTTTATTATAACACAGTTGTTCTTTGCGGTAGTTATAGGCGTCATCGAATCATTCATGGCAAGGTTCAGAATGAATCATAATCCGCAATACATATTTACCCTCACCTCGATGTCTTTACTGATATTCCTGGGGGTATTGTTAATGCTTGGAAAAATTGTTTAATGAAAAAGAAAAAAGAATGACCAATATTTTGCTTATTGCTTTTGTCATCAGTCTGGTTCACATGGGGTTGTCAAAAAGATTGAATACCTATACTGTTGTACTGGCCTTACAGGGCGTTCTGCTGTTTGGTGTAGCTTTTATTGAGCTCATTGAAATCAACGTGGTCAATCTTTTATTTGTGTTGACGGAAACCATCGGGTTTAAAACTATTGCCATCCCTTATTTCCTGAACTATGTGATCAAAAAGAATAAGATCACCCGTGAATCAGATCCGTTCCTCCCGGACTTTCTTTCAGTGGTCATTATTACCACCATCATCCTCGGCTCTTTCCTGCTTTCTAATGCCATCCAGGATGGCCATGTACGTAAAATATTTTTTGTAACCGCTCTATCCGCCTTGTTTACAGGCCTTTACTTTATTATATCCAGGAAAAAGATCATCACCCATGTAATGGGGTTTCTGGTCATTGAAAACGGGGTGTTCGTATTGTCGTTGGCTGTAGGAGTAGAAATGCCCATGCTGGTAAATATCGGCATATTGCTCGACATTTTTGCGAGCGTATTAATATTGGGAGTGTTTGTAAATAAGATCGGTGACATCCTGAAAGAACAGGATGTAGACCAGTTGAGAAATCTGAAAGATTAAACAATTATAAGCAGAGAAAAACCATGATCGGGAGCTATCTTATCGCCGCAATACTTATTAGTCTGGCCTTATTCGTTAACAGGAATAAGACAGTGAATTATTTATTGGTTAGCTTTTTTGTTCTTTTGCAGTGGGGCTTGACCATTTATGAATACAACCACCAGGATATTGAAGAGCTGGGTTACTTTACTCCCGATGCATTAGCTATTATTTTGCTAATAACCTTAAGTATTATCAGTGTGCCCGCTTTTTTGCACAGCTTTATTTATTTTAGCACGGAGAAGGATGTCCCCCGCCAGCGCAGTATTTATTTCGCCGCGATGGTGATCCTGCTCTCTGCCTTAAGCGCTGCCTATTTATCTGATAATATTGCCATTACCTGGATCTTTGTCGAGCTTACCACATTGAGTGCATCCGCACTGATCTATCATCGGCGGAATGTGCGTACGCTGGAGGGCACCTGGAAATATGTATTTGTCTGTTCCATCAGCATCACATTGGTTTTTATCGGCATACTCTTTCTGACCGTCGCTGTGCAACAGGTAGGCATCAAAGATCTTAATTACAAAGTATTATTAACCAGCGCAGGAGCATTTAATGTTTTCTGGCTGAAACTGGCATTCCTGTTTATTTTCACCGGCTTCACTTCTAAAGCGGGCTTAGTGCCTATGTATACCGTAGGGATCGATGCAAAGGACAAGGCTCCCTCGCCAGCCGGCGCTTTGTTCGGCAGCGTGCTGATGAATGTAGGGTTCCTCGGCATTTTCCGTTTCTATGAGATCATCAGCCATACTTCAATTTTCCCCTGGGCGGGTAAAATACTGCTCATTTCAGGCATCTTATCCATTTTTGTCGCTACCGTGTATATGCTTAAAGTGAAGAATTTCAAACGTATGTTCGCCTATTCCAGCGTGGAGCATATGGGTTTGATCGTACTGGGCCTGGCTGCAGGTGGTATTGGGTATTATGCGGCTATCCTGCACCTCATTCTGCATTCATTTGCCAAGTCCGCCATGTTTTTCCAGGTAGGCCAGGTGTACCGCATTTATAAAAGCAAAAGCATATATGATGCGGGTGATTATTTTTCATACAATATCAGCGGGGCATTGGTATTGCTATCCGGTTTTTTTATTGTAACGGCCATGCCTCCATCGGGTATGTTCGTAAGCGAATTCCTGATATTCCGTTCACTGTTCGAAAGCAACCATCTCTGGCTGCTTATAATTATCCTTATATTGTTGACCATGATCATCTGGTCATTCGGGAAAAATATCTTTAAGATGCTTTTTATTAAACCGATAGGTTTCAATGAAGCAACAATGGAAAGGATCAGCCCGGTTGAATCCCTGAGCCAGTATGTTTTCCTGGTATTGGTTGTTTACCTGGGGTTAAACCCGCCGGCTGAATTTGTAAAACTGATTAATACTGCCATCCAGCATTTACCAAAATAGTATGAAGAATTATTCTACCATATTGAACGGTCAGGCCATTCCCCTACAAAGCATTCCTGTTTTGAAGTATGATGATTTTTTGGAGTTGAATACAAAGCTGGTACAGAGGCAGGAATGCCATTGTGTCAATTATTACGGGTTTCCAGAGGGCGGCCAAATAAAGTTGATCTGCTGCATTGCCAATGACACCGAACACACTATTTATGTTTCCTCCGCAGAAATGGCGAAGAATAACGCACAGCCAATAGTCTCCTTTACCGCCCATCATCTTTCCTTTCATATTTTCGAACGGGAACTGCATGAAAATTTCGGTATCCAGTACACAGATCACCCCTGGTTAAAGCCTGTTCGGTATGCTTTTAACAGGAACAACAAGGATGACCGGATTGAAAATTTTCCTTTTTACCAGATTCACAGCGAAGAACTGCATGAAGTGGGTGTGGGCCCTATTCATGCAGGTATCATTGAACCGGGGCATTTCCGGTTTATCTGTAACGGGGAACAGATCCTTCACCTGGAGATCCAGTTGGGTTACCAGCACCGCGGCCTGGAATCCCTTTTGCTGTACAAGAAAAAATTACTCCAGCGCACCATATTGGCAGAATCTATTGCAGGAGATACAGTAGTCGGGCATACGACCGCTTTTGTGACTATCTGGGAGAATTTAAGCGGGTTCAAAGCGGCCGGGGAACTGTTATTTGACAGGGCCCTGGCATTGGAGTTGGAACGCCTGGCTATTCACACCGGGGGCCTGAGCGCTATCTGTACGGATATTGGATATCAGTTGGGTAGTGTTGTCTTTGGCAGATTGCGAACACCGATTATTAATTTTATGCAGGAATGGTGTGGGAATCGCCTGTCAAAAGGGTTGATAAGGGCCGGAAAAACGAATTTTCCGTTCACTCGGCGACTTGCCCGAAGGTTAAGCGACCTGTTGGACGAGTATGAACCGGATTTCATAGAGATGTATAATGAAATGAAAAGCTTACCTACTGTACTGGCCAGGTTGGAAAAAACCGGCGTGGTAACACCCGGTCAGGCTGAATCCATCGGAACAGTCGGCATGACAGCCCGTGCATCGGGTATTTCCCGTGACATCCGGAGCTCCCATCCCTTTGCCTTGTTTGGGCAATTGGACCATCTGCCTGTTGTCAAGCATCATGGTGATGTGTATTCCCGTACGCAGATACGCAAGGATGAAATTCTGCAGTCTATTGGCTATATCCGCCAATGGCTGCAAAATATCCCTCAAGAAGATGTACAACCGCTTGCACTACAAAAACCAGGGCCGGGCTTATTTGTTATTTCCCTCATAGAGGGCTGGCGGGGGGAAATTTGTCATTGCGCTGTTACCGGTGATCAGGGAGAATTGGTGCATTATAAAATAAAGGACCCTTCGTTGCATAATTGGTTGGCGGTGGCGCTGGCTGTACGCAACAACGAAATTTCAGATTTTCCAATTTGTAATAAAAGCTTTGATCTGAGTTACTGCGGGCATGATCTGTAACAAATAACCTAATAAGCTATGATTCAAAATATTAAGATACTCCTTCACCAGGGCAAGCAGTACATACCGGATCTGACGCAGGCACAAGTTCCGGGTATTTACAAGGGCCGCCCGGTAATCAGCCATACGGCAGTTGATGAACAAGCATTGATCGAATTATGTCCTACAGGCGCTATCAGCGGCGATCCGTTTTGCATTGACCTGGGTAAATGCACTTTTTGTGGCGAATGTACCTTTGTCTGCCCGGATAAAATACAATTTACCCGGGATTACAAAATGGCTACTAACTCCAGGGATAGATTAATAATAAAAGAAGGGGAAGAAAACCCCGTTATGCTTAATGCCGGGATCATCAGAAAAGAAATAGCGAAATATTTTAGCGGCTCCTTAAAATTGAGACAGGTATCTGCCGGGGGAGACAATAGCTGCGAATTGGAACTGAATGCCTGTGGCAATGTAAATTTTGATATGGGCCGTTTTGGGATCGAGTTTGTCGCTTCTCCGAGGCACGCCGATGGAATCGTCATCACCGGCCCTATCTGTGAAAATATGGCTGGGCCCTTACAGATATGTTATGATGCCATTCCCGATCCGAAGATCATTATCCTTGCCGGAACCGATGCTATCAGCGGAGGAATTTTTGCCGACACTCCTGCGGTGAACCGCAGTTTCCTGAACAAGTATGAAATTGATTTATATATACCTGGTAATCCTATTCACCCATTGACTTTTATCAATGGTGTCCTTGAATTAATAAGAAAAAGGAAATGAGAGATTATAAGCGCCATCCGGGAAAGACGATTCTAAGTATCAAAGATATTATCATGATCATTTTGATAATTGTTCCTTTTATTTTTATTGATCTCCGGACAGCTTTATTTGTTGGCGCCATTTGCATTTCACTACTTTTGACGCGTGGAACGATTCGTCATTTGAAATCAAGACATCTCAATGGTTACCGGATTCCAAATGAGGAGAATGAATTATATGTTCCTAAAGGGGTAGAGGTATTCGAACTTGTTGTCAACGTTCCCATGGAAATATTATATAAGTACATTTCAGCGTTGCGTACTTTGGAGATACGTCCAAAAATCCTGATAATCCGCTTCAAACGGATCCCGCAGATCCATCCAGCTGATGTTCATGTGCTTGAAAAAGTGATAAGGGTGCTTTCTGAAAGAAAGATTATACTTTTTATTTCGGATGTGGATGAAAATATTAAAAATCAATTTAACTTTTATAATCTGAATGAAAAGATCGGCAATGGTAAAATTTTCTATAAAATTGATGATGCTTTAAAACGAGCTGAAATTATTCTTAATATTCAGTGATCCTGGGAATTTTACTCATCCTCCGTACAACCATGAAATGTTTGATAAATTTTTTTGAAAAATGAAAAATGAGACAAGAGAAAATTTTGAATCCACTACCAAATTAACGGTACAAGGTTTGCAGATATTAAAAGATAGAGGGTTTCGATATGTACAGGTTAAAGGCTTTACAATGGATAAGCGCTTAGACTATATGGAACTTCATTATTTTATGTTGGTGCCAATTAAAGAACTTCCGGATGATCCCAATAAGAAGGAAATATATGAACCCATTGATAGTAAAATATTAATGGATTGGGCTAGTTTTCCAGATGATGGGGTCGAAGTGCTTGTTGCAGCAAGTCAGTAAAAAATTAATTAATAATGTCAATGTAAAATGCAAATGGTCGCGTAGCTTAAGTGACATTTCAAGGATTATAAATTCAAAAATTGATAAAAGTTACTTTTTGAAGTGATAAGGTTTACTGCTTTGTATTTATATACGACATACCTTTATAGTATGAACCCTGCCAATACCTTGAAGAGAGATTTATATTATACCACCAGCCATGAATGGATCGACTTTCATAATACTGAAGCATTCATAGGCATTACTAATTTTAGGATTACAGGTGTTAAGCAAATAAAAAAAATAGAATTTGTAAGAGTTTATGGTTTCAAAAAGAGGGGTGCAGTCTTGGCGAACATTCAATTTGACAGCCTTAGGTTTGAAGTACACATGCCGGTGGATGGCAATATAATTTGTATTAATAATACAAACTTACTGGTCAATCAAAATCTTTTACTGAGCAAGCCTGAAACGGAAGGATGGTTGGTTAAAATACTTATCAGCCAACCTTGCCAAAAGAAGGGATTAATTCGATTTGAGCAATATAATTCTACCATTTAAGATTACCAAAACAAAGAATATCAGCATCGGCATCCTGCATGATGTGCGAGTGCGAGAGTTTTTTTTCTCTCTATCTTCCTTCGAATAAATACTCATCCGCATCCTGTTGCGTAAAAAAATTCGCAATTGCTTGATGGTTTTACCAATAGTGCTGACCCTAAACCCCTTAATAACTTCTTTTCTACGGCGTTGGGTGTGCTCATACATCATATACTCCACAAATTCTTCGTAAAAATTAAAATCAAATGACTCAAAGGTAATAGGCTTACCCCTGAATGTCTCTTTGGCGAAAGCTACTGGGTCTCTGAATTTATTTTTGACCGCATATTCCACAATATCCTCAGTTATCCGCAGCATCCGTTTTAATTCGGCATTCCGGGTTTGCGCCGCTCCAAAGGCGGCAGGCAGTTTGTCCGAAATACATAAACTTTTTTTTGTCCAGAAGTTTGGGGGTATTGCGATCTCCGTGTTGAGTAAAGTCTTTTTTTCAGCACTGTAGCAATACTGAATCTGTATAAGACTGGTTCCGTCCCTGCGGATTTTTTGCGATTGCAAATGGGTCTGATTGGTAACAACATAATTTGGTCGAATTTTTAGTCGAATAAAATGTTGTTATCCTTTGTAAAGGTAGTTTTTAAAATCAATAGCCGGTGTTATAAGAAACTGAAAACCAGCCATCTATGGGAAAGTAAAAGAAAGAGAAATAAGGTGCGAAACCAGACCAATCGTCCCAGCAGGACGATATACTGAGGTCCGAAGAACTGATCTCTGTATCCAAGTGTGGCGCGTATGGAAAAGCTACTATCTACCCGATAATTAACCCGCAGGATCCCGCCTGACCGTATATCACTGCCCTGGATCTTTTTCAGGTCCGAATTGAGCGTAGGCGAGTAAAGAGCGGTCAGGTTCCATTGGCGGGAAAGCCTCATGGAATATCCAATCGTGGGATTAATGCTGTAAACGGTTTTGACATCCAGCCCGGCATGGTCATCGCTGAAATGCAGGAATTCATAATTGATCCCCAGGAGGAAATACTGTGATTTGGTGGGTGTGAGGAACAAAGGTTTGGAAAAACCCAGCTTAAAGTCATCCCCTGTAAATTTTTGAACGGGCAGGTTCTCCCGTTCGACGATCTTCAGTGGCATGAATTCATGACTCATGGAAAACCCTTCATTATATCCTTGTGCGCTGCCTGAAAAAGGGAATGAGAGAAGGAGGCTTGCATAAACGATGAGCCAGCAACGGCCTGGCGTAAATTGCTTCATTATTTGATTAATTGTAGGACGCGAAGATCATAAGGATGGAGCCCGCGTTCGTTGATATTTATCAATAAAAAAAGAGGGCGACTACTGCCGCCCTCCCTGTTTTGTTTATGTTTAAATGATTATAAGCGGATCACTTTAGCCGTTTCCACACGACCCGTGACCGGATGTTTCACACTCAGGATCCATATACCTGCAGGCAGATGGGTCAGATCCAGTCTGACCAACTGGGCGCCCTGTCCGGCAGCTACCAGCTCCTGGTGCAGCACGGGAGCATCACCCGCAACGGAGCTGATGCTGATCGATACTTTTTCGCCTGCATAAGCAGTTAACTGCACCTGGATATCCGTGCCTGTTACAGGGTTCGGATAGACGATCAGGCCCTTTTGCTGATTGGCAACTGTTGGTTGTAAGGCGCTGCCGGAGCTTGTGGAGGCAGCGTTGACTGCTCCGGCTGTACAGGCGCCCAGGGGCGTCCACCACCAGTCGGCGGTGCCGGGGGTGACGTTATACAAACCATTGGACGTGCTTTGATAGAGTTTGCCATTATACACTACTTTGTCCCCGATGTTGTAGACAGCCGGATAAGGCTGGTAAGTGGGTACGCCGGCGCAATTGCCGCCACTGCTGCTACTGGTCACCTGTATGCTTATTGCGGCGGAGGTTGTCGTAGCTCCTCCGTTATCCGTGGCTTTGGCCGTAAGGTTATAAGTGCCCGCTGCCACATTGCTCCAGGTGAGCGTATAGGGAGCCGTGGTGACTGCACCCAGGCTGGCGCTGCCGTTAAAGAATTCCACTTTGGCTACTGTGCCGTCTGCATCAGCGGCCGTAGCCTGCAGGGTAATGCTGGCGGGAGCTGTGAACGAGGCGTTGGCAGCCGGTGAAGTTATGCTTACCGTCGGCGGTGTGTTGCCGGGCGGGGTCGTACCCGAGCAGGCGCCTACCAATGTCCAGGGGAGGCCACTACCGGTGTTGATATCAGGTTGATTGCCCTGTGTCCACCATTTGGCGCTATATAAATTACCATTATAGACGACCTGGTTGCCGGCAGTATAGACTGCGCTGGCGCTCCAGGTGGCTATCCCGGCGCAATTACCCGTGCTACCACCGGTAGAGTTGTTCACCGTTATGCTGACGGCTGTAGAGGTCGTGGTCGCTCCGCCGTTATCGGTGGCTACGACTGTAAGAGTATAGGCGCCTGCCGCTACATTACTCCAGGTAAAAGAATAAGGGGCCGTGGTAACTACTCCCAGGCTGGCGCTGCCATTGAAGAACTCCACTTTGGTGACGGTGCCATCGGCATCAGCCGCGGTAGCCTGCAAGGTGACAGTAGCTGGAGCGGTAAAGCTGGCATTCGCCGCCGGTGAAGTTAAACTTACGGTCGGTGGGGTATTGCCCGGTGTGCTCCCGAAGAAGAAATTGTAAATATTCGCCGCGAAAGCATAACCACCGGATTGGTCCCAGTTGATCGACCAGTTCATGACGCCTCGCAGACCCGGGTATCCCGCAGGGTTTTTCAGTTTGTAAGTGCCGCCGAAGGATTGTCCCTTGGTGAGGTAATTCAGCGCCTGCGTAACGCCCGCAGGTGAATAGTAACCTCCGGAAGGAGCGGCAGCAGGGGTGGCCGGCAAACCGAATGCCACCTGGTCGGGTCTTAAGGCGGGGAAAACCTGTGTGCCTCCGTTGAGACCATTTACGGCAAAACCGGTCAGCAGCATTTCGGCCATGGCAACGGTAAAATCCGGGGTGGCCTCGGAGTAATTCTTACCATCGAGGCCTGTTACACTACCGGTATTATAAAACTGCGGTTGCAGGAAAGTAAGCTGGTTACGCAGTCCGTAGATGATCGGCAGATAGGCCCCTACCAGGGGAGAATAAGCATTGGCATAAGCTGTCTCTACATAGAAAGTCTCTGGCGCCATAGTGAGCCAGCAGGTCTTTCCTTGTGCCTGCCGGTAGCTGATGACCTGCTGGGCAGCGGAGATGAGGTTGACTACCTTGGGAGTGGTAGGGCTCATGAAATTATTATCCCCGTTGTCCAGTTGCAGGGTAGTGCCCCCTTCCAGGTCCAGGTCGAACCCGTCGAAATTATACTGGTCCAGCAGGGCTTCCAGGGAGGTAATGAAAGCTTGCTTTTGGGCTGTGCTTGTCAGGGTCAGGGTGCCATTTTGGCCACCTATAGAGAGCAGCACTTTTTTCCCCTGCGATTGCAGGAATTGCACATCGGATTGAAAAGCGGCCACTGTTCCATTTGCCGGTGCGAAATTAAGGGTAGCGAAATCCGGGTTGGTGCCGGCGAAAGCGATGTCGATCACATTGTACCTCGAGTCTATATTCCGCAAGGGTATATAGGGAGGACTGTCCGTGGTAGCCCCCCAGTTCTGCCAGTAGCCCACGACCACATGCGCCGGGCTGACTTGTGCGAAGAGGTTGCCGTAATCAAAGAGTAAGAATAAGAGCAAGAGGGTAAGATACCTTACACGGCATAGTGAGCCATGCAGGAAAGGAGTGAAATTCCTTTTCATAGTTAAGTGTTTTAGTTTTGAATAATCACGAACGCAGGTGCAAATTAGAATGCGGGCGGAGAATCCTCCTATTTACGCTTCTGTATTTCTCCACACTAAGGATAATTGCGTATATCTGTTTATGATAGCATGTAAAAACTGCAGTTTGAATAGCAATATCACGGTGGAAAAGAATTGGGCGCGAAGGGAGAACTACTATTGTTTGCGGATAGTGCGCATCCTACCTTTGTGGCTGAAAACCAACATAGACCGGGAAGAGAGGAAAGCCTACCTGGTTTATATAGAAATAATCCGATTAAACCTTATCCTATGAAGAACCTCCGGTACAGGGCCTTTGCCTGATAAAGGTACTGCTACCGATAAGAGCAAAAGATCACAAAATGTTAGGAAGCTAATATAAAGAGTGAAAGGCAAGTTGAAAGGGAACCGTTCCGGAATCTTCCGGGGCGGTTATTTTTTTCTGGGGGCATGATGACTATCCAGCGTCGTAAAAAATGCCGGCATTTTTTACGACGGGTCTAATGATGCCCCTTCGGGGAGGAGACCTGTGGTCTCCTTTTGGGCTACCAGCAGCAGGCGTGGGGAATTCACCGGGTCATACCGGTCCAGCTCATAATTTCCGAAGACCTCCCGGATCTGCAATCCATGCAGGGAGAGCATCTTCCTGAAATCGTCGGCGGAGAATTTGGCTACTTTTTCTGTATACTCCAACGGCGCGTCCGCTTTTTTATCTTCTATATGGATCTTTTTATAGAAATGCTTTTGATCGGACCATCGGGTAAGCATATAGACGACCCCGCCGATCTCTTTTTGTGAATGAGGGATCAGATGATCCTCAGCATAGGGGGTATTGAGATAGTCGAGTACGAAAGTGCCTCCGTTTTTCAGCGAAAGGCTTACGGTGCGTATGGTGTTCTCATTTTCTCTTGCCGTCCGGAAATAGCCAAAGCTGGTAAAGAAATTAAAGACATAGTCGAAATACCGGGTGCGCAGGGTCTGACGCATGTCGTGCTGATAAAAATGGAGGTTCTCCTTTTCAAATTGACGGGCATAGGCGATATTGCGGGCAGAAAGATCGATTCCTGTTACGTCAAAGCCTTTTTCCGCCAATATGAGCGAATGGCGCCCTCTTCCGCAGGCCAGGTCCAGGATCCGGGATCCCGCCGGAGGGTGCAGGACCGACAGCAGACGATTGATAAAGGTGGTAGCTTCTTTTTCATCCCGTTCAAAATATAGTTGGTGATAATAAGGCGAGTCAAACCATTCCCGGAACCAATCGGTGGAATTATCCATAATAGCCAATCTTTTGACAAAATTATGCGAGTGGGGCTAAATTATAGGGGCAATATGTGTAAAATGTTGATATTTAATAATTATTTATTTGTTTTCTGGCATTTTAGTTGCTTGAATATTATTCATTTAATGTTTCCCTTTATTCAATATTTGGGGTTCTTTTTTCGAAAAAATTCAAATCTTAAGAATACCCACTAAGTGGTAATCTGTCCCGCCTGTCAAACCCTTATTTTTGTAGCAATTAAACCCAGACATTGTGGCATTGATCAAGAGCATTTCCGGTATCAGAGGTACGATTGGAGGCAGACCCGGTGATAACTTGTCTCCCTTGGATATAGTTAAATTTACTGCCGCTTACGGCAGCCGTATCCTGGAGATCAATAAAGAAAGGAAGATCGTAATTGGCCGGGATGGCCGTATCAGCGGGGAGATGGTAAGCCACCTGGTGGTGAGCACCTTAATGGGATTGGGACTGGATGTCATCGATCTGGGATTGTCCACGACCCCTACGGTGGAACTGGCCGTGACGGGGGAGAAGGCCGCGGGAGGCATCATCCTTACTGCCAGCCATAATCCCAAGGAGTGGAATGCCCTGAAATTATTGAATAACGCAGGCGAATTTATCAGTGCGGAAGAAGGCGCCGCCATCCTGGAGAAGGCCCGGAAAGAAGATTTTGTTTTCGCGGGGGTGGACAAACTGGGTAGCTATTCCATCGATCAATCCTGGCTTCAGAAACATATCGACGCCGTGATCCACCATCCCCTGGTGGATGTGAAATCCATTCAGGCAAAACACTATAAGATCGTCGTAGATACGATCAATTCAACGGGAACCTTGTTTATACCACCTTTGCTGAAGGCGTTGGGCGTGGAAGAAGTGATCCTTTTGAACGAGGAGATCACAGGTAAGTTCGCCCATAATCCGGAGCCCTTACCGGAGAACCTGTCAGGGTTGAGTGCGACCGTACAGAAATCAAAAGCCGATCTGGGCATTGCAGTGGATCCCGATGTGGATCGCCTGTGTTTCGTCTGTGAGGACGGGAGCATGTTCGGCGAGGAATATACTCTGGTAGCGGTAGCGGATTACGTTCTGGGAAAGAAACCCGGAAATACGGTGAGTAATATGAGCAGTACGAAGGCGCTGAAGGAGATTACGCTTCAACACGGAGGCCAATACTATCCTTCTGCGGTCGGTGAGGTGAATGTGGTCAATACAATGAAGGCGGTAGATGCTGTGATCGGGGGAGAGGGTAACGGCGGTATTATTGTGCCCGACCTGCATTATGGCCGGGATGCGCTGATCGGCATCGGCCTTTTCCTCAGCGCTTTGTCACACCATAAAAATGGGATCCGCTCGTTCAGGTCCCGGTATCCTGATTATTTCATTTCCAAGAACAAGATCGAGCTGGAAAAAGGTATCGATGTCCCTGCTATCTTTGACAGGATCAAAAAGAAATATAAAAATCATCCCGTCAATACGGAGGATGGCCTGAAAATAGAGTTTGATAATGACTGGGTACATCTCCGCACTTCCAATACAGAGCCCATTATCCGGATCTATGCCGAGAGTAATTTCGAGACCACGGCCAATAATATAGCGCTGCGGCTCATGCAGGACATCAAGGAGTTCATCGCTCCGTAGACCCGCCGGAAAAGCCATAGGTCTCCTGGCCGGAGGGCAATGGTAAGCCAGCCGACATTTCGATATAACCGGGAATTCGTATCTTGCCGCCCTCATTTTCGCCATTATGAACAGAATCTACTTCGACAATGCGGCTACGACTAGTTTGGATCCACAGGTATTGGAATCGATGATGCCTTACATGACGGAAAAATTCGGTAACCCATCTTCCATCTATTCTTATGGCCGGGAGTCAAGGCTGGCGATAGAGACGGCCCGGAAGACGGTCGGTAAGATCTTAAATGCGCATCCGGCAGAAATATTTTTCACTTCCGGCGGCACGGAAAGCTCCAATACAGCCATTACGGCGGCGGTACGGGATCTGGGCTGTACGCATATCATTACTTCCCCCCTGGAGCATCATGCTACTTTACATGTGGTGGAGCATCTGCATCGCAAAGGAGAGGCAGCCGTCAGCTATGTCAATTTATTACCCAACGGGCATATCGACCTGGAAGACCTGGAGCAGAAGCTGGCCGGCAGCGCAGAAAAGACGCTGGTGACCCTTATGCATGCCAATAATGAAGTGGGTAATATTCTCGATATCCATTCCGTCGGGGAATTATGTAAATTATATGGCGCTATCTTTCATTCGGATACGGTACAGACGGTAGGACATTTCCCTTTCGACCTTCGGAATACGCCGGTGCATTTTATCACGGGAGCCGGGCACAAGTTCCATGGCCCCAAGGGTGTAGGCTTATTGTACATCAATGAGAATGTCAAGATTCATCCTTATATACATGGCGGGTCCCAGGAACGCAATATGCGGGCGGGCACGGAGAACCTGTATGGTATTGTGGGTTTTGCCAAGGCGCTGGAACTGGCTACGGCTGGTTTTGAAAACGACAGCTCCTATATCAAAGGCGTTAAGGTCTATATGATGGAGCAGCTGAAGAAACAGGTAAAAGGGATTTCCTTCAACGGCGATCCACTGGGCAGAAGTCTTTATACCGTCTTGAGCGTATCCTTTCCCAAAACAGAGAAGTCGGAAATGCTGCTGTTCAACCTGGACATCAATAATATCTGTGCTTCCGGCGGCAGCGCCTGCACCAGTGGTGCAGAACAGGGGTCGCACGTGATACGGGCAATCAATAATAATCCTAACCAGGTCACCGTACGGTTCTCCTTCAGCAAACACAATACGAAGGAAGAAGTAGACTTCGTTGCGGGCAAGTTGAAGGATTTGATCTAATCTGATGTCTTATATAATCGGTATCGATATCGGCACCACCAATACCAAGGCCGTAGCTTTTACGGACGAGGGGGAAGTGTTGGCTACGGCGGGAGAATCTTATTCCGCCATTTCCGATTCCGATGGCCGTCATGAACTGGATCCGGCCCGGCTCCTGGAAGCTTTTGTCTCCGTCCTGAAAGAGGTGGCGGGCAAGACCGCTCACCGGAAGGGGCTTGCGGGGATCAGCCTTAGCTGCGCCATGCACAGCCTGATCGTCGTGGATAAGGAGGGTGTGCCCCTGACGAATGCCATCACCTGGGCCGACCTGCGGAGCCAGCCTTATGCAGCCGCTCTTAAGAGCAGCGAGGCTGGCAAAAGGATCTACCGGCAGACGGGCACTCCCATACACCCGATGTCCCCTTTGTCCAAATTGTTATGGTTGAAAGATAAGGAGCCGGTTATTTTTCAGCAGGCTGCAAAATTCATTTCTATTAAGGAATATCTCTGGTGGCGGCTATTCGGAAAATACCAGGTCGATTACTCCATCGTCTCCGCCACCGGTCTGTTCGATATTTATGCTTTTACCTGGTATGGAGAATCCCTGGAGAAGGCGGGCATTACAGCGGATCATTTATCGGTTCCTGTTCCCTGCACGCATAGGGAGTCTTCGCTTATGCCGGCTTTTAGCCTTTTGCTGGGCCTGCCGGAGGGGCTGCCTTTTATCATCGGCAGCAGTGATGGCTGTCTGGCTAACCTGGGGAGCCGGGCCTTGCTGCCGGGTGAAACGACACTGACCATCGGCACCAGCGGGGCGGTAAGGATGACGGCTGCGGCCCCCGAGTTTGATCCCCGGGAGCGGATCTTTAATTATATCCTTACGGAGAAACTTTATATCTCCGGAGGGGCTACCAATAATGGGGGGGGCGTAGTGCAATGGTATATTGAACAGTTCCTTGATAAGAAAGGAGCCGGTTCGAAGGAACTGAGCGATTGGGTGGCGACAGCTGACACGGTGGCCCCGGGATCTGAAGGGCTGATCTTTCTGCCTTATTTGCAGGGAGAACGGGCGCCTATCTGGAATGCGGACGCGAAAGGCGTTTTCTTCGGGATCCGTTCCAGCCATGAGCAGCGTCATTTTATGCGGGCCCTGTTGGAAGGGATCAGCTATTCCTTATTCCAGGTGGGGACATCCCTGGAAGAAACGATCGGTCCTATACAGCATATTTATGCCAGTGGTGGGTTTACGCATTCAAAAGCCTGGCTGCAAATGGTGGCGGATATCTTTTCCAAAAGAGTATATGTCACCGGCGTGGCGGATGCTTCGGCTATCGGGGCTGCTATTATAGGATTCTATGCGTTGGGAATCATCGGGGACCTGGAGGATTCGGCCGGCCTGATCCAGGTGCGGGAGACCTATGAGCCTGATGAGCAGCGGCATCGTATTTACCAGGAAAGGGTGTCCCTGTTTGCTACCTTGTACGAGCGGCTCAGGGACCTGATGTAGCCGGCTCGCGCCGGGCAGGCGTACGGCGCCGGGCAAAAAAAAACCGCCTCAGAGTGCTTGAGATGCCACAGGCATCTGGCCCAACCGAGGATCGAGCAAAGCTCGGACGAAGGTTGCGAGCGAAGCTCTCCCATCATCAGAGGTTTGCCGGAGACGGGTTATATTTCCGGAACCCGTCTCTAGGCAAACTCCGGCGAGACGGCCTTCCTAAGCATTCTGTCCTGTAGAATTGTCGAGGAGAAACAAGGATCTTGGACCAAAAACGGGCTTACTGTTAACAGGTTGCAAAGTTATTGCATATATTTTTTAGCAAATACCTCTATACGCCATGATTATACCTCTTCAAGGGAAAGCGCCTATCTCCAGCCCCCTGGCGGGGCAGCCCCCGTTTTAATCAATTACCTTCTCCACCCTGGTAAGTTTGCCCTCCGCATTCATTCCTTCCACCACGATCCGTAACCGTTTACTGACGTCATTGTTGTAGAATTCCAGTTTCACGCTATGGTTAAACGCATCGGTCAATACCATCGGATTCCAGTACAAGGTGGTCCGCAGGTCCGGAGAATCGCCGGTTGCCAGCTGGGAGTAATCCGGGGAATAGAATTGTTTATATGGGGTATAACCTACCAGGAATTTATAATCGAGCCCTTTGGCCGTAGCGACCTGTTCATCTCCGCCTTTCCGTGTATAGATCGCAATAGCGCCGCCTCTTCCACCCCCGATAGCCCCGAAGAAAGGGGGGCGGTATACTTTCACATAGGCGATGTCCGCCACCGGTATGTCCTTTATCATTTCAGCCCGCATGCTCGTCTCATCCAGGAACAGGGTAGGGGAGCCACCTCTCCAGTCCAGCACGGGAATGTCGTCTCTGTACTGCACCTGCAGCCCCGGGACCATCTGCTTTAGAAAAGCGAAGACATCCACCGAGTTCCGGGCCCAGGGGTCGTTCATCATATCGAACTGGTAATCCGAAGGCCGCTTGAACAGGCCGGTAGCGTATTTGTCGTCCAGCAGGTCCACCGGGCGTCTGGCCTTTGCCGAAACCACCACGTCGGCCAGGGTTGTGCTTTTGGCCAGTTTGTCCAGCTTTTCCTGTTCCTGCGCAAAGTAACGGCTGCGCGACCATCCGGTCGTGTCATCCACCAGCCAGGGCAGTGCCGGGGCTCCGCTGTTGCCGTCTGCTTTCCCGGCAGCTTTGATTGCAGGGCTACTCTTAGGCGCCGTCAGCAATCCATCCTGTATCGTGACGGCACCGGTTTGTTTCCGGGTCCCCAGGAGCTGGTAAAACACTTTCAGGGTATCGAAGAAAGATACGCCGCTCTGGCTGAAGCTTCCATCTGGGCGAACCGGTAAGAGCAATCGCTGCCGGCTGCTGTCCTTCGATTGGAGTACGAGCATCACTTTCTGATCCGGCAGCAGCTTCAGACCCGGAGAATAGAATCTGCCTTCGATCCGGAGATAATCCGTATCGCGGGAGTAAGCTAAGGAAGGGACTTTACCGCGCACGATATCATTCCAGTTGAACCTTCTCCAGCCATGCGTCATCATCACCAGGTCCAGGTGCTGTAAGATATGCTGCGCGATCGGGGCATTATCCGCCGAAAAATAATAGGAGGGGTGGAACACATATCCCTTTATATCGCCGCATAACAGTAACTGAGAAATAATGGTGTTGCTTTCCGTGGCCATGCCTGCATCGGTGACGGATACGGAGAGATTGGTCAGGCTGCTGTCGGGGATATCGAGCCCGATCACATTCCTGCCTCTTTTTTCCTGACTGCGTTCCAGGGTGCTGACCTGTACGGCAAACAGGTGCCGGCGATTGTTGATGAATACCACCCGTTCGGCGAGCGGGGTCCAGTTGGCGTCGAACAGGGTCACCTGCAGCACTCCCGTTGGAAGGGTATCGGTAGGGATCTCCGCAATGGCCGAGTTCCGGGTTGTAAGGTTTACGGCAGCCTTGTATACAACACTCTGGTTCATATGCGCCACCACGAAAACTGAGTGGAGATTATCCCCCGACGGATCGCTGCGTTTGATGACGACCAGGCTTTTGGCAGCATGGGGCTGTACCTGGAGGGTCACACCGCCTTTGTTAGCAGATGGTAACGGAGTAGTATAGTTGTTTCCATATTCATCCGTCCAGGTACTTATATACGTTTCTCCGTCGGCAGGCTGCAGGAAGAAACTACCCATGCCATCATGTTCCACGTTGAGGGAGTCTGCCTGCTCACCGCTGCCGGATTTCACCACCCCGTGTATCTTTACGGGCAGACCGAAAGAATTGACGGCTTTAAAAGCCACCCGGGATAAAAGCCCGTTCACCAGGTCACCTCCTTCCGGAAAGAACTGAATGGAGGACACAGGCTTTTCCATGGATGCGGTCTGGGACTGCCGGGAAACTGCGACTGTTCTGTCCTGCCACACCGGGATATCTTTATTGAACAGGAAGGCGGAATCAAAATTCAGCATCCATTTTGTATAGGCCCTGACGTGCAGAAATCCGCCGGTATAACCGGCAGGCACATCGAACTGGCCCCTCGCAGAGGCTTCGAAGATAGGGGCTGCCTCATGTCTGAGCAGTTTGCCAGCCCGGTCATACCAGTCGATATAAAGGGTCCTGCTGTAATCCGAGGGATCGAAACCGGCCATCAGGTAGGCTTTATACCAGATCGTTTCTCCTTTATTGTACCTGGCTTTGTCAAAATGGAGATGGATCTTTTCTTGCTGGAAATGTTCGCTGTAATGGGCAAGCACCGTATCGATCTGCTGCGCGGAAGTCGTTTGAAACAGGAGGGTACCCGCGAATAAAAGGACAAAAATATTTCTTTTCATAAAATGGTTTAGACTTATTTGATTGGCATTTCGCTCATAGTGATCTTCATTATACCGCCTTTTATGATATCGCTATGAAGCAAATAGTTTTTCGTATAGGGGGCGCCATTCAATTCTATCTTCCGGATATAAATATTTTTATCGCTGTTATTGATCGTCTCCACCACAAATCGTTTGCCTGCAGCAAGATTTATCGTTGCCCTGTCAAAGAGGGGACTGCCGATCATATATTTACCTGAGGCAGGGAACAGCGGGTAGAAACCCAGGGAGGAAAAGATATACCAGGCTGACATTTGACCGCAATCTTCATTACCGATGATTCCGTCGGGGAGGTCATGATACATCTCTTTCAGGATGGTGCGTGTTTTTTCTGCCGTCTTCCATTGCTGGCCCATATAGGCATACAGGTAAGTTATATGATGGCTGGGCTCGTTGCCATGTGCATACTGGCCAATCAGCCCGGTGAGATCCCCCAGCTCGTTAGTGTCCGGCGGCGCTGTCAACGTAAAGAAAGAATCCAGCCTTGCCAGAAAAGCCTGTCTGCCACCCAGCAGCCTGCTCAGCCCTTGCGGATCCTGCGGCACCAGCCAAAGGTATTGCCAGGCATTGCCTTCCGCATAGTCCGCTGCCCAGGGCCTATAGGATTTAAGCGGATCAAAGACGGGGTTCCACCCCCCGCTCCCTGAAGGAGGGGAAGACAGCCGGCCCCTGAAAAAACGGGTCGCCGGTTCAAAATACAATTTATAATCCCGGGATCTTTTGAGGAAATATTCATAATCCTGCTGCCGGCCCATTTTTTTTGCCATCAGGGCGATGCTGGCATCCCCGATAGCATATTCCAGCGCTTTTGCCACTGAACGGCTTTGTATATCCGAAGGAATGGGCTTGCCTTGCTTCAGGTACAGCAGCCCTAAGGAGTCTCCCATGGCCGTGTTTTTAACGGCTTCGAAGGCTGCACCGGCATCAAAACCTCTGAACCCTTTTAAATAAGCTTCGGCAATCACCTGCAGGCTGCTGATGCCTACCATCGTACCTGTTTCATTACCCATTAAATGCCAGATGGGCAGCCTGCCCTGTTGCCGGTAGATGGCCAGCATGGTGTTGATCATATCATTCACCCGTTCGGGTTGCGTCAGCGTGTACAGCGGGTGGAGGGCCCGATAGGTATCCCAAAGGGAAAAGACCGTGTAGTTCGTAAAGGGGGCGTTGTGGTATACTTTTTTGTCGGCGCCCCGGTAATCCCCGTTATGATCATTAAAGAGGGCGGGATCGATCATGGTATGGTAGAAAGCCGTATAGAAAATGCATTTGTCCCGCGCGCTTTTTGTTTCTATGGTGATCTTCGATAATTCTTTATTCCATTTCTCATCGGCTGCCCGTGCGATGGCCTGGAAATCCCAAAGGGGAATTTCCGCTTCAATATTGGCCAATGCGTTTTCCGGGCTCACCGGGGAAATGCCGCATTTTAATTTCAGCATGGAAGGCGCCTGATCGAAGCTTATTAATCCTTTGATCGCATCGCCCTTGCCGGCTGCTCCTTCCAGCAGGGTATCGTTATTATATACTTTAAATTGTTTCACGGGTTCTGAGAGGCGGATCGCGAAGAACAGCCACTGGTCTTTTGCCCAGCCTTTTGAACGGCGGTAACCCTTCAGGGTATAGGCATCGACTTGTTCGATATATGTATCTGTCGCCCGGTCGTTGATGCCTTCCTTCAGATCGACGATCACATGCGCCTGTTTTCCCGGAGGAAAATGATATTGATGAAAGCCCACCCTTTCGGTGGCGGTCAATTCCACCTTAATTCCATAGTCATCCAGGTCAACGGCGTAGTAGCCGGGCTTTACTTTTTCTGTTTGATGGGAATAATGGGAGGCATAGCCGCTCCCGGGCGCCTTCTCCAAACCTTTGTCGGTCTTTATGGCGCCGGTATACGGCATGATAAGGATGTCGGCCAGGTCGCCGATGCCGGTGCCGTTCAAATGGGTATGGGCAAAGCCAATCACCATGCTATCTCCATAGTTATACCCGGAGCACCAGTCCCATCCCTTATAGAAATTATCAGGGCCCAATTGCACCGCTCCGAAAGGGACACTGGCCCCCACAAATACATGGCCGTGCCCGCCCGAGCCGATCAGGGGGTCGACAAAAGACGTAGGGGATTGTGCCCGGGTGTTACCGGCCAGGCCAGGTATAAAGACCGTTAAAAAGAAGAGTATACGGATTCGGGTAGTTCTCATGCTTTGTAATTTACTGATGGGTGGATGGTTGATCCGTGGTCATGGTTTATAATGTTTTGGACAATTCTTCCAGCATATTGGTTAACAGCCTTCCCGCAACCGGGTCTGTAACGGCTTTCTCCAGGGACATGGTGCTGAGGATTGCCTCTCCCTTATCCCGGATACGAACCAGCGTGAACCCCTTTACGGTTTCCATATATAACGAGCGCTTCTGCATATCCCCATTTATATAACCATGTACCCTTACATAAGAAGCCAGTGGCTCAACATGAGGGTCGCGGTTAATTTTAAGCGATGCCTTGCAGGCGGACGGCAGTTCCCGCCGGTTGTTGTTAAAATACCGCAGATCCAGTTCATCGATGCCGTCGAATAAAGAAGACTCCGGTATTTCCATATTTACAATATCTCCTTCTGTCGTTGCTATCCTACCTTTGATATATTCCGGGTAGAGCTTCCCGGAGGATGCGGCCGCATCCAGGAGCAATACCTTTCCGCCTTTTTCGATCAGCGACCGGATCCGACTTATATCGGCTTCCGTGCCTTTGCCGGAGTCGATGTTGCCGGGGACATTGCTACCCGGGTCGAGTCCCGCGAATACATATACATCCCCTTTTAGATTTATCGCCTCACTCACCGAAGCTGCGGAGGTGAAAGGGATATTCAGGGCCTCGAAAGCCGGTCTGATATTGCCGTAATCAACCAGGACTATTTTTTTATTGCCGGCTGCCCCTGTTGCTGACCCTGCCGCCGATCCTGCGGCCCATCCCTGGCTCCATTTCTTTTGGGCCAGCAATAGTTCATATTCATTTTCCGACAGGGCCTTTCCGTTGACGTTATATTTCAATAGCAGCCGGGCCGGGGTTTTCTTCCCTGGCAATAGAGAAGGGATCAGGATCTCCGGCTCCAGCCATACCCTTTCTGCATGTTGTACGGCCGGGACCGCTATTTCACCGGAAACGATGGAAGCTCCTTTTTCAGTAACCAGTTCCCAATGCAGGGTACCGGGATCAAGATCGGAGCCATCCTCCCGGTCATCGACGAAGCAAAACCTAACGGGCAAGCGCTCCCCGGAATAGAAATGTCTTCCCCAGAGTTCGGCGCTGACGAGCACAGGTTGTAAAGCTCTTTTTAAAGCATAGTACGCCGGGTAAGGGGTTATCTTTTCAGGATCGTATACGTTGCGAAACCAGGTCGCCAGCGCAAAATGCAGGATGCCCGATGCCTTGTCATTCGTTCGGCGGAAGGCTTCGGCCAATTCCCCGGTGATAAAACCCTGGCTCCGGAGAAAATAGGCGGGATCATTGTATTCGTAGGCCAGGTTGCCGATCAGGGCCTGGGGAGTCTGGTGCACTAAAGTATAGAACCGGGTGGCGTGCCCTGTCTCTGCGTTGGGATAACCTGTCGACATTTCCTGGCTGATCAGCGGCCGCCCTTCATTTTTGTTCTTTTTCTGAAATTCCCCGTTGAACTGCCCGAAGATCGTATAGTCGTACCAGTTTATATAGGAATGAATATCATCGATGTCGCCGTCGTCCACTTCCTTAAAAAACGCTGCCCCGAATTTCTTTTCATTCCGCTTGTAATTCGAGTCGAAGACAATAGGACGGGAGGGATCGATCTCTCTCATCTTTTTCACCACGGCGGAGATGATCCTCATTTTCAGCTTTGCCTTTTCAAAATCGGGCTCATTATCATAAAACTTCATTTCATTATTCACCGTCCAGAGAAGCAGGGAAGGGTGGTTCCTGTATTTTTTAAGCAGGTCCAGCCATTCCTCCGCCCATAATCTTATCAGGCTGGTATCCGGCATGGCATTAGCGAGCATCAGCCAGGGCCAGGTGCCTTCAAAACTGATGCCGATGCCATTGCGATCGGCTGCGTCCATCCACAATTCATTATAAGGGGTGGTATGGGTGCGGGTCACTTCGATATTGCCGGCTTTCATCAACTGAAAGAAGCGATCGGCCAGAGCGGTGCTGTTCGGCGCCAGGGCAAAGGGGGTCTGATTGCCGCCTCTCAGCCAATATTTTTTCCCGTTCAGATAGAGAAAGCCGTTTTTTGATTCGAAGGTCCGGAAGCCTGAGCAAATCGTGGATCTATCCGTCTCCCGGCGGTCGCTGATGATATGGAATACAAAATCATACAGGTTGGGCGATTGCGGGGACCACAGGCGGGGGTGGAGGTCTTTTATAGTATAGACAAACTTCTTCTCTTCTCCCGGATTAAGGGAGGCGTCTGGTAGCGACCCGCCTTTGTATAAGAGCTTGCCGGGGACACTGTGCAAATCCCTGGCAGGTTCCGCATTCTTTTCCGTTATATCCGTAACCAGGGAAAAGGTCTTTTTGCCTGCCGTATTATTTTTCACGGTGACTTCGAATACGGCTCCAGTAAGATCCGGACGGATATAGACATCCGTTATCTTCAGGGGGTCGGTGATGGTGAGCGTGACCGGCTGCCAGATACCGGCAGGATCTCCATTATAGAACCCATGCGCCAGGTCCTTCAGCATCCTGTTGGTGACGGGCACGCTGACGGCCACATCGACCACCTTATCGGCATCCCGGATATCCTTTACATAATCCCGGACCACTTTTACCGCCACCAGGTTCTTTCCTGGCCTGAACAGACCGGCGCCCTTGACCCGGAAGGCGCCGAACATACCGATATGTCCCCCCGCATGAACGCCGTTGATCCATACTTCGGCCACTTTGGACACCGCATCGAAGGACAGTTCCAGCTCCTTTCCTTTGATCGTTTCGGGAAGTTCCACCCATTGTCTGTACCAGGCTGATCCTGTCTTTTTATAGTCGAAAGTATAAGCGGTGCAGCGGTCCGTCTCTTTTTGGAAATAGGCGTCGGATGCGCCTTTTGCATGAGGTCCGAAAGTCTCCCCATGCAACCAGATACGGATGGGGTTCCAAAAGTCAGGCACATTCATGCAATGCCATTTCTTATCACTCTCTGAAGGAGATACTGCCCTTGCTTCCTCTTCGGAAGATACCACTCCTCCTTCTCCTGCCAGTTCATACCCGGGCATGAACAGCCAGTTGCCGTCTAAGGATATGGTCGTTCGCGTATCCACCAGCGTATCGACTACGATTGGTTTATAGGCCGCTCTTTCAGTCCGGCGTTTCTTTTCCTTATCTGCGGTCGTCATCTCTACGGTATATTCTTTCACAGGCCGGCCTTTCAGGTAGTCGTCAGGCAGTCCGGTGACGGACAGGTTATCGTATTCTGTCGTCAGCCAGCTGCCTCCCAGGATCACTTTTCCAGAAGGAGCGAGGTTGGCGTTCTTATCGGTGATGTCTATGATCGGTAGCGTCTGATGGTTCAGGAATACCCGGATACGATCCCCGCATACTTCGAGGAGGAAATCGACCCATTGTCCCGGCATGGGGTGAAAGTCCAGCGGGCGCAGCGCCAGGAATTCATCTGCTCCCATATAGCCCTGACGGCTCAGGTATACATTGTTTTGCGTTCCTCCTCTCAACCCTATAATATAACGGTCATCCCGGGAGTATGCCCGGAATCCCGCCCAGATCTGCACGGGGTCTGCCGTATCGGGATTGCGTGCGCTAAAGCGGATCGAATAATTTTTCCAATCCGGTTGGCCAAGGCGTGCATAGGCTTTTTTTGTTTGTAAGACCCCGTTTGCGACGGTACAGACGCCTCTTCCTATCGTTTCATAAGCCGTATTGGCGGAATCGAAGCCGGTAGCAAAATGATATTCGGATTGGGCATAGGATCTTCCGGTAAGAAACAGCAATGCGAAGCAAAGGGACAATTTATAGATCATACAGGTTCTTTATAACAAAAATGTTGACAGTGAGTATTCCCTTATTTCGAACCGGATGGCTTTTGCGGAACATCCTTTTGAAAAGGCAATTCTTTCCGGAGCATCTTCGTCGCATAGCCGGTAAGAAATAAATAATAATCTGATGGAATATCGCTCTCGAACTTTACGAAATTGCTGGCCCCTGCAGGAGGGTCTTTGGAGATCTTGAAGATGGCCGTGCCTTCGTCGATCTCATCGAACATCGCCACATACAGCATCTCCGCTCCGCTGCCGATGGCTCCTGTGATCTGCTCCCAATAGAAATGCCCCCTGTTGCGGGGGATCTGGTCCTGAGGGCTTGCGGGGTACATATTGTGCCAGCTAAAGCCGGGGAAGACCACGGGTACATAGTCCACATGGTTCTCTTTGCACCAGGCGATATCGTCTTTTATGCGGGCGGGGAATTTAGTATAAGTGGTCTCATTATACCGGCCTACCATCCAGGGCTGAACGATATCCGCTTTACGCAGAAGATCGTGGAAATGAGGGTCTTTGACCGCATCATTGCCAAAGTCCCGCCAGTAGGTAGGGACTCCCAGGAGAACGGCGCATCCGCCATAGACCGGATCATTCTTCAGGAAGTCCACGATCTTTTCCGCTCCTTTCAAACCGTAGGACCTCTTGTCCGAGAACCCCACGCCCCATACGGCAACGAGGGGCCTGCCGTTATGATAGAGGTAGGTCTGTTGGTCACCTCCGGATGTCAGCTTCAGGTCGTCCACCAGGTGCTTCCAGTCATTGATCACCGTTTCAGGATCTTGGTCATCATCCTTCATGCCGGACAGGTCGTACATCACTGCTATCGCCCGATGGTATTTGTGCGAGCCATCCAGGGCCTGTTTCAGAACTTTATCATTATGCGCCAGGGCCTTCCCGCCCCTGGTGCTGCCGATGAAGCGTTGCACGAAGACACCGTCGATGCCATACTGCTCCATCCATTTAAAATGGAGGTCTGTGGTAGCTGCATCATAGGAGCTGAACAGGTAAGCGGGCGTACTATCGGCCTTCTTAAAAGGCGTACCATACGTTTTTTTATATTCGCTGACATCGGGCCAAAGGTCCACCTTACAGTTGCCGGGACCGAATTCTCCATGGGCCACATAGTGGGTCCATCCCCTGCCGGCCCCGTCGTCCGGAGTGTTGAACCAGCCCTGGTAGCCGGCCATCACCAGCCCTTTATAGGAAGGGAACCGGGAGCCCGCGCTGTGCTTCTTTTGTGCATAGGTCGTATGCATGACCATCATCGTCAGTAAGCTAAAAATAACTATGTATTTGTTCATCAGTATGTATTTTATTGTTTGCCTGTTCCCCACTCTTTATCAGGCTTGGGCCCCATCTCTAATTCCAGCCTGCCTCCGTTTACCAATTGTTCATGGGTAAACCAGGGTGTATTCAGATCCTGTCCATCGAATTTTGCGTGCTGGATGTACTTATTTATTTTGGAACAATGATTCGCTATTATTTTGAACTCTTTTCCATTGGGCAGCGCGATGGTCACTTTCTCAAAAACAGGGCTCCCGATGGTATATAGGGGAATACCGGGTGTCACCGGATAAAATCCCATGGAGGAAAAGACTACGAAGGCGGACATTCCCCCTCCATCTTCATCCCCGGGTATTCCGAAGATATTGTCTTTAAACCAGGTGTCTAATAAGAAGCGGACCCGTTTCTGTGTTTTCCACGGGGACTTCGTATAGTTATACAGGTAAGGGATGTGAAAGCTGGGCTCATTACCCATGGAATATTGGCCTACCAGGCCTGTGGCATCGGGGAAGGTATACCAGAAATCATTTTTACTCCTGCCTAAGCCTTCCCTGAACAACTGGTCCAGTCTTGCCTCGAAGGCATCCCGGCCCCCCATCAGGCCGATAAGGCCTTTGACATCTTCTTGTACCTGCCATAAATAGGTCCAGCCATTGTTCTCGTCATAATAATCCCTTCCTCCTTTTCCTCCGTCGAACTTAGGGTCGATATCGATCCAGTTGCCCTTGCTGTCCTTCGGAATAAAGAACTGGTATTTACTGTTCCAGAGATTCTTATAATTGCCGGCCCGTCGGCTGAAAAAAGTATAGTCCTTCTCTTTATTCAGCTCTTTTGCCATTTCGCCTACGGCCCAATCATCGTAGCTGGCGGCCAGGGTGACGGCTACGGCCTGTCTTCTTTCGCCGGGGTTCACCAGGGAGTTGGTCTCTGTCTCTCCGATACGCAGGGCGGGATAATAACCGTTGCTGTAATAATAATCCTCCAGGTTTGTCTTCGGCCCGTTGCGCCAGGGCAGCATCGTGGCGCTGGTCGCGTTCTTCACCATTCCTTCGTATGCTTTGTTGCTGTCGAAGTTACGAAGCCCCTTCCGGTAATCGTCCAGGAACATGATGGAAGAATGGAACCCGTTCATGCAGGCATGATCCCCGAACAATACGGGGAATGTGGGCATCCATCCGCTCTGACTGTACATGGTCACGTAGGAATTCAGCATATCCTCTTCTTTACCGGGATTGAGGATGGCCCGTAAAGGATGCAGGGCAAGATAGGTGTCCCAGGTCCAGTCGTCCACGTAAAAGGGACGATCAGTGGTATGGGTAGTTTTGTCAAAACCGCTGTAATACTTATTATCCTCTGTGATGTCCACCATCCGTTCGCTGCAACGGTACAGGGCGGAGTAGAAGGACCGTTTCTGCTCTTCCGTGCCGCCTTCCACTTTCACCTGGCCGATCAGTTTTGCCCATGCCTGCCGGGCTGTTGCCTTAAGGTCTTCAAAACCGGTATTGGTCAGTTCCTCTTCGAAATTCCTGCGCGCCTGCTCCGGGCTGATAAAGGAGATGGCATAGCGGAACTCGACCGTATGAGATGCCACGGCCGAGGGCCCCTCCGGGAAGCTGATCCAGGCCCGTACAGATTTCCCTTCCGCGAAAGTTGAATCGGGCAGGAGCCTGTTCTCCCTGACTACGCCTTGCGTTCCGTCCCGGTCGAACCGGCCATACAGATAGACCCTGATATCGCCATGATAGGTTTCTATGCCGGTGATCTCTCTTGCCGAAATAAATTTCCACTCACTGTTGCCATTGTTGTATACATCGAACAGGAGGCTGGCGGGTGCATTTTCCGGAAATTGAAACCGGAAGATGCCCGTCTTTTTTCCCGGAGTGTACTCCACCGTTATATCGTCATCTACCAGGTAGGTGGAATAGTACCAGGGGCGGGTGATCTCCAGGTCATGATCATAGGTGATCTTCCTTGTCCAGGCCCGGGACGATCCTTTGCCGGAGGAATCTTCTGCCCCCAATGCCTTACCATACGGCTTTATGGAAAAGGCCTGTCCCAGCCGGTGGGAAACGATGATCAAAGGGAAGCTGGCTATCTGGTCATCCATATAATCGTTCCGCATCGGGTACATCCGGATCATCTGGTTAGGAACCTGTACGGTCGGCCGCGTCGGCTGCAGGAGCTGGCCCACGTTTCCAATGGTCGGATCAATATAGTCGAGGGGATCCGTAGGGAGCTGCCCCCTTGAGACGGCTGATAGCAATGTAAAACTTCCTGTTAGAAAAAGAACCCAACCCTGTTTGCTTGCCATAAAGAATTTTTGCATTGCTATTTCGGTTTTTTAAATTCCGTCCGGGTGATGTCCAGGTACTGGTTGCCGTAACTGACGGCCGGTTCCAGTTGTGAGTCGTCCTGCCAGCTATTCCAGGAGTCGATCAGGACCAGTAGCGTTGAATTGTCGGCATTCATCTTAGCCACATTGCATAATTGCCGGTACATGGCCCCGCTGTCCGTCCTCGGATAATTCGGGTTGAGGGAGGAAGGGCTTGTGATCAGCCAGTTATAGGCAGGGCTGATATTGGGCACATAGGAGATTCCGCCCATGCTGTCGGCAAAATACTTCCGTGAATACTCCCAGTTCTGATCCATGGCCTGCGGCAGTACGTACCAGCGATCCCACAGGGAGATCTGGGTGCTGAAGGACTGGTGATAGATGGCATCGACACATTTTACATAACGGAAGGGATAGCGGGCCGGAGGGGTCCAGCGGTCCTGCATACCTACGATATACATCTGAAAACCCATGGCGGACAGCCGGCTCCTCAGCGTATCATAAATAGCGATATTGTTATTGGAATACAATATCTGCGCATTTTGAATATACAGCAGGGTTTTCCCATTCACCTTCAGGTAATTAGGACTGCTCATCCAATTGGTGGCTGCCCGCTGGATATCGTTGAAGAACTGGTTGAGCTTGGTGGCATTGCTTTCCAGCGGAGCCGTGTTCGTAACGCCATAAGAGGTGGTGGACCAGCTATACTGCAGGGCAAACTTCAT